>CAZYFH010000029.1:7663-48947 GCA_964646815.1 uncultured Vicinamibacteraceae bacterium | reverse complement strand
TATCAGCACATCGTCAACGCGATTCAGTACGCCGCGAACAAGAGGTGAGCATGCCTGCGTCCCCCGTGTTGCCAAAGCTGGTCGGCGAGCGCGTCAAGCGCCGCGAGGACCCGCGCCTCATCCAGGGGCGCGGCACCTACGTCGACGACGTGAAGATCCTTGGGATGCAGCACCTTGCCTTTCGACGGAGCGACGTGGCCCATGGCCGGATCCGTTCGATCGACACCAGCGCGGCGGAGGCGATCAATGGTGTCGAGGCGGTCTACACTGGCGCGCAGATCGCCAACTTCCTCGACCCGATGCCGATCGGCACGCCCTTCCCGTCTCCGGAACATCGGGCGGTGGCCGTCGATGTCGTCCGCTATGTCGGCGAGCCGGTGGCCGTCGTGGTGGCGACCGATCGCTACGTCGCGCGGGACGCGGCCGACGCCATCGTCGTCGACTACGATCGGCTGCCCGCCGTGGTCGACACGGAAGCGGCGATGACCGGCACGCCGGCGATCATCCACCCGGAGTTCGCGAACAACTTGGCCGTCCCGTTCGTGCCGAGCGGCACTGGCGTCGACGCGGAGGGGAACTCCGATGACACCGCCATCGACCAGGCGTTCGCCGACGCCGAGGTCGTGATCTCCCAGCGCATGGTCAACCAACGGCTCGCCCCGACGGCGATGGAGCCGCGCGGCGTCGTGGCGCATTACGAGTCGGGGAAAGAGGTGATGACGATCTGGTCGTCGACCCAGAACCCGCACATCCTGCGATCGTTTATCGCGTCGATGACCGGTCTCGGCCAAGACCAGGTGCGCGCGATCGCCCCGGAGGTGGGAGGTGGCTTCGGTGCCAAGATAAATATCTACGGCGAGGAGTACGTCGCGGCGGCCATCTCAAAGCGTCTCGGCATCCCCGTCAAGTGGGCGGAGGACCGCTCCGAGGCGTTTCTCGCCACGACTCACGGACGCGACATCATCGGCTACGTCGACCTCGCCGCCAAGCGCGACGGCACGGTGCTTGGCCTGAAGCTGCGGCTCGTCGCGGACGTCGGCGCGTACAACATGCTGCTGACCGCGGCCATTCCGACGCTGACGCAGCTGATGGCGAACGCGACCTACGCCATCCCGGCGGTGCGAACCGCGCTCACCGAGGTGTTCACGAACAAGACGCCGACGGACGCCTACCGTGGTGCTGGTCGTCCGGAAGCAACCTATTTCGTCGAACGGGCCATGGACATGCTGGCACGTGAGCTCCAGATGGACCCGGCCGACGTGCGCCGCAAGAACTTCATCCAGCCGGACCAGTTTCCGTACACGACGCAGATGGGCGCCGTCTACGATTCGGGTGACTACGCAAAGGCGCTCGACCGCGCGCTGGAGCTTGCGGGGTGGGCGGAGCTGAAGGCGAAGCGCGCCGCGGCGAGAGCGGAAGGGCGGCTCGTCGGTCTCGGCCTATCGATGTATGTCGAGGTGTGCGGCCTCGGTCCGTCGTCGTCGCTCCCGACCGGTGGGTGGGAGCACTCACAGGTGACCGTCGAGCGCGACGGCCGGATCAGCGCGACGACCGGTGCCTCGCCGCACGGCCAAGGCAACGAGACGACGTTCGCACAGATGCTGGCGGACCAGTTCGGCGTCCCGATCGATCACATCAGGATCCACCACGGTGACACCGGTGTCGTGAAGCAGGGGATCGGGACGTTCGGCAGCCGCTCGCAGGCCGTTGGGGGCACCGCACTGCACCTTGCCGGCGGCAAGGTCAAGACAAAGATGGCGAAGTTCGCCGCGGCGCTCCTGGAAGCGCACGAGGCCGACCTCGTCTTCGAGGACGGCGCGATCAGTGTGAAGGGGTCGCCGGGGTCCGCTAAGTCGTTCGGGGAAGTGGCGGCCTACGCATATCGCCCGGTCCCGCTCCCGGAGGGGCTCGAGCCGGGCCTGAGCGACGAGGCCTTCTTCGAGCCGGCCAACAACACGTATCCGTTCGGCTGTCACATCTCGATGCTCGAGATCGATCGAGATACGGGTGAGCCGAAGCTCCTGAAGCTGGTGGCAGTGGACGACGCGGGCCACCTGATCAATCCGCTCATAGTCGAAGGTCAGATCCACGGCGGGCTCGCGCAGGGGATCGGCCAGGCGATGATCGAGGAGGTGGTGTACGGCGAGGATGGTCAGCCGCTGACCGGCTCACTCATGGACTACGCGATCCCCCGCGCCGCGGACTTCCCGCGCTTCGAGCTCGACAACACGGTGACACCGACACCGGTGAACCCGCTGGGCGCCAAGGGGGTCGGCGAGGCCGGGACGCTGGGGTCGACCCCGAGCGTCGTGTCTGCCGCCGTCGACGCGCTGAGTGGGTTCGGCGTGAAACATGTCGACATGATGCTGCGGCCCGAGAAGCTCTGGCGCATCATCCACGGAGGCCAGTCGTGATCCCGACCGCGTTCGACTACACACGCGCGACGTCGCTTGACGATGCGCTGGCGAAGCTCAAAGCGGCGAACGGCGCGGGGAAGCTCCTCGCCGGCGGGCACAGCCTCGTCCCCCTCATGAAGCTCCGACTCAGCGAGCCGACCGTCCTTGTCGATATCGCCCGTATCCCGGAACTGGTTGGGATTCGCGAGGATGACGGCGCGATCGAGATCGGTGCGGGCACCGTGCACCACGATGTGGCGTCGTCGCCACTGCTGCGCGAACGCTGCCCGGCGATTGCCGAAACAGCGGCGGCGATCGGCGATCCGCAAGTACGAAACCGCGGCACACTCGGCGGCAGCCTCGCGCATGCGGATCCGGCAGCCGACTATCCGGCTGTTATGCTCGCGGTCGACGCCGATTTCCACCTCGTCGGCCCGACCGGGTCACGCGTCGTGAAGGCCGCCGGGTTCTTCCAGGGCGTCTTCACGGTCGACCTGGCCCGCGACGAGATCCTCGTCAAGGTCACATTCGCGCCGGTACGAACCGCAGCGTATGCCAAGCTCTACCAGCGTGCCTCGCGATTTGCCGTCGTCGGGGTGGCGGCCGCCGTCGACGTTGCCGACGGGGTGATTCGATCGGCGCGCATCGGATTGACCGGCGCCAGCGCCCAAGCGGTTCGCCTGACGAACGTCGAGGCGGCGCTCGCCGGGCAGCCGGCCACCGCCGAGGCGATCGCGGCGGCGGTAGCGGATGCGGGTACGGGGATTGACGACCTGAACGCGGATATCCACGCTAGCGCTGACTACCGCCGCGCGATGATCCCCGTCTTCACGAAGCGTGCGGTGGAGCAAGCGGTTGCGCGGGCGTAGTCGGCCCCCAGAACAGACAGAGCGCCGATGACCTCGGTGACACGACCGCCGACAGCGGCCCTTGTCGTCTGGGTATTCTCTATCGTCGTCGCGCCGATCCACGCCGACGACTGGCCCGAGTGGCGCGGCAGCGGCCGGTTGGGTGTCTGGACGGAGACCGGCATCGTCGAGACGTTGCCCGAGGGCGGGCTGCCGGTCTCTTGGCGCATGCCAATCAGTGGCGGGTATGCGGGGCCTGCGGTCGCCGACGGGCGCGTCTTCGTGACCGATGCGCGCCGACTGGACCCACGTACCACTGAGGTCGTCGAGCGCCTGGTCGTCTTGGACGAACAGAGCGGTGACGTGCGTTGGACCCACGAATGGGAGACCAACTACGCTGGCTTGCAGCTCGCCTACGCGACCGGCCCGCGGGCGACACCCACGGTCGACGGCGATCGAGTGTACGCGCTGGGTGCGATGGGCAATCTCTTCGCGCTCGACGTGGCTGACGGTCGGGTGCTGTGGCACACCGACTACGTTCGCGACTTCAACGCATCGGTGCCGTCGTGGGGTATCACTGGGGCGCCGCTCGTAGACGGCGACCGGCTGATCTGTCTGGTCGGGGGAGAGCCGGACGCCAAGGTCGTCGCGTTCGACAAGCGGACCGGTGACGTCCTGTGGCAGGCGCTGTCTTCGGATTGGGAACCGGGCTACTCGCAGCCGATTCTCATCGAGGCGGGGGGCGCACCGCAGTTGATCATCTGGCACCCGCGCGCGATCAGCGCGCTCGACCCGGCGACCGGCGAGGTTTACTGGGAAGTGCCCCACATCGTCGACATGGGGATGGCGATCTCGACCGCTGTCCGCGGCGGGCCCTATCTGTTCGTCACGTCCCAGTGGGGCGGCGCGCGGATGATGCGGCTGGCCGAGACCCACCCCGACGCGACGTTGGTGTGGGAGGGCGTCGGTGAAAGTGATCCGGAGTATGGTCGGGTGTTTGACACCCTCGATTCCGTGATCAGCACGCCGGTCATCCAGGGCGACTACCTCTATGGCGTCGACGGCCACGGTGTCCTGCGCTGCCTCGAGCTTCGGACCGGCAAGCGCGTGTGGGAAACCGAGGCGCTGATCGGTGAGCGCGCGAGCTGGGCCACAGCCTTCTTCGTGCGGCATGGCGACCGGTATTTCATCAACACCGATGGTGGCGATCTCGTCATCGCGACCCTCTCGCCCGAGGGGTACGAGGAGATCAGCCGAGCGCACCTGATTACGCCGACGAGCCCGTATGTGCGCCGTCGAGCGCAAGGGCCGGTGGTCAACTGGTCGCATCCCGCGTACGCCAACCGCCACATCATCGCGCGGAACGATGAGGAAATCGTCCGCATCTCGCTCGCGCGATAGATCCCCGATGTGCTCGCGGGCGTTCGTCCTACTGACGGTCGTGGCCGCCCTGACCGGTCACCTGCTGTTCGCCCCCGGCGCGGCGGGTCGCGCTCAACCCGACGACGGGAGCGATCGAGTCGTCACGGTGATCGGTGACCTGCATATGGGGGTCGGCCGTGACGCCTCGGGCGCGTGGCATGCTAAGGAGGATTTTCGCTGGACGGACGAATTCGTCGCGTTCCTCCGCGCGCTGGACGTCGAGGGTGGCGGAGCTGCCGATCTGATCCTGAACGGCGACACGTTCGAGCTGTGGCAATCGCTCGACGACGACTGCCGCTACGACGACGCCGCGCTGGGGTGCAGCGCGGCTGAGGTGCTGGCGAGGCTAGGTCGCGTGCTCGCGGCGCACGCGCCGGAGATCGAGGCGCTGGCCGCGTTCGCGCGGTCCGGGTCGAACCGGGTCGTGGTCGTGCCGGGGGATCACGATGCCGGGCTGTTGCTTCCATCGGTTCGCGCCCGCGTCGAGCAGGCGCTCGGCGCGCCCCGCGATCGCGCGATGGTGGCAACTGCCGGCCATTGGGGGTCGGACGACGGCCAGATCTATGCCGAGCACGGGCATCAGATCGGCGGGCGTGCCAATCGCTTCGACGACTGGCCGTCGCCGTTCATCGAGCGGTCCGGCCAGCAGCATCTGGCTCGGCCGTGGGGTGCGTTCGCCGTCGCGGCGTTCTTCGATGAGATGGAAGAGCGTTATTCGGTGGTGGACAACTTCGCCGACGCGGGTGCCGGGCTGGCGTACGGCCTGGTCGCCGACGGCACAGCGGACCTCGGTCAGGCCGCATCACGGCTGTTGCGCTACGTCCTCTTCCGGATGCCGTGGCAGCAGTTCCGCGTCGACCTCGACGCCGGCGACACGCAGCCGCCGACGTGGGATCTCTCCGCGGTCAAGGCCGAGGGGCCGTCGTTCGTGGTCGAATCGTTGCCGGACGACGATCGGTTCAGGCCGGTGGCCGATCGTGCCCTCGACGCAGGGGCGCTCTCGGCGCTGATGGACGAGCTGAGCGACGACGATCTCAACGCGCTCTGCGACTATCGGGCGGCCGTCCGACGCGCGCGGCGCCGCTTCGAGCGCTATGTGACCCAGATCGACCCGCGCGGCCCACCCGTCGCGGCGTGTCCGCGCACACCGGACACTCGCGGCGGGTTGTTCGACTACTTCTGGCGCACGCGCGACCTCACGTATGCGCGACGGCTGGAGGCGGCGCAGGCGTCGCTCCCGGCCGGCAGTCGCCCGATTGCCGTCTTCGTGCATGGACACACGCACCTGGTCGACTGGCGCCAGCGGGTGCTGGAGCTGACCCGGCTAGGTCGCACCGTCATCGTCGACGGGTTCTCACCGATCCGGAACGCGCTCACGCCGGTCGTGGTCAATGGCGGCGCGTGGCAGCGGACGATGACACCGGTGCAGTACGGGCGGTTGCAGGAGTCGGTCGGTGCCACCGACGCGGAGCTGCTGAGCGCGCTACGGCCAGAGGACCTCCCACCCTGCTACAGCTTCGTCCGCATCGACCCCTATGACGACGCGCCGGGGTTCCCGAGCATCCGCTATTGGCGCCAGGCCGAGAGTGGCGGCTGGGAGATGGCAGGGGCATGCGGTCACGAGCCCGAGCTCTAAGGACTACGAAGCTCTAGACGGGATATCCTAAAGAAAGTATACTCAATGTATATCCTTGGAGACTGCGGTGCAGACACGGATACGGAGATGGGGCAACAGTCTCGGGCTGAGAATCCCGAAGGCGTTCGCCGAACAGGCCGGCGTCGAGGCTGGGTCGGAGGTCGACCTTTCGCTTGAAGACGGCGAACTGATCATCCGCCCGACGCGGGAGCCCAAGTATGACTTGGCAGCGCTGCTACGAGGCATCACGGACGAGAACGTACATGCCGAGGTCGAGACCGGACCACCTGCCGGTCGGGAAATCTGGTAGTGGCCAAGAGGTACGTACCGGAGCGCGGCGACATTGTCTGGCTGCAATTCGACCCACAGGCCGGCCAGGAACAGGCTGGACGGTGCCCGGCGTTCGTCATCTCACCACGGGCGTACAACCGCCGGGTCGGTCTCGCGCTGTTCTGCCCGCTGACGAGTCGGGTGAAGGGCTATCCGTTCGAGGTGATCCTTCCAGAGGGAGGCAAGGCCCAAGGCGCAATTCTCTCGGATCAGATCAAGAGCATGGACTGGCGTGCCCGCCATGCGGTCCGTTTCGATCGCGCGTCAGCGGGCACGGTCGCTGAAGTCACAGCGCGGATCGCGGTGCTCGTGGATCCGGAATGACTGATTGAACGGCCGGACACATCGTCAACACCGTAGTCCGGGGACTGTGCTACCGAGTTACGACTCGATTGAAACGCCGCAGCAGGAGCGCCAGGACGAGCGCCTGATAGGCGATACCGATAACGGCGACGAGCCAGACGCCGGCGTCGCCCGCGTCCACCATCCAGAAGATCTTCACGGGCCAGTACGTGGGCACCAGACCGAAGGCCCACTGCCATTCGGCCGGCGCGAAGTAAGCGAACATCGGTGGCCACATCATGACGCCCATGGCTTTCCCGAGTGCGAAGCCCTGCACCTTGTTGGCGGCGAACGCGTCGAGGAAGAGCGCATAGAGTGGCGCCTGCGGTGCTGCCAGGAGGGCGATGAGCAGTACGTCGCCTATCTCCAGCGGGACGACGCCGGCGACCGGGACGAACAGTACGACCAGGACCGCACTCACCAGCGTCGGGACCGTCGTCCTGTAGATGAGGCAGCCGTCCAAGGTCAGCGGCGTGACGCGGAGGGCGGTCAGCGTGCGGTCATCGCGCTGGTCGAGCAGGAGAAAGCCGACCACGCCACCCGTGATCGCGGGCACCGCCATGGCGAGGAAGCTCATAATCAGCGCGTAGTAGGCGGTCAGGTCGAAATCAAACCGCTCTTCGCTCCAGGCGGCGAGGGGGGGGGAGACCCCAGCCCGCCAGCATGGCGAGGACCCCGACGTAGAGGGCGAGCCACTTCAGCATCGCGTCGCGCTGCACGCTCTTGATGTCCATCGGGCCGAGCGACCGGAGCACGTGGGTGACGGTCAGCATGACCGCGCTCCCTCGCCGGCGATGATGAAGCGACCGAACGCCCGCTGACTCCACCGGAACAGCACGCCAACGGCGAGACCGGAGTACGCCAATCCGTAGACCCACTCCCACACCGATGTCGGCTCGAAGGCGGCGCGGATGAGAACGAGCGGCGCCTGTATCGGATGCAGATATAGCAACCAGCTGTCCCAAATCCCGAGATGGTGGAGTAGCGGAAGTTGGGGCGCGGCGACGTAGAACACGGAAGGCAACAGATACTCGTTAATCGAGTCGTACCGTGCTACCGAGACGAAGCCACAGAGCGAGTAGAGCACGGACGCCAGCAAGACACCGGCGACCAGCGCGAAGGGGTCGGCACCACGCCCGTACGCCGAGCCGACGATCACGAGGTGCTCGACCAGCGAGAGCGCGGCCAGCGTGACGATCTTGGACGCCAGGTACACCCTATCGCCTAGCGGCGTGACGACCTGCGCGTGGAGCGTGCCCTCGCCCTTCTCGAGCAGCACCAGACCCGAGACGAAGTAGAAGCTGACCATGGAGAGGTTGCCGAGGATTACCGCCGGCAGGACGAACCCCCAGTCCACACCCGGTAACTGCGTGAGCACGACGAACCAGCACGCGAGGAAGAAGGCAACCGCGTAATAGAACCCGTTGCGCAACTGCAGCCGCGCGTCGAGCTGAACCGTCGCCAGCAGCCGCGTCATCTCACGTCAGCTCCCGCCCCGTCACCCGGATGAAGACGTCCTCCAGCGTTGCCTCCTGCGTGTGGAGCGTCTGGATCGCGCCGCCGCGGAGCAGGTCGAGAAACTCGGCACGCTCCCCGAGGCCGACCAGGGGAAACTCCCGGCGCTCGGTGTGGCCATCGCTCCCGTATTCGACCTGGACGGTCCGCTCGCCGTGAGCGAGCTTCAGATCGCGCGGCGACTCGATCAATCGAATCTCGCCGTCCACGATGAACGCCACGCGATCGCACAGCTCGTCGGTGACGGTCATGTCGTGCGTCGTGAGGAAGACGGTCCGCCCATCTTGCTTCTGTGTCTGAATGAGGTCCTTGATTCGGCGCGCGTTCACGGGATCGAGCCCCGCCGTCGGCTCGTCCATGAAAATCAGGTCAGGGTTGTTGAGCAACGCGCGTGCGACGCCCAGCCGGGTCTTCATGCCTTTCGAATACTGCGAGACCAGTCGTTCGCCGTCGTCCTGCAGGCCGACGAGGTCGAGGAGCGCGTCGGGCGGCTGGGTTTCGTCGCTGTAGAGGGACCGGAAATAGGAGAGATTTTCCAGGCCTGTCAGCTTCAGATAGTGGTTTGGCAGCTCGAACGACACGCTAACTCGTTCGTAGTAGTCCGCGCCCCACGTTCGGAGGTCTTCGCCGAACACGGAGACGGTGCCGCCGTACCCCGTCAGCAGGCCGATCAGGACGTTCTGGGTCGTCGACTTGCCGGCGCACTCGGGCCGAGGAAGCCGAGGATCTCGCCCGGGGCAACGCGGAAGGAGAGGTCGCGCACGGCGGGTGTGCTGGCGGCCCGATACGTGAACGTCAGGCCGTCGACGGCGACGATAGGCGACGTGTCGGCACCGGACATGGTAGGCCAAGCGTATTGGAGAACGAGGATTCCAGGGCCGAATCTCGGGTCGGAACCGCCCCTGGTGCAGATCCGAGAATCTTATCCCCCGGCGGTCTGGACGGGGTAGGATTGGGGGATATTTATGAGGATATTCGGCAAGGTGGAGGATCGGCACATGCGCACGGGTCGGCTGTTACCGGTTGTCAGTCTCCTGGCAACCACCGCGCTCCTTGCGAGCGATCCTGCGGTTGCAGGGCAGCAACAGCCGGTCGAACCGGCGTCCGCACAGGCGCTGCTCAGCCGATACTGCATCACCTGTCATAGCGAGCGGCTCAAGACCGGCGGGCTGTCACTCGAGGCGCTCGATATCGCCAACGCCGGCGATTATGCGGAGGTCTTGGAGAAGGTCGTCCGCAAGGTCCGTGGTGGCATCATGCCACCCGTTGGTCGACCTCGCCCCGACGACTCGACGATGGACCGGTTCGCGACATGGCTCGAGACCGAGCTCGACGGCGCCTGGGCTTCAGCGCGGGACCCGGGCCGCACGGAGACCTTCCATCGACTCAACCGAGCCGAGTATCAGAACGCCATCCGCGACCTGCTGGCTCTCGACCTCGAGATCGTCGATTTCCTTCCGGCCGACGATGCCAGCTACGGCTTCGACAACATCGCCGGCGTCCTCAGGATGTCGCAGTCGCTGATGGAGCGCTATCTCTCTGCGGCTCGGATGATTAGCCGGATGGCCGTCGGAAGTCCCCCGCCCGCGGTCGACTCGGCCATCTACCGGATCGCACAGGACATGCAGCAGCAGCAGCAGCGCGAGGAGTTGCCGTTCGGCACGCGTGGCGGGCTGCTGGTCGAGCATCACTTTCCGCAGGATGCCGAGTACGTCTTCAGCCTGGAAGTCGCGGGAGATAGAAACCTGCAAGAGCCGCATCATTTGGAGCTGACCGTAGACGGCGAGCAAATTCAGCTGTTTACGCTCCCGCAGCCAGAGCCGGAATCTGAGCCGGAGCCGGCCGCACGAATCCAAACGAACACGACCGCGGTCGTCTATGCCACCGACGGTAAGTACGAGGTCCGTGTTCCGGTCGGTGCCGGTCCTCGCGCTGTTGGCGTGACGTTCTACAAGAAGCCGACGCCGCTGGTCGAGCAGGTCCGGGAGGTGTTCGAAAACCCGCGCATCTCGGGGAATCCTGGATTGGGTGGGCGGATGCCGACGGTCACGAGCGTGGCGATCGCCGGGCCGTACGACGCGGTGGGTTCGGGTGACACGCCGAGCCGCCAGCGGGTGTTCGTCTGCCGGCCCGCGACCGCGGTCGAGGAAGAGCCGTGCGCGAGAACGATCGTGGCGAGGTTGGCGCGGCGAGCCTACCGAGGATACGTCCTCGACGAAGACGTTGACCTGTTGCTCGATTTCTACCAGGCGAGTCGGGCGGATGGCGGTAGCTTCGATGACGGAGTCGAGCTGGCGCTCCGGCGGCTCCTGGTCAGTCCAGAGTTCCTCTACCGGATCGAATCTGACGGCCGCGACGCCGCGGCGAGCGCCTCAGCCTCGGGCGTGTATCAGCTGAGCAATCTGGCGCTGGCGTCTCGCCTGTCATTCTTTCTCTGGAGCAGCATCCCTGACGAGGAACTGCTCGTCGTCGCGGAAGACGGGCGCTTGACCGATCCAGAAGAGCTGGATCGTCAGGTGACGCGGATGCTGGCCGACCCCCGGTCGGGTGCCTTGACTGACAACTTCGCCGGCCAGTGGCTACAGCTGCGGAACCTGGAAACGGTCGTGCGACCGGGCGATCCCTACTCGCTCGTGTTCGACGAATCGCTCCGCCAGGCCATGCTTCGTGAGACCGAGCTCTTCATTGACAGCATCATTCGCGAGGACCGCAGCCTGGTCGAGATTCTGACGGCCGACTATACCTATCTGAACGAGCGGCTGGCCCGGCACTACGACCTCCCGAAGGTAAGGGGCAGTCAGTTTCGGCGCGTGACCCTACCCGCGGAGAGCCCGCGCCGCGGGCTCCTGGGGCATGGAAGCGTCTTGACGATCACGTCCCACGCGATCCGGACCTCGCCGGTCAATCGCGGAAAGTGGATTTTGGATAACGTCCTAGGGACGCCCCCGCCGGATCCGCCGCCGAACATTCCGGCACTTGATGACAAGCGGACCCAACAAAAGGTGGCCACGTTGCGGGAGCGGATGTCGCAGCATCGGGCGAATCCCGTGTGCGCCAGCTGCCACAATGTGATCGACCCGGCTGGCTTTGCACTCGAGAACTTCGATGCGGTCGGCCGGTGGCGCACCGTCGACGAATCGTTCAATGTGATCGACGCCTCCGGCGCGCTCCCTGACGGCACGCCGTTCGACGGTGTTGTCGATCTCACCAGCGCACTCGTGCAGCGTCCAGAGCGGTTCGTGATGACCGTGACCGAGAAGTTGCTCATCTACGCCCTGGGTCGAGGCGCCGAGTACTACGACATGCCGGCCTTGCGGGCGATCGTGAGGAACGCCGCGGCGACCGAGTACTCGTCGCACGCGATCGTGCGCGGCATCGTGCAGAGTTATCCGTTCCTGCATCGGAGAAGCGCTCACGCCACCGACGTTGAGTCCGCGGCTCCGTGACCGTCGTATGCGAGAGAGGACAATCATGATCGTCACGAAGACACACTTGCCAAGACGGACCATTCTTCGTGGGCTTGGGGCCACTGTGGCACTGCCGTTTCTCGATGCCATGGCGCCGGCGCTCACGGCTGCTGCGCAGACGGCCGCGAGCCCCGTCCCGCGGTTGGGGTTCTTTTATGTCCCGAACGGCATGTTCTTGCCGAGCTTTCATCCGAAGGGGGCCGGGGGGGCGAACTTCGAGCTAACGCCGACCTTGACTCCACTCGCGCCCTTCCGCGACCAGTTGACCGTCCTGAGCGGTCTGAGCAACAGCGGTGTGGTGAGCCCGAATGAAGGCGGTGGGGTCCACACGCGTGCTCACGGCGGCTGGCTCAGCGGAGTGCTGCCGCGCCGCACTGAGGGTGCCGACCTCAAGGCGGGAAAAACCCTGGATCAGTATGCGGCCGACAGGCTCGGCGCAGACACGTCACTGCGGTCACTCGAGCTGACCATCGATTCCAGCTTCCAAGTCGGCAACTGCGAGAATGGCTACAGCTGTGCGTATCTGAACTCGAGTTCCTGGCGAACCGCGACGACCCCACTTCCGCATGAGCGCGACCCGCGGGTGGTGTTTCAGCGGCTGTTCGGAGATGGCGGCAGCATCGAAGCTCGTTTGGCACAGATGAAGACCGACCGCAGCATCCTCGATTCGGTCTCCAGCAGCATCAGCCGGCTCGAGAGGCGTCTGGGTGTCAGCGACCGCACGACGGTGGAGGAGTACCTCGATTCCGTCCGTGAGATCGAACGACGGATCCAGCGGGCGGAGCGCAACAGCGCGACGACGCCGCTCCCTGACTTGGAGCAGCCGGACGGTGTGCCGGACGACTACGATGAGCACGTCAAGATCCTGCACGATCTTCTGGTGCTGGCATTCCAAGCGGACGTCACCCGGGTGAGCTGTATGCAGATGGGCCGAGAGCTCAGTGGGCGCGCGTACCCTCAGATCGGCGTGCCCGAGGGACATCACACCGTGTCGCATCACCAGCTCGACCAGCACAACACCGCGCAGTACACGAAGATCAACACGTACCACATGTCGCTGTTCGCGCGGTTCCTCGAGAAGATGCGGTCGACGCCAGACGGCGATGGGACCCTGCTGGACCATTCCATCTTCTTGTGGGGCGCGGGTATGGGCGACGGCGACAAGCACACGCCCTACGACCTACCGATCTCGCTCGTCGGCGGTGGGTGCGGGACACTCAAGGGCAACCGACACCTGAAGTACGCGATGCACACGCCGTTCATGAACATGGGGCTGAGTGTGCTCGACAAGGTGGGCGTTCACGTGGACGCGCTGTCCGACAGCACTGGGCGGCTGACGGATCTGTGACGAGATCCTTCCTGGAGCGGAAGTCAGCATGAGGAGCACGACGGTGGCATATCGAAGCGCCTGGCGAATCGTCCCGTTGCTGATGACGGTGGTCTGCCTGCCTGCCCTCGTCTCGGCTAAAGCGGCAGACATCCCGCTTCTCGAGGCAGTCCGAGACGTCGATCGGGAGGCTGTGCGTGCCTTGCTCGACCAGGGCGTCGACGTGAACGTGACGGCCGTCGATGGGGCGACCGCACTCCACTGGGCCGTGTATCGGGACGATCAGGCGCTCGTCGCACTGTTGCTCGACGCTGGGGCGGACGTGACCGTCGTTAACCGATACGGCGTCCAGCCATTGTCGCTAGCGAGCCTGCATGGGAACGCAGAAGTCATCGAGCGCCTGCTGCAGGCGGGGGCTGATCCGAACACGACGTTACCGGAGGGGGAAACGGCGGTGATGACGGCTGCGCGGACAGGCAACGCCGATGCCATTCGTGTGCTGGTGAGCTACGGGGCCGACATCAACGCCCGTGACGAGGTGCATGGCCAGAGCGCCCTCATGTGGGCGGCTGCCGAGGGACACGCCGAGGCGATCCATGTGCTCGCCGAGGTCGGTGGGGAGATCAACGCGCGTACCGCACGGGACAACGGCCCCGCCCCTCGTCGGGGATTGTTCGCGAGTGCGTCGCCGACCGGTTTTACGCCGTTCTTGTTCGCCGTCCGTGCGGGGCATCTTGACGCCACGCGCGTCCTGCTCGAGGCGGGGGCCGACGTCAACGACGCGCTGTCGGATGGCCAGAGTGCGCTGGTGGTCGCGGCTGCGAACGCCAACTGGGCGTTGGCGGACTACTTGCTCGACCGGGGGGCGGACCCCAATCTGGCCGGAGCAGGCTGGAACGCGTTCCATCAGACGGTGAGAACACGCCGCATGAACTGCTGTCAGGGCACGCCGGGACCGATTCCTGCGGGGACCGTTGAGAGTCTCGACGTCATGCGGAAGATGGTCGCGAAGGGTGTCGATGTCGACGCCCGGATGACGCGGAATGGGATGAAGGACGGGCAACGAAGTCGCCTCAATCGCCTCGGCGCGACCGCCTTTTTCCTGGCAGCCAAAGTCACGGACGTCGAGGCGATGAGATATTTGGTCGGGGTGGGCGCCGACCCGAACATCCCGAGCGCCGAGAATTCGACGCCGCTGATGGTGGCCGCCGGGCTCGACATCTGGAATCCTGGGGAGGATGGCGGGACGTTCTCCGGGCAAGAAGAAGAGGTGCTCGAAGCGGTGACGATGTGCGTCGAGCTTGGGAACGACGTCAATGCGGTGAACGACCTCATGGAAACAGCCCTCCACGGGGCCGCATTCAGGGGGGCCAACATCGTTGTCGACTATCTCATCGAGCAAGGCGCGACGCTCGATGCTCGCGACGAGAACGGGTGGATTCCATGGGCCATTGCCGACGGGTTCAGCTACTCGGATTTCTACAAGGCCCAGAAGCACACGGCTGAACTTCTGGCCAAGTACATGACGGAGCAGGGCCTGTCGACGGAAGGTGAAACCATACCCGGGTCGGTGTGTTTCGACTGTCTACAGACCCGGTCGGACCAGGCGCGAGCCGCTCGCGATCGCAACGAGCAAATGGAAGCCGAGTTCGCCGTCCTGTATGCGCGAGAGAAAGCCAAGGAGTAGGAATTTTTCTCCCGCATCCCCTCTGCGCTCGCCGCGAGCGAGGCCAGCACGTGGTCCGGAATGCGGACGTCGTGTTGCCGGCCAAAAGAACCGCCGCCGTCCCACAGGAAACGTCCGCCTAACACCTGAGCTCTCGCATAGCATCCGTAGCGCAGGCCTGCAGGCCTGCGAGACTACAGCCTCGCTTTCCATGGACAACACAAGTGACCGGGGTTTAGTCGGCGGGCAGGACCTTGCGCACCGGCCCCGGCAACCGCAGCCGAAGTGGGTGGTCGCACCCCGGACAGACAATGCCGTCGCTCGATCCACCGGCGGACTCGAACGGGCTGACGGAGAATTCCACGTGCAGTAGCTTCCGGCACGAGGTGCATTGGAACGCCACGACCACGCTCTTCGGCTCTGCGGCTTGTGGGTCGTCGGAGACGTCGACCACGTCGAGACGCTGGCGGGTGACTTCCGCGGCGCCGTCCGGGTCGCCGTCGCTCGGCTTCTTCACGAGGATTGACGAAATGTGTTCGAAGATGTGCTTTTCTGACGCCACACGAGACTGGTTGCGAGCTCGATCGACAGGTGCCCGTTCCTTCAGCTCTGCGAACCAGTTCTGCACGACCGGAAGTGCCGGGACATTGGAATCGCCTCCGCGCGTCACTATCAAGAACCACTCGCCATCGAGTGACACATTGTAGTTGGGGAACCCCCGACCCGTTGGGTCCGACGCGTAGGGTCCCTCGAACCGGACGCAGGGCCTCCGGATACTGAACGATGCCACGGTGGCAATCTCTGCAACGAACAGCTCGTTCCCTGCCCGATAGAAGAGCTCCTTGCGATCGCGGGACTAGACCGGTTCCGTCCCGGGCCTCCTCGAGACCGTGATCACCTCGCCTCCACCCGGAAACGGTTGCACGTACACGCGATCCTCCTCGGTCTGGTCGGAGACTACGCTACCCACTGCCCATCGGGGGACAGTCGGGGCGCTTGTTCATCGAACTTCATCGCCACAAACCGCACGGGGTCGCCATCGAGCGGCAACATCCACAGGTCATCAGAGTCAGAGTAGAGGAGAGTCTGGCCCGTCCCGCGAGGCCCGCCTCGATCTCAGATTCTCGGATCTCGACGATCGTGCTTCTCGCTTTTCGTATCCGGAACTTCGTCTCTCGCGTGAGTAAGCGTTGTAACAGGCGCCTGATTGACGTCGGCGTCTCCGCTGGGAGCGATGTCCAGTCGGAATCGAATTTCAGGACCAGCGCCAGCGTGTCGGATACGTCTTCGCCCACAAACCGCTTGTGACCCGTGAGCATTTCGAAGATGCGCGACCCCCAACGCGCACACCTCGCCCATGCCGCCTGCCCGAGAGAGCTGGTCACCTCGTACGCGCCGATCCGCGTACCTGGAGTCAGGGTGAATACTCAGGACTCAGGCGTGGATTCGGGTGGCGCCACGCGGGCCGGCTGCGGATTGAGCGGCACGAGTTCCCGTCCGGCAAGTGCGGGATGGTCGGGCAAGATTTTCGTCGCCCGGAACGCCGCGTAGGGAAACTGCCGGATAAGAAACTGCATCGTGTCGTCAGAAGGGTCAACGTCGCCAGAGTTCGGCGACCGGTATTCCCAAACGATCTCCCCGTCGCGCGTCACCTCGAAGAAGCGCCCAGGCCCACCCGATGTGATCACGGTGTGACCATCCGGGAGGCGGTGCGCACCGGAGATGAACGGGCTGTGGAATGACGTCGGCTCAGGCGCCGTATAGCTCCAGGTAGGCGTCGTCGGTCCGTACGGGTCAGACCCAGTCAGCACGTACCCCCCGGCATCATCGATCGGCGGCGTGATTTCGAACACCGTCGAGTGAGGACCCTCTGGACCTGGGACGTTGTTACTGAAGACGAGCATGTTTCCGGCACCGGGAAGCCCCTCGGGAATCCAGCGCACGTCGTGTTGCCCAAACGTCCGTTGATCCGCGTCCTCCCCCCTCCCGTAGGCGCCCGGGTTGCCCCAGCGATAGAGCAGGTCTCCACCGCGCCCGCGACGGCCACCGTCATGTCCCCGCGCCTCTTCGGTCGTCGTGCTGTGGTCGATGATCCAGACCTCGTTGTACGTGCGGATGCTGACTGCGATCTGGTCAAGGGCGGCGTTGTAGGCGATCGCGTTCGTGTGCATCAGATCGGCCGCTGGATCATGCTCGCTGTCTTCCGGTACGTAACCGAGCCCCCGATAGCGAGACCGCTCTTCGTCAGCCATATCGTCCGGCGGCTGAGGTCCCGCGTTGATGTCGATCAGCTCCGGATGCGCTGATGGATCCCCGTAGCCGTCGAGTCCTTCATCGTGGTTCTGGATCATGTGATCCCAGGCGTGCCACTCCCAGACAATGCGGGCGCCGTCAGGTGGCTGGGGCTCGAGCTCGACGATCATGTCCGGCCAGATACCACCTTCCGGAGTCATTTCGGGAACACGACCCATTTGCTGGGTTTCCTCGAGCGACTTTGCTTCCCAGGCGATCGCCAGGATGTTGCCGTTGGGTAGCGCTGCCACGTCGTGGTGCAGCAGGTGTTCGTCGCCCGCAAACTTGAAGTCCCAGACGACGTCGCCTTCCCATGTGAACTCCTGAATGCGACCACCTTGACCGCCTCCGCTGAACACAGCGACATCCGGTTCGCGTCCGCCACGGAGTAAATGTCCGCTGTCCAGCAGGTAGACGAACGCCGAGGGCACCAGCTCGCTTTTCCACGTGCGGACGATGGCACCGCTGTCGCTCTCGATAAGATAGGTGATGTTCGAGATGAGCGGAGCGTAGTAGATGTAGCCGGGCGCAGACTTCGGCGTGCTCATCAGAAGGCCGCGTGGCTGGTCGGCCTCGACCTTGGTGTCGCCGTCGTCATTGGACCGCGCGTCAGGCGAGGTCCCGCAGCCGACGGCACCCCATCCGACGAGCACGGCGAGCGTGACCGTGATGACCAATCTACGTTCTTCCGGCGGTTGGTTGTCCATGGGATTTCCCTCGACGATTGCGCACATTGCGAGCGTCGGAGGCCGAGAACGCTCAGTAGTTCGGCAGTGTATCATCGGCCTTCAGGTCGGAGGGAGAGCCTCGATGAGGGCACTCACGAACGTTCGCGGCGACACGATAGCGCGGTCGCGGCCGCAGGTCCAGGTCCGGCTCGCGACATACGGCGGCGTATTGTCGCTCGCGGTCGGCTTGATGGCCTGCGGAGAGACCCCGCCCCCGGCGGCCACTGGCCCGGAGTCGGCGCCGCTCGACACGTCGCTGTCGTCGGGTGGAGCGACGTTTGTCGTCGATCCGTTCTGGCCACGAGAGCTGCCGGACGGATGGCTGCTCGGCAATGTCGTCGGCGTGGCCACCGACTCCGCCGACAACGTCTGGATCATCCATCGGCCGAACAGTCAGACCGGTGCAGCGGACACCCCGCCGGTGATCGCCCTCGGGCCCGCCGGCGACGTTGTGCAGAGCTGGGGTGGGCCGGGTGAGGGCTACGACTGGGGGACTCAGACGCACGGGATTTACGTTGACCATCAGGACAATGTCTGGGTTGGCTTCGGGGGTGGCCTGCCGTACGACCCGACGAAGCCGAGCACGACCGACAACGCGCTGGTGCTCAAGTTCACGCCGGACGGCGAGTTCCTGCTCCAGATCGGCGACTTCGGGAGGGGGACGGAAGGGAGCGGCAGTGAGGAGTTCCTCGGCCAGCCGACCGACATCTTTGTCGACACGGAGGCGGACGAGGTCTACATCAGTGACGGGTACACGAACCGTCGCGTCATCGTTTTCGACGCGAACACCGGCGAGCACAAACGGTTCTGGGGCGCGTACGGCAACGATCCGGATGATGCGCCGACGCCCAGATTCAGCCGGGATAACACGCCGCCACAACAGTTCAATACGCCCCACTGCGTGGCGGGTGCCGCCGACGGCCTCGTGTACGTCTGCGACCGCGGGAATCAGCGCATCCAGGTGTTCGGCACGGATGGGACGTTCGTCGCTGAGCGACTGATCGAGGCGACCCTTGGCGCGGGGCGAATCGGTGGGACGCCGTGGGATGTCGCGTTTTCACGCGATCCTGAACAACGCTTGGTCTACGTGGTCGACGGCGGCAGCCATGCGGTCCACACGCTCTCTCGAGACTCGCTCGAGGTCGTGGCGTCCTTCGGCCGTCGTGGGCGGTGGGCGGGCCAGTTCGAGTCGCCGCATAGCATGGCCGTCGACTCCCAGGGGAATCTGTTCGTTGGTGAAACGCTCGACGGCCGCCGCGTGCAGAAGTTCGTGCCGGGTGGCTAGTGGGCATTGTGAGTTACCACAACGCCTTCTAAGGTGACTACCGGCTTGCGCTACCTGAGTGACCTGCTGGGGAGCATCTACGGAGGACGCCCAACGCGCGTCGGCACGAACCCGTAGGCGTTTCGGCGGTCGCCGCCTGGCGGATCCGTGACTGTTCGGAGGGCCGCGGCGCCGTTACCGCGAGCCCATGAACATCTCACGACGCATTCTCGCGCCTTCGGGGGCGTCCACAAAAACGAGGCAAGTTCAGAGTGCTTGATTGAAGAAGCGCGACACATCGCTCCACCATGGCTCACGCGCCTCGAAAAACAGTGCGTGGCCGTCGTCCGCATACGGCGGATAGACGGTCAATTCAACATCCTTTCCGGCATCTCGCAGGGCCTGTTCGACCATTCGCGACAATGCGACATGGTCGACCACACGTCCACCGATCGTTTGTTGGTCGTTCTCGGCGACATAGATGCGGACCGGTGCTTGAATCCGAGCGACGTCAGCGAACGAGCGTTCCAACGCGCCATTTCCAGGGGCAGGTGCACAGAGCACGATGGCACGCACAGCCCCCCCGAGGCTGATGGCAGCCTGCAACGTCAAGAGCCCCCCCCGGGAGAATCCAATGATGCCGAGGCGATTCGGGTCGACGGTCGTTTCGGCACGAAGGGCTTCGAATCCTTCGAGCACCGATTCCAGCTGGCCGTCCAACGAAACGCTGTTCGGACGTCGCTGAGACCAGGCAACATAGCCGATTTCGGCAAAGCTGCGACAGACGCCTTCGAGGTCTCCGCCGACGGCGTCTCCCAGGCCGCCGTGGTTGTATAGGATGCCAGGGAACAGCCCTGCGCCGCCCGGGCGACAACGATACGACCCGTCGGGCAGCGTCTCGACGGTGACCTCGCCTGAAGGTTGTGAGGGGCCCACCGGATTCGAAGCACTCTCACCGTTTCCGCACCCCGCGAAAAGAACAAGACACACGCTCGCCCAGCGCCTGGCACGTCGGACGCCGAGCGAACCGGGAAGCCCTGCTGGCTTCGTCATGGAGTCCGAGCCTTGTAATAACGGACCGGCGATTCTCGCCTTGGATTTTCCCTTTTTCGCCGTCGGATCGGCACCGTTATACACGGACACCCTCTCCGAACGGCCAGAGTTCTTCGTCGCACGTTCGTCCAGCTCCCGAGCCCCATGAGGTCCGTTCGAATCGACGTGGAACCGACTGGAGCCCCTGCCGGCAGATCTTCCGCCGGATGTCTTGAATCGTAGCGGAGACGGTGCGCGTTTCCTCCCCTGCGGTCATCGGTCCAGGTCATGCGCACCGCTGTAGACCCTGCCGCACCTGTGGAAATCCGCCAAGATCGCGGACTCCCACAAGGTGCTTGGAACGCTTTGTGTCCCACAGGTGCCGCAGCGATCGTCATCATCACCGGTTCTCGTTTCCGCTAATCTCGAGATTCTAAGAGTGCGGCACTACTATAGGGTGAGGTCTACCGCGCCCCTGGCACGAAACTCGAGCGAGACGTGGCGCCGAAAGCCTTCTCCGAGGCGTTCACATCCGACCCCGATGGGGGCATGCAGATCGGACAGGAGCAGCAAGAAAGAGCGAAGATTGCCAGCGTGGTCCTCGACGCCGGACGGAGCTACAAGCGCTATAGGCGGGCCAAGACGCGGGGCGGGGACCGACACGGAGGAGGTACGATGGACGAGCGAATGATCGCAGGTGCCGCGATTGGAGTGGCGCTCCTGGTCGGCGTGACAAGCTGGGTGTCCACGGCCCCGTACTTGGGCAACGAAGGACTCGCACGGACGCCCGGTGTCATCATCGGCGGGACCGATACTCCGGCACCGAGCGACTTCACGCCGCTCAACGACGTCGAGGGTCCACTGATTATGAAGCTGAGCGGGTTTCCCCCGTTCGTGGTCTATCTTTCGTACGCAGGCACGCCCGAGGGGGTGATCACGGCCACCCGTCCGGACGGAGGGTATTGGGCACAGCGCGTGAGAGACGGGACCGGCGACGGATGGTTGCGCTTCGGTGACGAGACGTATGCGATGCGCGCTACCGAGGTCCTGGGTGACGCGCGCATCCCGATTCTCGAGCAGTGGTCGGCTAGGACCGGCATGCCCATGAACACGCCCGTGGGCGGGCCCGACCCGCTTCGCGATTGGGAGGTCTTCTTCTGGACGCCTAGGTAGTTCCGAGGTGGCAGACTGGCCTACACCAAGCCGGCTTTTTCTCGGGAAGCAGTTCAACTCCGGATCGCGCAGGTCGGCAGATTCTCAGAAAGCTCATCGATGGGCGGCTACTAATGACCCCGCACACTGAGGTCAGTCTCGCCACCGACACCGAGCTGGGCCGGGATGTCGCCCTGCAGTCCCTCCCCGACGCCTTCGCCGCTGACCCAGACCGCCTCGCCCGGTTCCAGCGGGAAACGCACAACTAACGCCACGCCCTAGGACGCGAAACAGCTCGCGAGGGAATCGGCGCGCCGCCACCTGACGGCAGTGTGTGGCCGTCCCCGTCGGCGGCAAGCGTTGGAACGCGATCTACGTGTTCGCGCTGCCGGACGAGCAGTAGCTGGGCCCGCATTCATCGTCGGCGGTGGCCCCTATCGGCGTCTGGCCGGAATCGGGCTAGCTCGGGAGCGCGAACGCGACGTACTCACCCGAGTACGCCCCACCGCTGATCGCCACTACGATGTACTGCCGCCCGTCGAGCCGATAGGTCATCGGCGATCCCGACTGCGGCGCGGGCATGTAGACCGCGCCCACTTCTGTCCCCGTTGCCTTGTCATAGGCCCGCAGCATTGCCCCGCGCGCCCCGCCGACCGTCGCGTGGTAGCTGCACTCGCCGATGATGACCAGAGTCTTGGTCACCAGCGGTCCGACGAGTCCGGCGCAGAGCTCGCCCGTGCGCGGGATCTCGAGTCCGGCGAGCGCCGGGTGACGGCGCACGCGGTCAGGCGTCTCGCCGTGCGGCGTCTGCCAGATGATCTCCCCTCGATCGAGGTCGATCGCCGAGAGCCGGCCGTACGGCGGTTTCGTCAACGGCAGTCCCCGCACGTTGAGATCGCGCAGGCCGCCATGGCCGACCCCGTGCGTCGGCGTGCCCTTGACATAGCGCATGTCCGAGACGTCGACGCTGGGGGGCTGCATCAGCTCCCACGAATAGAAGGCGGTGCGCGACGGCACGTAGACGATGTGGGTTTCCGGGTCGTACGCGCCACCGGGCCAATTCGTGCCGCCGCTCCCGGCTCCGAGCCCGAGAGTGGCGATCGGGCCCTCCTCGCGACTGATGACCGGTGGTGTGAAGATCGGCCCCAGCTTGTAACGCGACACGACCGCCTCGGCCTCTGCCCGAAGGTCCGGCGTGAAGTCGACCAAGTCATCGCGCGACGAGCCTTGCTTGTCGTAGGGCGGAGGCTTCGTCGGAAACGGTTGCGTCGGCGCGTACCACTCACCGGGAACGTCACCCTGCGGCACCGGCCGCTCCTCGATCGGCCAGACGGGCTCGCCCGTGACCCGGTCGAAGACGTAGAGGAAGGCCTGCTTGCTCGGTACGGCCACCGCTTTGATCTCCCGGCCTTCGACGGTGATGTCCGCGAGGATGGGCGGACACGCCATGTCGAAACCCCAGAGCGGGTGATGCACGAACTGAAAGTGCCACAGGCGCTCGCCGGTGCGCAGATCGACAGCGACCAGGCTCTCGCCGAAGAGGTTGTCACCCGGGCGATGGCCGCCGTAGTAATCGCCCGTCGGCGTCTCGACCGGCAAGTAGACGATGCCGAGATCGGCGTCGACTGAGATCTGCGTCCAGACCCCGTTGTTCCCGTTGACGCCCCAGGAGTCGTTGACCCACGTCTCGTGGCCGACCTCACCCGGCCCCGGAACCGTACGAAACGTCCACAACCGCTCTCCGCTTCGGACATCGAACGCCTGGACCAGTCCCTTGGTGTTGTTGTGGGTGGGTGGCGCGGGAGCATCCGCGAACGCTCCGCCGACGACCACCACGTCGCCGGCGACGGTCGGTGTGGCGTGCAGGCCGATCTCACCACTCACCGGGTCGATGCTCCGGCCCTCGCCGTACACCGCGGCTGCTTTCAGATCGATGCGACCGTCCGTGCCAAAATCTAGCATCCGTCGCCCCGTTGCGGCATCGAGCGAAACGAGCCGGAATCCCAGGGTGACATAGAAGATGCGCGCGTCCGTTCCGTCGGTCCAGTACGACAGACCACGACCCGAGAGGAGTCGCGGCGCGCTGGCGGCGCGCTCCCCCTCATCCTCCCCATGGACCCACTGAAGCTCCCCGGTGCCGGCGTCGAGGGCGACAACCGACCGGCGGGTGCCGCCGGTCGCATACAGCACGCCGCCGACCATGAGCGGCGTTCCTTCCAACTTGAACTCTGGGCGCGGGCCAAGGTTGTCGGTCTTGAAACGCCATGCCACTTCGAGGTCGGCGAAGTTGGACGCGCCGATCTGATCCAGTGGGGAGTAGCGGGTATGGGCGATGTCGCCGCCGTACGCAGGCCACTCGCCCGTGCCGGTCGACGGAGCCGTAGTCGACTGCGCCGACAGCGCAACCGTCGCCCACACCCATGCCGTGGTGAGTGCGAACGCTGGTCGTCGCGGTGCGCGGCCGCGGTCGTGTCTGCGGTCGCTGGACAACCTAAAACCTAAGACGTGAGACTCAAGATCCGAGCCCTAGACCCTCTTCACTACTGCGCCGCCTCGTTCCCCACGGGCACGTTGCCGCGCGGTTTGAGCGCTGCAATGCCGGGTCCCGCGTCGGTCCGGAGCGTGAACCAGAGCGTTCCCTCGGAGTCCCGGTCGAGCTTTGGTGTGTGCGCGCGGTACTCCGGGAACGGGAAGTAGGTGAACATCTGGGTGCGCTGGTCGAACTTCACCAAGGAGTTGTAGATCCCGTTCTCCACCCAGAGGTTGTCATCCTCGTCCGGCCACAGGTCGTACGGATTACCGTCCTTCAACGGCAGCTCGTACTCCGTCACCTCCCCGGTGACAGGGTCAACACGAGAGATGGCGTTGCCGAAGTAGTGCGCCGCCCACACCTTGCCGTTTGAATCGATCGTCGGACGCCGCGCTGGGTTCGCCATCGGATAGGACTTCCACTCGGTGGTCTCTTGGTTGTACATGAATATCGCCGGAGTATGGAGCCCGACCGCCCAGACTCGGTCCTGTCGGTCGACGACGATGCCATAGCCGCTGAACCCGGACAGCGGCTCCCACTCGGTGAAGTTCTTGGTTGCGAGCTCGAACCGGGCAATCTTGCCCGAGGAGGCGAAGTAGGTGTACCAGAAGTTCCCGCGTGAATCGACCCATACGCTGTGCGGACCGGCGCCGGTGGTGGGCATCGGGTAGCGGGTCATTGTCCCGGTCGCGGGGTCGAGTTCGCCGAAATGGTCGCCGGTCAGCTCTACCCAATACACCTTGTCGCGGTACTCGAGGATCCCATGGGGGGTCACGTTGATGTTTTGCGGGTTGTCGATCCAGTACTCGGTTGTCCGCGTGGTGAAGTCAGGGTCGCGCGTGTCCACTTTCAGGATGGCGTTCGAGCCATTTCCCGAGACCCAGATGATCCCCGGGTCCGCGGTGCTGGCCCAGACGCTGTGAATGCTCCCGCGCGGCGTCGTCCCGTTCGAGAGTCGCCGCGGCGGCGCGCGGTTTAGCTCATATTGGATGTAGACCGCTCGAGACAGCGCCGCCTCGTCCCTCACCAGTGGATCGAGCTCGAGGTCGCGCGGCGCAGAGTCGGGTCCGAAGTTCTCCGCCAGATACTGAATGATGCTCTCTTTCTCCTCCGGCGACACGAGGTCGTAGGTCACCTGCGGAACCCCGGCCGCCATGTTGGCGACGCGGCCGTTCGGATCGAACATGCGGTCGACCGCGTGTCGCCACCCCGCCTCGTTCTTGCGACCGCGGCGGTGGAACCCGGCGGGGCCGTGGCAGCCGAAGCAGGAGCGAAGCATGACGTCGCGGGCGGGACTCGGCGGATAGAGAGTGTCGAAGTCGACAAGCTCCGCCGCGCGATCATCCGCCGCTCGCCCGCCGTAGTTCCGCTGCGCCGTCGCGCCGCGCGCGCCAGCGCCTTGGACGGTGGCGGCCGCGGTGGCGGTCAGCGCGAGATCCACCGTCGTGGTTCGTCCGGGGGCCACCTCCACCGTCTCGACCGGTGAGCTGAACCCCTCTTCAAGTACCTGCACGTCATACGTGCTCGGCGGTAGGTTGAAGATCTGATAGCGACCACCAACGGTGTACACGGTATAGGAGATCCGATGCACCGAGTCCCGCGCTTTCACGCGGAAGGCCCTGATCTCGCTCTGGTCGGCGGTCACGTGGCCGGCGATGACGCCGGGCGCGTGGTTATCCTGCGCTGCGGTCGTCGCGGGCCCGCCGAGCAACGCCACGCTCAGCGCGGCGAGTGGAATGAGTGCGGCGATCGGGGACGTCGGTCGTGTGTCCATGGGTCCCTCCGCTTCGGGGTGGAGTTGGTTCGACCGACCGTACCACGGCCCGTTCCCTGCTTCAACTGGGCATCGCCGATTTGGCTGGACGCCGCCAACACAGATGTAAGATGTGGACATGCCGGCACGGGCGGCGGCGGTCTGCTTGGCGGTCGTCGCCGCGTGTACGTGGGCGCCTCCTGCCTCAGCAAACCGGCACCCCGAGACCGGCGGAACGACTCGGGCGCAGCCGACCCGTTCCGCCACCTCATCGGCAGCCCCTCAGCGCGCCCTGCTCGATCGTTACTGCGTCACGTGCCATAACGAGCGCCTGAAGACCGGAGGGCTCGCGCTCGATGTGGTGGACGTGGCTGACGTCGGCTCGGCGCCCGAGGTCTGGGAGCAGGTCGTCCAGAAGCTGCGCGGCGGGATGATGCCGCCGGCAGGCCGGCCGCGACCTGATCAACAGTCCTATAACGACCTCCGCTCATGGCTGGAAACGGCGCTCGACCGCGTAGCTACGACACGGCCGGAGCCTGGTCGCGTTCCCACGCATCGCCTGAACCGCGCCGAGTACGCAAACGCCATCCGTGACCTGCTTGCGCTGGATATCGACGTCACCTCGCTGCTGCCTACGGATGACTCTGGCCACGGGTTCGACAACCTGGCTGGCACCCTCTCGCTCTCACCTGTCCTGCTGGAGCGTTACATGTCGGCGGCCCGGCGGATCAGCCGGCTTGCCGTCGGTGATCCGACGATCGGCCCAGGATTCACATCGAAGACCTATGTTGTGCCGATCACCATGACGCAGAACGACCGGATGAGCGAGGAGCTGCCGTTTGGGTCGCGCGCCGGCATCGCGGTTCGCCACCGGTTTCCGCTCGACGGCGAGTACGTCATCAGAATTCGGTTAAAGCGGAGCGTCTACGAGTACATCGTCAATCTCGACGAGACTCACAAGCTCGACCTCCGGTTGGATGGCCAGCGCATCGCCCGATTCAGCGTGGGTGGTGGCGGCGGGAGCAAGCCAGCGCCGGTCAGTTTCTCCGGGACGTTCGTGGCCGCCGGCAACGCCGCGTACCCCAGTCAGGAGTGGGACGACTACCGTACCGGTGCGGACGCCGATCTCGTGGTACGCCTCAGCGCGGCCGCCGGCACGCGCGTGGTCGGGGTGTCGTTCGTCGGCAAGGAGTGGGAGCACGAAGGCGTGCTGCAGCCGCCGCTCAGAGAATACGGCGCGACGGTCACGGAGACCACAGACACGTCGTCGCGTCCGGAAGGGCCTGGCATCGAGAGCGTGGCCGTCGATGGCCCCTACGCGGTGACGGGGTCGGGTGAGACGGCCAGCCGCCAGCGGATCTTCGTGTGCCGGACCCCGGGTGGGGCCGATCGTGACGAGTCACGTTGCGCGAGGACGATTCTCTCGACCCTGGTGCGGCGCGCGTATCGTCGCCCGGCGACCGACGCAGATATCCGGACGCTGTTCCCGTTCTATGGGTCCGGACGTGCGTCGCGCGGGTTCGAGGCGGGCATCCAGGCGGCGCTCGAGCGCATCCTCATCGACCCGGAGTTCCTGTTCCGCATTGAGCGCGATCCGGCCGATGTGGCGCCTGGCGGCTCGTACGAGATCAGCGATCTTGAGCTCGCCTCCCGTTTGTCGTTCTTTCTCTGGAGCAGCATTCCCGATGACGAGCTGCGTAACGTCGCGACCCGTGGTCAACTCTCCGATCCCGGCGTCCTCGAACGGCAGGTCCGGCGCATGCTGGATGATGCGCGCGCCACGGCGCTCGTCGACAATTTCGCTGGCCAGTGGCTGTCGCTTCGCAGCGTCGAGGGCCTCGCTCCCGATCCCAATCTGTTTCCAGGTTTCGATGAAAACCTCCGCGAGGCCTTGAGACGCGAGACCGAGCTGTTCGTCGAGAGCCAGCTCCGTGAGGATCGGAGTGTCGTCGAGCTGTTGGGGGCCGATTACACGTATCTCAACGAACGGCTCGCCCGGCACTACGGCGTGCCGAACGTACGTGGCAGCCGGTTCCGGCGTGTGACACTGGATGATGATCGCCGTCACGGTCTGCTCGGCCACGGCAGCATTCTAGCCGTGACATCCTACGGCAACCGGACGTCGCCGGTGCTCCGGGCCAAGTGGCTGCTCGAGAACGTGCTGGGCACGCCCCCGTCGCCACCGCCGCCCGACGTGCCGGCGCTGCCAGACGCGGGGGACGCGGACGACCCGCGCACGGTCCGCGAGCGTCTCGCGATGCACCGGCGGAGCTCGGCGTGCGCCGTGTGCCACGCGCCGATGGATCCGCTCGGCTTCGCGCTCGAGAACTTCGACGCGATCGGGGGGTGGCGCACCACCGACGCCGGCCTTCCGATCGATGCCTCGGCGGTCCTCGCCGACGGATCGACCACGTTCAACGGCCCATCAGAGCTTCGAGAAGTGCTCATTGGGCGCTCTGGGCAGTTCGTCGAAACCGTCACGGAGAAGCTCCTCATCTATGCCCTCGGCCGGGGACTCGAGCATTACGATCGGCCTGTCATCCGCACGATTGTGCGCGATGCCGAAGCTCAGGATTACAGATGGTCGGCGTTGATCTTTGGGATCGTTGATAGCACGCCGTTTCGGATGCGGAGGTCGGAGTCGTGATCGTCACGAAGAAGGCGCTACCGCGGCGTACGGTGCTGCGTGGCATCGGGGCGACGGTGGCGTTACCGCTCTTGGACGGCATGGTGCCGGCGGTGACCGCCCTTGCCCAAACCGCAGCCCGGCCGATCAGGCGTTTCGGTGTCGTTTACGTGCCCAACGGCGTCGTGATCGATCAGTGGACGCCGGCGACCGATGGCGCCGAATTCGAGATCTCGCCGATCCTCGAGCCGCTGGCGCCGTTTCGCGACCGGGTGATCGTGCTGACCGGGCTGACCCAGAACGTCAACGGCGTGACCGCCCAGAGCGGCGCCGTCCATGGCCGCTGCGCCACGAAGTTTCTCACTGGCGCGATCCCTCGACCATTTGGTCAAGAAGGCGACGACTTCCTGGCCGACGTCTCCCTGGATCAGCTCATTGCGAATGAGCTGGGTCAAGACACGCAGCTCGGGTCGCTAGAGCTATCACTCGAGTCGGGCGACAAGGGCGCCGGCACATGCGACGGCGGCTATAGCTGCACCTACAGTCACACCATCACATGGCGCGGTCCGCGCACGCCGCTCCCGATGGAGCACAACCCCCGCGTGGTCTTCGAGCGGATGTTCGGAGATGGCGGCAGTACCGACGCGAGCGCGCGGCAGGCCCGGATCGAGCGGGACCGGAGCCTCCTCGACTCCGTGACGGGCAAGGTCGCGGATCTTAGCCGTGCCCTCGGCCCTAGCGATGCGAGCAAACTGCGCGAGTACCTGGAGGCGGTGCGCGATATCGAGCGGAGGATTCAGCGGGCCGAGGAGCAGGTGGGCCGCGAGCTCCCGGCGTTCGACCAGCCCGCGGGTGTGCCGGCAACGTTCGCCGAGCATGCGCGGCTGATGTTCGATCTACAGCTCCTGGCCTACCAGAGCGATCTGACCCGTGTCATCACCTTCATGGTCGGTCGTGAGTTCAGCAGCCGCACGTATCCAGAGATCGGCGCACCGGGGGGGCACCACCCGTTATCGCATGAGCACAGTGCCGCGAGCCAGGAGCAGTTGGCGCGGATCAACGTCCATCACGCGACGCAGTTCGCCTACTACCTCGATCGGCTGGCGGCGACGCCCGATGGCGACGGCTCGCTGCTGGACCATGTGATTCTCTACTACGGGGCGGGGATGGCCGAGGGTGATCACCAGCCGTGGAATCTGCCGATGGTCCTTGCAGGTGGCGGCGCGGGGACGCTTCGCGGCGGGCGTCACATTCGATACGCCGCCGATCCCGGCGATACCCGATCTGTCGACGGTGGCACGCCGCTCGCAAACCTTCATCTCACCGTGCTCGAGAAGCTCGGGCTGCGCATGGACGCCGTCCACGACAGTACCGGCCGGTTGGATCTTTCGTGACGGGGTCAGGGCGTATGGCTCATCGCGCAAGGCTGAGCGCTTCGCTCTTGGTCGTCACTCTCGCGCCGGCCGGCGCGTTGGCGCAAGTTGGTCCCGGCGTCCCCTCGCTGGTAGATGCTGTCCGGCACCAGGACCATGCCGCCGTCCGGTCCCTGCTGTCCCAGCAGATCGACGTGACGGCGGCGCAGCCCGACGGCGCGACGGCCCTCCACTGGGCGGTCCACCTGGAAGATCTCGACACCACGGAACTCCTGATTCGTGCCGGCGCCGATGTGAACAAGGCGAACGACCTCGGGGTCACGCCCCTCCTGATGGCCGCCGATCGTGGCAATGCCGACCTCGTCGAGCGGGTACTGGCGGCGGGCGCCGATCCCGACGCGACCCTTTCTGGTGGGGAGACCGCACTGATGGCTGCGGCCCGGGCGGGCAGCCTCGATGCGGTGAACGCGTTGCTCTCGCATGGCGCGCACGTGAACGCGACCGAAGCGACCCGTGCCCAGTCGGCTCTCATGTGGGCTGTCGCAAACAAACATCCGCAGATTACACAGGCGCTCCTCGAGAACGGCGCGCAGGTCGATTCGCGCTCCGCCACGAGACGGCTGGTCTTCAACATGGGCGGGAGCCGCTCCGCCGGGTCGGCTTCGCGGGGCATCGCCCTCCAGGAGTTGCAGTTGGGCGGGAGCACCCCATTGTTGTTTGCGGCACGGTCGGGTGACCTGGAGTCTGCCCGTCTTCTGGTCGCTGCGGGCGCGGATGTGCACGACACCACGGCCGACGGGAATACCGCCTTGGTGATCGCCGCGCACGGCGGTCATGGGTTGCTGGCCGCGTTCCTGCTCGACGCCGGTGCCGACCCGAACGCCGCCCCCCTCGGCTATACCGCTCTACATGCGGCGGTGCTTCGCGGGACCTTGCGTGACCGCAGCGTGGCGAACGACGATCCTGGTGCCGGCGTGGCCCTCGTACGCGCCCTCCTCGCACGCGGGGCCGATCCTGATGCGCGGCTGACGAAGGGCACTCCGGTCAGGCGCTGGAGCCACGACTTCGCCTTCATGGACCGGTGGGTCGGGGCGACACCGCTCTGGCTGGCCGCCAGGTTCCTCGAGGTGGAGATGATGCGCATCTTGGCCGACGCCGGGGCGGATCCACGGGCGCCGAGCCGCGACGGCACCACGCCGCTGATGGCGGCGGCCGGACTCGGCTACAGCCGGGGTGGCGGGAGTGCCTTCATCAAGGACCGCCGCGACTTCTCCTCGTACAACCCTGTGGCCTCCGCCGAGCTCGGCTCGACGATTCCAGCCGCGGAGGAGCGGCGTGCGCTAGGGGCAGTGACGGTGGCGCTGGAGCTGGGCGCTGACGTCCATCGGGCCAACGATGCCGGCGACACCGCGCTGCACGCCGCCGCGTCGCACGGGATGAACACCGTGATCGAAATCCTGGTGCGCCGAGGCGCCGACCTCCACGCGGCGAACCGCCGCGGCCAGACGCCACAGGCCCTGGCCGTCTTCTCGGACGGCATTGCGGGGGACCGCTACGTCCGCGAGAGCACGGCGGATCTAATCCGCACTCTGGGCGATGGCGAGACGCCGTACCACCCGACCGCGCCGCACGCCCATCCGGAGGCTCAGGCATTGACGAGCTTGGTGGCGCCCACTCAGGAGTCGGTGGCGTCGGGCGCCGAGACGTACGCGAGGGTATGCGCCACCTGTCACGGGCCGACCGGTCGAGGTGATGGCGGTCTGGCCGCCGCGACATCGGCCTACGGGGCACGTCCCTCCAATCTCGCGGATGCCGTGTGGCAGCACGGTTCCAGCGACGGCGAGATATTCGTCGCGATACGCGATGGCATCGGGCCCGACTTCGCCATGGATGGCTTCGGCGGCCGGCTCGCCGAGCCCGACCTCTGGAATCTCGTGAACTACCTGAAGAGCCTCCGATAGGCGTAGCCGACGAGGGCGGATTCCGGCCAGTTTCTGACGTCGGGTGTTCCGTTTCACCGCGGACAGCCCGCTCGCATGCGGCGGCGGATGCCAACAAGCCCCACGACCGGGCGTGATCAATCGAACGGCTACGAGGCTGTCGCGTCCGTGCTTATGGCTGTGCGCCGGAACCGGAACTCGACCGACGGTGTCGCGAGGGTCCGCGCATGGTTGAGGCTGGCATCCCGTGCAGCGCTCGGCGGCTGGAACGGCCGGACGCATCGTGGACACGGCGGTGCCCGGTGTCTCCTCCGTTGACCTGACCGACGGGTGTCCTACACGTCGGAGAGGTAGCCCAACGCGCCGGTGCTGTCGCCGAAGGTCTCGACCGGCAGGCCCAGCTTGTCCAGCACCGCCAGGTGCAGGTTCGACAGAGGTGTGTCGTGGTCGTAGCGGAGATGGCGACCGCCCTCGACGTGGCCGCCGCTGCCGCCTGCCAGCAGAGTCGGCAAGTCGAGATGGAAATGGAGGTTGCCGTCGCTGATGCCTGAGCCGTAGATGAACAGCGAGTGGTCGAGCAGTGATCCATCGCCGTCCGGGGTCGATTGCAGCTTCTCGAGGAAGTAGGCGAACTGTCGAATGTGGTGTGTGTTGATCTTAGCCAGCATCGCGAGGTTGTCGGGATCGTTCTGGTGATGGGAGTAGCCGTGGTGCCCGCCCGGCACCCCGATCTCGGGGAACGACCGTCCGCTCACCTCCTTGCCGAACATGAACGTCGCCACACGGGTCAGATCGGTCTGATACGCCAGCGTGAGGAGGTCGAACATCAGCCGACAATGCTCCTCGAACGTCCCGGGGATGCCGACGGGCTGGTCGACGACCGGAATCTCCCGGTCGCTCTGTTCTTCCGCCTTCTGGATGCGCCGTTCGACGTCCCGCACCGCGTCGAGGTACTGTGCCAGCTTGACTTGGTCCCCGGCCCCCAGCGAGCGTTTGAGCCCAGCAGCTTCGTCGGTCACGAAATCGAGAATGCTGCGGTCCTGGCGGAGCCGCGCCAGCCGCGCTCGCACGTCCGTGCTGTCGGTGGCGCCGAACAGGCGCTCGAACACTGCGCGTGGGTTGTTCTCCATCGGGAGCGGCGTCGTCGGTGTACGCCAGGCGATGGTGTTGGCGTAGGCGCAGCTGTACCCTTGGTCGCACGCGCCTAGCACCTCCACCGAATCGATTGCGAGTTCCAGCGACGACAACTGCGTGTCCTTGCCGAGTTCCTGCGCGGCGATCTGATCCATCGAGATGCCGGCGCGAATGTCGCGGCCCTCGGTCTTCTTCACGTGCACGCCCGTCAGCCAGGTCGAGGCCGCGCGCGCATGGTCTCCGATCCCCTCGCCCGGGCGCGGGATAGCGACCTTGTCGGCGAGCCCGGTCAGCACGTTAACCTGCTGCCGCACCGGTGCGAGCGGCTCCAAGACCGGTGTCAGCTCCAACTTGGTCCTATCCGCAGCCGGTGTCCATGCGCGCATTTCGACGCCGTTTGGCACGTAGATCGCGCCAAAGCGCCGGGCCGGCGACGCGGCTGTGTTTCGGATGGCCGCAAACGCCGGCACCATGCCGTCGAACAACGGCAGCGCCAGCGAGGCCCCGAGGCCCCGCAGCACCGTTCGGCGCGGTAGGAATTTCTGGGTGATCATCATGCGCTCACCTCGTCATCCGCTATGGCGCGGACACGTCTTCCGTAGCCAATGATCTTCGCATCCGAAACGGTGCGCTCTCGACGATGCCGAGGATGAGCGACGACCACCGGTAGTCGCCAGGGGCCGCGTCGCGGAGAATCCGGCGAACTACGGGAGCATCGTAATACTCTAGCCCCCGGCCGAGCGCGTAGGTGAGGAGTTTTTCGGTCACCGTACCGACGAATTCCGTACCCCAGGGCTCGCGCAACAACGCCGCTCTGAACTCCGCCGGGCCGTCAAACGGGGCGCCGTCCGGCAGCGCGCCCGATGCATCGATCGGCGCTTCGCTCTCCCCCTCGTTGGACCGCCATCGCCCAACCGCATCGAAATTCTCGAGCGCGAACCCGAGCGGATCGATCGTGGCGTGACACGCCGCGCAGGCCGGGCTCGCGCGATGCGCCGCCATCCGTTCGCGCATCGTGGCCGCCTGTTCTTCACCTTCGTTCTCGCTCAACTCCGGGACCTCTGGCGGCGGAGGGGGAGGCGGCGCTCCCAACAGATTGTCGAGCAACCATTTCCCGCGTACGACCGGGGACGTGCGGTGGGGGTACGACGTGACCGTCAAGATGCTGCCCTGACCCAGCAGTCCGGCCCGGCGATCGTCAGCGTATGTGATTCGTCTGAAGTGGCTGCCGTAGACGTTGGCCATCCCATAATGCCGCGCCAGGCGTTCGTTGACGAACGTGTAGTCGGCCTGAAGAAGTTCGGGCACCGCGCGGTCCTCACGCACTTGGCTCTCGATGAACAGCTCGGTTTCCCGCCGGAGAGCCAGCCGGAGGTTGGCGTCGAATTCGGGGAACTGGGTCGCATCCGGAGCGACCGTCCGAAGATTGCGGAGGTAGAGCCACTGCCCGGCGAAATTCTCGACCAGTGCGCGGGACCGGGGGTCGCCCAGCATCCTCCGAACCTGTGCTTCTCGCACCGCCGGGTTGCCCAGCTTCCCCTCGGCCGCGAGGTCGACGAGCTCCTCATCAGGAATGCTGCTCCAGAGGAAGAACGACAGACGGGATGCAAGGTCCAGGTCGCTGAGGCGATACGGCGTGCCGGGTGCCACGTTGGCCGGGTCGTGCTCGATGCGAAACAGAAACTTCGGCGACACGAGCGTCGCCTCGATAGCCCACCGAATGCCATCCTCGAAGCCTCCGCCCTCGCGTCGCCCCTGCTCGTACGCGGCGACGAGCGGTTGGACATCGGTGTCGGTCACCGGCCGCCGATACGCGCGCCGGGCTAGTGCCGTGAGGATCTGCTCGGCACACGGCCCCTCCTCTGGAGGGGTGACGGGAGAGCAACGAAAGATCGCGCGACGGCTCGGCGTGTCCGCTGGGACCTGCCCGTCGAACGGCCCGATGACCTCGACGCTCTCCACCGCGGGGTCGTTAGGATAGAGCGTGAACGCAAAACTCGTGATCGGCGGCGGCGGCGGCCGGCCGTCGACCGGCAGCGACTGCTCCAGCGCCCCGATGAACGAGATCCCTAGCAGCCGCGTGCCGGCAGTCACCGGCAGACGCACCGCGATCGGCTCCCGATCGCCCAGGTCGAACAGCTGCACCCGCTCGCGATCGAGGCGGATCTCCAGCTGGTGCGGGGCACGCGCGCGTCCCCGCAGCGTGACTTTGATCTCGTATGACGCGTCGAGCGGGAAGTGATGGCGCACCGCGAGCCCGCCACGCGACCCAAACGGCAGGTCGTCGCTCACCCTGCCGTTCTGCGCCAGCAGCGGCGACGTTTTGTAGAGGGCGGTCGTCGGGCGCAGCGTGGGATCGCCGACCGCGCGGCGGCTGATCTTTGCGGCCGCGAGCAGATAGCGTTCGAGCAGGCCAGGCGACACCGACAGCACATCGCCGATGTTGTCGAAGCCGTAGCCCGACTCGTCGGGTGGGAGCAATGCGCGGCCGTCGATGTCGAGCGCGAGCAGGTCGCGGATCGCGTTCGTGTACTCGGCGCGGTTGAGACGATGGACGGCCGGCCGCCCCGGGTTGGGATAGAGCTCGGCAGCGAGGTCGAGTTCGCGCTCGAAATACGTGACGAGTGATGCATAGGTGTCGACATCGGGGCGCGGACGGGGAGACGGCGGCATCAACCCAGTGCGGAGTTTCCGGACCACCTTTTCCCAGACCGCGGCATCGTCGGCAACGTGTGCCGGGTCGACCGCGTCGAGTGCGAGGCCCGCTGTGCCGAGTCGTTCGTTGTGACACGTGACACAGTAGCGGTCGAGCACCGCGCGCGCCACGGCCCCGGATGCAGGTTGCGCGGTGAGGTCCACGCTCAGTGGGGTCCCGGCAAGCGCGAGGCCAACGATGACACAAGCCCAAATGGTCGACCGTCTGGGCATGGGCGTCATCCGTCGGACCCCGTTCGGTCCCGGCACGACGGGAGGGTCATCGGCTCCGCTCATTTGGTTCAGTGGCGTCCCCGTAGTTCGTCAGACCAAAGGTTAGCTGGATGCCCGAGGCCGGATCGGCACCGAGTTCGCGCAGCCGCGCCGCCGACTCGTCGTGTCGGACGAAGGTAGTGCAGCAGATGAGATGCCCCTCGGCAACGCGCAACGGCGTCTGCTCCGCCGCGTTCGTCACATCGATGCCCGCGCCCGCCTCCACGAGGTACTCGATCACGCGGTTCGCGTTGTGATATGCGGCCGCGTGCAGCGCGGTCTCGCCATGCGCGTTGGCGGCGTTGACGTCGACGCCGAGCTCAAGGCCCACCCGAATCGCGTCGACCGCGGTGTCCTCGTTCCAGGTGTAATAGGTGATGTCTGACGCGGCGCGTTTGCCGAGGCCTGCCGCGAGCATCAGCGCCGTCGTGCCGTCGTTTGTCGTCAGTCGCGGGTCGGCGCCGTGCTCTGCGAGCAACCGCATCATGCGTGCATCGGCAGACTTGGCCGCGACGATGAAGGGCGTCGAACCGATCTGGGTCAGTCTGCCTGAGCCTGGGGACTGGAACGTGCCGATCTCGAAGGCGTTGGTGAGGCGCTGCGGACGTTCGAGGCGTTCGTTGGGATCCGCCCCCCGGACCAACAGCGACTCAGCAACGGCCAACTCCCCCGTGGCGGTGGCGAGGTGCAACGCCGTGTAGCCAGCGTCGGCCGGGCTCGGATCCGCACCTGCGTCCAGCACGAACTGCGCGATCTCAGAGTGGCGCTTCGTGAGGGCCAGCATGAGCGCCGTGACGCCGTCAGGCGCCGCCTCGTCGATGTTGGCACCCGCAGCCAGGAGTACACGAACGCTCTCCAGATGACCGGCCAGGACAGCATGGAGTAAGGGCGTGAACCCGCCCTCCGGCCGTGGCGGGTCCAGGTCTCCGTCGCGAGGTAGCGCGGCGGGATTGACAGCCTCGAACCGACTCAGGACGGTCGGTTCCTTGCGCCCATACCCTCCGGCGCGTGGCGGCCGAGTGCGAGTGGCTGCCCGGGCATGAACGTCGGCGCCGATTTCAGCCAGAAGCCTCACAACATCGACCTGTCGCTCGGCTGCTGCCCACATCAGCGCGGTATGCCCGCCGGCGGTTGCGCGGTTGACGTCGGCACCCGCGGCGACCAGCAGCCTCACCACTCGCGCGTTGCCCGACCTCGCGGCCATCATGAGCGCGGTGTCACCGCTGGGACGGGCCGCGCTCGGATCCGCCCCCGCCTCCAGCAGCTTGCCAACCATCGGCGCACTCCCGTTGGTGGAGGCAAGCATGAGCGGGGTCATGCCGAGGTCGTTGGCGGCGCTCGCGTCGGCGCCTGCGGAGACGAGCAGATCAACCATGGCGTGATGGTCCCAGTGGACAGCCCAGGCCAGCGGAGTCGCGCCGTCGGAGTGCGGCGCATCGACGTTGACGCCGTCGCGTAGCAGGGCACGCATCGCGGCCAGGTTCCGTCCCTGCGCCGCGTCCACGAGCCGGCGGTCGACCGTGTTGGAGCGCCCCCCGGCCTGGCCTGTCGGGCCGCCCGCGAACGCGGCAAGCTGGGGAATGGGTATCGGAAGCGAGTCCTGCGGGGAAGCCGCCGCAACTGCTGTCGCCAGCAGTGTGAGGGCCGCGGTGACCGCTGACACGAAGGCGTCGGCGTGCGTCTTCATGGGGGGGCTCGGGGGACAGCGCCTGTAGCACTCCTACAGAGCATGCTACCGCAGCAACGGCGCGAAGTGCCATCATTTAAGGCGTCTGGGCGCCGTCCGCCGAGAAGCACTGGAATGCCGCCTGGCGGTCCTCACTGGTTGCTCGGGGACTGCCGGAACCAGCGGCCGGTTGCGGCCGTATTGGGTCGCTGAGGAGTGGCCTGAGGCGGATCGCGCGCTGCCACGTTTTTGATCGAGCCCATCTGCGTTATGCTTAGTAAACTCGTATTTTATGCTTCCAAAGTGAGGATCCGTATGATGACCACGTCGAAGATGCTCGGCCTCGCGGCGATCGTGTTGGTGGCCACCCCCTTAACTGCGGCCGGCCAGACCGCGATGGAGCCAACGTTTACGAAGGACATCGCACCGATTCTGCAGCGGAGCTGCCAGAAGTGCCATCGGCCCGACTCGCTGGCGCCGATGTCGTTGATCAGCTACGAGGACGTGCGGCCGTGGGCGCGCGCCATCAAATATCGCACCGGGCTGCGCGACAAGATGGGCGTGATGCCGCCGTGGTTCATCGAAAAGGACATCGGCATTCAGGAGTTCAAGGACGACTGGTCGTTGAGCGACGCGGAAATTGCGACGATCGCCCAGTGGGCCGACAACGGGGCCACTCAGGGCGACCCGGCTGACATGCCGACGCCGCCGGCGTTCATCGATGTCGACGACTGGGAGATCGGGCAGCCGGATCTCATCGTGTCGTCACCCTCGTTCGACGTCCCGGGTGACGCCCCCGACTGGTGGGGGAGCCTCGGCGTCGCGGAGACCGGGCTCACCGAAGATCGGTATGTCGCCGCCATCGAGTACAAGGAGCGGAACAACCTGCAGCGGGGCGTGAAGTCAGACACCGTCGGCGGCCTGTTCGTCGTGCACCACTCGGCGCTGTCGGTAATTGCCCCTGATGAGCCTCCGAGTAACGCCTCGGCTGCATGGCCCGTGCACGAGGTCGGGCGTAACGCCGACGTCTTCGACGCGCAAGCCGGAAAGCTAATGAAGGCAGGATCGACGCTTGTGTGGCCGTCGACGCACCTGCATTCGAACGGCACCGACACGACCGCACGTCTTGAGGTCGGCTTCAAGTTCCACCCGAAGGGGTATGAGCCGGAGAGGGAGATGCAGCTCCTCTTCTTCGGCAACGGCCCGGATCTGGACATCCGCGCGATGGAGTCGAACCAGCGAGCCGATGCCTACTTCACGCTGCCGGAGAACGCGAAGCTCAGCGTCTACGAGCCACATATGCACGCCCCCGGTGTGCGGATGTGCCTCGACGCCGTCTGGGGCACGACGGTCCAGACGCTCAACTGCTCCGGCTACGATCACAACTGGGTCAGGGTCTACAAATACCAGGATGACGCGGCACCGCTCCTCCCCAAGGGGACGATCCTGCACGTGACCGGCTACTTTGATAACTCGCCGACGAACCCAAACGTGGTGGACCCGCGGAACTGGTCTGGGTCGGGGCACCGGTCCGTCGACAACATGTTTATCAACCTCGTCCAGGCGTCTTTCATGGATGACGAGGAGTTCGCGGCCGAGGTGGCCGCGCGCGAGGCGATGCTGCAGGCCGACGGCGGTAGCGACATCGGCTGCATCACATGCGGGACGACCGACGACACGGTGAACGCCAACGAGGGCCAGTAGAAACGATTCGGTGAGGGAGTAGCGATGTTGCGTAGAGTGGCGATTGCGGTTCTCGTCGTGGTGGCTGTGTCACTCGTGGTGCTGCCAAGTGGCCACGCCCAACAGTCATTCGCAACCGGCCAGACCATCGCGCCCGCATACGAGGGGTGGGAGCAGAACGACGACGGCTCCTTCAACTTGGTCTTCGGCTACATGAACCGGAACTGGGAAGAGGAGATTGACGTTCCTGTCGGTCCCGAGAACGGGATCGAGCCGGGCGGCCCGGACTACGACCAACCGACGCGCTTCCTGCCGCGACGAAACCGTTTTGTCTTCCGGATCCGCGTGCCAGCGGATTTCGGCGACAAGGAGATCGTCTGGACGCTGACGACCAACGGACAGACCGAGCGGGCCTACGGGACGCTGAAACGCGACTACTACATCAACGATTTGGTGGTGCAGGCGAACTTCGGCGCATCTGGCGCGGCCGGGGCGACGCCGGAATCGGAGAAGAACGTGGTCCCGATGATCGCCGTGGAGGGTGCCCAGACTCGGACCGTCCGGGTCGGCGAACCGCTGACGCTGACCGCAGTCGTCACCGACGATGACTTGCCGACGGCGCGCCCTCTGGGGCCCACAAGCTCAACGTTGCCCGGCCGGATCACGACCGACAGCGCCACCGGCCTGCGGATGTCGTGGTTCGTCTACCGCGGAGCGGGCAACGTGACCTTCGACCCGCCGCAGATCAAGGTCTGGGAGGACACCCGCGAGGGCAACGACTCGCCCTGGTCACCAGGGTGGAGCACACCGGACGCGCCCGAGGACGGCCGCTGGGTCGCGAATGTGACCTTCGATGCGCCCGGCAACTACATTCTTCGCGCGCTCGGCCATGACGGCGGGCTCGCGGCGCATCAGGACGTGACCGTCAACGTCAACCGCTGAACCCGTAGCCTCTCCCCCGGGCTCCTACTCCCCCGGGCTCACTACGCACGGCACACCAGCCGTGAGGGGTCAGTTGCAGCTTGGTCGGCAGGCCCCCTGAGGCCTCTCTAGCTACACGTCAAGTGGGCTCCGGACTCCGCGTAACAGGAGTGGCGCGTAGAATGCGTGGCATGAGAGCTCGTCTCGCCTTGGGTATCGGCGCCGTGCTCCCGCTGTGGCTCTGGTCGCCCTCCCTCACCGGCCAGGACGCCCCACGGCTCAACAGCCTCATCGAACAGCTGGAAGTCGGCGGCGAAGCGCTGGTCGGCCAGCACTGGCAGTTCATCGACCTGGAACACGGGCCGTATCTGCTCGACCGGCTCGACACGCGGCTCGCCGAGCTCAAGCCAGCAGGCACCACGCGCCCGATACGAGCGCCCATGGTCCGCATCCCCAGCGAGGGCGATGAGCCTGTCCGGTTCATGGTGAAACAGGTGCTCGACATGGGGGCGTTCGGTGTGGTGTTTCCGCGAATCGAGACGCGCGCGCAGGCGGAGCGGGCCGTGCGCGCTATGCGGTACCCGCCGCAGCATGGCGAGACGGGGCGGGAGCCTGTCGGCTTGCGCGGGTGGGGACCGGGCCGGGCCGCTCGATACTGGGGTCTGCCGGTGGGGGAGTACGCACGCCGCGCCGATGTCTGGCCGCTCGACCCGTCGGGTGAGCTCTTCGCCATGATCATGATCGAGTCGACCGAAGGGGTAACCAACGTCGACGAGATCGTGACGGTGCCCGGCATCGGCGCGATCTTCATCGGTCCGGTGGACCTGGCGCTCTCGCTCGGCGTTGGCCCGCCGGGACCCACGCTGGCGCCCGAGACCGAGGCTGCGATCCAGACCGTGTTGGCGGCGTGTCTCGCCGCGGACGTTATCTGCGGGTTGGCCGAGGGGTCGGGTCAGCGAGACCGGCGGATCGAGGAAGGCTTCCGCGTACTGCTGGTCTTCGGTTAGACGGGGCTCTGCTGCTTGCCCCCCCTAAAGAGCCCCACTCCGCGCCCGCGAGGCGCGCTGTGCACGCCTTGGCCGTTTGCCAAACGCGCACAGCGCGGTCACGGCATCACCGTCGTCGTCTAGTTGTTGCCCGGCCAGCGTACCCTCGAACGCCGAGAACGGCACCATCCCGGCCCCGTCGAATGCACCCTTGATTGCGCCCCGTCCTTGACGGTCCCGTCAACGACGACATCGCCGCGCATCGGACCGATGCCTGCGCGGCATGTC
>CAZYFH010000029.1:0-7653 GCA_964646815.1 uncultured Vicinamibacteraceae bacterium | reverse complement strand
CCGTCCCGGGTGATGTGCTCGGTGGGGATGACCATGAGGTTCCCGTGGATCGGGATATACCACGTCGAGGAGATCGTTTCGGTACCCGGCATCGGCCCGGTCGACCTCTCGCTCTCACTGGGTGTTGGACCGCCCGGGCGGAGGCTGGCGCCCGAGACGGAAGCGGCGATCCAGACGGTGTTGCGGGCGTGTCTCGCCGCGGACGTGATCTACGGGCTGGCCGAGGGCCCCGGCGAGCGAGAGCGGCGAATCGACGAGGGCTTCCGCGTGCTGCTGGTCTTCGGGGGGCGGCGACCGTTTCCGGTCGTCGGCCCCCGAAGCGAACCTCGGGAGTTCGGGGCGCAGCCCCCGTCTAGTTGGTGTTGCCGGCCAAGGTTCCCTCGAACGCCGAGAACGGTACCATTCCGGTTCCTTCGAACGTGCCCTGGATCGCACCGTCGTCTCCGATGGTCCCCTCGACGACGAGGTCGCTTTGCATCGGTCCCAGCCGGAGCTGCATGTCGAAGCGATAGACGTTCCCGTCCCAGACGATGTTCTCTGCCGGCATGGACATGAGATTACCGCGGATCGGGATATACCACGTGCCCTCGCCGTCCCTCGGTAGATGCAGGGCGCTCGGCAACGCCTGCCCCATCATCTGGAGGTCGACGCGATACGCCGACGATGCTGGTAGCGAAGCAATCAACGCGTCGCGGCGCGTCTCATCGGAGGCCGGCCTCGGGCTGACGCCCTCGTCGGGGTAGAACTCGAGCACGGTGAACATCATCTCGTCGGTCGTCTGCAAGCCGAAGCCGACGGCCTTGTCGGGGTCAGGGTTGTTCGGGTTCGCCGCCGAGTTGTCGTAGTGCGCGATGATGTCGAGCCGCGTGCCGGCCGGGAGCGCGATGCGGCGGTCGGGGTAGTAGAACAGCTGCCAGTCGAAGTCGTACTCGGGCACGCTGATCAGCGTCTGGGTCTCCCCGTTCGGAAAGTTCGCCACCAGCTTCATGTCCTTTCCGCGCACGTGCATGTGCGGGAAATACGAGATCGCGCTCACGTCCTGGTCGATGATGTAGGACGAGCGGAGCTCGTGGTTATCCGCGTGCGCCGGGATCTCGAAGCTCATCGTGCCGGCCAGAGCCGCGACGACTTCCTTCTGCATCTCGCCCTCGCCAAAGTACAGCGCGATGCGTGTCTGATCGGTTTGGACCTCGCCACTCGGGTGGTAGTGCGCGTTGATGGTCAGCTCCTGCCCTGGATGGACCCAGCGGCCCATCCCCTCGGGAAACTCGTGTGGGTTGGTCCCGACCGACCAGACGGCCAGGACGTCGAAGAACCCGCTCGAGCCCATCTCGCCCTGGCCCGTGGTGAAGATCACCTGGTGATGCGTGACCTCCCGATTGCTCGGTCGGACCTCGATCGCCCTGATCCACCGCTTCTCCGTCAAGTCCACGGTCAACGAGAGGTCGGGATAGTAGTCGTTGCCCTCCGCCGGGACGGTGACCTCCGGGAGCGTCATGACGTGGTCCGGCTCACCAAGGGCCCAACCGTCGGTGAAGGTCGGCAGCTCCGGAAGGTCGGCCGGATCGCCCTGTGGCGCGCCCGTGTCGACCCACCGCGCGATCGTGTTGATCTCCCGTTCCGTCAGCCGCGCGTCGTCCTTGAAGGTCCCGAAGTCCGGGTCCGGGAACCAGGGCGGCATGTCGCCCGTCAGGACCTTGTCTTTGATGGCGCGTGCCCACGGCCTGACCTCGTCATATGAACGCAGCGGCATCGGTGCCACCTCGCCGGGTCGATGGCAGCTCACGCAGTTGTCGAAGAGAATCGGGGCGACGTCCTTGGTGAACGTTGCCGGCGCTTGCGCCGACGCGAGCCCGGTGGTGGCCAGCACGACTGCGGCGGCGAGGACGGTCACTCGCGAGAAAAGACGGTATGTCATCGGTGTGCTCCTTATTGTCCGGGGCTCACGGCCCGGACCACGCATCATGGCAGCGACAGCGCGACCAGCTCGGCGGGGTGATTCCGCGCGCCGACCGCGACGACGATGTACTGTTTCCCATCGACCAGATAGCTCATCGGCAGCCCACTCTGATTCGCGGGCAGCGCGAGTTCCGACACGACCTCACCCGTCAGCTTGTCGTGGGCGCGAAACATCGGCCCGCCCGTCTCGCGCGGCGCGGCAAACAACCCTGACCCTTCCCCGGCGAACACGAGCGTCTTCGTCACCAGGATCCCGCCCCGCTCTGCTTTCCCGGTCGGCGGGATGTCGAGGCCTGCGAGCGCCGGGTGGTTCTTGACGCAGTCGGGCGTGTCGCCGTTCGGCCTCATCCAGAGGTGTTCGCCAGTGTTGAGGTCGATGGCGGTGATACGGCCCCATGGAGGCTTCACAAGCGGCAGCCCGAGCGGTCCCATCATTCCGCACCCGGCGGCCGCCGTGCGCGGCCGGCTCCCGGCTGCGCGGGCGGCCGCCGCGAAATTCGGCAAATCGCCGGTCGGAGGCCGTGCTGCGCCACGCATGGGATTCGTGATCGACGAGACGTAGAGGACGCCCGTTTCCGCGTCGACCGCACCGCCTTGCCAGTTGGCCCCGCCGGTCAGGCCCGGGAGCATCAGGGTCCCCCGCACGCTCGTGTCGCCCGCGGCCGTTGGCGGCGTGAAGATGGGCCCCATTCGGAACTCTGAAGCGATCCGCATGGCCTCCGCCTTGATCTCGGCGGTGAAGTCGATCAGGTCATCGTTCGTGATGCCTTGCCGATCGAATGGTGCCGGCTTCGTCGGAAAGGGTTGCGTCGGAGCGTACCACTCACCCGGCACGTTGCCGCTCGGCACGGCACGCTCCTCGATCGGCCACACCGGCTCGCCCGTGACGCGGTCGAACACATACGTCCACGCCTGCTTGGTCACCTGCGCGATCGCTTTGATCGCGCGGCCGTCGACCGTGATGTCAACCAGCATCGGGGCGGTCGGGATATCCCAGTCCCAGATGCCGTGATGGATGAACTGGTAGTGCCACACACGCTCGCCGGTCGCGGCGTCGAGCGCGACGAGGCTTTCGGCGAACAGGTTGTCGCCAGGTCGGTCGCCGCCATAGAGGTCGTTGGTCGGGGTCTCGAGAGGCAGGTAGACGTAGCCAAGCTCGGGGTCGGCGGCCATCGGCGCCCAGGCGCCGGCGTTGCCGGTATACCGCCAGGAGTCGTTCTCCCAGGTCTCGTTGCCGAGCTCGCCAGGTAGCGGAATCGTGTGGAAGATCCAGCGCCGCTCACCGGTCCGGACGTCGTACCCACGTACGAAGCCGGCGATGTTTTCCCGCGTGCGGGCGAACGCACTGAGCGCGGAGCCGACGACCGCTACATTGCCAACGACCATCGGTGGAGAGCTGGCGCCAATCTGACCGATCTCCGGACGTGGTCGGTCGAGGCCGTCGAACAGGTCGACGACGCCCTGGTCACCGAACGTGGGGTCGGGATGGCCGGTAGCGGCGTCGAGCGAGATGAGGCGGTAGCCGGCGGTGATGTAGAGGATGCGTGCGGCCGTGCCATCGGTCCAGTACGCGACGCCACGGTGGTTCTTGCGCGGCGCGCGGTTGCCCCGTTCGCCTTCGTCGTAGCGCCACAGCCAGAGCGTTTCACCGGTGGCGGCGTCGATGGCGACCACGTCGCGGCCGGTACCGGCAGTGACATAGAGGGTCCCGCCAACCATGAGCGGCGTGGCCTGGTAGTTGTAGTCGGGGCGCGGTCCGAAGTTGTCTGTCTTCCAGCGCCAGGCGATCTCGAGGTCGCCGACGTTGTCGCGGGCAATCTGATCGAGGGGCGCGTAGCGGGTGCTACCCGCGTCGCCGCCATAGGCGCGCCACTCGCCGTTCGTGGTGCCGGTCTGGGCGAGACCCGACGCCGCGGCCCCCATCAGCAGCGACACGAGGAGTGCGATGCGCCTCACTCGTCGTTGTCCGTGGTCGCCTTGCGCGCTTCGACGATCTGGTCGTAGTCCTCGTCCGTCAGATACACGACGTTGACGTGGGCGTGATACATGTCGTCATAGCTGCGCTGGCCCCAGCCCACCCACTGCGACGGGTCAGGATTGGCGCGGTTCGCGCTGCTGTTGTCGTGCCAGGCCGTCAGCTTGATGATCGTGCCGGCCGGCAGCACCGGCGCGGAGTCGTCGGTGTAGACGTAGTTCACGTGCCAGTTAAAGTCGAAGCGGTCGACGTAGTTCAGCATCTCTGTCCGGCCGTCCGGATAGATCGCTTCCATCGACATCGCCTTGCCGCGGATGTGCATGTGCGGCTGGAAGTTTTCGAGCCGCGCCGGCAACCGCAGCGGGACGAACGCCTCGTGCTCGGTGACCTCGCCTGGCGGGATGTCGAGTGTGGCCATCGACTGGCGCACGCCCATCGCTTGGGGGTAGACGCGATACTTGGGCACATACCCCTTGGGGTAGAGCCAGATCCCGACCTCGCTGGAATCGCTGATCTCCTCGCCGACCGAGTGGTAGTGGATGTCGAAGCGAATCTGCGAGTCGGCCTTCAGCAGCTTGCCGGTGTTCTCGCGGAAGACATCGCCGATCTTGCCGACGGCGAACTCAGTGAAGTACGAGCCGCTGCCGGGCACATCAACCGCCGCCTCGAAGTCGTCGTCGCTCTCGTCCTGGATGAGATAGGTCACGACATGGTGGACGATGGGCCGGCCTTCCAGGGAGGGACGCACTTCGAGGGCGCGCACCCAGCGGTCCTCCGTCAGGCCGGTATCGACGACCGGCTGATACCACTGGTCCTGTCCCTCCGGTGCCTGGGTCCAGGGTGTCGAACGGACGACCAGATCGGGCTCGCCGTACCCTTGCTCCTCGCCGAGGTGCCAGACGTCGCCGTCGGGCCAATCAATCGGTGGTGGCATGTCGGCGGGATTCCCGAGCGGCGCCCCTGCGTCGACCCAGCGAACGACGGCGTCGATCTCCGCGTCGCTCAACGAGATGTCGTTCTTGAAATCGCGAATGCCCACGGTCTTGTCCAGATGCCACGGCGGCATGATGCGGTTGGCGACCTTCTCCTTGATCGCGCGCGCCCAGGGCCGCACCTCCTGGTAGGTGACAAGCGACATCGGCGCCATGCTCCCGGTACGGTGGCACGTCTGGCAGCTCCGCTGCAGGATGGGCGCGACGTCCTTCGCGAAGGTAGCGTCGGTCGTCGTCTGCGCCGCAGCCGGCGCGGTCGTGGCGAGCAGCATGCCAAGTGTGCCGATGGTGAACATCTTCGTTGTCGTCATTTGGTTCCTCACCTCACCGTGATCTCGACAAACCCGTTGGTCCAGCAGCATTGGAACCCGCCGGCCATGATTTGACCCTGCGGGCCAGAGTCGTCCCATACCAGCGCCCGAAGCATATAGCTGCCCGGCTCGTCGAACGTGGCCGTCGTCGTCGCTTTGCCGTGGGCATCGATTTGCGGTCGCGCCTGACCCAACTCGACGTTCCCAGGTCCGCGGTACTTGCTCCACGCGACGCCAAGCACTCGCTCTCGCGGTGATTGCCGCTTCTTGATGCCGTCGTCGCTCGCCCAGACCTCCAGTGTCACCGGACGTCCGGTGCTGGCTTCAAGCCTCGAATGTGCGCCGCCCGGTCCCTGTGACGCCTCGGCATCGGGGTCGAACTTCAGCATCGGCGGCCGATTGCCGCTCGTGATCTCGTGCAGCGCATCGATTTCCCATTCGGGCCGGAGATGGCCGGGAATGGCAATCGTCTCGCCGCCGCTGGCCAGCGTCCATGTCAACTGGCGATCGCCGAAGTCGGCGGGCACCACGACCGTGAAGACGCCGGCGTGGCGCCGCGCGAGGAAATGCGTCGGCTGGCCCTGGTCGGCCGGTCCGAAATCGAACGCGTTGCCCGGGCCGATCGGGATGTCGAGGGTTTCCTTGAAGTTACGGTTCATGTAGCCAAACGACAGGCTGAACGTGCCGTCGGCGTTCGGAAACCAGCCCTCGAAGGCCGGGGTGACGCTCTGACCGACATCGTGCGGAATCGGAGCGTCACGCGACTGCGCGGTCGCCATGCCGGCGACCAGCAGCAGGGCGCAGACGCCGATTGAAACTCGCACAGGCAGTGACATTTCGAGCGATTATATCCGCGTTGCGACGCCCGTTCCACACGGCCTGGCCCCCGGTTCCGACCTGCTCGCTTCGGACAACGTCCGCGCAAAGTTTCCTGGGCCAAAGCGGCGGCCGAGGCCATATAATTCATACTGTAGAGGCATGCTCAACGTTATCAGACCCGCCGTCGTTGGAAGCTGTCTGGCGGCCGTCTGCCTGGTCGGCCAGGCGAGGGTCTCAGCTCAGGGGGTCGTCGCGCCGGAGGCCGCGTATCGTGCGGTGCTCGACCAGTACTGCGTCACGTGCCACAGCGACCGCCTCCGGACCGCCGGGCTCACGCTCGAATCGCTTGATGTCGACGAGGTCGGTCACAGTGCAGAGGTGTGGGAAAAAGTCGTGCGCAAGCTCCGCACGCGCGAAATGCCGCCACGCCCGCGCCCCAGGCCCGATGAGACGACTTACGACGCGTTCACGGGGTGGCTGGAGTCTGAGCTCGACCGCGTCTCCACGGCTGCACCGAACCCCGGTATCGAGACGATTCACCGGCTGAATCGGACGGAGTACACGAACGCCGTCCGTGACCTGCTTGCGCTCGACATTGACGGCCGCGAGCTTTTGCCGGCCGATGATCTGAGCTACGGCTTCGACAACATTGCCGATGTGCTGTCTCTGTCGCCGTCGCTGCTCGAGCGCTACATGCTTGCCGCCAGCAAGATCGCGGAACTGGCCGTGGGCCAGCCGTCGATCCGCGCCACGACCGCAACCTACTCCACGTCTCCGGTGCTCCTGCAGCATGCACGGATGAGCGAGCTCCATCCGTTCGGAACGCGCGGCGGGGTCGCCATGCGTCATTACTTCCCCGTGGACGGGGTGTACGAGATTCGCATCACCCTGGAGCGGACGCACGGCGATGCCATCAAAGGGCTACAGCGGCGCAACCGGCTCGAAGTGAGACTCGATCGGGCCCGCGTCGCCGAGTTCGAGATCGGCGCCGATGGCCAGCGTGAGGCGTGGAACGCGGTCTTCAACCTGACACCGTACGAGCGGGATGCCGACGCCGACCTCCAGGTCCGCCTGCCGGTGACGGCGGGGAGTCGCGAGGTGGCGCTCTCGTTCCTGCGGACGAGTGCCATCGCCGAGGGCGTGCTCGAGCCCGTCAGCGCGGCGGAGACGTATCACTACGCCGGAGACCGGGATGCCCCGATGGCGGTCTGGCGCGTGGAGATCGAAGGGCCGTTCGAACCGACCGCGCCATCGGATGAGACCGGCACGCCGAGCCGGCAGCGCATCTTCGCGTGCATGCCCGAGGGCACGGCAGACGAAGCCACTTGCGCTGAGGCCATTCTCGGCACCCTCGCGCGGCGCGCGTTTCGGCGGCCGGTCACCGACGACGACGTCGAGGCGTTGATGGCGTTTTACGAGGTCGGACGGGCGAACGGCAGTTTCGAGTCGGGCATCGAGTTCGCGCTGCGCGGCATTCTGGTCGACCCCGAGTTCCTGTTTCGTGTCGAGATCGACCCAGCCGACGCCCAGCCTGGCGCGCCTTATCAGGTGTCAGACCTGGAGCTTGCGTCGCGGCTGTCGTTCTTCCTCTGGAGCT
>CAZYFH010000028.1:0-48982 GCA_964646815.1 uncultured Vicinamibacteraceae bacterium | reverse complement strand
ACTGGCTCGTGTCGCAGCCGACGTGTGTGCCGGTCAGATTGAGCTGCTCGCGCAAGAAGTGGACGAAGAGCATCCGTGGCTCGACGTCGGCCGTGCGCCGCTTGCCGTTGACGGTAATCGAGACTTGAGCCATTGGTCCTTCCTGGAAGAACGCCTAGCCTAAACGAGACGAGCGCTCCGCAACAAGTGTTGTTCTCCTGTACGAAAGAAAAGGCCCGGCGCGAAAGCCGGGCCCTTCAATGTACGTTGAAGTGCCGACGACCGACTAGCCGACAGTCAGCAAGTCGAGCTTGCCGGTGCTGTCGCTCATCTTGTCGACCGGCACGCCCATCTTGTCGAGGATGGTCAGGTGCAAGTTGGTCACCGGCGTCTTGTCGGCGTATCGCATGTGGCGACCACCCGGCTTGAGCTGACCCGACCCGCCGCCAATTAGGACGAGCGGGAGCCCCTTGTTGTCGTGGCGGTTGCTGTCGGACATGCCGGCTCCGTAGAGCATCACCATGTGGTCCAAGAGGTTGCCGTCACCGTCCGGCGTCGCCCGCGCTTTCTCCAGGAAGTACGAGAACAGTGAGAGGTGGAACGAGTTAATCTTCGCGACCTTCTCATACAGCGTGGGGTCGTCCCGATGATGTGACGTCGGGTGGTGCGAGTCGGGCACGCCGATTTCCGGATACGTCCGTCCGCTGATCTCGCGCGCCATCATGTAGGTGGTGACACGCGTTAGATCCGTCTGATACGCCAGTAGCTGCATATCGAACATCAGCTTCGCGTGCTCTTCGTACGTCGCCGGGATTCCGGCGGGCTGATCCACCTCCGGCAGCTCGCGGTCGCTCTGCTTCTCGGCGGTCTGGATGCGGCGCTCGATGTCGCGGACGGCCTCAAGATACTCGTCGACTCGGAGCCGGTCGTTCGGGCCCAGGTCGCGCTGGATCGCGTCGACCTTCTCAGTCACGGAATCCAGAATGCTCTGGTCCTTCTTGATGCGCGCGAGGCGCGCGGCCGGGTCGGTCGAGCCAGCATCGCCGAAGAGCTGCTCGAACACGACACGCGGATTGTTCTCACCAAGCAGCGGCGTCGTCTCGTTGCGCCAGGCGATCGTGTTTGTGTAGGTGCAGCTGAACCCGACGTCGCACGAGCCGGACACGTCCCGGCTGTCGAGCGCGATCTCAAGCGACGCGAGCTGGGTGTGCTTGGCGAAATCGCGCGCGATCAGTTGGTCGACGGAGATACCCGCCCGCAGGCTCGCTTCGCTCCGCTCCGGCGTCACACCGGTCAGGAAGCGTGTCGCGGCGCTGGCGTGGACGCCGGCGTTGCTCTGCACGCCGTTCAACCCCGTCAGCACGGTCATCTGATCGCGATACGCCTCGAGCGGTTGGAGCAGACGGGTGATCGCGAACGCCTCCCCGTCCGTCTCCGGCGTCCAGTGCTTCATCGCCATACCGTTCGGCACGTAGACGACGCCAAACCGGCGCACCGGGTGGGCTGCGCTGTTTCGGAGCGCGGCAAACGCCGGCACCATGCCGTCGAGCAACGGCAGCGCGAGCGTGGCGCCGAGACCCCGCAGCACGGTGCGGCGCGGGATGGCCTTCTTGGTGATCATCATGAGTCGGACCTCCGCATCTGGAACGCGGTGCTCTGCACGATTCCTAGGATGATAGACGACCAGCGATAGTCTTCGCCAGCCGCCTCTCGAACGATCTTTCGGACGGTCGGGGCGTCATAGTACTCCAGACCCCGGCCCAATGCGTACATCATCAGTTTCTCGGTGACTGTGCCGACGAAATCGCCAGGGCGTGCCAGCAGCAGGTCCCGCAGACCCGTCGGCCCGTCGAACGCCGCGCCGTCTGGCAGCATCCCACTTGCGTCGATCGCCGTTCCCGCCTCGCTCGTGGGGCGCCATTTCCCGACCGCGTTGTAGTTCTCGAGCGCAAAGCCGATCGGGTCCATCGGGGCGTGACACACCGCGCAGGCGGGGTTCTCGCGATGCATCACCATCGCCTCCCGCATCGACAGCGGTTCGCCTTCTTCGTTTTCTTCCGCGAGGGTCGGCACGTCGGGCGGCGGCTCCGGGGGGGGCGCCCCCAGCAGGTTCTCGAGCACCCATTTGCCCCGCAGGACGGGTGATGTGCGGTTGGGATACGACGTCACCGTCATCAGGCTCCCGTGACTGAGCAGGCCGGCACGCTGGTTGCGATCGAACGTCACCTTTCGGAACCGGTTCCCATAGACGTTGGGGATCCCGTAGTGCCGGGCGAGCCGCTCGTTGACGAAGGTGTAGTTCGCCGCGAGTAGTTCCAGGATGCTCTGGTTCCCGCGTAGCAAGTCCTCGATAAAGAGCTCCGTTTCGGTCCGATAAGCCTCACGGAGGTTCTCATCGAACTCCGGGAACTCGAGCGGGTCCGGATACACGCTGTCGATGTTCCGCAGATGGAGCCACTGGCCGGCGAAGTTCTCGACGAGCGCCCTAGCTCGCGCGTCGCCTAGCATACGCCGCACCTGCTGCCTCAGGACGTCGGGGTCACTAAGGGCGCCTCGTTCTGCAAGATCCAGCAGCTCGTCGTCCGGAATGCTGCTCCACAGAAAGAACGACAACCGCGATGCGAGCTCCACGTCGCCCACGGGATACGCGGTGGCGGCCGCCGCGTCTACCGGGTCGCGTTCGATCCGGTACAGGAACTCCGGATCCGTCAGCAGACGCTCCAGCGCGAACCCGATGCCCTCGTCGAAGCTGCCGTCGGATCGACCGGATTCGTAGAAGTCCACCAGGGTGTCGACGTCGGCGTCCGTGACCGGGCGGCGGTAGGCTCGCCGCGCGAGCGCCGACAGGATTTCGCGGGCGCAGGGAGCCTCGTCAGAAGCGGTCGCGGGGGTGCAGGAGAAGACTCTCCGGCGGGTCGGTGTGTCCCCTGGGCCGTCCACCGAGTAGGGGCCACTGATCTGCACGCTGCCCAGGGCGGGATTGCCGTCCGGCATATCGTTGATGGCCAGGGCGAATCCGGTCTGGCGCGGCTGCAAGATGCCGTCCGGCTCCCAGGTTTCGCGGGGGAACGAGATCCCGACGATGTGCGGCCCCGCCGTAACCGCGATCCGCACCTCGAGGCCGTCATCGGCGTGCAGCGTGTACGACTCCCAGTCGTCTGTGCCGCGGATGTTACCGGCGAAGCTGATCGGGGCGGGCGTGCCCGGGGCTTCGCCGCCGAAGGTGAACTGCTCGATGCGTCGACCGTCGAGGCGGAGCTCGATCTCGTGCGCCTGGTCGATCCCCCGCACGTAGCCGACATAGTTTGTCCGAAGGCGGACCTGGATTCGATACTCGCCGTCGACCGGGAAGTGATAGCGAATCGCCACGCCCCCGCGCGAGCCGAACGGGAGGTCCTCGCTCTGCTGGTTGTCCTGAATCAGGTTCAGCGGGACATCGTAGGTCTGGATGACGGCGCCACCGGACGGCGGGCTGCCCATCGCGAGCCGGCTGACCTTCCGCGCCGCCGACACGTAGCGGTCGAGTAAGGCGGGCGACAGCGACAGCGCGCCGGCGTTGTTGTCGAACCCATGCCGGTCGGGCGCGTCGGCGGGAATCCACTCGCTAACGTCGATGTCGAGATCGAGCAGGTCGCGGATGACGTTCCGATACTCGGTCTGGTTAAGGCGATGAAAGGCCTGCGTACGGCCGGGATTAGGGTTAGTCTCGGCCGCCCGATCGAGTTCATCCTCGAGCCACGCCCGAAACCCGTCGTAGGTTTCCTTGTCGGGGCGCGGTCGGGGCTGCGGCGGCATCGCACCGACGCGCAGCTTGCGCACGACCTTCTCCCACACCTCGGGATGCTCCGCGACGTCGTTCACGTCGACGTCGTCGAGTGCCAGCCCGACGGCGCGCAGCTGCGAGACGAGCAGCGACCGCGGCTCGTCGGTCCCGCTCACGAAGTCTCCGTTGTGGCACGTGACGCAGTAGCGATCGAGGAGGGCACGTTGAGGCGACACCGGGGCGCCGTCACGCGTCTCAGCCTGCGGCGCCCGTTCTGCGGCCAGCAACACACCTGGGACCACGACGGTCACCGCGATAGCGGCGACAGCGTAAAAGCTCCCCTTCACGAACCGCCCCTTTCAGGCTCGGCTGCCCAGAAGACTAAAAGACACAGTAGTTTGGCCGCATCCTCAGCCGTTGTCAACGACTACGCGCGTGCGGTAGGATGAGGTGTTGGTCGGGGTTTCAGAATCGCCCTTCCTCTTCGTGACTCTTGCCTGCGGAGACTACATCCATGCGCGCTGAACGGTTCATTCGCTGCGGCGTTCTGACGGCAGCCGTCTTGGTGGTGTCCGCCACGGCCTTGGCCGAGGCGGGGCTGTCGTCCGAAGCGCGGGCGACGGCGGCCTCTGCAGAGGCCTTGGCAAAAGCGGGCCCCGAGGAACGGTTGGTCGAGGCGGTCAAGTCTCGGGACGCGCACGCCGTTCGAGCGTTGCTGGCGGAGGGGGTCGATGTCAACGCGCCGCAGGCGGACGGCGCGACAGCACTCCATTGGGCCGCATATCGAGACGACCTCGACACCGTCACGATGTTGATCGAGTCTGGCGCCAACGTCAACGCCGCCAACGAGCTCGGTGCCACGTCGCTCTGGCTCGCGGCCGACAACGGCAGCGCGCCGATGATCGAACGGCTGCTCGTGGCTGGTGCCGACCCCAACGTGGCGTTGCCGGAGGGAGAGACGCCGATCATGACCGCCGCGCGGACCGGCAGCACCGACGCCGTGCGGCTGTTGATCGCCTATGGCGCGGAGGTCAACGTCGCAGAGCGGTCGCGCGCGCAGACGGCGCTGATGTGGGCGGTTGCACAAGGACATCGTGAGATCGTCGAGGCGTTGCTCGAGCACGGCGCGGATGTCGCCGCTCGATCGCGCGTGCGGCCACGTCTCATGCACGCCGCGAACACCAACGCGTCGCAATACGACCAGGGGGTGATGTGGAACCGCGGCGGGTTCACGCCGCTCCTCTTTGCCGCCAGGCATGGGGACATCGAATCGGCCACCCTACTTCTCGCCTCCGGCGCCAACGTCGACGACACCGCGCCGACCGGTGCCAGCGCGCTGGTCGTGGCGGCCCACAGCGGACACCGGGCGTTCGGGGCGATGTTGCTCGACGCAGGGGCTGACCCGAACGCCGCCGGTGCCGGATACACCGCATTACACGCCGCCATCCTGCGTGGCGACAAGATGCTGGTGAGGGAACTCCTCGGGCACGGCGCCGACCCGAACGCGCGGCTGGAGAAAGGGACGCCGATCCGCCGCGCCAGTCAGGATTGGGCAATCAACCCCTCGCTAGTGAGCGCGACGCCGTTCTGGCTCGCCGCGTACTTTCGCGACCCGGAGATCATGCGTGCGCTTGTGGCGGCGGGCGCCGACCCGCGGCTGACGACAACGGAGCTCTGGCGGCCCGTCTACGAGCGCGCCGGCGGGGTCGGTCCGCCGTATATCGCCGGCGGGTTCGCGACGCCGCTGATGGCGGCCATACGCGGGGCGAGCAATCGCGGGCGCTTCTTCAACACTTCGCTCCGCGACCCGGACGCGGAAGAGCGGAACGCATTAGAGACGGCCGAGCTGACGGTCGAGCTCAGCGCTGACGTCAACGCGGCCGATCGAAACGGCGACACCGCGCTGCACAGTGCCGCGTCCCGCAACTTCACGACCATCGTTCGACTCCTCGCGGCGCAGGGCGCCGACCTGGACGTCGCGAACGACGCCGGCCGCACGCCGCTGGCGCTGGCCATCGCCGCCGAGGCGACCCGTGCCCGACGCGTCGACGCGACGCGCTTCCCGAGCGGCAACACAGCTGAGGTCCTGCGCGAGCTTGGCGCGATCGAAAAGCAGAAGGACGACAAGACCGAGGACGATTGGCGCTGACGCGCTCCCTCACACGGGTTCGGTTCGATCGACCCAGAAAAGACCCCAGGAGCTTGCAACGCCTGGTCTTGTGCGCGTGGTCGTCCGTCTTGTGTCTGGTGGCCGTGCCCGGCGTCGCGTTCGCGCAGGCGCGAACCAGCCCCGACGGTTCTGCCTCGTCGGCAGGTGCCGACGTTGCGGTCGTCCCATTCACCAATCTCAGTCAGCGACCCGACGACGAGTGGGTCGGCGCCGGGATTGCCGAAACCGTCGCGACCGACCTGCGGCACCACGATTGGTCGGTCCTCGGCGCGAATGCGGTTGCCAAGGCGCTCGCGGCCCATCCGTCCCCCGGCTCTGATAGCGGTGCGAACGCGGCATTGCTCGGTACCCTGAAAGCGCTCGGCGTCAGGTCGCTGGTCGACGGCTCGCTCCAACAGCTCGATGGCCTCCTGCGGATCACGATCCGGATCGTGGACGTCGGGACCGGCAAGGTCACGCACAGCGCGAAGGTCGACGGCGCGGCGAGCGACCTGTTTGCGTTACAGGACGAGGTCGTCGCGACCCTCACCGAGCGGCTGGCGCGCAGCGTAGACGTCCGCGACGCGCCGTTGCCGATGTCGCTTAGTCCCGGAACGGCCGCGCGCGAGGCGCCACCTGCGACATTGTCTCCCGGAACGGTCACAGGGACACTCACGGTCGATCCGACTCACCGCGCGGCGAACGCGCCGGTGCCGTCCTTCCGTCAAGGCAACCGGAGAGGCGGCTTCGCCATAGGTGGACGGCCGACGGCCGTCGCACTCCGCACGTCGCAGCCGCCGGCGATCGATGGCCGGCTGGACGATGCAGTGTGGTCGGAGGCGACGCCCATCACGAACTTCGTGCAGACGAGCCCAGTCGAGGGCGCTCCCGGCACGGAGGACACGGAGGTGTGGATCGCCTACGACCGCGACAACCTCTATCTGGCGTTCTATGCCCACTACGCCGACCCCGACATCATTCGCGCGAACCGCGCGGAACGCGACCAATCCATGGGCGACGATCGGATGTCCGTGCTCTTCGATCCGTTCCTGGATCAGCAACGTGCCTATCAGTTTTCCGTCAACGGCTACGGTGTGCCGGGGGATTCGATCGTGAACGCCGGCGGTCGTGGCTCCAGAAGCCGCAGCAGCGTCGGGCGGTCGAGCAGCGGATCAAGCAGCGGCGGAAGCTCAAGCGGGAGCGGCGGCGGAAGTAGCGGCGGCGGCAGCTCGAGTGGCTTCGGCATTCGTGGCGATCGGTCTTGGGACGCGTTGTTCGACGCACGCGGCGGGTTGGTCGAGGACGGCTGGACGGCCGAAATGTCGATTCCGTTCAAGAGCCTGCGCTACCCCGCGAGGCCGGCCGGCAAGCCGCACCGCTGGGGGTTCCAGATCAGCCGGAACATCCGCGAGAAATCGGAATCGCTGGTCTGGTCGCCGGTCTCACGCGACATCGCGGGTCAGCTGACGCAGATGGGCGTGCTGGACGGGCTGAGCGACTTGTCGACGAGCAGAAACCTCGAGTTGTTACCGACGTTCACCGGCTTGCAGACGGGCGCGCTCGACCGGACGGCCGGCAGTTTTCATGAAGGCGACCCGCTGGGGGAGGTGGGCATCGGCATCAAGTACGGGGTCACGTCCAACCTCACGATGGACTTCACCTACAACCCCGACTTCTCGCAGATCGAGTCCGACCGCCCGCAGATTGAGGTCAATCAGCGGTTCGCGCTCTTCTACCCGGAGCAACGCCCATTTTTTCTGGAAGGCCAGGAGATCTTCGCGGCCGCCACCCCGGTCAATCTCGTGCACACGCGCACGATCGTCGACCCGCGCTATGGCGCCAAGCTCACTGGAAAAGTCGGCAACACGACGCTCGGAGTGTTCATCGCCGACGACGAAGCGCCCGGCCGACTCGACGATCGATCGAGCCCCGCATTCGGGCGTACGGCCCAGTCGCTCATCGGTCGGCTGCGCTATGACCTCTATTCCGAATCGTATGTGGGCATCGTCGCGACCGCGCGTGAGTTCGGCACGGACTACAACCGCGTGGGCGGCGTCGATGGCCGGTTCCGGCTCGGCCGCACCCACAGCGTGAGCTTCACGGCCGTCGGATCCGAGCATCAGGACACCGTGAACGGACGCCTCGGCGGCCCAATCCTCGAGTTCGACTTCACGCGCCAGGCACGAAACTTCAGTTACGGCGTGTCACACAGCAGCATCGACCCGGGCTTCCGGACCGCGACCGGCTTCGTCCCCCGCGTCGATATCCGCCGGACCGATGCGAACATCGCCTATCGTTGGTGGCCGGAGGGCACGCTCATCAGCTGGGGACCCAGCTTTACCTACCTCAGGAACTACAACCATGCTGGTGTGCTTGAGGACGAGCAGTTTCGAGGCGACGCGAACTTCGAGTTCGTGCGTAACGTGCGCTTCTCGGGCGGCATCAGCCGTGATCTCGAGCGCTTCGGAGGCATTGACTTTCGCAAGACTGGGTATTCCTTCTTTGGCCTCATCAGCGGACGAATCCTCTCGATCGTCGGCGGTTTCAACGGCGGCGACGGCATTTTCTTCGGGGAGAGCCCGTTTCTCGGCCGGTCGACCAACAGCAACATCTCGTTTCACCTGAGACCGACCTCGCGACTCCGCACGGAGCTGCGCGCCCTATTCAGCCGCTTCGTGAACCCCGCCGCCGATGCGGAGATCTTTGACGTGAAGATCTACAGGTGGCGGGCGAACTACCAGTTCACCGACCGCTTGTTGTTCAGGCACATCCTGGAGCACAACACCTTCGATGGGAAGCTCGGTAACAACCTATTGTTGACCTACCGGATCAACGCCGGCACGGTATTCTTTCTCGGGTACGATGACCGGTATCAGCGCGGGTTCGAGGTCGAGCCGACGGTCTTTCCGACGAGCGACCTCGAGCGAACGAATCGGGCGTTCTTCACCAAGATCTCGTATCTGTTTCGGTATTGATGGACTCGCTTGTGCCTTGCGAGACACACTCCGAGACGACCACCGCTAGGGGCAGGGGGAGGGAGGGGGACCCAATGGCAAGCCGTTTGTCCGGAGCGATCGCCACCGCCGCGTTGTGTTGCGTGCTTACCGCGAAGGCCATTCCGGCGCACGCGCAGTACGGCGCAGCAAACGGCGAATGGCCGACCTACGCGGGCGATCTGGGCGGCACGAAGTACTCGCCGCTCGACCAGATCGACGCGTCGAACTTCTCTGACCTCGAGATCGCGTGGCGCTGGGCATCACCGGACGGGTCGCTCGACCTCGAGGCGCTGCGCGAGACCCGTCCCGAGATCGGCATCCGGAACTTCAAGGCGACGCCGCTGATGGTCGGCGGCACGGTCTACATCTCGACCCCGCTCGTGCAGTCGGCGGCCATCGACGCGGGTACCGGTGAGACGCGGTGGGTCTATGACCCCGAGACCTACCTGTCCGATCCATACCCGCACGCCATGGTGCTGAGCTTCAACTCACGCGGCCTCGCGTACTGGACGGACGGCAGCGCGGAGCGGCTCTTCTACGGCACCAACGACGGGTACTTGCTCGCTGTGGATGCGAAGACCGGGCGCCCGGTCCGAAGCTTCGGTGACGACGGTCGGGTGGACCTCATGGAGGACATCCCGCGCGCCGTGCGCGGCACGACCGACTCGCGCGGCTATAGCTGGCTCGGCGTCGCCTCGCCGCCGATCGTCGCCCACGACGTCGTCGTGACGCCGACCATCATCTCTGACCTGCCGATCACCAAGGAAGCGCCGCCGGGCTGGGTCAAGGGCATCGACGCGCGCACCGGCGAGACGAAGTGGACCTTCCGCACGGTGCCGCAGGGCGACGACTTCGGCGCCGATAGCTGGCAGAACGAATCGTGGCGCTACTCGGGCAACACCAACGTCTGGTCGATGCTGAGCGTCGACGACGAGACCGGGTACATCTTTCTGCCGACCGGCACGCCGACGAGCGACTACTACGGCGGACACCGGGTCGGGGACAACCTCTTTGCCGAGAGCCTGGTCGCGCTCGACATCGCGACCGGCCAGCGGATGTGGCACTTCCAGGCTGTGCACCATGGGGTGTGGGACTACGACTTTCCGACCCACCCGAACCTGGTCGATGTGACGGTCGACGGTCGCGCGATCAAGGCCATCGCGCAGGTCAGCAAGCAGGGCTTCACCTACGTCTTCGACCGGGTGACCGGTGAGCCGGTCTGGCCGATCGAGGAGCGCGCGGTGGAAACGGACACCAACATCGAGGGCGAGGCGCTCGCGCCCACGCAACCCTTCCCGACAAAGCCTCCGCCGTTCGAAGACCTGGGCGCAACGCTGGACCAGCTTGTCGATTTCACACCCGAGATCCGCGCGATCGCGGTCGAGGCGGTACGCAACTATCGGCTCGGGGGATTGTTCACGCCGCCGATGCAGGCCGTCGAGGGCGGGGTGCGAGCGACGATTCAGCGGCCGGCGATCGCCGGGGGCGCCAACTGGATGGGCGCTGCGGTCGACCCGGAGACCGGCGTGCTCTACGTGCCGTCGGAGAACGCCTTCTCGGTGATGCGCTATCACCGACCCGAGGGGGCCGACGGGAGCAACCTCGACTTCACGATCGGCGGCTTCGATACCGCGCCGCTGATGCCGCAGGGGCTCCCGCTGTTCAAGCCCCCGTATTCGCGGATCACCGCGATCGACCTCAACACCGGCGACCATGCGTGGATGCAGCCCAACGGCGACGGTGACCGATACCGCAATCATCCGATGCTGCGCGACCTCGACCTACCGCCGCTGGGCGGAGAGGGACGCGGCGGGCCGGTCCTGACGAAGACGCTGCTGGTGAGCGCGCTCTCCGCGGGGGGAACCGGCGGTGGACCGCGGTTGGTCGCGCGGGACAAGGGAACTGGCGCCATCGTAGGCTCCATCGATCTCCCCGCCGGCGCCATCGGGACGCCGATGACCTATCTGCACCAGGGAAAGCAGTACATTGCGCTGACTATCGGCGGCGACGTCCCGGAACTCATCGCACTCCGGCTGCCGGGGTAGGGGCGGCGCTTACGACGACATATCGACCGAGCCACGGATGGGCTCGAGGAGCGGATCTGATGTCCAGGACGTCGCACGCACTCACGGCCCTTTTCGCGTGGTGCCTCGTCGCGATCTCACCCGGCGCGGCGCTGGCTCAATACGGCGCCACAAACGGCGAGTGGCGTAACTACGGCGGCGACCTGGGGAGCACCAAATACTCTCCGCTGGATCAGATCGACGCGACCAACTTCGACGCGCTGCGCCTCGCGTGGCGCTGGCGGTCGCCTGACGAATCGCTCGACCTCGAGGCGCTGCGGCAGGAAGACCCGCGGCTCGGTTTCCGCATGTTCCAGGCGACGCCGCTGATGGTCGGTGGGGTCCTCTACATCTCGACGGCGCTCCACCAGGTCGCCGCCGTCGACGCGGCGACGGGCGCGACGATCTGGGTGCACGATCCAGAGATGTACCTCAACGGCCGCCCCACTCACTTCTACAACTCGCGCGGCGTGGCCTACTGGGCCGACGGCGCCGACGCCCGCATCTTCTTCGGCACGCATGAGGCGTACCTCATCGCGCTCGACGCCGAGACGGGGAAACCGGTGCGCGCCTTTGGTGACAACGGCCGCGTCGACCTAATGGCGGGCATCCCGCGCGCGATCCGCGGCGAGACCAACTACACCGGACGCAACCTGATGGGCGTGGCGTCACCACCGATCGTGGCGCACGACGTGGTCGTCACGCCCAACATCATTTCAGACGGGACGATCGCCAAGGAGGCGCCACCCGGCTGGATCAAGGGGATCGACGCACGCACCGGCGACGTGAAATGGACCTTTCGGACCGTCCCGCAAGGCGACGACTTCGGCTCCGACACCTGGCTCGACGAATCGTGGCGGTACTCCGGCAACACCAACGTCTGGTCGATGTTCAGCGTCGACGACGAGCTCGGATATATCTACTTGCCGACGGGAACGCCCACCGGCGACTACTACGGAGGACACCGTCTGGGGGACAACCTGTTCGCCGAAAGCCTGGTGGCGCTCGACATCGAAACCGGTCAGCGAATGTGGCACTTCCAGGCGGTGCATCACGGGGTCTGGGACTATGACTTCCCGGCCGCGCCGACGCTCGTCGACGTCATGGTCGGCGGCCGTCCGGTGAAGGCGATCGCCCAGGTGAGTAAGCAGGGCTTCACCTACGTCTTCGATCGTGCCACCGGCGACCCGGTATGGCCGATCGAAGAACGGCCAGTGGCGACCGATAGCGATCTTGAGGGGGAGGTACTATCGCCGACCCAGCCGTTCCCGACGAAGCCGCCGCCGTTCGAATATCAAGGGACGAGCATCGATGACCTGGTGGACTTCACACCGGAGATCCGGGCCATGGCGGTCGAGGCCGTGAAGGACTTCCGACTCGGGCCCCTCTTCTCGCCGCCAATGCTGAGCGTCGACGGCGGCCTTCAGGGGACGATTCAGCGCCCGCACGTCGGCGGCGGCGCGAGCTGGACTGGCGCCGCGGTCGATCCGGAAACCGGACTGCTCTACGTGCCGTCGGAAAACCGCTTCTCGGTCCTGAAGTACCACACGCCGGACCCGGCCGAGGGCGGTAACCTCCGGTATACGTTCACGGGGCTCGCGGCCGGCATTCAGCCGCAGATGCCGCAAGGGTTGCCGCTGTTCAAGCCACCGTACTCGCGAATGACCGCGATCGACCTTAATGCGGGCGAGCACGCGTGGATGCATCCGAACGGCGACGGCGACCGCTTTCGCAATCATCCGCTCCTGCGCGACCTCGACCTGCCGCCGCTGGGCGGCGAGGGCCACGGCGGGCCCGTGTTGACGAAGACGCTGCTCGTCAGCGCGCTCTCCGCCGGCGGCACAGAGGGCGGCCCGCGGCTCGTGGCGCGTGACAAGGCGACCGGCGAGATCGTCGGATCGGTCGACCTGCCGGGCGGCGCGATCGGGACACCGATGACCTACATGGACGGGGGCACGCAGTACATCGCGCTGACGGTCGGCGGCGACGTCCCGGAGCTGGTCGCGTTCGCGCTGCCGAACCGGTGACCCGTTGTACATTGAAGAGTCCGACTGACATAGTGTCGCGTTGGACGCTCGGACCGAGGGGGTACCAGATGCACCGACGACTCACCACGCTCGGCGTGCCGGCACTCGTGATCGCGCTCGTGTCGCTCGCGCCCTCGCACGCGGCCGGACAGGACACCACGTGGACCGCGCCGCGCACGGCGCATGGCCATCCCGACCTGCAGGGAGTTTGGTCGAACAACGGCGCGACGCCGCTCGAACGACCTGTCAATCTGGCCGACCGCGAGTCGCTGAGTGACGAGGAGGTCGCCGAAATCGAACAGCGGGCGAACGTGATTCTCCATGACGGCGACGAGCAGGCGGGCGACGTGCTCGGTGGATCGCTGTTTCGTCAGGCCGTGGAAGACCCGAACCTGCAGACCTTCGATGACATCACCGGCAACTACAACACCTTCTGGGTCGTCGAGCAGCGCTTCGACAATCGTACGTCGCTGATCATCGACCCACCGAACGGGCGTTTGCCACCGCTGACCGAGGAGGCCGTCGGGCGCCGGACCGATCTGGCGCGGAGCGGCGCGCTGGCGCTCAGCCCGGAAGGTCCCGAGGATGCGGGGTTGACCGTGCGATGTCTCAGCTACGGCGCACCCAACCTCTTGACCGGCTACAACAGCTACTTCCAGATCGTGCAGACGCCGACCCACGTGGTGATTCTTCAAGAGCTCATCCACGATGCGCGCGTGATCCCGCTCGACGGGCGCCCCCATCTAGATGAGGATGTGCGCCAGTGGCACGGCGATTCGCGCGGTCGCTGGGAAGGCGACACCCTGGTCGTGGAGACGCGGAACTACTCGCCCCAATCCGGCATCCTGGCCGCCCAGGGCATCGACGCCGGGAGCCTGCATGTAGTCGAGCGCTTCACGCGCGTCGGGCCTACCGAGGTGCGTTGGGACGTCACGTTCGCCGATCCGACCACCTGGACCCGGCCCTGGACCGCGAGCATGTTTCTCCAGAAAAGCGAGGATGCGATCTACGAGTATGCGTGCCACGAGGGGAATTACTCGCTGGACGGCATGCTCGCAGGCGCGCGTCACCAGGAAGGCCCCGCCGGGGTGCGCTGACCCAGGCTGCTGGACGCGCCTCTTCGTTGGCCCCGACCTGAAACCGACGCGAGCCCGTCTCGCGAGTGATCGAATCCGTCTATCTCTAGATCGGGGCATCATCCCAGCTCATCTCCTCGCACGAAAGGGGAGCCGAGTCCGCACGCACGTCACAAAGTGACACGCGTCGCACCCGGTTTCCATCCGTGCGCGCGAGGGTCGCAACGCTCGCAGCTGCACAGGTCCTAGAACGAGAACGGCGGCCAACCAACAGCAATACGTCGGTTAGTCCTACAGCGGATCGTCCGTGGCGGGAGGCATACCGAGTGCTTGGTGTGGGTCGGCGACGGCGACCGTGCGACGGAGTCGCCTGTAGGGAGAGAAGCCGTGGAAAACGACGACATTTTGATCGCGCGGATGCGAACTGCACCGTGGAGATCGCGCTGCCGAAAGGCTAGCGGCGGGTGCGGGCTGCGTTGCTCGCCGATGGCGACGCGAAGGAGCGCACCGCTGTCCGGTCGGGGATCGACGGAGACGCGTTCGGTGGCGCCGGTGTGATTCGTTACTCGTCGATGTGAACTTCGGCGATCGCGATCCCGCTCTCTCCAGCGACCGCGTAGAGCAGGTAGGTCCGGTCGGTATCGACATCCACGTAAATCGCCGGGTCGCGGAGCTGATTGACGTGACCGTAGGCAGTGCTCCGGACGGACGGTTCGAGCGGCGCGTCGGCCCCTTCCCAGTCGTGCTCGGGTCGCAACACCTCCACACCTGGTGTCTGGGACCACGTCGTCCAGTCGCCGGAGATGTCGATTTCGCTCAACAGGATCCGCTCGGGGACCTGCCCGACCTCGGTCCAGAAGACAAGCAGGGTGTCGCCGCGGGGCAACAGCGCCGCGTGTCGCATGTTTCTATTAAAGAGGAGCGGGCCTTCCTCGAAGCCACCCAGCGGGTCCCGGGATCGATAGAACTGTCCCGGCATCGACATGATGTACGTATACCCACCATGGTGAAATGCACGCATATACGTGCGTCCGAGCGCCTCGGGACGCGCGGTGAAGTGGAGCCCGTCGCGTGAGGTCGCCACGCGGGACACTTGATGGCTCACCCCGTCCAGCCCATGAAAGTACATGATGATGCGCTGGTGGACGTCGTCGACGTGCACGTCTGGCGAGGCGATGTGCGGCGTTGTTGCTTCCGTCAGCACGTCGTGCGAAATCCTAGCGCCGCCGGCTGCACGCACCGCGCGAAGCCTGTCGAGCTCCGCTGCCGACACCGCGGGTGGTTCCGTCAGGAAGTGCGAGTCCGCGATCTGCAGGCTCCCCGGGGAATGGATCCGCCACGGACCCAGCGGATCGTCCGCATACGCAAGTCGGATGTAGCTGCCCTTGTGGTCCGCGAAGTAAAGGTAATAGGCACCGAGCGGATCCTCGACCCACTCGGGAACGCGAATCAGCGATGGGCCCTGGATGTTCTCGCCGATACTCGGATGCAGCGCGGGCGTGATGATCGGCGCGTCGAGCAACCGCTCAACGCGGACGCCGGGGCCGATCGTCTCGGCGGTGAGCCCGACGACTCCGAAGGTGAACGCCACGGCAACGGCTGGAATCGACGTTCGATGTGCCTCTGTCACGGTGTAGGTCTCCTCGCGGACAAGGCTCACTTACGCGCATCGAGCAGCCGTGCGCGCCGCGCCACGGGGCCGAAACGTGGGTGCTCTTCACAGCCGGCCGGGTCGCCCATCATAGGCTCAAACTGAAACAGCGGCCGGCATCTGGATTCCGGGGAGTCAACCCGGGCAAACCCATCGACGCGCGGATCGGGGGAACGAAATCTCCGACCGCCCGGCCACCTCTCAGATCGTTGGCGTACTGAAGGGCTCGTCGCATCCGCGCGGCACGAACGAGTTCCGCTTCATCGCGGAGGCCGTCGTGCGCTTCGGTAGTCGATAGGCGGAGCGGCGGTGCCACACCCCCACCTGGCGCGACATGTCGGTGTCGCGCCAGGCTCAAGGGACCATTGCCCGTGAGCGAGGCGGCGGGCGCGCGACGCGTTCGCTACCACCAGGCGTTGGCTATGGCTAAGACCCATCGCCCTCTGCCCGTTCCTTCGCCCGCGCCCCCGCCAGCATGTTGAAGAGCCCGTAGTTCCCTTCGTGACACGCGTACTCGAAGACCCCGTTTCCGCGCTTCATCGGCAAGGCGGCGGTGAACGGCCGCGTGAAGGTGGTCGGGTCGTTGACGGTGAACTCGTAGAGCAGCGTGTCGTCGGCCACGCGCTGGAATCGCTCCGTCAGATGCAGCGTGCTCCCCGAGCCCACCGCCGTCGCGACAGACGAGTTAAAGCTCGCCGTCTTGTTGGTGAAGTTGGTGGTTTCGACCACTAGCGTGTCGCCTTCCCAGTGGCCGCGCGAGTCGCCCATCCACTGGCGGATGTCGTCGCCAAGATGCGCTCGGCCGTCGAGCGGCACGATGCGCGAGTCGTGCACCATCTCGTTGAAAATGACCACATGATCCGTCGTCTGGAAGATCTGGATGTTCTGGTTGTACCCCACGGGCACGATGGGCGGACCCGAGTTGAAGCCGAGGATGCACCGCTCGGCAAGGCCGCGGTCTTCGTAGCTGTCGGTGCCGATCCCCGCGGCTCGGACGCGAACGGGACGTGTGCCCGGGAGATCCTCGCCCAGCGAAAGCACGTCCAACGCGATGCCGGATTGGAGTGGCGGCACGCGGCCGTCCGGCGGGTCGGTGATGAGCGAGGTCCGCCGGTCCTCGACCACGCGGGCGCCCTGGTCGACCCAGTAGTTGTTGTAAGCACCGATCGCGGCACCGCCACCACCCGCCGGCAACGGCTCCGTTCGGACCTCGCTGGGCGCGTTCGCCTGTGCAGTCTGCTCGGCGGACGCCGATTCGACCTCGGCGGCTTCCTCCGCCGTCAGGACGTCGGCCTGTCCTTCCGGTCGTTCGAGCGGCGTCAGCGTACGAAAGTCCCAGACACCCTGCAGGTCGGGCGTGCCATCGGGTAGGCGCGGAGGGTCGAATGCGGTCTGGGCGACTGCCGCGCCCGAAACGCCGACAACGAGCGCGACCAGCATCGGGATAGCGACGAAACGTCGATCACTCATGTAACCCTCCATTTTGTTACCACCGTATCTCGCGCATCGTACTTTGGCAGCGATTGTCTTGTCACGAGCCCATAGTAGCGCCGGGCCAGCTCGAGCGCTATGCTGGTCAGGCGCGCTCACGGCGACCACCGCCGGGCTCGGTCGCGCGCGACGCCGCGGACAACCAAGGGAGACTCCATGGCCTCAACACGACGACGGTTCCTGATGCACGCGGCGGCTGCGGGCGGCGCCGCGCTCGCCCGGCCGGCGGACGCCTGGACTGGTTCGGGTCATGCAGCGACGCCGGACACGTTCTCGCCGCCAGAGCTGCTCGCGCGGCACGCGGCGCGCGCCCGCGCGGCGGCGGCCGGAGCGCCACCTGCCCAGTCGGCCGGCAGCAACGCCGACTACGTGGCGATGTATCGCGAGCGCCGCAACTGGGGACGCTGGGGTCGCGACGACCAGGTCGGCGCGATCAACCTGATCACCGCCGAAAAGCGAGCGGCGGCGGCCGCCCTCGTGCGTAGTGGTCGCACGGTGTCACTCAGTCGTGTCTTCGAGCCGCCGCAGCACTTCATGCAGAAGAGCTCGCTCGGGAACGGTGGCGGTTTCGTGATGGACTATCTTGGCTTCATCTATCACGGTGGCATCGTCACGCACATCGATGCACCATGCCACATTTGGGATGAGGACGGGATGTGGCAGGGTCGCGACCCGGACGTGGAGATCACGACCCAGGGCGCCCACTTCGCGGACATCACGAACTGGAAGAACGGCATCATTACCAAGGGCGTCCTGCTCGACGTGCCACGTCATCGTGGCACGCCGCACGTCACCGCCGAACGGCCTGTGCAGGGCTCCGAGCTCGAGGCGATCGCGCAGGCGCAAGGTGTCAGCGTCGACGCCGGCGACGCGCTGCTGGTCTACAGCGGCCGGGAGTCGTATACCGAGAACGCTGGGGGCAGCTTTGGCGGGGCGGGGCTCCACCCGAGCTGCGCCGAGTTCATCCGTGATCACGACGTCTCGCTGCTTGGCTGGGATCTGATGGACGCGGCGATGGGCGAGGAGGGCTTGCCGTGGCCGGTGCATGGCGTGCTGTTCAACTTCGGTGTGGCGCTGCTCGACAACGCACTGCTCGAGCCGATCGCCGACGCCTGCGCCGAGGAAGGCCGGCACGAGTTCATGTTCATGCTGCTGCCGTTGAACGTGGCCCGCGGCACCGGCAGCCCGGCGAACCCCGTCGCGATGTTCTGAGGAGTGAGACCCCTCCCAAGCGAGAATTTGGGACTCGTTCGGGGCGAATCCCTGTCTGAAGTGGTGATCGTCGAGAGCGAGGCTGATCCGACGGGGGTGGGCGAGCCGGCTGCGCCGCCGATTGGCCCCGCAGTGACGAACGTCCTTGCCGCGGCGGCCGGCCGCCGCATTCGTACGCTGCCTATCGAAGCCGCGTGGTCCAAAACCGCATAAATTTAGGTGGGGTCACGCGCGCGCCCGCACCGTCACCGACGGCTCGAAACCAAATTAGAGTTCTCGTGTCGGGCCGCACACGACCTGATCCCGAATGCGCCTACGGCGGCACGTCGCCTGGGCTTTTCGGCCGGCGGGCTAGGCGCCCCCTTCCAGGAAAACACGTTCAGGTCCAACCCCAGCAAATGCTATCGTTACGGGTTGGTGAATTGTGCCGTGCGGTCGGACTGGACGCGACCAGGGGGTTGCTCGTGAGGATGAGGACGTTCACTGCGTTGTGTGTCGTCGCCGTGCTGGCCTCGGCGCCGATACCGGCCTCAGGGCAGTCGGCAACGGAGTCGGTGTCTGCACTGGCCGCTGACTGGACGGTGCCCCGCACGAAGTGGGGCGCACCCGATCTGCAGGGCGTCTGGGACTACCGCAGTGCGACACCGTTGGAGCGGCCCGCCCGATTCGCCGGCAAGGCGACCTTGACGCCAGAGGCGGCAGCGGCGTACGAACGCGAGCAGACCGAGCTCCGAAACGATTACGACCGTGCGCCGAGCGTCCATGCCAAGTGGTGGTTGGACTACGGTGCCGAGCTCACCGACGACTACCGCACCTCGCTGATCGTCGACCCGCCGGATGGTCGAGTGCCGGCGACAACGGACGAAGCGAGGCAGCGCGCGGCAGCGCGGGCGGAGCGCCGCCGCCGGCATCCGGCCGACGCCGCGGAGTATCGCGGCTTGACGGAGCGATGCATCACGTTCGGCATGCCGCGACTCCCGGGGGCCTACAACAACAACTACCAAATCCTGCAGACGCCGACCCATGTCGCCATCGTCTCGGAGATGATCCACGACGCGCGGATCGTCCCGCTGGACGGACGCCCGCATTTGTCAACCGATGTACCTCAGTGGCATGGCGACTCGCGTGGCCACTACGACGGTGAGACGCTCGTTGTCGAGACAACAAACTTCTCGCCCAAGGCCTCGCACCGTGGCTCGACTGCGGCGCTCCGTCTCGTGGAACGGTTCACGCGCGTCAGCCCCAACACCGTTCACTATGAGATCACCCTCGCGGACCCGACGACCTGGACGAGCGCCTGGACCGCGGTTGTACCGATGAAGCGGACCAGCCAGCCGCTCTACGAGTACGCGTGTCACGAGGGCAATCACGGCCTGCGCAACATCCTGCACAACGCGCGGTTCGAAGAAGATGCCGACTACGCCGGCAAGCTGTCAGAGCAGTGAGGTCGTCATGCGGAGCCGCAGAGCACCCGTCGTCGGCCTGATGATCGTCGGTCTTGTCGCCGGCGCTGCCACAGCCGCAGCCCAACCGCGAGAGGCCGTCACGTTCAGCGAACACATCCGCCCGATCATGGAGCGGAGCTGCTGGAACTGCCACGGTGAGGCATCCCAGCTCTCAGACCTCGACCTCCGGACGCGCGAGGGCGCGCTCCGGGGCGGCACCCGCGGACCCGCCATCGTCCCCGGGCACGCCGACGAGAGTCGGCTCTTCCGCCAGCTCTCGGGACTCGAGGCGCCGGCGATGCCGATGAGCGGCGACACGCTGAGCGACGTGGAGATTGCCGCGGTACGCACCTGGATCGATGAGGGCGCGCACTGGGACGAGGGTGGCGCGACAAGTGCGGCGGATGCGTTGGCGGCGCTGGAGAACACAGAGTTGCCGCCTGGCGCGCGTGAGTACTGGGCGTTCCAGCTACCGGTGCAAGCCGAGGTTCCGGTCTCTGGGGCGTTCGATCATCCGGTCGATCGGTTCCTCGACCAGGAGCGCCGGGGTCGTGGCGTAACGGCGGCGCCCATAGCCGACCGCCTCACCCGTCTGCGCCGCGCGTATCTCGACCTCACCGGCTTGCCGCCGACCCTCGAACAGATTGATGAGTTCTTGCGTGACACCGATCGGGGCTCCTGGGAACGCCTGATCGACCGCCTGCTCAACTCGCCGCACTACGGCGAGCGGTGGGGCCGCCATTGGATGGACGTCGCCCGCTACGCCGACTCGACCGGCTTCGAGCAGGACTATGTGCGGCCCAACGCGTGGCGGTATCGAGACTACGTCATCGACGCCTTCAACAAGGACAAGCCGTACACCCAGTTCCTCAAGGAACAAATCGCGGGCGACGAGCTGGACCACACGACCGACGAGACCCGCATCGCCACCGGCTTCCTCCGCGCTGGCCCGCGCGTACAGTTCCGCGAGAAGGACAATCCGGAGCGGCGCCACGACTATCTCGATGACGTGCTCGCAACGCTCGGGCGCGGTGTACTCGGGATGACGGTGCACTGTGCGCGGTGTCACGACCACAAGTTCGATCCGATTCTGCAGAAGGACTACTACAGCATGCAGGCGTCGATCTTCGGGTACGTCGAGATTGACTACCCGCTGCTCGATCGTGCCGACGCGGCGGGCTATCGCGAGGCGAATGCCGAGATCGACGCGCAGGTGCAGCCGCTCCGCGGCGAGATCGCGGCTATCGAAGCGCCGCATCGCGAACGGCTCCGACTCGAGCTAATTCGGGAGCGGTTCCCCAAGAACGTGCAGCGAGCCGCGGAGAAACCTGAAGCCGAGCGTACGCCGGGTGAGCAACTGCTAGCCGCACAGGTGCTGTCGATCAACCCGCCGCGACAGCGTGTGACCGACGCGCTGTCGCCCGAAGAGGACGAGCGACGGAGCGCACTCGTCGCTCAGGTCGAGGCACTTGAGACGCAGCGGCCGATCGAACCAGCGATGGCGGAGATCGTAACGGATGGCGACTACCGATTCGCCCCCAACGGCCCGGGCGACGAGGTGATCGGCTGTCCGGAGTGCCGGACGCCGCCGGAGGAGCCCGGGGCATTCTTGCACGACGGCGGCTCTGACCCCTACAAGGCGCCACCCAGCCACCTGCTAATTCGCGGCGATCCGTTCAGCCCAGGCTCCCAGATGTCGCCTGGCTTCCTGACCGTCGCCACCTACGGTGACCCACCGACGACTATCCCTCGCGCAGACGGCCGAACATCGGGCCGGCGCCTCGCCCTGGCGGCATGGATCGCGTCACGCAACAACCCCCTGACGGCGCGGGTCATCGTCAATCGCATCTGGCACCACCACTTCGGGCGGGGCATCGTTCGCACCCTGGACAACTTCGGCAAGATGGGCGACGCGCCGACGCACCCTGAGTTGCTCGACTGGTTGGCGGTCGAGTTCATGGACCGCGGCTGGAGCATCAAGGAGATGCACCGGTTATTGATGACGTCCCAGGCCTATCAGATGGCCTCGTCGCATCGGCACGAGGCGAATACCGCGACCGACCCGGAGAACCGGTTGCTCTGGCGGTACCATCCCCAGCGGCTGGAGGCTGAAGCGCTGCGTGATGCCATCATGACGGTCAGCGGCGGCATCGATCTGTCGGTCGGCGGGCGGCCCATCTTCCCGCACGTGCCCGACGATATCCTCGCGGCCTCCAAGGGAAAGGGGCACTGGGACAACCAACCGGACGGACCGGATGTCTGGCGACGCAGCGTCTACGTCTTCCGCCGCCGCTCGCTCGGGTTCCCCTTCTTCGACACCTTCGACCTCCCAGACCAGAACCAAACGGCGGCGGCCCGCAACGTGTCGACGGTGCCGACACAGGCGCTCACATTGATGAACAACCAGTTCGTGCTCGGGCAGGCGGAACTCTTCGCCGACCGGTTAGTGCGGGAAGTGCCAGACGACGTCGACCGACAAGTCGACCTCGCCTACCGGATCGCGTTGACGCGTGCCCCGACGGCCGAGGAAGCCGACGTGGCCAAGGCGCTAGCGACCGACCAGTCGCTTCTCGACCTGACCCACGTGTTGTTGAACCTGAACGAGTTCTTGTATCTAAGGTGACGACCATGGGCGACCATCACCACTGTCGGAAACGGACGTTCTGGGATCGTCGTGACTTCCTGATGCAGTCGGGTGGCGGCATCGCTGGGCTCGCGCTCGCCCACATGCTCGACCGCCAAGGGTTGCTGGCGGCGCAGTCGGACACGTGCGAGGCGCCGATTCCCGGCAACCAATTCGCACCGCAATTGTCGCACTTCGAGCCGCGCGCGACTGCGGTCATCTCGCTCTTCATGAGCGGCGGCGTCAGCCAGGTCGATACGTTCGACCCCAAGGAAGCGCTGACAAAGTACGCCGGCCAGCCGATGGCCGAATCCGTCGTCGTTCGCCAGGGGCATCCCGGTCCGCTCATGCCGAGCCCGTTCTCGTTCGGAAAGCATGGGGAGAGCGGAATCGAGGTGTCGGAGATCTTCCCCCATCTGTCGAAGAAGGTCGACGAGCTGGCGTTCATCCGCTCGCTGTACGGGCGGTCGAACGACCACATCCAAGCGACCTACGAGATGCAGACCGGGCAGATCCGGGTGGGCTTCCCCAGTGTCGGGTCGTGGGTAACCTACGGGCTGGGCTCAGAGAGCTCGAGCCTGCCGGCGTTTGTCGTCATGAACGACCACCGCGGTGGACCGCTCGGCGGCCCGACCGACTGGAGCGCCGGGTTCATGCCGGCGGCGTATCAGGGCACGCTGTTCCGCGCCGTCGGTGATCCGATCGTCGACCTGCAACCGCCCGAGGGGATGACCGAGGCGCAACAGCGCGCGCGTCTCGACACGCTCGAGAAGTTGAACGAGATCGACATGGCGAAGAACCCGGGCAACTCGGAGCTGGCCGCCCGGATCTCGTCCTACGAGCTGGCGTATCGCATGCAGGGCTGCGCGCCCGAGGCGGTCGACACCTCGGCCGAGTCGGACGCCACAAAGAAGCTCTACGGGCTCGACGAGCCGATCACAGAACCATTCGGCCGGCAGTGCCTGATGGCGCGGCGGCTGGTCGAACGCGGTGTCCGGTTCGTGCAGCTCTTCCACGGTGGGCTGGGCATGCAGAACACCGACACGTGGGACGCGCACAGCAATCTCAAGGAGAACCACACCCAGCACGCGGCCGAAACAGACTTGCCGATTGCCGGACTGCTGACCGACCTCAAGGCGCGCGGCATACTCGACTCGACGCTCATTGTCTGGCACGCCGAGTTCGGCCGGATGCCGATTTCACAGCGCGGCGTCGGGCGCGACCACAACCCGGGCACGATGACCGGCTGGATGGCCGGTGCGGGCATTCAGGGCGGACAGGTCATCGGAGCGAGCGACGAATTCGGTTACAAGGCCGAGCAGCAGCGGGTGTCACCGCACGACCTGCACGCAACGATGCTGCATCTCCTCGGCATGGACCACACGAAGTTGACCTATCGATACAACGGCCGAGACATGCGGCTCACCGACGTGCACGGCGTCCCCATCCCGCAGATTATCGCCTGACGGACGGCGTCGCCCGGACGTGAAGCGGGCCCGCCACAAAGGCTGGATGGGGGCACCAGCGCGGCCGAGGATCACCCCGCCTCGCCTCCATTGGTCTGTCGGCCCAACCGGCGCTCCGGCGCCAAGGAAGGAAAACGACTGTGCGGCAGTGGCTGCTGAGGTCAGGGAACGCGATGTCGCTCGCCGAGGAGGACGCACCGCCACGGGAGCCGGGGCCGCGGGAGGCGCGCATCCGCGTCCGCGCCGCGTCCCTCAATTTTCGCGATCTGCTCGCGCGCCATGGCACGTATCCGATGGCAGCCGACCGTCCGATAGTACCGCTGTCGGACGGTGCCGGCGACGTCGTGACCGTGGGCCCGGACGTGACCCACGTCGCTGTCGGCGACCGAGTGACCGCGACGACCATCACGAACTGGATCGACGGTGCGTTCGACCCTGCGTCGGCGAAACAGTCGGTTGGCTTCTCAGTCGATGGCTGGCTCGCTGACGAGATCGTGTTGCCCGAGACGGCACTCCTGAAACTGCCCGACGCGATGTCGTACGAGAGCGCCGCGACGCTGGCGTGTGCCGGAGTAACCGCCTGGAACGCAATCGTCGAGACCGCCCGCATCGGGCCTGGCCACCACGTGCTGGCGCTCGGCACCGGCGGCGTCTCGATGTTCGCAGTACAGATCGCCAAATTGGTGGGCGCGACCGTCCTGGTGACGTCGAGTAGCGACACGAAGCTCGATCGCGTCATGGCGCTCGGAGCCGACGGCGGGGTGAACTACACGACTCATCCCGAGTGGGCCGAACGGGTTCGCGAGCTGAACGGCGGCGCGGGGGTGGACCTCGTCATCGAGAACGCCGGCACGCCGAAGCAGTCCCTTAAGGCCACGCGCTACGGCGGCCTAGTCGCCGTCATTGGGATGCTGGCATTGCTCAGTCCTGGCGGCGCGCCCGCCGGCGCCGCCACGGCCGACGCCGGGACCTTAATGGACGTCTTTCGGAGTGGCGCCACGGTGACACCGATCGTGATGGGCAATCGCCGAATGCTGTCGCGCCTGATCGACGCCTACGTGACGCATGGGCTCGCGCCAGTGATCGACCGCACGTTTTCGTTCGACGACGCGCCCGCGGCGTACGACGCGCTCGAAGCGGCGGGACACATCGGCAAGATCGTGATCACAACCTGAGCGCGCGCCGACGGCCTCGGCCCGACCGCATGGTCCGCACATTCACATCACGACCCCGCGGCTACTACGAACGTAGAAGCCAGCGCAGGGACTGGGCGAAGATCGCGCCACCGTGGCGGAGGGTGTGACCACCCTCGCCGAACTCGAACCGATAGTCGTACCCAGCATAGTCGAGGGCCGAGGCCATCTGCCGGTTTGCCAGAGGCCAATTCCCGATCGGGATGTCGAGGTCCATCGTCCCACTGGTCAGGAACGCGCGAATCGGCTTGCGTGCCGTGGTGCGTACCAGATACGGGTAGTTGTGCCCGCCACGGATATTGGTGAACGAGCCGCAGTGGCTCAGGACCCGGCCGAAGGCGTCGGGCCGGAACCAGGCGGCGGTCCACGCGCAGATGCCACCGCTCGAGAGGCCGCAGATCGAGCGCCGGGAGGGGTCCGCCGACACGGGCCGACCGGTCTCGCGTTCGACGAACGGGAGGAGTTCGTCGAGCACGAACCGGACGTAGGCATCGGTGACCGAGTCGTACTCGAGGCTTCGTTGGCGTCCGAACTCGGGATCAGCGGCGTCCCGAGGCGGCACCTTCGTGCCCGGGTTGACGAACACCGCCACGGTCGGCCGCAGGTCGCCGGCGTGGATCAACGAGTCGAGCACCGCCGGCGCCCGCACCGGTCCCGTGGGGTTCACGTAGCCTGCCCCATCCTGGAAGACGATCAGGTCCGGGGGGGCGCTCACAGAGTCGAACTGGGCAGGAATGTAGATCCAGACGTCGCGCTCCGTACCGCCGAAGATGCGGCTGGCAGACCAGCGCTCGTACTTCGTCAGCGCGCCGCGGGGAGTGGCGGGGTCCGGATACGCTTCGGCGCAGGGATGGTATTGATCGTCCTCCGGAGGGTTCAGGAAGCGGGCGAAGTCCTCGGCGCTGACCCCGCGAAGGTCGGGTGGCTCGTGCAGCCCGAGCGCGCGGTAGGTCGCGACGTCCAGCTGCCCGCGGGCGAGCAGCGCCGCGCGCACGCCCACCATCCCCATCATGCTCGTCGCGAGAAACCGCCGGCGGGTGACCGTTGTGCTCCGGTCCATCATGGTCCGCCTCGTGCAGCGCTCGAACTGCTTCGCAAAGTCTACCGCCCGTCGTGGATTAGCTGCACGATACTCTCGACACGATTCGCGGGCGCCTGGAAGTCACGATACCGGTCCGGCACTGTGTAAGCGTCCACGATCTCCGCGGGACTGCGACCGTTGGCGGCCTCTTGCTGAACCCTGGTCAGCAGGTCGTTGTAGAACCCGGCGTAGTCAACGAGATCGTCCCATGTCAGCGGATCGTCGGCATGCCCAGGGATGATCGTGTCGACGTCTCGGATCCCTTCGACCGCCTTCTTGAGCGTCGCACCGAACTCGATCGCACTGCCGTTCGTATTGACGGCATCGATGAACGGAAGGCCCTTGCGCGCCATCATGTCGCCGGTGTGCATCGTCCTGGCGGCCCGGAACACGACGAAGGTATCGCCGTCCGTGTGGCCGCGGCCGAAATAGTACAGGTCGATCTGATCGGGGCCGTGGAACAGTGAGGTCTTGGTCAAAAACGTCGTCTTCGGCAGATACTTTCGATCCTCACCCCTGAACGCCTCGCAGTTCTTGATCGACCCTCCCTCGAAGCCAGCGCCGTCATCGCAGTCGCGGCTCGCCATATGACCCGCAGTGTTCTCGTGAGCGACAAAGTCGACCGTGTGAGGAAATTCAGTGTTGGCGCCGCTGTGGTCCCAATGCGTATGCGTGTTAATGATGGTCGTCACCGGCTTGTCGGTGATCTTTCGAACCTCTGCGAGGATGTCCTGGCCGTAGCCGCTGATCTTGGTGTCGACGAGCGCGACGCCGGTCGAGGTGACGAAGACCGCAGTGTTCCCCCCGGTCCGCATGCCCTGTTCCTCGGGGTCGGACGTGAGCATATAGAGGTTGTCGGCGAGCTCGAGTGGGCGTATGCGATGGCGAGTCTGCCGTGCCTCGTTGGTCACGACGGTCAACAGGGCCCCAACCACCGTGATGGTCGCCAGGCAAAGGATACGCCTCATCTCGTCCTCCCGAGACTAGTGGCGAAAGTGCCGCGTCGCACCGAGACGCTGTGGGATCCAAGCGCGTCCGGCCAGTACAAGGCGCGACGAGGGAGCATACACGGCGTCTGTGACCGCGCTGCGGCATCGTCCAGCGCCGACCATCGCTGGACGCTCCTCCCGGTGAGCGCTATCGATTTACCCGATACAGGCCAGGTCACTAGACATCCGTAAGAACGTCCAGCTTCCCCGTGCTGTTACCGAACGTCTCCATGGGAATCCCGAGCTTGCCCAGCAGGCTCAAGTACAAGTTGGAGATCGGCGTGTCCTCGGGATACTGGAGATGCCGTCCGCCCCTGAGCTGACCGTCACCGCCGCCGACCAACGCGACCGGAAGATTGTCGTGGAAATGCGTATTGCTATCGCTGATCCCGGAGCCGTACAGGATCATCGAATGATCGAGCAGCGAACCGTCGCCGTCTGGCGTCGACCGAAGCTTCTCCAGGAAGCCGGCCACCATCTGCATGTGGAACCCGTTGATCTTCGCCAGCTTCGCGATCATCTCGGGCCGATTTTGATGGTGCGACACCGGGTGGTGCGAGTCGGGCACGCCGATCTCGGGATAGGCCCGGCCGCTGACTTCGCGTCCCATCATGAAGGTGCTGACGCGCGTCAAGTCGGCCTGGTAAGCCACGGCCAACAGATCGAACATGAGCGTGGCATGTTCGGCAAACGTGGCCGGGATGCCCGCCGGCTGCTCGACGAGCGGCAGCTCGCGGTCGCTTTGCTCCTCAGCCTTCTGAATGCGCCGCTCGATATCGCGAATCGCCTCGAGGTATTCGGTGAGCCGAGCCTGGTCGCTCGGATGGAGCTGGCGCCGGACCTGACCCGCCTTGTCGGTCACCGAGTCGAGAATGCTGCGGTTCGTCCGGAGACGCTCGAGACGCGCCGCCGGGTCGGTGGTCTGACTGACCCCGAACAATCGCTCGAACAGCGCACGGGGATCGTTTTCCATCGGCAACGGCATCGTGGGCGTGCGCCACGCGATCGTGTTGCCGTATGCGCAGGCGTAGCCGCCGTCACACGCGCCCATGAGCTCGACGGACTCAATGGCGAGCTCGAGCGAGGCCAACTGGGTCTCTTTGCCGAACTCCCGCGCCGCGATCTGGTCCATCGAGATGCCCGCATGGATATCGGCACCCTCGGTTTTCTTCACGTGCACGCCGGTCAGAAACGTGCCGGCGGCGCGCGCATGATCGCCGGCGCCTTCCCCTGCCCGCGGGAACGCGAGCTCGTCGGCGAGCCCACTGAGTACCAGCAACTGATCCTGAAATGGCGCCAGTGGCTGCAGAATCGGCGTGAGCTCAAACTCCGCACCCGTCTGGGCGGGCGTCCAGCTCGACATCGCCATCCCGTTCGGCACGTAAACAACCCCAAGCCGGCGGACCGGCTTGGCCGCCGTGCGGCTGAGCGCCGCCGCCGCCGGCACCATGCTGTCGAGCAATGGCAACGCTACCGCGGCACCGAGGCCCCGTAGCACCGTCCGACGCGGCAGGTGTTTCTTGGTGATGATCATGGTTCCGGCAACCCTCTCATTTGAAACGGCACGCTCTTGACGATTCCCAGAATGAGCGACGACCAGCGGTAGTCGCTCGGCGCGGCCTCATGCGTGATGGCGCGGACGGCCGGAGCGTCGTACGGCTCGAGCCCGCGGCCAAGAGCATACGTGAGGAGCTTCCGCGTGACAGTTCTCGCAAACTGACCGCGGTACGTCTCGTTCAGTAACGCCGTCCGCAACTCCACCGGACCGGAGAACTCCGTGCCATCGGGCAGCGTGCCCGACGCATCGATCGCGGTGGCGGCGTCGCCCGTCTCCCGCCAGCGGCCGATCGCGTCGAAGTTCTCCAGCGCGAATCCAAGTGGGTCCATCTGCGCGTGACAACTAGCGCAGACAGGGCTCCGTCGGTGCTGTTCCAACCGTTCTCGTACAGAGCGCGCGTGACCGCTGTCGTCGTTTTCCTCGAGCGCCGGGATGTCGGCCGGCGGCGGCAGGGGGGGAGCGCCCAGAATGTTCTCCAGCAACCACTTGCCACGTACGACGGGAGACGTCCGGTGCGCGTACGAGGTCACCGTGAGGATGCTTCCATGGCCGAGCAAGCCGCGGCGCGCCTCGCCAACGGTGACGCGCCGGAAATGGTTACCGTAGATGTTGGGGATTCCGTAGTGGCGGGCCAGCCGCGCGTTGAGAAACGTGTGGTCGGCACGCAGGAGGTCCAGCACGCTGCGGTCCCCACGTAGGATGCTCTCGACGAACAGCTCGGTCTCCCGCTGGAAGGCATCACGAAGGTTGTCGTCGAATTCTGGAAAGGCCTCCGGATCCGGAAACACCAGCCGCATATTGCGCAGATATAGCCACTGCCCCGCGAAATTGGTCACAAGTGCCGTCGAACGCGAGTCGGCAAGCATGCGGCGCACCTGCGCCTCGAGCACCGACGGATCGCGGAGCCGGCCCCCCTCAGCGAGGCCGAGCAGTTCATCATCGGGAATGCTGCTCCAGAGAAAGAAGGACAACCGGGACGCCAACTCAATGTCGCTGATCGGATACGCCGACCCCGGAGCGCTCGGCGTATCCCGCTCGACACGGAACAGAAAGTCCGGGTCCACGAGCAACCGCTCGAGCGCGAGGCCGATGCCGGCCTCAAATCCCTTCGTGCGACCAGCGTCCTGGTAGAAGCCGAGGAGCGTCTCGATGTCAGCGTCCGAAACGGGGCGGCGATATGCGCGCCGGGCAAGCGTGGCGATTATCTCGGTGGCGCAGCGATCCTCGTCGTGGGGGGCCGCGGGTCGACAGACGAATATCCGCCGCCGGCTAGGAGTGTCCCCCAGGGCGGTGGCGTTGTAGGGTCCGATGATCTGAACGGTGTCGACACCCGGATCGGTGTTTTTGATTGATCGGAACGCGAAGCTCGACACGGATGGACGTTGCCGCAAGACGCCTTCCGGCGCAAGCCTGTCCTGTTGGAACGCGATACCGACGAGGCGGGTCCCGGCCTTGGCCTGAAAGCGGACCTCGAGGCCGGCGTCGGCCGTCATCTCGTATTCGAGTCGAGCAAGTGCATCGTCGGCGGCCTGTCCGCGCTCCTGTCGGAGGCGATAGTCAGGTGCAGGGTCCTTGTACGTGCCGCCGATGGTGAACAGCGCGAGTCGCGCGCGTTCGAGGCGCACCTCGAGCTGATGCGGCTCAGCGAGACCGCGAATCTCGTCCATCCACGTCCGTTGCAGCCGGATCTTGACGACGTACTCGCCGTCGACCGGGAAGCGATGCCGAATCGCGATGCCGCCCCGCGTCCCAAACGGCAATGCATCACTCATGCGCTCGTCTTGCACGAGCGTCGGGCGGACACTGTACGTCTGGATGACGGGACGCAGGGCCACATCCCCAACGGCCAGGCGACTGATCTTCGTGGCCGCGGACATGTAACGCTCGAGCAACCCCGGGGAGACCGAAAGCAGATCGGCGATGGTGTCGAATCCGTGGCCAGACTCGTCAGCCGGAAGGAGCGCCCGGCCGTCGATCTCCAGATCTAGCAAGTCACGGACCGCGTTCGTGTACTCCGTGCGATTGAGCCGGTGGACGGCCGCACGCCCGGGTCTGGGGTTGGCCGTCGCGGCGCGGTCAAGACCAGTTTCCAGCCACGACGCAAAGCCGTCGTAGGTGGCGTGATCCGGTCGTGGTCGCCCAGTCGGGGGCATCGACCGGGTACGCAGCTTCTGCGCAACCTTCTCCCACACGTCCGGCCGGTGGCTCACCTGGTCCACGTCGAGCGTGTCGAAATCAAGCGTCAGACCGGCTGTTTGCAGTCGGTCGTTGTGGCAGGCGACGCAGTAGCGATCGAGCACGAGTCGGTAGCCTGAAGCGAGCTCGACCTCTGGCGATGCCTGGGTCGGTGGAGTTGCCGTCTGCGCCGAGGGCACACCAGGCGCGGCCGCCGGAACCGACGACCGAGCCATGAGGCTCTGAGCCTGCAGCGCGATGCCGAGCGCGCCGGCCACCACAAACGTGAGACCGCTGACACGCGTGCGTAGAGCGGATCCTGACATTCGCCAACACCCCCGGTGTCCATATTTGCGTTCGCTTCGGAGGGCATAATACGCTACCTTACGGTCCACTCAACTGTCTACGAAAAAGAAGCTTAGCGTCGAGCCGGACGTTAAGGAGGCAACCGATGCGTGCCACCGTCAGAGACTCACGGGCATGGGCCGTCGCGGCCTTGGTGCTGCCGCTGGCTGGTCTTGCTGCCACCCGCGATCTTCGGCTGGTCGACGCGGCGGAGAATCGCGAGACGCGCGAGGTCCGCGCGCTGCTGGCGGAGGGCGTTGACGTCAACACGCCACAGGCAGACGGGGCCACGGCGCTCCATTGGGCCGCCCACTGGGATGATGGCAACACTGCGGACCTCCTGATTCACGCCCGCGCGGATGTGAACTCCACGAACGACCATGGCGTCACCCCACTGTCGCTGGCCTGCCTCAACGGCAGCGCCGTCATGGCCGAGCGGCTGCTCATCGCGGGGGCGGATCCCAACGCCGCGCGCGCGACCGGCGAGACGCCGCTCATGACCGCCGCGCACACCGGCAACGTCGACGTGCTGCAGGCACTCCTGTCCCGCGGGGCGGACGTCAACGCCGCGGAGCCGCGCCAGGGCCAGACCGCGCTAATGTGGGCCGCATCGCAGAAGCACCCGGCCGCAGTGCGCACCCTGATCGGGGGTGGCGCCGACGTCAACGCCCGCTCCGAAGGTGGATACACCCCACTGCTGTTCGCCGCGCGGGAAGGCTCGGTCGAATCTGCGGAGATCCTCCTCGACGCCGGCGTCGACGTCGACGTCCCTGCGCCCAATGGCACATCGTCGCTCACGCTCGCGATCGCCAGCGGTCACGAGACGCTGGCGATGGTCCTGCTGTCTAGGGACGCCGACCCGAACGCGCAGCTCGCCGGGTACAGCGCCCTGCACGCCGCGGTCGCGGGCGGCACATCGGAGCTGGTGGGGGCACTCCTGGCGCGCGGCGCCGATCCGAACACCCGGCTAGCCAGACGCGTCCCTCCAGGCGCGTTCCGGGGTGCAGGCGATTCGAGCGCGGTCGTCAACGTGGCGGAGGCGACGCCATTCTGGCTCGCGGCTGCGTACCTCGACGCCGTTCTGATGCAGCAACTCCTCGACCATGGCGCTGATTCGCGTTTGACGAGTGACGGACAGACGACGCCGCTGATGGTGGCGGCGGGGCTAGGCCAAACCGACGGCTCGGCGAACTGGCACGAGGGCCGCGCGCTGGATGCGGTCCGCTACCTGGTCGTCGAGCTGGGCACCGACGTCACCGCCGTCAGCGAGGCCGGCAACACGGCGCTCCACGGCGCCGCCTACATGGGGGCAGATTCGGTCGTTCGATTCCTGGTCGAACACGGCGCATCGTTGAACGCGCAGGACAAGGACGGCCAGACACCGTTCCGCGTCGCGCAGGGTCACCGTGGCACTGGCGCGACCTTTATCGAACGTCAGCGCACGGCTGACTTACTGCAAGCGCTCGGCGCCGACACCGGCCTCGGCGTCGACCCTCACGTCTCGTTCCGCGAGCGGGGCGACGAAGTGTTGCCGAATCGGCCATGAGGCATGGTTCTGCACTACACATCTCACTCTCGCCCACCCCGAATACTCGGCCGGTCCGGCGTGCAACCTGCATGAAAACGTCCCAATATCGCCTATAGTTGACGAGCATGCGCCGTGGAAGAGCGGGCGCGGTGTCAGTGATCGCGCCGTACACTGTGAATGGCTCGGCGTGAGCTGGAGGAGGGGTCATGCGCCGGATTCATGTCGTGCTGGTCGCCAGCCTTGCCGGTGTGGCGGTCGTTTCTCTGCACGGGCAGACGATGAGACCGCGCGTCGAACGGGTGGAGAGCAACATGATGAAGCTGGTCGCTCCGCCCGACCTGGCGGACACGGAGCTCCGCGGCCGCCGGTTGTTCGTGCAACGCTGCGCCTACTGCCATGAACAGCGGGGCGACATCAACGTCGGCGCCGAACAGATCGAGCGGTCCGGCGAGGCGAACGCTCGGGAGCGTATCCTCAAGGGCCTCCCCACTCAGATGCCCGGGTTTCAGTACACTCTAGACGCCGAACAGGTGAGCCATATCATCGCGTTCTTGAAGACCGTCACGTAATGTCAAGGTCCGCAACTCGTCGTCGCACAACCTCGCTTCCGTGGAGCACAAGATCATGGTGACTTACAGAACGGTCGCGTTCATCGCAGTGATCGTCCTCGGTTTCGGCGTGTGGCGGCTCTCGGTCGACGCCGCCGGACCGCGCGGGTCCGCGATGGTGGCGGCCCAGGCTGGCGAACGTGTCGCGAGCCCCTCCTTGCACGGCACCACCAGTGCGGCAGGTGGCGATCTGCTGGAGGGGGTGGCCGTATCGGCCCAGGCGGACGGTTCGACCGTGACAACGACGGTCTTTACGGACGAGCAGGGGCGGTACTTCTTTCCGCCACTCGAAGGCGGCCACTATGACGTCTGGGCCCAGGCCGTCGGCTACGACATTGCGCGCGCCGATGTGCGACTGGACGGCAGTCAGGCCATTCAGCAGATGTTCGCCATGCACACCCTCGAGGACTTCTCGCTGCAATTGTCCGGCTCCGAGTGGATCGAGTCGCTGCCAGCCGACACGCGCGAGGACCGGCGGATGCGGGAACTCTTCCGTGTCAACTGCTCGGAGTGCCATCAACCCAACCTGGTGCTGCAGAACCGGTTCGACGAAGACGGGTGGCTGACCGTTATCGAGCGGATGGACCGGCCACGAAACACGGGGATGGACGGATCCGACCAAGTGCAGACGACACCAACGACGACGATCGGCTACCACAAGGCCGACCTCGCCAAGTATTTAGCCCGCGTCCGCGGACCGAGTCCCTCGCAGATGACGCTCAAGCGGCATCCGCGGCCGACAGGCGACGCGGCGCGGGTGGTCATCACCGAGTACGACGTCCCGCCCGCGGAGACGCCGGACGAGCTCGCCTGGACCGATGGCAGCGACTGGACGGAGGGGACGTCGGCCGGCGGGCACTTCGCTGTCGGCATCCACGATCTGCAAGTTGACGCGGCTGGCGACGCCTGGTTCACGGAATCGCCTGGCGGCGGCCGGACCATCGGGAAGGTCGAAGCGGCAACGGGGAAGGTCACGGGGTTCAACGTGATCGACCGCGACGGCAAGACACCTCTCCGTGCGCACGGCATCGGCAAGGACCCGGACGGTCACCTCTGGTTCGACGGCTACGGACCGATCGGGCAAATCGACCCGGACACCGAAACGTTCTCGCTCCACTACCCGCCCGCCCGGATGGGCAGCGGCGCCTTTCTGACCACCGATGCCGACAAAGACGGCAAGGTTTGGACCGGGACGCGTTACGGGTCGATCCAGTACGACCCCGAGACGGAGAAATTCAAGTACTTCCAGAACGTGACACCGGCCGACGGCACAACCTACGGCATGACTGTGGACGCGGACGGGAACGGCTGGTGGACGACCTTCTGGGCGGATATCGTCACTACGGCCGACGTCGAGACCGGTGAGCGCCACGAGTTCAAGATGCGGAATCCGGTAGACCGCGAGTTGATCATCGAGCCGGATGAAGCCGAGTTCTACGAGGACATCGGTGCGCTGACGTGGGGCTTTGCGAACACCGTCCCCGGGGTGCAGGGACCGCGCCGACTCGGGGCCGATCGCAACGGGACCGCCGTCTATGTGCCGCTGTACTACGGTATGGCACTCGCAAAGATCGACATCAACACGCACGAGATGACGCGGTATCCGTTGCCCATTAGCGCCCACCCGTATTTCGTGGTCGTTGACAAGCACTCCAAGGTGTGGACGAATCTGATGTCGGACGACCGGATCGCGAAGTTCGATCCGGTGACCGAGGAGTACACGCTCTTCAAGCTGCCGACCAACGGCTGCGAGTCGCGCAACATCGCCGTGGACGATCGACGTGGCGACGTCTGGGTGCCCTGTATCCGGGCGAGCAAGATCGCCCGATTGCAATTCCGGGCGCCCGCCGAGCTGCAGGCCCAGCGGGAAACCAGCTTGGCAGACGAATAGGACGGGGTAGCGGCCCCCACGGCCCGCCCTCGTGGCTCCACGAACCACGGCCCTGCAGCGTCGAACCGTCGTGTGCACCCTTGTCCTCGCGCTTGGGTGCGGCGTCGGGTCGATGTCGCCATCAGACCCGCCGGTCCCGGAGTTCCTTGACCAGCAGGACGCCGCGGTCGTCTCTCTGGTGCTGCAGCTCGTTGCCGAGGTGCGCGGGGAGCCTGACGACGCGACACGCTGGACCACGCTCGGCATGGCCTATGAAGCCAACCGGCTGCTCGACCCGGCGCGGCAGTCCTACGAGCAGGCAGTCGAGCTCGATTCAGCGGGTCCCCGCTCCTGGTACCGGCTCGCAATGGCCCGCGCGGCGCTGGGCGATGTCGACGGCGCCATCACCGCCGTTCGGCGCACGACCGCACTCACCGTAGACGTCCCGTACGCGCCGGCACACTGGCGGCTTGGATCATGGCTGCTCGACCGCGGCGACACCGTCGGCGCCGCCCAGGCCTTTCGGCGCACGACCGAGCTCCTGCCCAACGAACCAATCGGACCCATCGGTCTGGCCCGAGTCTCGCTGCTCGACGGCGCACCCGCACGTGCGTCCGCCACGCTGGAACGCGTGTTGTCCGTTCATCCCCACCACACCGAGGCGCGCATACTGCTGGACGCCGCAATGCGACGGACCGGAGCCATCAAGCGGGCCACAACTACGATGCCGCGCCGAGAAGCGCCCGCGCCACCGGATCCCTGGACGGACGAGCTGGCAGCGTATCGACGCGGAGCCGGTGCGGTGCGGGAAGAGGCCATGCGGCTCTTCCGGTCCGGGCGGTTTGACCGCGCGGCGCAGCGTCTCGAAGGGCTGCTAGGGGATCGTCGGGACGATGTCAGCCTACTCGTGCAGCTCGGGACGGCGTACGTCTCGGCAGGACGGGCCCACCGCGCGCTGCCGATCCTTCACGATGCGCTCGCGCGAGAGTCCGATCACTTCGAGGTCCACGTAGCCCTCGCGGGGGCGTATCTGGGAGCGCAGGCGATGGACCGCGCGCTCGCGCATGCCGACCGCGCCGTCGCCATCAGCCCGCAGCATCCGCGCGGCCACGAACGACGGGGAACGCTCCTCGTCCGCGCCCAGCGGCACGCAGAAGCGATGGAGGCCTTCCGTCTGGCGATCCGCCTCGATCCGCTGAACGTGACCGCCCTCGTGTCGTTGGGGATGCTGTACTACAACCGGGACGAGCCATCGGCTGCCTTCGATCATTTCGACCGCGCCCGGCGCGTCGACTCGACCGTCGTCGAGGCCCACGTCGGTCTCGCCATGGTGCACATGGACCGGGACGATCTGGACCGGGCCGCGGCGGCACTCAAGCCGGCAGTGCGGCTCAACCCGAGCCATCCGCAGCTGGTCACCGCCGAGCAGCGCCTGCGGTCGATCCGCTCCCGTTCCCGCTCGTCTCGCTGATGCCAGACAGCGCAGCCCCTGGTGAACGTGGCGCGGTGCTAACGACCCTCCAACCGTGGGTCGCCGGGACGTGTCTTGCCCTCGCGGGCTGCGGCACGACGGCACCGGACGACCCGAGCGCCGGTGCGGCGGAGGCCCCCTGGTTCGAAGAGGTCGCCTCCGCACGCGGGCTCGGCTTCCGCCACGAATCGGGGCATCGAGATCGACATTGGCTGCCCGAGATCATTGGCGGCGGCGCCGCGCTGTTCGACATGGACGGCGACGGCGACCTCGACGCCTACTTCGTGCAGAGCGGCGGCCTGGTCGATCCCCCCTCCAGGCGGGCAGGCAACCAGCTCCTGGTCAACTTGGGAGAAGGGACGTTCAGGGACGTCACCGCCGGTAGCGGCGCCGCCGACCGCGGCTATGGTATGGGCGTGGCAGCTGGCGACTACGACCAGGACGGCGACCCCGATCTGTACGTGACCAACGTCGGCCCCAACGTGCTGCTGCGCAACGACGGGGCCGGTCGCTTCACCGACATGACGGTGGCGGCCGGCGTCGGCGACCCCGGCTGGGGCGCAAGCGCCGGGTTCGTCGACCACGATGCCGACGGCGACCTGGATCTGTTCGTGACCAACTACCTCAACTGGTCGGTCGACACGGAGCTGATCTGCCTTGGTCCGCAGGGCGGTGCGGACTACTGCAGCCCGCTGACACAGCATCCGTTGGCCGACGTCCTGTTCCGGAATGACGGGGACGGCACATTCACTGACATCTCGACCTCCGCCGGCCTCCATGCCACTTTCGGGAACGGGCTCGGTCTCGTCCTCGGTGACTTCGACGGCTCCGGCACTCCGGACATCTTCGTCGCGAACGACAAGATGCCGAACCAGCTCTGGCTGAACCGCGGCGATGGGCAGTTCGAGGACCACGCGCTCGTGGCCGGCGTCGGCGTGGACCTCGACGGCCAGGCGAAGGCCGGCATGGGAGTCGATGCCGTCGATCTTGACAACGATGCGGATCTGGACCTGATCGTCGTCAACCTGCGCGGCGAGTCCGATTCGGTCTACCGGGATCAGGGCGACTTCTTCAGTGACGACACCATCGCAATCGGCCTGCGCGTCTCAAGCCGCCGGTTCACACGCTTCGGCCTGGGGATCCACGACTTCGACAATGACGGTCGGCTGGACCTGTACGAGGCGAGCGGCCGCATCGCTCGACAGGGGGTGCCCTTCGCCTCCGATGCCTACGCGGAGCCCAACTTACTGTTCCGGGGGCTCCCGAACGGGCGGTTCGCCGAGGTCACACCCCCAGGCGGAACGCACGGCGTGCTTGCCGCCACGAGCCGCGCCGCGGTGTTTGGCGACATCGACAACGACGGGGGTATCGACATCGTCGTTGTCAATCGCGATGCCCCGGCGCACCTGCTCCGCAACATCGCGCCTCGCAGGGGGCATTGGATCACCCTTCGGGTGACGGAGACGACGGGAGGCGACGCGCTCGGCGCGAGCGTGCGGTTCAGCGCCGGAGGGCAGCGCATCCGGCGCGACGTCAAGCCGGCCTACAGCTACCTGGCGAGTAACGATCCGCGCGTACACGTCGGGCTGGGCTCGGCCACCGGCATCACCGACGTGACGGTGCGCTGGGTCGATGGAACCGTGGAATTATTCGGCGACGTCGACGCCGATCAGATCGTGACGCTGCGTCGTGGCAACGGTCGCCCGTAGCCGAAGACGTCCCAAGGGGTGAGCCATCGGTCGACCCAATCAGGGTCCACGCCGAAGGCCGCGAGGCCTCGTCCAGGTGCGACAGGCCGACATCCACAGCTGTTGGTAAGCTCAATGGCGTTTCCGATGACCGTCGCTACGACGATCCTTCTGCTGTCGGTGTCGACGACCACGGCGGCCGAGCGTCTGGTGGAGCCTCGCCTGCCCACGTCACCACCAGTCAGCGCTGCCCAGTCAGCGCCAGTGGCAGCCGCGGACGACCGCGTCGCCATCGTCGCCTTTTCCAACATCAGCGGGGCCGTGGAGGACGACTGGATCGGCATGGGCATTGCCGAGACGCTGACGGCCGCGTTAGAGGGTGTCGACGGCGTATCGGTGGTGGGACGCCAGGCGGTCTCAGGCGCGCTTGAGAGCTTGAAGACCGGTCAGGGCGCGGACGCCGAGGCGCACGAGGCGACGGAGATTGCCGCGGGCCGACTCCTCGGCGCGCGATGGGTCATCAGTGGTGGATACCAGCGGCTGGGCGACCGAACGCGCATCACGGCGCGTGTGGTTGAGGTGGCGACGGCCATGGTTGTGCACATCGCGATCGTCGACGGCAGGGTGCCGGACCTCTTTGCGGCGCAGGACCGGCTCGCCGCTGACCTGCGGCGCGGGCTGCCGGTGCGGGAGGGTGTGATCCCACCAGCGCGCGCGGCGAGCGTGCCAGGCGACGGCGAGCGGATCGCCACCGGGCGCAGCAGCGGCTTCGCGGCAGCACCGACCTCCGTCATTGATGGCCCGCCGCCGCCTGTGGCGCCCGAGACCGTCACGCGCGATGCGGCCGGACGCGCTACGGTGCGGGCGGTCCGGCTTACCGAGCCACTCCGGCTGGATGGCACACTCGACGAAACCGTCTACGAAACCGTGCCGTCGGTCAGTGGCTTCATTCAGCAGCTACCGGATGCGGGCGCGCCCCCGACGGAACAGACCGAGGCGTGGGTGTTCTATGACGCGCAACACGTCTATGTGTCCGCACGCCTCTGGGATTCGGCGCCCGAGTCGCAGTGGGTCGCCAACGAGATGCAGCGCGATTCGTTCCAGCTCCCGAACAACGACTTTTTCAGCGTCGGCTTCGACACCTTCTACGATCGGCGAAACGGCGTCACCTTCCTGGTGAACGCCATTGGCGGCTTCATGGATTTCGCGATCACCGATGAAGAAAACCCCAACTTCGACTGGAACCCGATCTGGGATGTCCGGACCGGCCGCTTCGACGGAGGGTGGACCGTCGAGATGGAGGTCCCCTTCACGTCCCTCCGCTTTCGGCCGGGCACGCAGATTTGGGGGCTGCACCTCGGTCGACGCGTTCGCCGAAAGACCGAAGCCACGTTTCTCACACCGGTGCCCATCAACGCCATCCCTGGCCAGCTGCGCCTGTCGGCTGCCGGCACGCTGATCGGGATCGAGGTCCCGGCGGGCAACCGAACGTTCGAAATCAAGCCGTACGCGATCGGCTCGCTCGCCACCGACGTCAATGCGGTCCCGCTCGTCTCGAATGAGGGCGATGGAGCCTTCGGCTTCGATGTCAAGTACGGCTTGACCGAGAATCTCACGGCCGACTTCACCTACAACACCGATTTTGCCCAGGTGGAGGTCGACGAGCAGCAGGTCAACCTGACGCGCTTCAGCCTGTTCTTCCCCGAGAAGCGCGAGTTCTTCCTCGAAGGGAGAGGCATCTTCGACTTCGGCCGGCCCGCTGGGCAGCGCACGCGTCGCGGTGGACGACGCCAAGGAGGCCCTCGCGGAAGCGGCTTTTTTGGCAGCGGCGACGTGCCGGTCGTGTTCTTCAGCCGGCGGATTGGACTGAACGAGGGCCAGAACGTGCCGATTCTGGGCGGGGGCCGACTCACCGGGAAGACCGGGGCGTTTAGTGTCGGCGCCGTGAACATCCAGACCGACGATGCGCTGGGCGCGAATGCCGTGGCGACCAATTTCACCGTCCTCCGGATCAAGCGCGACATTCTGCGGCGAAGCCGCATCGGGGGAATCTTCACGGGTCGGTCGGTGTCGACAGTCGGTAACGGGTCAAACGAAGCGTACGGGCTTGACGTCGCGTTCTCGTTCTACGACAACGTCAACCTCAACGGCTACTACGCTCGGACCCGCACGCCCGGCCTTGACGGAGACGACGCGAGCTACCAGGGAGCGTTCAGCTACACCGGCGATCGCTATGGCTTCCAGCTCGACCACCTGCTGGTGGGCGACGACTTCAATCCGGAGATCGGGTTCCTGCGGCGTGACGACTTCCGGCGCACCTTCACCTCGGCGCGGTTCAGCCCGCGGCCGGCGTCAATTCGCGCGGTGCGGCAATTCACGTGGGAAGCCAACCTCGACTACATCGAGAACGGCGCCGGCCAACTCGAAACGCGGCTCGCGCAAGCGCGCTTCGACACGGAGTTCGAAAACAGCGATCGCTTTGGCGTTGATGTCCAGCAGAGCGACGAGCTGCTAGTGCAACCATTCAATATCGCCCGCGGTGTTGCTATTCCGGTTGGCGGCTACGCCTTCCGTGATGTGTTCCTGTCGTACTCGATGGGGGAGCAGCGTCGGGTCTCCGGCACGTGGTCGTTCCAACGCGGCGGGTTCTTCAGCGGCGACATCACGGCGGTCGGCTATTCCCGCGGCCGGATCGAGGTCACGCCGCTGCTGTCGATCGAACCGGGGGTGTCGATCAATCGCATCGTGCTCCCGGAAGGAGCGTTCACTGCGACGCTGGCAACGAGCCGGGTTACCTACACCTTCACGCCACGCATGTTCCTGGGCGGCCTCATGCAGTACAACTCGGCCAGTGACTCGCTCAGCACCAACGTTCGCCTCCGCTGGGAGTATCAGCCGGGGAGCGAACTCTTCGTGGTGTACAACGACCAGCGCGATACGTCGCTGCGGGGCAGGCCGTTCCTGGAGAATCGCGCCTTCGTCGTGAAGGTCACGAGGTTGTTTCGGTTCTAATCCCGGAGCTCACTTGAGTTGATGCGGATAGCGCCAGACTGGGCACCGAGGGCAAGGCGCCACGAGGAAGTTTGGCACGCCACACGTTCGTCGAGCTCAGTCCGGCAGGGCGAATACGAAGACGTTATTGCCAAAGCTCGGGCGCAGCTCTGGCGTCAGCAGCAACAGGCCACACGAGGTTGCATAAGGCCGTCATGGTAAGCGAACATGCCTAGCCGTGGGCAGCCCGGACGCGAGGGAGAGGGTCAGATGAGCCATCGATATGTTGCCGTCCTGTGTACGTTGGTCGTGATCGGGACACCGTTCACCGTCGTCGGTCAAACTCAGTCGGACGCGAGGTGGACACTACCGCGCACCGCGGACGGCCAACCTGATCTTGAAGGCGTGTGGGATTTTCGCACCCTGACACCCCTCCAGCGTCCCGAGGACCGTGCAGACCAGGCGGTGCTCACGGAGGAGGAGGCGGCACAGCTCGAGGCGGATGCCGTCGAGCGCGCCAGAAAGGCTGATGAACCAAGCGAAGTGCGCACGGAGCCCCTGCCCGCCGGCGGCAACGTGGGAGGCTACAACAATTTCTGGTTTGATCGCGGAGCCGGGGTCGTCGACGACCGGCGCACGTCGCTCATCATCGATCCGCCAGAAGGGCGGGTCCCTCCCGCTAGGCCCGGGGTCGAGGAGCAAGGCGGCGCAGGTGGGGACGACGTGCCTGGCCGGCGCCCGGTACGCTACCGCGTCGGTGGGATTGGAGTCGACAGCTACGAGGACCGGGCTCTCGCCGAGCGTTGTCTTATCGGGTTCAACACCGGACCACCCATCGTCCCGGCCGGCTACAACCAGAACATACAGCTCTTCCAGACACCCGACCACGTGGTCATCTTCAACGAGATGGTGCACGACGCGCGCATTGTGCCCCTGGACGGGCGCTCTCACCTCCCCGAGGATATCCGTCAGTGGATGGGCGACGCCCGCGGCCATTGGGAAGGCGACACGCTGGTCGTCGAAACGACCAACTTCACAGACAAGACGGCTAGCTTCAGCCCCAGTGTAACGACCGCCATCGGCACCGGCGCGACCCTTCGTCTGACCGAGCGCTTCCGCCGCACCGATGACGACACGCTCCTCTACGAGTTCACGGTCGTTGACCAGACGACGTTCACGCGGCCCTTCACCGCAGCCCTACCGATGAAGAGGGGGTCAGCGCCGCTCTTCGAGTATGCGTGTCACGAGGGGAACTACGGCTTGCTCGATATCCTGGCCGGGGCGCGCGTTGAAGAGAGAGAGGCTGGGTCCGAGCGATAGGCGCCGCTGCTCGTCGCCCCCGTGTTCAACAAGAGGAGATGTCGTGATGGGAAACACTCTGAGCTCTCCGAGCACGCGCCTGCGCCGTCTGACGCATGGCGTTCTCACCGTTCTCTCGTTGCTGACCGTGCCGCTGCTCGCGGGTCAGGTTCCGACCGCTCAACCCGAGGACGTCGGGTTCTCATCCGAACGCCTCCCGCGTATCCATGAGGCGATTCAGCGTCACGTCGACGCGGGCGATGTGACCGGGGCGGTCACGCTGGTCGCACGCCGGGGACACATCGCGCACTTCGAGGCGCACGGTGTCATGGACATCGAGTCGAACACGCCGATGCGCAAGGACGCGGTGTTTCGGATCATGTCGATGACCAAGCCCGTCACGGCCGTGGCGGTCCTGATGATGCTCGAGGAAGGCAAACTACGATTGAACGATCGCGTGTCGACGTTTATTCCCGCCTTCAAGGACCTGAAGGTTGCCGCCGCGCCCGCGCAGGGATCAAGCGCGGACGCTGGGAACCGCGCCGAGCCCACGGCGGTCGTCCCCGCCGATCGCGAGATCACAATCCGGGACCTGTTGACGCATTCCTCGGGGATGGTGAGAAATGCCGATCGTACGCCTGCCGATTCGCTGGCGACATACGTCCCGACCCTCGCTACGGTGCCTCTCGCGTTTCAGCCAGGGACGCAGTGGGCGTACAGCGGCCTGGCGGGTCCCGACGTCCTGGCACGGGTTGTCGAGATCGTGTCCGGGCAGCCGTATGATGAGTTCGTACGCACGCGCATCTTCGAACCACTCGGCATGAAGGACACGATGTACTACCCGTCTGACGATGTCCGGCCGCGCGTCGTGACGCTGTACCGGCAGACAGAGCATGGATTCGAGAAAGACGCGGATCCGGACCGTATCTCCAGCAGGACGTACTTTTCCGGCGGCGCCGGGCTCATCAGTACGGCCCAGGACTACCTCCAGTTCGCGCAGATGCTCGCAAACGGCGGCACGCTGAACGGCACGCGTTTTCTTTCACCCCGGACGGTGGATCTGATGGCGTCCAATCACGTCGGCGATATGTTCAACGGCAAACTGGGGTTCCCAGAGCACGGCTTCGGGTTTGGGCTTCTGGTCGCCCGCATGCAGGACAACGTCGCGGCGGGGTGGCGCTTGCCGAACAACAGCTTTGGCTGGTTCGGCGCCTACGGCACGCAAGTGTGGATCAATCGCGACGAAGAACTGGTAACGCTCCTGATGATTCAGAACCTAAATTACGAGGTCCAGCGCGATTTCGAGAACGCGGTCGTGCAAGCGCTCGTGGACTAGCGATTCGTCCACGTCGAGCACCCGAAGGACCGTCGTACGCACAGGGTCGCTATTGGTCCGCCGACGTCGCTTCGACCGCCTCGAGCGCGAGGATGAAGTTGACGTGGAGCTTGCCGTCACGCAGCTTCTTGGCGGCCTGATAGTCAGGCGAGTGCCAGAAGCCAAGCAGGGCGTCCATCGAATCGAATCGCTCGATCGCCACGCTCCCCTCGTGCGGCCAATCGCCTTCGAGCAACTGTAGGCTGTCGCTCGACTCGGCTCTTGCCACCATTCGCATGCCGGCGCGTCGCGCCCCGGGACCAGCAGCCGCGCCGTAGGCTTCCAGCCCGTCCGCCTGGATGACCCTCGTGCTGGCGATGAGATAAGCCGCCTTCTCGCCGGGCAACACACCAGCGTGGGCGACCGACTCCTGGAGTTGGGCCACCCCGTAGCCGAGCCCGAAGAAGGCACTGAGACCGAGCGAGTAGAGCAACTGCTTCTTCATTGATCTCCTCCATCCTGCCGTGATCGAGCGCTACCACACGACCCGGTGTCAACATTGAGACAACATACCAGGAATGGTACCGGCACGGGTCCCACACGTCGGTGGTATGCTTCCGCAGCTGCGCTGCTCATCCCCATGCTGCGCGGGAGCCCCCGCCCGGTGGGTGCTATTGATTCACCCGATACAAGCCACTAGACTGAAGTTTTTCGAGAAAGGTGTCCAGCCGCGTGAATGCGTGCGCCTTGATAGGAGTTCCCTCATGATGCGTCGTTTCCTTGCGTTCGTCGGCGTTCTTGGACTTACGTGCACCATTGTCGGCTTCGCATCGACCGTGGCGGCGGGTCAGGACGGGGTGCCCCAGACGCCGGATGGCCAGCCCGATCTGCAGGGCGTTTGGAACTTCTCTACCGCAACGCCGATGGAACGTCCCGAAGAGCTCGCAGGCAAAGAGACGCTGACCGCCGAAGAAGCGGCCGAGTGGGAACAGGAGCTCGCCGAGGAACGTGCGGGGCTCGAATCGGAGCGAGAGGATGCCCCGCTCGAGTTTCGGGTCGGCTACAGCGTGGGCATCTGGTTCGAGTGGGGTGACTCGCTCGCCGAGCAGCGGACGTCACTTGTAATTGACCCGCCGGATGGGCGCATTCCTGCGGTACGTCCCAAGGTCGAGGCCCACCGGGAGCTACAGCGCATCCTGCGGGGACGGCACGCGCACGGCCCCGAGGATCGCGGTATCTCTGAGCGTTGTCTCCTGGGTTTCAACTCGGGGCCGCCGATGACACCGAGCGCCTACAACAACAACGTGCAGCTGTTCCAAACCGCCGACCACGTGGTCATCCTCAACGAGATGGTCCACAACGCACGCATTATCCCGCTGGACGGACGCTCGCACCTGCCGGCCAGCCTCCCGCAGTGGGTCGGCGACTCGCGCGCAAGCTGGGAGGGCGACACGCTGGTCGTCGAGACGCGAAACTTCCTCGGCGGGACCTCCCTCGGGGGATCGAGCGCCAACATGCACCTGGTCGAGCGGTTCACCCGTGTCAACGCCGACAATCTCCTCTATGAGTTCACGGTCAGCGATCCGACGACCTGGGCAGGCCCGTGGACGGCGCAGGTACGAATGACGCTGAACGACGATCCGCTCTACGAGTACGCGTGCCACGAAGGCAACTATTCCATGGCCAGCTCGCTCTCGGGCGCCCGCGCCATGGAGGCGAGAGAAGCGGAGAGCGACGGCTCCCAGCCGTAGGAGCCACGCCGGGCGTGGATAGCCCTCCTTGAGCCTGCCGATCAGCGTCTCGATCTGGAGCGGGAGCATGTCGTCCCGACGAATCAGCTCAGCCTCCGGTTGGACAACGTCGTGGGTCGCCCTCATCGCGTTCCTTCTCCTCGCGGCGGGGACAACCGATGCGGCGGCTCAGCACGGCGCCGCCGATGGCGAGTGGCGCACCTGGGCCGGCGACCTCGGGGCGACGCGCTATGCCGCACTCGACCAAATCGACGCTGACAACTTTGCCGATCTGGAAGTGGCGTGGCTCTTCAAAACGGACAACCTAGGACCGGGTCCCGACTTCAATCTCGAGGCAACGCCGATCGTCATCAACGGCGTGCTCTACACGACGGCCGGCAGTCGGCGCGCCGTTGTGGCACTCGACGCCGCAACGGGTGAATACCTGTGGCTCTATCGCCTCGATGAGGGTGAGCGGGCCGAGGCGTCGATGCGGCGCCTGTCCGGCCGCGGCGTCGGTTATTGGAGCGACGGTCAGGGTGATGACCGGATCTTCTTCGTCACGATCGGCTACCAGCTCGTGGGGCTCGACGCGACGACCGGACGCCCGGTTCCCGGCTTCGGTACAAACGGCATCGTCGACCTGAAGGAGCACAACGACCAGGAGCTCGATCCGATTACCAGCGAGCTGGCGTGGAATGGCGCCCCGGTGGTCGCCGGCAACGTGGTTCTTGTTGGCGCGGCGAGCCGGCCCGGCGGCACCCCGCCGAGCCGGCGGAACGCGAAGGGCTACATCCGCGGCTTCGACGCCCGCACCGGTGAACGACGCTGGATCTTCCACACGATCCCGCAGCCAGGGGAATTTGGCCACGAGACCTGGAAAGACGGTTCGTGGGAGTACACCGGAAACACCGGCGTTTGGACCCAGATGACGGTCGACGCCGAACTCGGTATCGCCTACCTTCCGGTGGAGATCCCGACCGGTGATTACTACGGGGGGCATCGGCCGGGCGATAACCTGTTCGCCGAGAGTCTCGTGGCGATCGACCTGGAGACGGGCGATCGGCTCTGGCACTTCCAGTTCGTGCACCATCCAATCTGGGACTACGACGTGCCGTGCGCCCCGATTCTCGCAGACATCACGGTCGACGGCCGTGCGATCAAAGCCATCGCACAACCGACAAAACAGGGCTGGGTGTATGTTTTCGACCGCGTGACTGGCGAGCCGGTGTGGCCGATCGAAGAGCGACCGGTCCCCGCAGGCGACCTTCCTGGCGAAACCTACTCCCCAACACAGCCGTTTCCGACGAAGCCACCGCCGTTCGAGCGGCAGGGGTTCGAGCTCGACGAGATCCTTGACTTCACGCCTGAGCTCAAGGCCGAGGCGCTGCGGATCGCGCAGCAGTATCGGACCGGCCCGCTGTTCACGGCGCCGATCGCGCGCGGTGCCGGCGACAAATTCGGCACGTTGTTCGTCCCGAACGGCGCGAACTGGCCCGGCGGCTCGTTCGACCCGGAAACCGGCGTCATGTACCTGTTCTCGCAGACCCTGAGCCGCGTGCTGGCGATGCGGCACGACCCGGACCGGTCCGACATGGACTACATCAACGGGCCGGCACGCGGACCGGGACAAACCGTCATGGGACTGCCGCTGATGAAACCGCCGTGGGGACGCATCACGGCGATCGATCTCAACATCGGCGAGATTGTCTGGCAGGTGGCCCACGGCGCGACGCCCGATTCGGTCAAGAACCACCCCGCGTTGCGAGGCGTGGAGTTCCCGCGGACGGGACGCCAGGGACCGGTCGGAACGTTGACGACGAAGACCCTGGTCATCGCCGGAGAGGGCGGCCGGAACGCCCCCGGAGGTGGCTTCTGGACCACGCCGGACGGGCGGCGGGGCGCGATGCTACGCGCGTACGACAAGGCGACCGGGGACAACGTCGCCGAGGTCTACATGCCGGCGCCCCAAACCGGAACTCCGATGACGTATGAACTCGATGGCAAGCAGTACATTGTCGTTGCCGTTGGCGGCGGGACCGTACCTGCCGAACTGCTGGCATTCGCCCTACCAGATTGAACGGACACAGAACGATCCCGAAACAAACACGTAACGCGCTAGGAGGTCCCTTCGTGCCAGATCGATCGAAGCGTCATGTCGTCCCGCTGTTTCTCGTCGCGTTGCTATCGGTAGCCTGTACCGGCGCGAGCGCGAGCGGCCCGCCCGCACCTGGCGCCGATCCCGCGCGCGACCTGGCGGTCGTGTCGCCCGAATCGGTCGGCCTATCGAGCGACCGGCTCGAACGGCTTGAGTCCGGCATGCAGGCATTCGTGGACGACGGCAAGCTCGCGGGTGTCGTGACCCTCGCCGCACGTCACGGCAAGATCGCGCATTTCAGCGCCGCGGGCAGCAAGGACGTCGAGACGGGTGATCCGATCGAGACCGACTCGATCTTCCGGATCTACTCGATGACGAAACCGGTCACCGGTGTCGCAATGATGATCCTGTACGAAGAGGGGAAATGGCGACTCGACGACCCGGTGTCGAACTACATCCCAGCGTTTGCCGACGTGCAGGTATATGCGGGCGACGACCCACACGGCGCGCCGAGGCTCGAGGCCCCGGTATCCCCGATGACGATGCGCCATCTGATGACGCACTCGGGCGGCCTCTCGTACGGGTTCAGTGATCACCACGTAGACCAGCGGTATCAGGAAGCGGATGTGTTCGATCGGCGCAGCACGCTCCAGGACATGGCCGACAAACTCGCGACGATTCCGTTGATGGCCCAACCAGGGTCGCAGTGGATCTACAGCATCTCTGTCGACGTCCAGGGACACCTCGTCGAGCACCTGTCCGGCCAGCCACTGGCCGACTTCTTCCGTGATCGGATCTTCGATCCGCTCCGGATGACCGATACCGCCTTCTACGTACCGCAGGAGAAGCTATCGCGACTGGCCGCCATCCATGCACCTGGCGAGGACGGCGCGCTCGGCCGCGCGCCGGACGGCGGCTTTGGGTTGCTCGACCCGGACCCGACGGTCGCGCCAAGCCTCCCGCTGGGAGGCGCCGGTCTCTTTTCTACTGCTGAGGACTACGCGCGGTTCGCTCAGATGCTGGCGAACAATGGTGAACTGAACGGTAAGCGTATTCTGGCGCCGCGGACCGTGAAGATGATGGGAACCAGCCATCTGTCGCC
>CAZYFH010000027.1:11773-50365 GCA_964646815.1 uncultured Vicinamibacteraceae bacterium | reverse complement strand
ACCAAGTTTGCCAAACTTCTTTTGATACTGATTGCGGACGACTTCCTCAAACTGCTCGTTGCTGATCTCGAAATCCTGGAGCAACGGGGACACCTTAAAGAAGGCACCGAGAAACGCGTTGCCCTGCATCCTGAGCTGTAGGTCAGCACGGTTGGTCGCCTTGCGAGCGACGTCAAAACCCGGCAGGGTAAACACTCGTATCTTCTTGCTCAGAATCTCCGTACGGGCCCAGATCGGTAGCCGCTCCCAGGCTTCCTCCGCAGTCTCGTCAGACTCCCAGATCAACGCGCCGCCTTCGGACATCCCGTCCAACGGATTGCAGTGCGTGAATGCTTTGGGGTCGCAACAGAGCACCACATCAACATGCCGCAGGTCGCAGTTCACCCGGATGCGTTCCGGCGCCACAACGAGGAAATACGAGGTTGGCGCGCCCTTCTTTTCAGACCCATATTTCGGATTGGCGCTGACGTGGACAACCTCTTTGAGACGACCGAACTCGTCCAGCTCCGTGTGACGCGCCGAGAGAAAATCGTTAAAGTCCCCAATAATCGCGCCCAGGTTCTTACCGGTCGTGATCGCCCCCCAGCCGCCGATCGAGTGGAACCTCACCGCGATCGCACCCTCGGGAAGCAACGACGGGGTCTCATCCGATTTGACTTCGTAGGGGTGGGGAACACCAAGCACAAAGAAGGAGGCCCCGTCCTCCGCGATGCGACCATCCGTTCGCGCCCGACCCGATGTGGCGTACTCATACGCACCCAGGATGTGCTCGGGACGGAAGTCGCGAGACCCCAGCCCGTAAATACCGTTGAAAATCCTCGGCACGTTGCTGGCTGGTATCGCAGGAAACCCTTTCTCAATCGGGTGTCCCTCGATGATCAGTGCCTTGTTGAGCGCGGTTCGAATGTCGCGGCCAAGCGGATTGTCACCGGCCAGCGGTTCATCGGTCCGCTCCAGTACGATGGCGTTGCGCTTACCCGCGAGGGCCTTTGCCATGGCCTGCTCGGGAAACGGCCGGAGCACGTTGACGTGGATCGAACCGACCTTGGCACCCCTGGTCTGTCGCAGGTGGTCGACCGCCGCCTCGCAATTCTCGGCCGCCGATCCCAGCGAAATGAAGACGGTCTCGGCGTCCTCGGTTTTGTGTTCCGTCAGTAGACCGTAGTGACGCCCCGTGAGACGACCGAACTCCTCGTGCGACTCCACCAGATACTGGAGAATCGGCTCGATGAAATTGTTCCGACGGGCCGCCACACCCTGCATGTAGTGTTCCTGGTTTTGGACCGGACCCAATAGCACAGGATTGGCCAGGTCGTACATCTTCGGCACACGCCGACGCGTCGGACCGAATAGCGTGCGCTGCGCCTCAGTCGGACACTCGATGATGTCTTCTGGGGCCCCCAGGAACTCTCGGATAAGTTCCGCCTCGTGGCGATAGAAGGTCCGCTCGAGGTGCGTGGTCAGAAACCCATCCTGTACGTTCATACCAGGGGTCAGACTCTTCTCCGTCACCCGACGCAAAATGAGCGATTGGTCCGCGGCCTGCTGGGCGTCCTTACCGAACACGATGATCCACCCGGTATCGAGAACCCCGTTGATATCATCGTGGCCGCAGTGCACGTTGAGCGCGTGCTTGGTCAGCGCGCGTGCGCCCACCTGCACGATCATGGTCGAGGCTTTTCCAGGCGCGTGATAGTACTGCTCCGAAGCGTAGGGAAGACCCTGGCCTGACGTGAAATTGACCACCCGTCGCCCGCACACGGAGAAAGCGATGGCTCCGCCCTGCGCCGCATGCTCACCCTCAGCTTCGATCGCCGTCGTGCTGCGGCCAAAGACGTTTAACTTCCCTTCCGCAAACGACTGCTGATACAGCTCGCCGCCTTCGGTCGAGGGCGTGATGGGATAGTAGACCCCACCGTCCGTGACCCGGGCTTCCGTGTGGTACGCGACGAGTTGGTTCCCGTTCGCGGTGATGCGCTCACCTGGATACTTGGGACGATTGGTCATTCAGGGTGCTCTCCAATGCCGTCAAGGCCGGGCGGACAACCGCACCGCTCGCCTCACCGAGCTGTCACGTCAGTGACAGCCAAACCCCCATCAATCTATGTACTCATTCTATCGGCGACCCCGTCCATACAGCAATGACGCGACAACGCGCACGCCGGGCGGGGCTGAGTACACGATTGCTAATACAAGATGCGGACGTCACACGCATGAGGCCCAGATCATCGGGGGATCCAGGGGATTCATGTAAGATCGATCGATGCGGCCGACGGTGCTTGGTGATCTGCGTCGCGCGATCGACGACGGTCACATCCCCCATCGCAGCGTCAAGAACGAGCTGCGCGACAATCTCATCACGAGGCTCCGCGACGGCAGCCCGCTGTTCCCGGGGATCATCGGCTACGACGATTCCGTCGTGCCGCAAGTCGTCAACGCACTCCTCTCTCGACACAACTTCATCATCCTGGGTCTGCGCGGACAGGCGAAGACGCGCCTCCTTCGCGGGCTCGTGGACCTGCTCGACTCGGAACTGCCGATCGTGCCGGGATGCGAGATCAACGACGATCCGCTGGATCCACTGTGTGCCGCCTGCCGGATCCGACTACGCGACGACGGCGACGCGTTGCCCGTCGCCTGGCTGCCGCGGTCGGCGCGCTATGTCGAGAAACTGGCGACACCTGACGTGACCATCGCTGACATGATCGGCGACATCGACCCGATCAAGGCCGCGCGAGGGGGGCTGCAGCTCTCGGACGAGCTGAGCGTGCACTACGGACTCCTGCCGCGCGCGAACCGCTGCATTTTCGCCATTAACGAGCTGCCCGACCTCGCCGGCAAGATCCAGGTTGGTCTATTCAACATCCTTCAGGAGGGTGACGTCCAGATCAAGGGCTACCCGGTACGGCTGGCGCTGGACGTGATGATGGCGTTCACGGCCAACCCCGAGGACTACACGGCGCGTGGCAAGATCGTCACGCCGCTCAAGGACCGCATCGGGTCCGAGATCCGGACGCATTACCCACAGACGCGCAGCGATGCGATTGCCATCACGGCGCAGGAGGCGTGGGTCGACCGCGCGAACGCCGGTGCGGACGCCTCGAAGGTGACGGTCCCGGCCTACGTACGCGAAATCGTCGAGGAAGTGGCGTTCCAGGCCCGCGCCAACAAGAAAATCGACCTGCGATCGGGGGTCAGCCAGCGCTTGCCCATCACGTGCCTTGAGAACGTCGTGTCGAACGCCGAGCGCCGTGCGCTCGCCACCGGCGAGCAGCCGACGGCGCGCGTCACCGACATCTACGCGGCGCTGCCGTCCATCACGGGCAAGTTCGAGCTCGAGTACGAGGGTGAGCTGCGCGGCGCGGACAACGTCGCGCGGGAGCTGATCCGATCCGCGGTAGCGGTCGTGTTCGACGGGTGGTTCGATGGCGTGGACACACACCTCCTCGTCGAGTGGTTCGACATGGGCGGGTCGCTCTCCGGGAGCGATGCCGTCTCGTCCGCGGAGCTCATCGAGCAGGCGTCCGAGATTCAGGGGCTGCCAGAACTGACCCGGTCAGCCGGTGCCAAGCCCGATGCGGCTCCACCGACGGTCGCCGCGGCGATCGACTTCGTCCTCGAAGGGCTGTACGCACAGAAGCAGATCAGCCGCATGGACGACTGGAGCTACCGCGCGATGGAGAAACCGCGCCGGAAGGCGGGTGCCACGAAGCCGTACTTCGATCCGAACGCGCGGATTCGTGGCGACAGCAAGAAGAAGTACTACAACTAAGGGGGGCGTGTCCCGGGGTTCCAGGGGTCGGTTGCAGATCGCCTTCGCAATCGCATGGACAAGAACCCTGAACCCTGAACCAGGGCAATGCGGTACCGCTACACGCGTTACACCGGTGAGGATCTCGGCGGCGTCGACCTTGAGGAACTCGTCTCCAAGCTCTCCGAGCTGCTGCTCTCCAGCGGATTCGACAGTCCGTACGGCGACCCGCTGGCGGCCGACGACGAGAGTGACGACCAGAGCGTCCAGGCGCTCCATGACGCGATCCTCGACGCGCTACTGAACGGCGGCCTGCTGTCGGAGGAGGCCGTGCAGCAGCTCTTGGGCGACCCGGCGGACGCCGACCAGGCGTCTGGTCAATCGCGGCTCGAACAGCTCATCCAGCAGATCATCGAGCAGATGGCCCAGCAGGGGTACATCAGCCTGCGCCCCGGCGGCGACGGGCAGGCCCACGCATCGACGTCAGGTCCGGAGGCGCCTGCTGCGCGCTTCGAGGTGACCGACAAGAGTCTCGATTTCCTTGGCTACCGCGCGCTCCGCGACCTGCTGGGATCGACTGGCCGGAGCAGCTTCGGCCGACACGATACGCGCGAGCTCGCGACAGGCGTCGAGGCGAGCGGCACGTCGAAGCCGTACGAGTTCGGTGACACGATCAACATCGATGCCAGCGGGACGATTCTCAACGCAGTCAGGCGAAACAAGGGAGCCGTTGGTGCCGACCTCATCGACGTGCAATACGAAGACCTGATGGTGGCCCAGGGCGAATACCAGAGCTCGTGCGCGACCGTGCTCATGCTCGACTGCAGCCACAGCATGATCCTCTATGGCGAGGATCGCTTCACGCCGGCGAAGCAGGTGGCCCTCGCGCTGGCCAACCTCATCCGGCGCCAGTATCCCGGTGACGCGCTGAACGTCGTGCTGTTTCATGATTCCGCGGAGGAGATCCCATTGAAGCAGCTCGCCCGAGTGCGGGTCGGCCCCTATTACACCAACACGCGGGAAGGACTCCGTCTCGCGCGACGCATCCTGGAGCGCCAGCAAAAGGACATGCGCCAGATCGTGATGATCACCGACGGCAAGCCGTCGGCTCTGACCCAGCAGGATGGGCAGATCTACCGCAACGCGTTCGGCCTCGACCCGAGGATCATCGCCGAGACATTCGCGGAGGTAGCCAGTTGTCGCAAGGCCGGCATCATGATCAACACCTTCATGCTGGCGCGGGACCACGAACTCGTGGCGTTCGTCCGTCGCGTTGCGGCCATCTGTCGCGGCAAGGCCTACTTCACGACGCCGTTCACGCTCGGGCAATACGTCCTGATGGACTACATGGACAAGAAGACAAAGACGGTTCACTAGTGCCGGTCGCCTCAACGCTCCCACCCACTATTCCGCTCTTCCCTCTTCCCAACGTCGTTCTCTTTCCCAACGTCTTCCTTCCGCTCCACATCTTCGAATCGCGCTATCGGGAGATGGTCCACGACGCGCTGAACGCGGACCGTCTCATCGGCATCGTCTTGCTTCGCAAGGGGTGGGAACGGGAGGCCGATGTCAATCCCCTGATCTATCCCACCGGATGCGCCGGCCTGATCACCCATGTGGAACGCCTGGCGGACGGCCGGTACAACATCGTGCTGCGGGGGTTCGAGAAGTTCCGAGTGCGAGACGAGGAGCATTCCCGAGCCTATCGGTTGGCCGCGGTCGACGCCCTTCCCGACACGATGGACCCGGCCGCGCGGCCGCGTCTCCGGACCGCCCGGAAACGCCTCGAGACCCTCCTCGAGCGCCGCCTGACGGAGACCGGATCGGAAACGACCGTGCCGCGCGCGATGGCCGACGACGATCTCGTCAACGCGCTGGCGCAGTATCTGGATTTCGAGCCTGTTGAAAAGCTGGCCCTGCTGGAGCGCGCCGGCGTCATGGCGCGATGCGAGGCCTTGATCGATCTGCTGGAAATGCGGCTACTCCTCGCCGCACAAGCGTTCCCGACCACGGGTGTGCAGTAGCGCGGCGCCGCTACGGACACGGCCGGTCTTGGGTCTGCGGCGCGGTTGGCCACCCTAAGACATAAGACTGCGGAGTGACTCACGGCAATAGGGCCAGTGTGCTCATCGGCACACGTCCCAGCCGCTTGGCGATCTGGTCGACGACCACTCGGCCGTGAAAGCGACCGTTCTCGATGAAGACCTCGCCGCGATTCGCGCCCGCGATGACAGCCCCCGCAAGGTAGAGCCCCGGCACGTTGGTTTCGAACGTCTTCGAATCGTGGCGGGGCACGTTGTTGTCGGCCACCGCGATGCCGCACCCGCGCAAGAAGTCAAGATCGGCGAGATACCCGGTCAACAGAAACACGGCATCCGCCGGTATCGCCTCTCGCGTCCCGGCGCAGTCGACCACGAGATCCCGTTCCCGGATCTCCACCACTCTGGTTTCGAACGCCCCCGCGATCGACCCTTCCTTAATGCGGTTCTCGATGTCCGGTTTCACCCAGTATTTGATGGACGCGCCGAGCTCGGCGCGCCGGTGCACGAGCGTCACGTGCGCGCCCGCGCGGTACAGGTCGAGCGCGGCTTCGGCAGCGGAGTTCTTGCCGCCCACGACGACCACGCGCTTCCGGTAGAACGCGTGAGGCTCGGTGTAGTAGTGCGACACATGCGGGAGATCCTCGCCGGGCACGTGTAGCCGGTTCGGGTGGTCGTAACACCCGTTCGCCATGACGACACACCGCGTCTCCCAGCGGTGGGTCGCGCCAACTACGTCGCGCGTGCCTACCATGAACGGGGCGTCGTCGGCGCCGGGCGTCACGTCCGTCACGGTGGAGCCGAACGAGATGTCGATCTCGTGCGTGTCAACCACGCGCCGGTAATAGCGCAACGCCTCGTCGCGGGTCGGTTTTCCGTGTGGCGTGACGAACGGCAGACCGCCGATCTCCAGCAGATCGGGCGTGGTGAAGAAGACCATCTGGCTGGGAAACCGAAACAGCGCGTTGGCCAGCACGCCCTTCTCGAAGACCCGAAAATCGAGTCCCGCCTGCTTCGCGGCAATCGCCGTCGCCAGCCCCGCTGGCCCCGCCCCGACGATAATGAGATCGTGAGTGGTCACGCTGCCGCTCGCCGCGTTACCGCGCGCGGTACTCGACCCGGACATCACTGATGATGGCCACTGGGCGACCGACGGATCGGATGCGCTCGCGACCGTCAAGACGCACGACCTCGAGGTTCTGCCCGACGATGGACACGGCCTCGAGGTCGTCCGGAATTGCAATGAACACGCGCTCGACGCCGGTCGGCGCGATGGCTTTCATGCCACCTGGACCGGCCCCACCCGTCACGCGATCGATGAGGTCGTCCGCGGTCCGGAACTCACTCAGGATGAACCGTCGCGCAACCACATCGCCGTTGACGGTCGCCACGGCGACCTCCGCCGTATACTCTGCGAACGCCCGCCCGCCACGGTCTTCTTCCGCCGAGTATGTGTGCCGATTGTGCAGATTGAACGACAGCATCGCCTCGCCGCGGTGCGGTGGCACGATGACGACGACACCTAGGTCGGCGTCCTGCTGAATGAGGACGTCGCAGAACGCGAGATCGGTATTGACGCCGACGCCAAGCACCATAGGGCACCGCACTTCAGCGGGCACGATCCGGCGGTCCTGGGCCGCGACGGTGGCGGCGATCGCGACCGTTACGCCCGCGAGAAGCAGGAACCGCATAGCGATCAATCGGATACCAGTTGGTCTACCGACCGGGCCACGTCAGACGGTGTGAACTGGCCGCGCATGTCGCCACGCTGCCGCAAGAGCTCCAGAAACTCCATCCGAGTCCGCGCGTTCGAACGGAACGATCCGAGCATCGCGCTCGTGAGGGCAAACGAGTTTTGCTTCTCAACGCCGCGCATCAACATGCACAGGTGGGTCGCCTCGACCACGACCCCGACCCCGAGCGGATTGAGCTTCTCGAGCAGCACCTCGGCAATCTGGTTCGTCAGCCGTTCTTGCACCTGCAGGCGTCGACTGAACACCTCGATGAGTCGGGGAATCTTGCTAAGCCCCACCACCTTATCGCGCGGCAGATAGGCTACATGACACTTCCCAAAGAACGGCAGCAGGTGGTGCTCGCACAGACTGTAGAAGTCGATGTCCCTCACGATCACCATCTCGCTGTAGTCGACGGAAAAGAGGGCGTCGTTCAGCACGACGTCGACGTCTTGGCGGTACCCGCTCGTCAGGAACCGCAACGCGTTCGAGACACGCTTGGGAGTCCGCGCAAGGCCCTCGCGCGTCGGGTCTTCCCCCATCTCCGCGAGCAGCACGCCAACGGCGTCCCGCACCCGCTCGTCATTCATCGCTTCTGACATCAGTAGGCGTAGAAGCCCCGGCCGCTCTTGCGTCCGAGACGACCGGCCAGCACCATCCGCTTGAGTAGCGGCGGCGGCGCGTACGTCGGATCGCGGAACTCGTCGTGCATGATGTTCGCGATGTAATACGTCGTATCCAGCCCGATGAAGTCGAGCAGGGTGAATGGCCCCATCGGATGCCCGCACCCCATGGTCATCGTCTTATCGATGTCCTCGAGTGTCCCGACCCCAGATTCGTAGGCGCGGACGGCGTCGAGGAGATACGGGATGAGCAGCCGATTCGCAATGAACCCCGGTCGGTCCGGTGCCGTCACCGGCTCCTTGCCCAGGCTCTTCCCGAGGTCGAACGCGCGCTCGTAGGTCGCGTCGCTGGTCGCCAGGCCGCGGATTACCTCGACCAGCCCCATCACCGGCACCGGGCTGAAGAAGTGCATCCCGACGAACCGATCGGACCGCTTTGTCGCTGCGGCGAGCTCCGTGATGCACAGCGACGACGTATTGGACGCGAACACGGCGTCTGGGCCAACGACCCCCTCGAGCGCCTCGAACACCTCGCGCTTGGCGTCGACGTTCTCGACGATAGCTTCGAGCACGAAGTCGCAGTCAGCGAATTCGTCGAGTCGAGTCGTCCCGGAGAGGTTGGCCAGTGCGCGCTCCTTCTCCTCGGCGCTCGTCTTGCCGCGCGTGACGCCCGCCGTGAGGAATTCCTCGATGCGACCGAGGCCTCGATCGACGAGCGCCTGGTCGACTTCGCGCACGATGGTTCGGTGCCCCGTCATCGCGCTCACCTGCGCGATCCCGGAACCCATCAGCCCGCATCCAACGACGCCAATTGTGTGAGATGCCATGTCTTGTCAGCGAGTGTCCTGACCGCCGAAACACCAGATCATAGCAAAGTCACCGTGCTACGGTGCGCGCACGATGGGTGCGGAGAATCGACGGCCGGCCCCATCGCCATTTTCGGCGAGCTCCCGGGCGAGGTCATGGTCTTCTAACCGATGCAGATCGCCCAGATACTAGTCCGGTGGCGCACAGATCGGCACACCGTTTCCGATCCACCTCGATTCGCTCCACGACCTCCGGTTGACGCTCGGCTGCGCCTCGCGCATCGTCAAGCGACGAATCGTGCACTCGAGCGTCAGCGACGCCGAGCACGTGATGCACCGATCGGGCGTGGAGTTCGTCGAGCTGTTGGATCACATCGCCGCAGTCATTACGAACTTCGTCTCCGCACTCCAATCCGACCGCGCGGGCAACGACGCCGTATAGAAGCTAGCACTAGGGCATCCCGTCGGCATGGCCCATAGTGCGGAGCCACGCGCAGTGCTGCCGGTAGTCGCCCGCCGGCACCCACGCGGCCTCGCCGAGCGCGCGATTGTAGAGGTAGACCCACACCTCACACGCACGGTCGCCATCGAGTCGCGCGCGAACCGCCCGACGCCGGTAGTTGCTAGCCCGCAGGCTGTGGTGGTCGTAGCCCTCGATCGCATCCACACGGCGCAGCAGCCGCGGCGCATCGAGCAGTCGATAGACTTCACCGCGCACGGTGCCTTCCGCCTCGATGATCGCCAGATACTGACCCAGGTCGAACAGCGCGCCGCGAATCGTGCCATGGCCCACGAAGCGGATCCATGCGTCGATACACGACCGCACGCGGAGCGGAAAGCCGCGCATCAGCGTGCCGTAGAAGAAGACGTGGTCGGGGCGCAATCGGGAAAGGCTAGCGCGGCGTGTCGGCAGCGGCACTTGACAGGCTGCTCAGCAACTGCTCGATGAGCTCCGTCGGGAGGGCAAACGAGAGGCTGACGTTCGTGCCCACGGCGCTCAGTTGAAAGCTATCGAGCAGCGTCGCAAGCTCCGGGCGCGAACTGGTCTGCATTCGGGCGAGCGCGAGAAAGCCCTGGATGATGTCGCGTAGGTTTTGGCCGGCCGCCGCATCGCGCGCCTCGACCACGACCGTTCCGCTCAGACCGCCATTGACACGACCACCGACCGCGAATGCGGCCACCTGGGGAATCTGGGTTTCGATCTGATCCGGCAACCAATCGGTTGCCCCGGGCTCATCGAGTCGACCGATCGCCCACACGTTGCTTCCGGTCTCGATGTTGCTCAGGAGACCCATCAGCCGCTCGTTGGATGTGACGTCGTTGCCAGTCGACTGGAGATCGATCGCCTCCCGCACGAGCGGGTCCGAGCCAAGGGCTACGACCCCGCGTTCGACGAACGCCATGGCCAGCGCGTTGTTGCCCTCGGTCGTCGTCAGCATCCGGCGCCCTTGATATTCCGACACCGTGCCGCCATGCTCGCGCGCCAATGCCTCCAACTGCGCGACATTGACGCGACCGCTCAGCACGACCAGCCCCTGCGGGTCTTCCGATCCCCGGGGCACGAAGCAGGCCACCACCTCGTCGATGTCCTCTTCGAGGTCGATGCCCGTGCGCTCCTGGAACTCCTGCTGGCCCGTGCCGTCCGTCACGAACTCCAGCATTCGCTGCCGGAAATCGGAGGACATGACGTCGCGAACGTTGGCAAACGCCACGATGTTGGCGGCGGCCGGCACATACCGGAATTCCTCCGGGCGGCTCTGCGCAGCAGCGGTTGGCAGCGCACCTTGGAGGTAGGCAAAGAGCCCCCCCCCCAGACCCAGGGCCAGCACCCCGCTGGCACCGACGAGCGCGTAGCGCGTCTGAACGGTCATATGGGCGTCAGCCTATACGGAATATACCGGCGCGCAGCGCGAAAAGTTCCATTTGCCGCCGGTTCCAGACCCCGCCGCCCGCTGGCGAACTCTAGCAGCCCCTGGTGCAAATCCCCGGTCGCACCGAGACCCGAGATGCGCCCGCCTGACAAGGCGCAAAGAGAGAGAATACTCCCGGTATTTGACCGACGAGCCGCCGTCGCGCGGGATGTAGCGCCGGTCGATGCAACGGGACTTTCACTACGGGCCGCTAGCCCCAACCCCTGCCTCACACGTCAGCCCCTCGCTTCGGGCCGACCCACGCCCTCCTGCCCCGAGCCTCGACCGATCATTTCATTGCTCCAGCACATATTCGCGCTGCTCCACCACCCAGGCCGCTCCGCCGAGCGTCAGCGCCCAGATGAGCACCAGCGAGAATATGCAGCTCCACGCAGACGGCGCCGCTTGAAAGGTCTGCAGGACCGACTGCAGCAGGCTCATCGCCCCGTCCTGCGGCATCGCATGCGGCACGAGGCCCTGGAGGTAGTAGGCGACGCTCAGGTTCTTCATGTAGCCGGGAACCACAACGACCACCGGCTCCCAGCCGAAGACAAACACCAGTCCGGTCAGCACGGGGCGCTTGAACCAGGCCCCGACGAGCGCGAACGCCGCACCGTAGACGGCGAGCCCGAGACCGAGCAACCCCAGGTCGGTCACGAGCGCCGGAAAATGTTTACCAATGCTGCCGCCAAGCATCGAGATGACCAGAAAGTAGACGATGACCACCGAGGGCAGCACGACGAGCGATGTGCAGACGAGATACGCCAGATACTTGCCGACAAGAACCGCGCCACGCGCAATCGGCCGGGTGAACAGATACGTGATCGTCTTGTCCTCGACCTCATCGGCGATGAGCGCGGTACCATAGAACACGCCGAGCACTGGCACGGTAAACCTGAGGTAGAACGCCCAGATCATCAGCCCGAAGACACCGGGTCCGCTGAGGGCAAACGGCCGGCCGTCGACCGAGCCCCCGAAGCTGACCATCTCGAACGTGGACAGCGCCCGCAACGCCACGGCAATGACGACCGGTCCACCGACGACCAGCGCCATGAACACGGTGCGTCTCGACCAGAGCATCTCGCCAAGGCTCAGGTCAAAGACGCGCATCGCCGCGCGCGCGAACGATGGGGGCCGTTGCGCGTCGTCCATTACTGCTTGACCAGATACGAGAACACCGCCTGGAGATTGTCGTCCGGCGACGTAACCTCCTTGATCGCGCCCGTGGCATCACGCGCGGCGAGCGCGGTCAGCTCCGTATAGAACGCGTCCGGGCGATTTGTTTCGACGACCACCATACCCTCGTCGAAGTTGAGGCCGATGACGTGCGGGTACTCGAGGAACTGGCGGGCGAGCGCACGCGGCTCGGAGGACTTGATCTGCACCTTGTGCGGATGCTCGTCGATGAGATCGCGGATCTGATGAACGTCGCCCTCCGCCAGAATCCGCCCGTTGTTGATCAAGAGGATGTTCGACGTCATCAGCTCGATCTCGTGCAGGATGTGGCTGGACACGATGATGCTCTTGCCGGCGCGTGCCCAGTCCTTGATCAGCTTGATCGTTCGACGCCGACCGAGCGGGTCCATCCCGGCGAGCGGCTCGTCGAGCAACAAGAGCTGCGGATCGTGAGCGATAGCCTGTGCCAGCTTCACCCGCTGGCGCATGCCCTTGCTGTAGGCACCGATCTTCTTGTCGGCGGCAGGGGTGAGCGCTACCGTCGCGAGCGCCGTCCGCGCGATGTCCGTCGCGGCATCGCCCTCGAACCCGCTGAGCCGAGCCAGAGCAGACACCCATTCCAGTCCGGTCATCCGCTCGTAGAACGCGTCCTGGTCCGGGCAATACCCGATGGCGGCGTACGCGGCGGGGTTCGCCCAGATGGGCGCGCCGAGCACGCTGACCTGGCCCTGACTCGGCTTGAGCTGCCCCGTGACGATCTTCATGAAGGTCGACTTGCCGGCGCCGTTCGGTCCGAGCAGCCCGGTCACGCCGGCCGGGATCGAGACGGTCACGTCGTTGAGCCCGATGACCTGGCCGTACCACTTCGAGAGTCCGGTGACCGCAACGACGGGCGCCGGCACGTCACGATCCACCGCTTCGACGGGTGCCGTCACGTGACGACCTCGACACCGCGCACGCGCCGCTCCAGGATCCACACTGATACGCTGAGGAGCACCATCATCGCCAGCAGGGACACACCCCACGGCGTGGCATAGCGCGGCTCCATCCGGAACACGATGTCGCCAAGCTGCGCGAGGTTCGCGCTGAACGACACCCACGACACCCCGGTCGAGCCGGTCACGCCTCGGAGCGTTTGGAAGATCGCTTCGGTAAAGAGGAGCGAACCGGCGTAGAGCATCCCAACGAAACGCGCGCTGTTCGACAGCGACGATAGCGCCAGCATGGTGAACGACGCGAGCAACACTTGCAGGAACGCAAAGATCGTCATCGCCGGGATGAGAAACAGGTTCTCGCGCAGGAACGTGATGCTTCCGGCAAACATCGACTGCAGCACCAGCAGCAGCATCGCCGGCACCCAGGTCACCAACAGCAGGAACGCCGTCAGGACGCCCAGCTTGCCGGCGATGTATTCGGCGCGCGTCAACGGCTTCGACAGGTAGATCTGGAGCGCGTTGGCGCGCCGGTCGTTCGCGATGAGGCCGGCGCCGACGTAGACCGTTACGACGAAGACGAAGAACATTTGTTGCTCGAAGAAGTCGCGGAAAGTCTGCGCGCTCGGCGCAATCACGTCCATGGACGGGAAGTTGGCCGAGAGGTAGAGCAACACCGCACGCACGACGAACGGCAACCAGGCAAAGAGCAGCACGACGAGAAACAGTCGCAGCGACAACATCTCGCGGATCCCGGCCCAGGCGATCACGCCCCACGTCGCGCCCGGTGCCACCCGGTCGCCGCTATACCGCCGATAGCTCTGGTCGTGAATGGGCATGGGTGCGCAAATTACCCCGTGGCTCCAGCGTTCCCAGGTTCCAGTGTTCGGCACACGGGAGCCACCGCGCCTCCCCATGCTGAGCCTCGGACCCCTGCGACCCGACAGCAGGAACCTGGGAACCTTGGAACCAAGGGCTGGGGTGCGAGATCGGGAGGCTCGGGTGCCACACTCACTCCTCCCCAATCGCCCTCGCAAAGACGTCCTCGAGGGTCGGCACGCTCGGTCGCAGATGCCGGACCTGCACGCCGCACCGCGTGGCGATGGCAAAGACATCGCGCGCGTCGCGGTGGTCTTCAATCAACACACGCATGACATCGGAGTCGGTCTCGTGACAATCGGCGCCCGAGTCTCGCAGCGCCGCGACGAACCCGTCGGAATCCCCTTTGACCCTGATCTCGAAGACGCGCCGGCTCGTCCCTTTCAGCTCCGCGATCGGCCCTTGCGCGACGATGCTGCCCTGGTGGAGCACCAGCACGCCGTCGCAGGTGGCCTCGACGTCCGGCAGCAGGTGGGACGACACGATGGCGTTGACGCCCTTCTTGTGCGCCAGGTCCCAGATGAGCGCGAGCATCTCGTCCCGCCCTTTGGGATCCATCCCGTTCGTCGGCTCGTCGAGCAACAGCAGGGCCGGATCGTGCACGAGCGCCTGCGCGAGCTTGATCCGCTGTTTCATCCCGGTCGAGTACGTATCGACGTTCCGGTAGCGCGCTTCACCCAGGCCCACGTAATAGAGGACTTCGTGCGCGCGTTGCATGGCGTCGGTGCGCGGGAGGCCCGCGAGCTGACCGCAGTAGGAGACAAAGGTCACGGCGTTGATGCCCGGAATATGCGCGTCGCTCTCCGGCATGTACCCGATGCGGGCCCGAATCTCCAGCGGACGCTGAGTGACGTCGAGGCCGAGGACGCGTATCGTTCCGGCGTCGGGGGACACGAAGCCGAGCAGCGCCTTCAGCAGCGTGCTCTTGCCGGCGCCGTTCGGACCGAGTAGCCCAATGGCGCCGGGCGCGAAATCGGCGACGATCTCGTGGAGCGCCACCTGTCGCCCGTAGGTCACGGTCACGCCGGCGAGCTGGGCCACCGCCGCGGTTGGTGGAGGCGGAACGGGCGCGTTCATCGCGGTCGCCGGATCGGACGTCGCAGTAGGCATGCGCGTGGACCGTCACGCCGTTGCGGCCACGTGTGGCCGCTCGTGGCCTGCATCGGGTGTATCAGCCGCGAACACCGGCGCACGGCGCCCACCTGACAAGGCACGACGAGGGAGCATACACCCCGTATGTGACCGACGAGTAACGCCGTGAGGCGGGATGCCCCGCCTGGTGAGCGCTACTGATACACCCGATGCAGGCAACCCGCCGAGCTCCCCCTCTTATACGGAGTCGTGGCGACATGCGTTCTGTGGCGCCGCCGGAGGATGTGGCGCGTGTCGGGCTCACAGGCCACCCTTGAGCCCGAGCGCCTCCGCGTGATCGCGCAAGAAGCCAATAACGTTGGCGATGTGCTCGTCGAGCGGGAGACCGATCTCGTCCGCCCCCCGACGCAAGTCGTCGCGACCCACTGCGCGCGCGAACGCCTTGTCCTTCATCCGCTTCTTGACGGACCGTGCCTCGAGATCGAGCACGCTCTTGCTGGGCCGCACCAGGGCGGACGCCGTGATGAACCCGGCCAGTTCGTCGCACGCGAAGAGGGTGTGCTCCAGCGGCGACTCGCGCGCCACGCCGCTGTAGTCGGCGTGCGATAGGATGGCGCGGATCATGTACTCAGGGTACCCGCGCGCACGCAAGATCTCGCTGCCGCGAAAGGGATGATCCGCCGGGTCCGGCCACCGCTCGTAGTCGAAATCGTGGATGAGGCCCACCACGCCCCACGCCGTCTCGTCCGCGCCAGACCGGCGCGCATAGCCGCACACCGCCGCCTCGACCGCCAGGGCGTGCTTGAGCAGGCTGTCACGGGTCGTGTACTCCATCAGCAGCGCCCACGCGTCCGCTCGGGTTGGTGTCATGGACTCGGAGCCGTCGTGCCGGCGCCGTCCAGCTCGCCCGGCGCGGCCAGCCCGTTGGCGGCTGTCGCCACTAGCTGGTTCTCGCTGGCGGCGACCACCGCAGCCACCGTGGCGTCGCCGGTAACGTTGGCCGCGGTGCGGCACATATCGATGATCCGGTCGACACCGAGGATGAGCGCGATGCCGGCGATCGGCACGCCGACGGCCTCGAGAATGATGACCAGCATGACGACGCCGGCGCTCGGGACCGCGGCGGTGCCGATCGAGGCGAGCAGCGCCATGAAGACGATGGTGAGTTGCGCCGACAGGTCGAGCGCAATACCGAGCGTCTGGGCAATGAAGACTGCGGCGACCGCCTGGTAGAGCGCTGTGCCGTCCATGTTGATGGTCGCGCCGAGCGGCAAGACGAACGACGCGACTTCCTCCGACACACCCAGGTTGCGCTGCGTATTCTTCATCGTGACGGGCAGGGTCGCAGCGCTTGACGACGTCGAGAACGCGACGAGCTGAGCCGGGACGATCCCGGAGAAAAAGCGGCGCACGCCAAGGGGGGTGAAGATCCGCAACAGCGCGGGATACGTCACGAGCATGTGAATGGCCATGGCGAGGAGGACCGTAAAGCTGTAGAACCCGAGCGCCCCGAGCAGCTGGATCACGTCGGATGCATCCGCCACGCTCGTGATCGTGCCCGCGATGAGGGCGAACACACCGAGTGGCGCGAGCCCGATGACCATCTCAACAATCTTGATGATGACGGCGTCGACGCTCTCGAATAGGTCGAGGAGGGGCTTGGCCCGCTCTCGTGGAACGAGCATGAGCGCGACGCCGAGCAGACATGCCACGAAGACCACGTTCAGCATGTTTCGGTTGTCGGTCGCGGCACCGATGATGTTTTCTGGAACGAGGTCGACCAGCGGCTGCAGCGGTCCGCGGTCCATCGCATCGCGAGCCACCAGTTGGGGGTCGACGGCTTGATCCTGGTACGTCTCCTGGAGTCGCGCCCGCAGGCCATCGGGTATCGTCTCGCCGGGTCGGAGCACGTTTACGACGGTGAGGCCGATGACCAGCGCGATGAGTGTCGTGCCGAGATAGACGGCGATCGTCTTGCCGCCAATGCGCGAGAGCTTCTGCAAATCGGCCAACGAAGCGATGCCGGTGACGAGCGATGCCAGGACGAGCGGGACGGCGATGAGCAGCAGCAGGCGCAGGAAGATGGTGCCAAAGGGTGCGATCCAGTCATCGGTAAAGCCGCCCCAGCCGGCGACGGCCGCCACCACACCGTAGATAAGGCCGAGCCCGAGCGCGATGAGGATTCGCCAGTGCGTCTGCCGATGCCAGGACATGGCGTCACTGTACCTGTACGTGGAGCTTGCGACTCAGGGCTTAGGGCTTAGGGCTTAGGGCTTAGGGCTTAGGGCTTAGGGCTTAGGGCTTAGGGCCCGAGCTTAACGGGCGCCATGAGCCAGAAGCGTTGAGCCTGGGCCTCGAGCCATGCACCGTCACAACTCCAGCGACGCCTGCGCGTTCAGATCGAGCGAGCCGACGACGCCAGCCCGCAACAGCCGCAATCCAGCCGCCCCGATCATCGCGGCGTTGTCGGTGGCCAGGGCCAGGCTCGGGAGGAACAGCGGCAGGTCGGCCACTGCCGCCCGCGACGCCGCCTCGGTTCGCAGCCGCGAGTTCGCAGACACACCGCCGGCGATCCCGACGCCCCGCGCCCCAAACCACCGCGCCGCAGACATCGTCCGATCGAGCAGCGCGCGAACCGCGGCGCGTTGAAAGCTGGCGCACACGTCGGCCACCTCGGCCGCCGAAAGCGCGCCGACGGCACCATTCGCGCGCCGCCGGGCCTCGACGTGGCGCTTTACCGCCGTTTTCAACCCGCTGAAGCTGAACTCCAACCGTCGGGCTCGCCGCTCCAACGCCAGGCCCGCGGGCTGGGCGAGCTCCGGGCGCGCGTTTCTGTCCGCATGGGTCATCCGCGCGATGGGAAAGTCGATCGCCGCATCGTTGCCATCGCGGGCGACGCGATCGATCGCAGGGCCGCCGGGGTATTCGAGCCCGAGCACGGAGGCGACCTTGTCGAATGCCTCCCCGGCCGCGTCGTCGCGCGTACGGCCAATGAGGCGATACCGGCGCTCCGCCTCCACCAGGTACAAGTTGGTGTGCCCACCGGAGACGACCAGCACCACGACGGGCAGGGGCAGGCGGCCATTATGGATGACGAGGGATTCGACGTGCCCGGCAAGGTGGTGGACCGGCACCAGCGGCACGTCCAGCGACGCGGCCAGCCCCTTGGCAAAGGCCACGCCGACCAGCAACGAGCCCACAAGGCCCGGTCCCTGCGTGACTGCGACGCCGTCCAGATCAGACCAGGTCGCCCCACCGTCGGCAAGCGCGCGTTCGACGACGCCACAGATGTCGCGCAGGTGTTGCCGGGACGCCAGCTCCGGCACGACCCCGCCCCACTCCCGATGGATGTCGACCTGCGACGCCACGATGTTCGAACGCACGTTCCACGGGCGCGCCTCGTCGCCCGTCTCCGACACGACCGCGGCGGCCGTCTCATCGCACGACGTCTCGATCGCCAGGACGGTCATCGCGCGGAATCGCCGGCGGCGCAGATCGACCGGAGGCTGTCGAGATACGGGGGGCGGCAGATGCCGCGCTCGGTGATGATGCCGGCAATCAGGCGCTGGGGCGTCACGTCAAAGGCCGGGTTCCACACCCGGGCGCCCTCCGGCGCCACGCGTCGCGATCCCTGGTGCGTCACCTCGCGAGGATTCCGCTCCTCGATCGGAATGGCGCTACCGTCCGCGGTGGCCAGATCGATGGTCGAGGTCGGTGCAGCGACGTAAAACGGAACGTCGTGCTCGTTCGCGAGGACCGCAACGGTGTATGTGCCGATCTTGTTTGCAACATCGCCGTTGGCAGCCACGCGGTCGGCCCCAACCACGACGACGTCGACGGTCCCCTTGCGCATGAGCGGTCCGGCCATCCCGTCGGTGATAACGGTCGTCTCGATGCCGTCCCGGAGCAGCTCCCACGCTGTCAGGCGGGCACCCTGGAGGAACGGTCGCGTTTCGTCGGCGTAGACGACGATGCGCTTGCCGCCGGTGACCGCCGCCCGTATCACACCGAGCGCGGTTCCATAGCCACCGGTCGCGAGCGCGCCGGCGTTGCAATGGGTGAGGACACCCCCGTCATCCGGCAGCACGGTGGCGCCGTGCGCCCCCATCGCCAGACAGCTGGCCACATCCTCATCGTGGACCCGCTGCGCCTCCGCGGTCAGCCGGGTCCGGATTTCGTCCGGCGACTCCCCGGCCCGCGCCGCGCGCGAGAACGCCGCCTTCATGCGCTCGATCGCCCAGAAGAGATTCACCGCCGTCGGCCGCGTCCCGGCCAATCTGTCGCACAACTTGTAGAACTCCGCGGCGAGCGCCCCCGTACCCTTCGCCTTGCTGCGCGTCACGCCGAGAGCCAGCCCCATCGCGGCCGCAACCCCAATCGCGGGCGCGCCCCGGATCACCATCTTTTCAATGGCGCGGGCGACCTCATGAGCCGTGCGGCACTCGACGTAGACCTCCTGGGACGGGAGCTTGCGCTGGTCGACCATCACGACGTGGTCGTCCCGCCAGTCGACGGTCGGCAACATACGACAAATGATACAGGGGTCTGTGAAAGGCGCCCTGGCGTCAGGCGTGGGACTTGGGGGTGTTACAACAGCAGCGCGGCGATCGACGCGTTGATCAACGTGGCGGTGAACCCGGCGAGGAGCGCACGCGAGCTGAGCCGAGCCAGATCGGCACGACGCTCCGGAGCCATGCTGCCGATACCGCCCAGGATTACGCCGATCGATCCGAAGTTGGCGAACCCGGTGAGCGCATAGGTTGCCAACGTGTGACCGCGGTGGCTGATGACGCCCTGATACTCGCTCTCGAGCTTTACGTACGAGACGAACTCGTTGGTGACAAGTTTGGTGCCGAGTAGATCCGCTACGATCGGTACGTCAGCGCTAGGGACCCCCATTAGCGCGGCGACCGGCGCAAACACCACCGCGAAGATGCTCGCCAGCGTCAGACCCGGTCGCAGCACGCCGAGACCGTAGTCGATCATGGCAATAAACGCGAGAAACGCGATCAGCATCGCCGCGACGTTGATCGCCAGACGCATGCCGTCGGCAGCCCCGCTCGACGCCGCGTCGATGATGTTGACGTGCTCGCGATCGACGTCGATGGTCACGCGTCCCGCGGTCGCCGGCTGCTCGGTTTCTGGCAGGAGGATCTTGGCGAGGTAGAGGCCGCACGGCGCGGCCATCACGCTGGTCGTCAGCATCGCGACCGGGTCGGCACCGAGGCTGACGTAGATGGCGAACATGCTCCCGGCGATGGTAGCGAGACCACCGGTCATCAGCGTCAACAGCTCCGACTGCGTCATCCGGCCGATATAGGGCCTAACCATGATCGGCGCCTCCGTCTGCCCCATGAACACGTTGGCCGCCGCCGAGAGCGTTTCGGCGCCGCTTGTGCCCATGAGCGGCATCATCCCCCGCGCCATCACCTTGACGACCACCTGCAAGACGCCGAAGTAGTACAGGACCGTGAAGACCGACGAGACGAAGATGATGATTGGCAGGGCGGAGAAGGCGAGGACGAGACCGTTGGGAAACAGCCGCCCCATCTCATCCGGACTGGCAAGCACGCCGAAGACGAACTCCGCGCCCACACTGGTGAAATCGAGAAACCGCGTCACGACGGCCGCGGCCGCCGAAAAGACTGAGTAGCCAGGCCGCACCCCACCGATCGCGATCTTGAGAATGAGCACCGCCAGCGCGATCTGCAGGCCGAGTCCCCAGATGACAGTGCGCCACCGGATCGCGGCGACGTTGGACGAGCAACTGACGAGCAGCGCGATGAACGCGGCGATACCCATCACCGCGCGCCCGCGCGCCGGCAGCACATCGCGAAGCAGGAACGCGACGAGGGCTAGGACGAGCGCGCCGAGACCCGCGCCAAGCCGTATCCGCCACCCGCCGGCTCGTGGTGTCTCCCTCACAGCTCGTGGTACAGATCGCGTGCCGTTTGACCGATGATGCTAGCCGTGCTTTCCACGATCGTCATCACCGAGGGCTCGGCTATCTTAGCGTGCAGAACCGTGCGAGCTGCGGCCGGTCATCGCCGGGGCCTCAGCTAGCATGGAAAAATTGGTCACATGACCGAGATCTCGTCTGCGTCGACGGTCACCGAGGACGTCACGGCGCTGGCATAGACGCTCGTGTCGGGAGTGCAGGCCGCGCACTGCTGCAGCGAGGCCACCAGCTCCGGCTCGCGCGGGGCACGGCGCGCCGCGCGCGCCGAGCTGACCCTGCTCACACGGTGGCCCATGGCTGAACTCTCCCGCCGCCTACCCCTCTACGATGATCTCGCGCCGCTTTATCTCCGCGCTGCGCGGCATACAGCTCTACGCCGCGGACCACCCGCTCATCGTGCGCAACCTGGAAGCGCTGCTCGAGGCGCTGGAGCAACTCCTAACGAAGGACGATACCGTTGTCATTGGCGTCGTCGGGGGCGCACTCGTCGTCTCCGACAAGCCGCTGCCAAAGGCCGCCGCGACGCTCGGCGAGCTGCTGCGGCGGCTTCAGACCTCCGGCATCGAGCGTGTGACGTTCTCCCGGGGGCTCGCCGTCGACGAGCTCGGGACATTCATCCGCGCGGTTGCGGAACTGACCCATCGGTGCGGCCGGCATCGCCCGCGACATCGCGACCATCCAGCGCTTCTATAGCGACGCGAGTCAGGCCGCGGAAGACGTGTGGGACGCCGCGAAGACCGAGGGACAACCTGAACTGTATACCGCCACCAACACCGTCGACGGTCTCGCCGACAGTATCACCGAGAACCGCACGGCGCTGATCGCGCTGACCGCGATGAAGAGCTACGACAACTACACGTTCACCCATATGGTGAACGTGTCTATTCTGACGATGGCGCAAGCACGATCGCTGGGCATCGACGGCAAGCTGCTGCGTGAGCTCGGGCTCTCGGTCCTGATGCACGATATCGGCAAGGTCCGGACGCCGCTCGACATCCTCAACAAGGCCAGTCAACTGGACGGCGACGAGTCCAGCATCATGAAGCGGCACGTCATCGATGGAGCGGAGATCCTACGGCAGATGCTCAATCTCGGCACGCAGCTGCGCTGCATCGCGGACGTATACGACGCGATGCGTTCGCAGCGCGCCTATCAGCAGACATTTCCGACGGACCGGATTCTGGCGGTGCTCAAACGAAACGACGGTGGCGAGTTCGACCAGGATCTGGTCCGGCGCTTCGTCCAGTTGATGCGCATCTATCCGCCGGGGCCGCTGGTCCAACTTTCCAGCGGAGAAGCCGCCGGCGTCCTCAAGGTGCACGCCTCTGATCCCTACCGGCCCAAGGTGCGGGTCATGCTCGACCCAGAGGGACAGGCCCTCGGCGTTCCGGTCGAGCGCAACCTGCCGGAGATGACCGCTGACGGCGACCCAGCGGTCAAAATCGACGCGCCGCTCGATCCCGCCGAGCATGGCATCGATCCGTTGAATTTCCTCTGAGCCAGGGTTCCGAGGATCGTAACGCGGCGTCGTGGGCGCACGTCGGGCCAAACCCGATCCGTCGGGTATACTGGCGGGCCGGTCGCGCGACTCGGACCCGACAGCGACTCAACCGTGCGTTCACTACGTGCACATGCCATCCTGGCGACCGCGGGTGCGGCACTCGCCGCCAGCGTGCTGCTTGTCCCGGCGCAGGCCGAGCAGTCTGCGGCCATTCCGTCTCCGGAACAATTCTTCGGCTTCGCGATGGGCACGGAGCGGCGGCTCGCCCATTGGGATCAGATCGTCGACTACTTCGCCCTGATAGCCGAGCGCTCCGATCGCGTCGCTGTCCGTGAGTTGGGCAAGTCGACGCTCGGCCATCCCTACATTCTGGCCACCATCTCCACCCCTGACACGATCGCCGCGCTGCCACGGTATCGGGCGATGCAGCGAGCGCTCGCCGACCCGCAGCGCACGAGCCAGGCTGCCGCCGACGACATCGCCCGGCTGGGCAAGGCGGTGGTGTTGATCGGCGCCAACGTGCACGCGACCGAGATCGGTACCAACCAGATGATGAACGACCTGGTCCATCAGTTGGCCACCGAGCAGTCGCCGTGGGTCGACCACGTTCTCGACAACACGATCGTGCTGCTGATCCCGTCGCAGAACCCGGACGGGCAGCGGATGGTCGTCGATTGGTACCGCCGTAACCTCAATACGCGATACGAAGGCTCTCCGCTGCCTGAGCTGTATCACGCGTACGCCGGGCACGACAACAACCGCGACAGCTACATGCTCACGCAGGTGGAGACACAGCATCTCAACCGCGTCCTTTATCAAGAGTGGCTGCCAGAGGTCTATGTCGACAAGCATCAGATGGGTAACAGCTTCGCGCGCATGTTCGTGCCACCGTTCAAGGACCCGCTGAACCCGAACGTCGACCCGCTCGTGTGGAACGAGGTCAACCTCCTCGGGCAAGCAATGGCCGTCGCGCTGCACGAGGCGGACAAGCCCGGTGTCATCTGGGGCGAGATTTACAGCGCCTACTGGCAGGGGGCCAACAACACCAATCCGTGGTGGCACAACATGGTCGCCCTGCTGACCGAAACGGCGAGTGCCCGGCTCGCCACGCCGGTCGATCAGATTCGTGCCGGCGCGGGCGCCGGGCGACGCGTGGCGCGGCGGCGTATGGGGGCGTGGCGCGGCGGCTTGCCCGTACCACCGCCGACCGATGTGCAATACCGGATGAACTACCCGCGCCCCTGGATGGGCGGGCGGTGGACCCTAGCTGACGTGGTCGAGTACGAGCGGTTGGCCGCACGCGGCCTCCTCGAAGGCGTCGCCAACAACCGGGCGATGCTCAAGCGCAACTTCTACCTGATGAACCGCCGGACGATTGAACGATTCGCGAGGGGGGCACCCTACGCCTACCTCGTGCCGCCTCCCGAGCGCCAGCACGACCCGGCCGCCGTCACCCACCTGCTACACCTCCTGCAGGCGGAGGCTGCGGAGGTGCACGTCGCCACCGAGCCCTTTGCGGCCGACGGGCGCAAGTACTCGGCCGGCACGTATGTCCTCCCGCTGGCACAGCCGTTCGGCCGGTGGATCAAGGACATCCTTGAAGCGCAGGAATACCCGAACATCAGCTGGCCGTCGCCGAATACTTCCTTCGACAGGCCGTACGACGTGACGGCATGGTCGCTCGGCATGCTCATGGGTGTCGACACGATCCGCGTCGAGCGGCCCTTCGAGGCGCGGCTGACGAAACTGACCGACGACGTCGCGCGACCGCTGGGCAGCGTCACCGGGGATCCGGCCGTTGGGAGCTACGTGCTGACGCCGGCATCGACCCTGAGCGTCGTCGCGGTCAACCGGCTGCTGGCCGCGGGTGCCGCACTGGCGTGGACGCGGGACGCGTTCGAACTCGCGACCCGATCCTCGGACGCGTCGCGACGCGTAGAGCCTGGGACGGTGCTGGTGGAGGACGTCCATCCCGACGTGGTGGCGACGATCGCACGCGACCTCGGACTCGAGTTTCACGCCGCCGCCCCCCCGGACCACATCGCCCTCCTGCCGTTCCAACGGCCTCGGCTCGGCGTCTTCGAACCCTGGGGCGGCAACCGGGACGCGGGGTGGACGCGGTGGGTGCTCGAGCAGCACGAGTTCCCGTATCGGCGCCTGCGAAGCGCCGACCTCCGGCTCCCCGACCTCATCGATCGTTTCGACGTCGTCATCCTGCCCGAGCTGAGCTCCGCCGATCTGCTGCGCGGCCTGCAAGGGCCAATGATCAGGCCGGCGTATCGCGGCGGCATCGGCGCCGCGGGGGTACGCACGCTGCAACGTTTCATCGAGGACGGCGGGACGGTGGTTGCGCTCGGAAACAGCGCGACCTTTGCGGTCGACTATCTCGACGTCCCGATGACCGACACCGTACGAGATGCGGGTCAGGATGTATTCTTCGGTCCGGGCTCGATCCTGCGCGTCGAGGTCGATACCCACCATCCGATTGCCTACGGGATGCCGCCCGAAGCGGACGTCATGTTCGTCGACAACGGCGCGTGGGTACCCACGGCCGAGGCAACGGACACCGTGGCGACCGTGGTTCGCTATCCCGAAACATCGCTGGTGCGGAGTGGGTGGATGCGCGGCGAGGATCGCCTTCGCGGCGCCAGCGCCGTGATCGAAGCCCGGGCCGGGCTCGGCCGGGTCATCTTGCACACGTTTCGCGTGCAGCATCGCGGGCAAACGTGGGGGACGTTCAAACTGCTCTTTAACTCGATTTTCTATGGCCAGGCGATGAGCTCGCGGCGGCCCGTCCCGACCACACTCAGCGCACGCTGACACCTGGGCCAGGTAACCCGCGTGTGACAGAAGCCCTTCGCGCGCTCGTCGTGGCCGCGATCGCGCTCGGTTGCGCGCTGGCGTGGCTTGCCGCGCTTGCGGCACGTACCGACGCTGCGACACCGGCACGGCTCATCGCGGAGCTCCACCTCGCCCAGTTCTCGGCGCTGCTCCTGACGCTCGTTGCCGCCGTCTACGTAGGCTTGGCGGTTGCCAATGCGCAGGTGGCCGGCGCCGGTCTCGACATCGCGTTGGCTATAGGGTTCGTTGTGCTGGCCAGCCTGGTGACGGCGTGGGAGCCAGTTCGTGCGTTGACAGCCCTTGCGATCGCGTGGGGTGCGCACAGCGTGGTTGACCTGGCTCACATCGCAGATCTACTGCCCGCCGCGGTCGCACCGCCGTGGTACTCGACGGCCTGCGCGATCTACGACGTCGTCGTGGCTGGGCTGTGTTATCTGCCTCTGCTGAGGAAATAATCGCCAAGCTCAGACCGCACTCCACAAATGGCTATTACAGGCCACGACACTCTGGGAGACACGACGATGACACACGCTGTCGACACTACCTTCCTCGACATCGCACGGTCCCGTCTGGTCGTGCAAATGACGAGTCAGATCCGCACCTGCCTCGACGCCTTGAACGATCAGCAGATCTGGTGGCGCGCCAACGAGTCCTCGAATGCGATCGGAAATCTGGTCCTGCATTGCGCCGGCTCGACCCGCTATTACATCGGCCACATCGTCGGCAACAACGACTACGTGCGTGACCGCGACGCGGAGTTCACGGAGCGCCGCGAGATCCCGCGGGCCGAGCTCCTGGCAGGTCTGGATCTCGCCGCCTCGGAGGCCGACCAAGTGCTCAGCGCGTTTGATCCCCGCGGCCTGCTCGAGGCGACCAACCAGACACCGAAGCCGTCGACGTACATGCAGGTTATCGGGCTCCAACTGGTGCACTACGCCACGCACACCGGTCAAATTCTCTTCGCGACGAAACTACTCAAGGCGGACGCCATCGACAATATCTGGAGAACGACGGCGGGTCACTGAGGAGATAATCGCCCCGGCTTCGGGCTTCGGGTTCAAGAATCAACATCCGCGTGCCACCGAGGGAACCTGGAACCGTAAACCCGGAACCGTGGGCCTTGCACCACGAGCAGTGTTTGTCAGACATTCCCCTTTCACCCGTCGCGTCTTGTCCGTCGTCCGGCGAATCCCCGCGGGGCGCGTGGCCACCTACGGCGACGTTGCGGCGATGGCCGGACGGCCAACCGCGTGGCGGGCCGTGGGCAACATCATGCGGGCCGGCGTGCCACCCGGGGCGCCGTGTCACCGGGTGGTAGCCGCCCACGGACGGCTGGGCGGCTACAGCGATCCCTTCGTCAAACGCGCGCTGCTGCGCGCCGAAGGTGTCCGCGTTGCCGGTGACCGCCTTCATGGCTTCCAAGAAATTCGTTGGCGACGCAGCCCCACGTCGCGCGCATGAGTCCACCGCCACGCGTCTCGGTTCTGCGACGAAGAGCGTCCGCAACACCACCTGTAGTGCTCGCTGGCGTCCACAACGCCACTTGTAGTGCTATGATGTGGAAATCGCGCGGAGGCACCATGAGCATGAGACGGTTGTTTGTGGCGGGATTGCTGGCTAGCGGGTTCGTGCCGGCCGCGACACTCGTCGACTCACTTGAGGCACAGCAACTGAGCGGCAGCGTGCCCCAGAGCAGCGCGGCGCTCGGCACGATCGAGCTGCCTCGGCGCGTGATGGCCGATGGTCAAGGTCTGGACGCTGGCAGCTACGACGTTCAGCTGACCGAAGCATCCGCCACGCCGCCGGCGGTGGGCGCACTAGGCGTGCTTGAGCGGTGGGTCGAGTTCCGGCAGGAAGGCGACGTCAAGGGCCGCGAGCTGGTGACGATCGCCCCGAAGAACGAGATTGCCGATGTGGCCAAGAGCGCACCGCCTGGCGACGGGACGTCGCGCATCGAGCTCTTGCGCGAGAACGAGTACTTGCGCGTTTGGATCAACCAGGACGGCACGCACTACCTGATCCACCTCTCCGTCGGTTGACGGTCTCGACCGGCGATGCATCCCGCCTGACGGCGATGCGCCTCAGTCAAACACACGGTGTATGCGCCGTCGGCGCTCCTTGTCAGCCAGGGCGCCTCCACCCCGGTTCCCGCGCAGCCTTCGAAAACTCGCACGATGCGTTCCCCGCTCCACTCCCCCTGGCCAGCCTCGCACCCTACAACGCCATCACGTCGAACTGCTCGTGGTGCAGTTGGACATCCGACTTGATGGTGACGCGGCGACCCAGCACGCGCTCGAGCTCCCGCCGTACACCCTTTTCCTCGTCCTTGAGCGCCCGCGCAATGTCCGGGTTCACGCGGATCAGAACCGCCTGGCCGGTCAACTCGCTACTCACCTTTCGCATTTCGGACAGGATCTCGTAGCAGATGGTCGAGCTCGACTTGACGACGGCGCTGCCGGAGCAGTACGGGCACGGGTCGGTCAGCGTCCGCTCCAGGCTTTGCTTGACACGCTTGCGCGTCGCCACGATGAGCCCGAAATCGGACACCTGCAACGCCTTCGACGGCGACCGATCGCGACGCAGCTCCTGCTCGAATGCCTGAAAGACCTTCTGGCGGTTCTTGCGCTCCTCCATGTCGATGATGTCGAGCACGATGATACCGCCGAGGTCGCGAAGCCGGATCTGACGGACGATCTCGCGGGTCGCCTCGAGGTTCGTCTTGACGATCGTGTCTTCGAGCCGGCCCGTGCGCTTGCCCACGTAGCGCCCGGTGTTGACATCGATGGCGACGAGCGCCTCCGTGTGGTTGATGACGATGTAACCGCCCGACTTCAGCCACACCTTGCTCCGGAGCGCCTTGTCCAGTTCGGCCTGGACACCGTATTCCTCGAAGATCGGGAACTCCTTCGTGTAGTGCAGCACGCGCGGGACCATCGCCGGCATGATCCGCTCGACGAGACGGACGACGCGCGTGTGCTCCTGCTCGTCATCGATCCGAATCGCCGAGTAGTCATCGCTGAGAAAATCGCGCAGCAGCTTCGCGACTAGGCTCTCCTCGCGATGGATGAGCGCCGGCGCGCGGCTCGTGTCCATCTTGGCGCGTGTTTCGGTCCAGAGCTGATGAAAGTACGATAAGTCGCCGTCGATATCCTCGCGTGGGCGTTTCGCGGCGGCGGTGCGGATGATGACGCCGCCGGTAAACCCTTGCTCCTGGCGGAACTGGCGCACGATGCCGCGGAGCCGGCTACGTTCGTCGCGGGTGTCGATCTTGCGTGAGACGCCGATGCTATCGACCGTCGGCATGAAGACCAGGAAGCGGCCCGGCACGCTGACGTGCGACGTGATGCGGGCGCCCTTGGTGCCGAGCGGCTCCTTGACGACTTGCACCAGGATCTCCTGGCCGGCCTTCAGGAGTTCATCGATCTTCTGCGTCGGCTGATCCCGGCCGTTGCCGCGGTGCCCCTGACGCGGGTGATCTCGCCCGTCGCCCTCCTCGTCGCCTTCACCCGATTCAAGCCGGTCGAACTCCTCGAGCGTATTGATGACATCGGACACGTAGAGGAAGGCATCGCGCTCGAGCCCGATGTCGACGAAGGCCGACTGCATCCCCGGCAGTACCTTGTTGACGCGGCCCTTGTAGATGTTCCCGACGACGCCGCGCTGTCGCTCTCGCTCGATGTAGATCTCCGCCACCTGGTCGTCCTCGAGAATGGCAGCCACGACCTCGTGACCGTTCGAGGAGACAATCATCTCCTTGTTCATGCGTGACACTCTCCCGTGGGTCCCAGCACGCCGCGCAGACGCGTTGCGACACGACCGCCGCGACGCCGACCCCACTCGGGGGCTCGACATCGTGTCGCGGCAGCCGGCGCGCGTCGGTGCCGCTCGTGGCGCAGCGTGCAGACAGGAACATCAGTTCGTGAATCGGCGCATCCTGACGTTCAAGATGAGGCCGAAGCCCATCAACGTCGCGATGATCGACGAGCCGCCATAGCTCAGCAGCGGTAGCGTAAGCCCCTTGACCGGGGCCAGCCCCGCCGACATCGTTACGTTGTAGATTACCTGGAACGCAAACCCGGACATGATCCCCACGACGAGATATGCGCCGGTGCGGTCCTTCGCCACCCGGGCCGCGTCGAGCGATCGGAGGATGACGAACAAGTACAACCCCAGAGTGAACAGCACGCCGAGGAAACCCTGCTCCTCGGCCAACACCGAAAAGATAAAGTCGTTGTGCGCAACGGGCAGGAAGTTGTATTGACTCTGCGTGCCCTGTAGGAAGCCCCGTCCGGTCAGCCCGCCCGACCCGACCGTGATGCGCGCCTGAAGCTGCTGATAGCCGGCGCCGCGCGGATCCTGCTCCGGGTCGAGGAAGCTGGCAATCCGCGTGCGTTGGTAATTCTCGAGCCCGTACGCCCACACGACCGGTGCCGCCAGGATCGCGACGACCGCGATCGCGGCTAGATACCGCAACCGCAGCCCAGCGAAGACCATGATACCCAAACACACCGGCAGCAGGGTGACGGCGGTGCCGAGGTCTGGCTGCCGCGCGATGAGCGCGCAGGGGATGGCGACGAACGCCCCACCCATCACCCAGTCGCCCACCGTCCGCAGGCCGCGTCGCGACTGGGCGTAGAGGGTCGCCAGAACGATGGCCAGGACGATGCGAGTGAACTCGGACGGCTGGAGGTTAACCGGACCGAAACGGATCCACCGGCGCGCCCCGCCCACCTCATCGCCCAGAAACAGCGTATAGGCCAGCAACGCCGTCAAGCCACCGTAGAGGAGCAACGAGCGACCGGCCAGCACGCGGTAGTCGACCACCAGACAGACGACGAGCGCGAGGAAGCCGATGGCCAGCGCGACAAGTTGGCGATTGAATTGTGCCCCGATTCGCTCCGTCGTCGGATCGTAGGTGGCACTGAAGATCATCGCGAGGCCCATCACGCACAGTAGCGTGATGGCCGCGACGAGCGTCCAGTCGATGTAGGTGTAGAGCCGACGCTCGAACATGAGCTCGTATTGCTCGGGATTTAGGGTTCCAGGTTCAGGGTTCCAGGTTCAGGGTCCCAGGTTCCAGGTTCGAAGGAGCGCGCGGGAACCGATACGACCGCCACCTCAGAACCCGGGACCTGAAACCTGGCACCTAGAACTGCACAGTTCGTTCTACTCATTCCCGCCCTCGTCCGCCGCCGCCACGACCATCACCCCGGCCGGCACTATCGGCGGACGTGCTGGCTGCCGCAGCGTCGGCAGCGGCAGCCCTTCGCGCTTGGCAAAAAACGTTTCCATTACGTGGCGCGCGATTGGCGCGGCGAGGTACCCGTGCTCCGAGTGCTCGGCAAACACCACGCCCGCAATCTGAGGGTTGTCGCGAGGCGCCGCAAAGACGAACCATCCGTGATCGCGCAGACCTTTGTCGGTGTCGCCGGCCGCCTCCCTGCCTTCGAGGGAGATGACTTGTGCGGTTCCGGTCTTGCCGATGACATCTCGCCCGTCAATCCGCCCGCGCCCACCGGTGCCAGCCCGGTTAACGACCATCCAAAGGCCGCGCATCACGGTATCGAGCGTCTCCGGCCGGAGACGGACCAGCGAGGCTGTGGGTGGGGATGCCACTGACCTCCAGCCGCTGCCGTCGTCGAAGGCCTTCAGGAGCCGCGGCACGATACGGCGGCCGCCGTTGGCAATCGTCGCCATCATCACGGCGAGCGAGAGCGGCGTCACCGACACCTGTCCCTGCCCGATCGCCACCGAGATCGTCTCGCCTGGATACCACGGCTCGGCATGGCGCTTACGCTTCCAGGCGCGCGACGGTATCAATCCCTGCACCTCGTGGGGTAGGTCGATCCCGCTCATCTCCCCCAGCCCGAGTGCGGTGGACCATTTGTGAATCTGGTCGACGTCGAGCTTCTCACCAAGGGCGTAGAAGTACGTATTGCATGACTGCTCGATCGCCTCGTCCATCACGACGGTACCGTGGGCCTTCCAGCACTTATAGAAACGCCCGTAGACCGACGCGCCGCCTCCACACGTTACTTTGAAGTCGGGCGTCACGACGCCTTCCTCCAGCGCGGCCACCGCCATAGCGATCTTAAAAGTCGACCCCGGCGAATAGCGTCCCTGGAGCGCGCGATTCTGAAGGGGCTTGAGCCCGTCCGTATTAAGCGCGGTCCAGGTTGCCCCATCGATACCGGTCGCGAAAGCGTTCGGATCGTAGGCCGGCAGGCTGACCAGCGAGAGCACCTCGCCCGTTTGCGGGCCGAGCACGACGGCCGCACCCTCGAACGCCTGGAGTCTGAAAGCGTCCTCCGCCGCCTTCTGCAGGTCGTAGTCGATCGTCAGCTGCAACCCCTGTCCCTCGGCGGGCGCGATCTCGCCAAGGGTTTCGATTTCCCGGCCGACGCTGTTCACCACGACATGACGCGACCCATCCGTGCCCATTAGACGGTTGTTGTACGCCCACTCGATGCCGGATTGACCGACGATGTCCCCGCTCGCGAGGCCCGCGCCGTTGGGTCTGGCGAGCTGCGCGTCGGTGATCTCGCCGACGTAACCGAACAAATGCGCGGCCAGCGTGCCGGTCGGGTAATAGCGCGCTGGTATCTGCTCGACCACCACCCCCGGCAGCTCCAGCTTCCGGGCGGTGACCGCGGCCACTTGCGCCAGCGAAGCATCCTGGATGATGACAATCGGCCGGTAGTCCGGGTCCCGACGGTGGCGCTCGACGACGCCCCGCACGGCGGCATCGTCGATGCCGGTCACGTCGGCCAGCATGTCGATCGACCGGTCAAGGTCCTCGATCTGCTCCCGCACCAGCGAGATGTTGAGCGAGTAGCGGTTTTCGACCAACACCTGCCCGTCGCGGTCGAAGACGACGCCGCGCGGCGCGCGCAGTGCGATGCGGCGCTGATGGTTGTTCTCGGCCATCTCGAGAAAACGCGCGTGCTCGCCCACCTGGAAGTGCCAGAACGCGATGAGGAGGACGGTGAAGATCAACGCCACCGCGACCTGAAAGAGCGCCAGGAGGCGTCGGCTGCTGTCGTGATCGACGAGGGAGATGCGGTTCTCCATCAGTTCACCCGCCAGCGTCGGGTAGCGAAGCCGCCGCGACGGATCTGCGCGCGCTTCCACATCCCGGGGCCATGCTCGCATGTGGCAGCTGCCACGATGCCGACGAGAGCGTTAGCAAACGCCTGGGTCAACACGCCCGTCCAGGCGGCAGGCGGCGCGCCGGGCGCGATAAGCGTGTAGACCCCGACGAACCAGGCGGCGTGGACAAGTGTGGAGACAAACAGGATCAGCACGCGATGCCACGCCCGCGAGGTGAGGAAATGGACGCCGAGCCATCCGACGGTGAACCCGACGAGGCTTTTTGCCAGGCCGCTGACCCCCACGATGCCACCCGACAGGAGGTCTTGCGCAAGCCCACCAACAGTGCCGGCCCAGAGGCCAACAATTGGTCCCCGGGACAGCGCGACGAACACGACGACGATCAGCAGGAAGTCGACGTCGATCGCAACGCCGACGAGGCGGGTCAGGGTGGTTTGCGCGGCCAGGGCGAGCGCGACGACCAGCGCGATCCGCGAGGCCGTCATTCGTATCCCCCGGCCACGAGTGAGGCCGTCACGCCATCGTCCCACGGCGTCATGACGATGAGCACGTCCTCGAGCCGAGAGAAGTCAACCACGGGATCAACCTGAATCGCCTTGTAGAGACCGGTGCCGCGTTCCACGCTGGTGACCAAACCGAGCACAAACCCCTTCGGGTAGATGTCGTCCGTGCCGGAGGTGACGACGACGTCACCATCGACAACGTCCTCGAGGTTCGACACATAGTCCATCCGCAACGCTGCAGCGTCGTCGGTGCCAACGACGACGCCTGCGGCGCGCGTGCGCTCGATGAGCGCGCCGGCGGCTGCGTTCCGATCGATCAGCAGCTGCACCTGCGCCGCCCGGGCGCCCGGAAGACCGATCACACGACCAACGATACCCCGCGGCGCGATCACCGCCAGATCCGGGCGCACGTCGTCCCCGGTGCCACGATCGACTGTGATCGTGCGGAAATACGGCGTGGCATCGGTGGCAATCACGCGCGCGCCGACGGTTCGTAGATCGACGGATGCGCGCAGTTCGAGCAGCTGCTGCAAGCCCTGCGCGCGTGTCGCGAGGGCTCGCTGTTCTTGCAGGCGCAGCTCGAGCGCGGCAACGTCATCGCGAAGGGACGCGTTCTCGGCACGCACATCCCGCAGCGACACATATCCGGTCCAGATGTCGCGCAGGCCGACGCCCCCCGCAGTGGCCCATCGCTGCACCTCCGCGAGCGCGCCGAACGCTACGGCCTCAAACACGGTCGCGCCCGGGCGTGCGTTGACCTGAGCAGAGATCAGGATGACGTGACCGATGACGACGGCCAGCACCACGTAGCGCGTGCGTTGGCGACTCTCCACGTCGGTCTCGGGACCCACCGGTCGGCCAAGCCAGGAGTCGGGGATCCCAGTTAATCGATCGAGATCTTTCGTAGCAAACCAAAATCGGCGAGCATCTTGCCCGCGCCAAGAACAACGGACGACAGCGGGTCCTCCGCCATCGCCAGTGGCAACCCGGTTTCTTCGCGCAGCCGTTTGTCGAGATTGCGTAGCATCGATCCGCCACCGGTCATCACGATGCCCCGTTCGACGAGGTCGGCCGAGAGCTCGGGCGGCGTCCGCTCAAGCGCCACGCGGACGGCATCCACGATCACGTTAACCGTGTCGGCGAGCGCTGCGCGTATTTCCTCATCCGTCACGGTAATTGTCTTGGGTACGCCCTCGATGAGATGCCGCCCCTTGATTTCGAGCGTGATCGTCTCGTCGAGCTGATAGGCCGACCCCACCTGCATCTTGATCTGCTCGGCGGTCCGCTCTCCGATGAGCAGGTTGTAAGTCTTCTTGATGTACTGGATGATCGCTTCGTCCATCTCGTTGCCGGCCACCCGCACCGCCTTGCTGTAGACAATGCCAGCCAGCGAGATAACCGCGATGTCCGTGGTGCCGCCGCCAATGTCGACGATCATGTTGCCGGCCGGCTCGGTGATCGGCATCCCCGCGCCGATGGCCGCCGCCATCGCCTCCTCGACCAGATGCACTTCGCTCGCCTTGGCGCGATAGGCGCTGTCCTTGACAGCCCGTTTCTCGACCTGCGTGATCTCGGACGGCACCCCAATGACGATGCGTGGCCGGACGAGGAGGTTACGGTTATGCGCTTTCTTGATGAAGTAGGAGATCATCTTTTCCGTCACTTCAAAGTCGGCGATGACCCCATCCTTCATCGGCTTGATCGCGATGATGTTGCCCGGTGTGCGGCCGAGCATCTCCTTGGCCTCACGTCCCACCGCTTCGATGCGCCCACTGACCTTGTTGATCGCGACCATAGAGGGCTCGTTGACGACGATACCTTTGCCCAAGACATAGACGCATGTATTGGCCGTGCCGAGATCAATCGCGAGGTCACTCGAAAAGAGTGAGAACACCGAACGAAGACTCAAGATCCTGAATCCTTACGTATCGATAACGGCATCGCGTGAGTGCGACCGTCCATCAGCAAACCGCTCCCGCCAGCTGAATACCGCCCTTGCCGTGCGCTTTAGTCGAGTACATCGTGTCATTAGCCGCCTGCAGCAGCTCATCGACCGATTTGGCAATGTCGGGAAGCGTCGCCCCCCGGCCGAAGCGGTCAGGCGGAAGTTGATCCCCTCATCCTTCAAGAACACGTGCTTCGAGACGCGGTCGCAAACGCGATCGCCGACTGCGCCCTCACTTGGAGTGTCGGGCAGCACCACCGCGAACTCGTCGCCGCCAAAGCGGGCGACGATATCCGTTTCATGGGCGCTCTCGCGAATGATCGCCGAGGCTTTGACCCGCGCCCGACTCCCATAGATGCGCCCGTGCATAACGTTGACACCCTTGAAGCCATCGAGATCGATGAACAGTAGTTACAGCGGCTGGCTGGTCTGCGACGCGCGCTTCGCCTCGCGCCTGAGCACCCGCAAGAGATACCGCGAGTTGTACAGCTGGGTCAGATCGTCGGTGACAGACAACGCCTCGGCGAGTTGCACGCGGAACGCATTGTCGAGCGCCAACGCGGCCGGCTCGAGCAACGCGTGCAGGGCGCTGCGACGGCGTCTCGTGGCACGAGGAAAGCGAGAGGCCATCGATGGCCAACGCCCTATTAGGGCCCCTAAGTCCTTGCATTATCACGCATTATATCATACGGGCCTGTACGGAATTGTGCTCTAACAGCGATCAAATCGGCTGTCGGAGCGAGGAACGTAGTCTCGCTCGAACCCGCCCGTCACGCGCTCGACCAGCTTGCCGCCTCCGAACTCCTCTCGATAGAATGACCTGCTAGGCTCACATTGGTGTCCCTCTCAAAGGAATGACTGCGCTATGACCATGCTTGACGTGATGCGCCGGTTCAAGCAGAGCTGGCTCCTCAAGCTGGCGTTGGGACTCGTCGCGTTCATGTTCATTGCCCTGATCCCCGGGGTCGGACTGAGCCCACCGGATGATGCTGGGCTCCCGTCTGACGTCCTCGCCAAGGTGGGTGACTATGAGATCAGGCTGCAGGAGTTCCGGCAGATCTACTTGCGCCAGCTCCAGCAGTATCGACTGCAGTCGGGTGGCGACATCAGCGAAGACGTGCTTCGTCAACTGGGAATCGACCGGCAGATCCTCCAGCAGCTCATCGACGAGTACGCCGCGCTCACCGAAGCTGACCGCCTCGGTCTCGAGGTTGGCGACGCAGAAGTACGCGAGCGGATCTTGACGCTGCCGGCGTTCCAGATCGACGGTCGGTTCATCGGCGAGCAGGAGTACCGACTGCTGCTACAGCGACAATCGCCGCCAATCTCGACCGGACAATTCGAGGACGATATCCGCAAGTCCATTTTGCTCCAGCGCCTGCAGACGGCCGTGACAGGATGGGTCTCGGTTTCAGATTCTGAGGTCGGCGACGAACACCGCCGGCGTAACGAGCGGGTCAAGGTGGACGTGGTCGCCTTCCGGGCCGATGACTACCGAGACGAGGTCGAGGCGAGCGACGACGATATCGCGCTGCTGTACGACCAAGAATCGACGTCCTATCAGGTACCAGAGAAGCGCAAGCTTCGCTTTCTGCTGGTCGACGAATCCGTCATTTTCGATTCGGTGACGCCGACGGCCGACGAGGTCGAGGACTACTACAGCGCCAACCTCAGCCGGTATCAGACGCCGGGGCAGGTGCGCGCGAGCCACATCCTGCTCCGTATCGACGATCAGGACGAGGCGGACGTGCTGGCGCGCGCCACCGAGATCACGATGCAGGCGCGCAACGGCGCCGATTTCGCCGCTCTGGCCCGCTTGCACTCCGAGGACGAGACAAACGCCGAAGCGGGCGGGGATCTGGGTCTGTTAAGTCGTGGCCGGATGGTGCCGGAGTTCGAGGCGGCGGCGTTCGCCATGGCGCCCGACGAGGTCTCTGAGCCGGTCAAGAGCACGTTCGGCTATCACGTGATCAAGGTGACCGAGAAGCAGGAAGAGACTACGCAGACTCTCGACGACGTGCGCACGACTGTCGAGAACATCCTCAAGCAGGAGCGGGCGTCATCACGGGCCAGAGCACTCGCGCAGGCGATCGCCGCCGAGGTCTCGACGCCGGCAGAGCTCGAGCAGGCCGCCGCCGCCCGCGGTTACGAGCTACAGGAATCGGGCTTCGCGGCGCCGGGAGAACCGATTCTCGGTCTGGGATTTGCGCAGGAGGCCTCGGCACGGGCGTTTCAATTGGCGGTGGGCGAGGTGGAAGGGCCCATCGGCACGCCGTCCGGCCCCGCCTTCGTGACCGTCGTCGACACGCAGGATCCGTATGTGCCGATGCTCGAGGAGGTGCGCGATCAGGTGCGGGAGGACGTCATTCGCAAGAAGGCGCTGACGCTGGCGCAGCAGCGCGCAGCCGAAGCAGCGGACGCGTTGCGTGACGCCGAGGACTTCGTGGCCGCGGCAACCGACGCAGAGTATTCGGTGGGCTCGAGCGACCTGGTCACGCGCGGATCGGCACTACCCGAGGTGGGCATCAGCGCCGCTGTCGAGGCTGTCGCGTTCGCGATGGAACCAGGCACAGTGAGCGAGGCCATCGAGTCGGGGAACACAGCTGCCGTGGTTCATCTCGTAGAGCGTGAGGAGGCACCGACCGATGACCTCTCGGATGTGCGTCAGACGCTGCGTGACGAGATGACGGTGACCCGCCAAGGACAGTTCTTCGGCGCCTACATGAACAAGGTGAAGGAGCGGTTGGACATCACCGTCGATCTCGCGGCGCTCGAAGAGGCCTTCGCGCCCGTCTAGCGTGACGCCAGCCCCGCCACAGTGTCGTAGCGCAGGGCTTTAGCCCTAACCTCGCCAAGGCCCTCCCGATATCGTCGAGTTATGGCTTCCGCTTGGGGCTAGTGGACTGCGACAACCATTCGTAGAGTGATTTCCAACCCGGACGCACCGCCTGCCAGCAGTGTTCCTCGGTCACATACGGTGTGTTGTAACACCTAGGCTTGACAAAGCAGTAAGCGCATCTATAATGGCTTGCGGGCAAATGGTCAAGCCCATCCTCCTCGTAGTCAACGGCTACTCCCAGGCCGCTACGTAGACGCCGTTGGTGTGCCCCATTCGTGGCGTGGTGTCTACTTCGTGTTCGGCTGTCAGAGGGAGTGAGTCAAATGCTGAACTGGGCGAGAGCGTGGACACAAACAGCCCTATCGACACCTTCAGTCGTGTGCGTGGTGGCTGGCCTTCTTCTCTTTACCTTCGACGTGCAGAGCGCAGCACGCGAGCGTCCCGCGGATGACGCTACGTATCGTTGGGCGGGCGAGTTGGTGGCGCTCGACGAAGCGGCGCCCGCCCTCACGGTGAAGGCGCGCCTCGTGACGCCGGACGCCCGCGCGGCTCTTGACGGGCTCCAGGCGGGCGAGCCGATCGTCATCACCTGGTCGGGCCATGACCGGTACGCCAACGGTATCCGCGCCCTGACCCGTGGTGACGGCTCCGGGCTGTGGGGCGGCGACCGCTTCCTGCTGCCCGCAACGTTCGTCGCCGCCACCCCGGACCAGGGGTATCTGACCTTCCGGGTGACGCCGCCTGCCGAGAGTGTCGCCACCATGCGGACGCTCCGGCGAGGTGCTTGGGCAACATTCACCTCCCCGCATCAGCCAGCCGCCCGGGTGAACCCCGTCGCCACCGTGGCAGCCTACGCGCCGCCGCCATCGCGCCGACCAGCCCCGACAGGCCGCTATGCTTGGGCGGGCGAGTTGGTGGCGCTCGACGAAGCGGCGCCCGCCCTCACGGTGAAG
>CAZYFH010000027.1:0-11673 GCA_964646815.1 uncultured Vicinamibacteraceae bacterium | reverse complement strand
CCGTCGCCACCGTGGCAGCCTACGCGCCGCCGCCATCGCGCCGACCAGCCCCGACCTACCGCTGGGTGGGCGAGTTCGTCGACTTCGAGGTGGCCGAGACGGTCATCTCGTTATCCGCACCCGTCGAGGAACACGTCCTTCGCTACGTGCGTCGCTTCAGCCCCGGCGACGCCGTCATGCTTATTTGGGCGCCAAGCGATGACGATACGGTGCATACGGCCATCCGATCCGTTCAGCATCGCGACCAGTTGAGCATACGGCGCGGCTACATCCTGCCGGTCGAGTTCGTCGACGCCGACTGGATCCAGCAACGCATCACCTTCAAGACGAAGGTGCTTCCGGACTCGATCATCGCCCCGGCCTCCCTGCACCCGGGGCACCGGATCGAGGTCACGTCGCCCCTTGAGCAGGCCGGTGAGACTGCCGCGATTCTAAGCGTGGAAGGAGCAACGGGAGCGCCCTAGGGGCCTGACAGTCCCGTTTGGTCTTTGGGGCACGAGCGCGACCAACTGTGCTCAGGTTTGCCTCAGAGGTTGCCACGAGAGTTCAGGTGTCCAGCCTAACCTCTGGGATCCAGGCCGCCGGCTCGGCCACATCAGAACAGCGGTCGCAGGCCGAGCGAGAAGCTAGTCGTTCCACCATCGCCGACGCTCCCCGTCGCGGCGACCGGCCCTAACGCCGTCTCCAGCAGCAGGCCAGCGGTGAGCGCACCACGGACGCGCGCAGTGCTCGCCTGATCGAAAGTGCTCCCAGCCTCGAAAGCGCCAAGCAAGAACACGCGCCCGCCGAGAAGATCTGGCAGACGACCGACCTCACGGAGGTAACCGGTGCTGGCGAAGATGAGGTGGTCGCCGCGCCATTCGTCCACCTCGAACGCGCTCAGGCGGAGCGCGCCGCCGAGCGTAAACTGCCCGAACGGACCCGGGGCGCTGCCTAACGACGTCCCGGCCTCCGCCGTGAGGAAGAAGCGGTCGAGCGGACCGAGCGACCGGAACGTCGACGTGGTCACCCGGCCCTGTGTGTAACCACGGGGACTATATGGGGTCTCGGTGACCCACGTAACGTCCGCGGTGGCTCTTGTCCCGCGGCTCGGCGCGATCCAGTGGTCCTGACCGTCGTAGACCCAGCGGACGCTGACCCGTTGCTCACGACCGTCGAGCGGATCGAACACCGGTTCGCCGACCTGCACCGTCGTCATGACCGCGTCGACGTCATAGCCGAGCCGAAGTTCGTTGGACGCGCTCCAGGCGACGCCGAGGTCGCCGCCGATACGGAGGCGCTCGGTCTTGAACCGCGCCACACGCACACGGTTCTGGAAAAACCGCCGCGTCTCGCGCGCGTACGACGCGCGACCCGCGACGAACAGCGGCGAGGCACCCAGCGGGCGGTAGTTGCGCACGGACGCGCCCGGATTTGAACCGATCAGGAAATCGAATCGCGTCTCGGCGCGCGGCGCGCCGACGTCGTAGGCCGTGATCCGTCCCCCGAGACCGATGACGACGGCGTCGCCCTCGTCTGCAACCTCGAGCGCGAGATTGAGGAAGGGCGGCCCGTACGCCTTCTCCTCGACATCGACCTGGAGACCTGTCGCGGTCCCGTCGCGGTGCATGGTGTAGCTGAGGCTCCCGTAGCGCCCCGTGCCAACGAGCCGCGTCAGGTCGTGTGCGAACTCGTCCAGGTCAAGTGCGGCGCCGGCATGTCGTTCGAGGAGTGCTGCGATGTCGCGCCTGGTGTCGTCCTCCCCTCCGATCACCGTCACGGTTCCCGGAACGCCGGCAACGGATCGTCGGGCGGCGCGCTCCGCGAGGTGTTGTGCCCAGGCCCGGCGCTCGAGCGCCAATGGCAGCACTTCCTCCGCGACGGCAGTCATGGCCTCGTAACCCCGGCGGACGAGTTCGTCCGATTGCCGCCAATCCGTCGAGCCGAACATCCCGACATCCGGCGTGATGACCAGGTCAGCCGTCTCCATCTGCCGGCGGCTGCGCTCGATCATCATGACGCCGACAGCCTGGTTCAGGATGTCGAGCGGAGACCGAAACTCATCGCGCGCGGCGAGCGCGGCCCCCACGTCGACCGCGATCACCCGTTCGGCCCCCAGGGCGCGCACCGTGTCCACCGGCACGTTGTTGAGCAGGCCGCCGTCCACGAGTAGGCGGCCATCGAGCGTCACCGGCGTAAAGACGCCCGGGATTGCCATCGTTGCGCGAAGCGCCCGGCCGAGGGCGCCCGTGCCGATCGCGACGACCTCGGCTGCCTCAAGGTCGGTTGCGACCACACGGAGGGGAATCGGGAGGTCGTCGAAGTCGAGCGGCGCTGCATAGGGAAAAGCCAGGCGGCTGAGAAAGAGTCCGATCTGATGGCCGGCGGATAGCCCGCTCGGCAGGCTGAGTCCGTCCTTTAGCCCAAATTCGACGACGATCGGGTACTCACGGCGGTCCTCCTTCCGGCGGAACTCCCGAAGATCGAACGGGATGTCCGCGAGAAACAGGGCGTCCCAGTCGGTGTCCCGAAGCAGCTGCGCGAGCTCGTCCGCCAATCGGCCGACGGCATATCCACCCGCGACCAGCCCACCGATACTTGTCCCAGCAATGGCGTCGACCGGGATGCGATGCTCCTCGAGCCACTGGAGCACGCCGACGTGGGCGAGGCCTCGCGCGCCGCCGCCGCCCAGTGCCAGGCCGATCCGGGGCCGGTCATCGGGCTGCGCCGCCGCCGGTGCGACGAACGACAGGACGAACGCGGCGCACAGCGACCAGGACCGAACAGTTTTACTCATGCCGAGACGTCGAGACTCCCGCACCTCGTCGGTGCTCTGCGTGAGCTTGCCGTGCCGTCGGTTCTCTCGGTCAGCCACTCGACGGCCTGCACCACGCGACTGGCACCGCTCCCCTGACCTTCCTCGTCAGTCCTATCGTCCTTGCAGTTCATGGTACGAGCCCCGCAGTATTCGACCGGTGATGCATCCTACATGCATGGCGGAGTTGCGCCTTGGTCGAATATCAATCGTACTTCGCCCTCGCTGTGTCTTCGCCTCACCTTTCCCGGTGGGGTGCGCAACTTGTGCGCGCTCTACTCGGCGTGGGCCCCTACTGCACAGGATTGGTTGCGGCTAATCCCCGCGGCCGGAGGCAGGTCACCGGACCCAGAGGAAGCGCCCCCCTTGTTCCATATCAGGAGCGTCGTCGAGCGTGGCCGTCGCGAGAGCGTCTCGGACTAGCGGCATCAGCAGCTGTCGCCACATGACCAATCGTTCATCTTTCGTCCACCGTCCTGCCATCCGCCGCGCGCTACCGTGATCACACGACAAGGAGGTACGTCATGAGGTTTACACGACTTTCGTTGCGGGCGCGCGTATTCATGGTCGCCCTCGTCACAGCAGCGGCGTTCAGTCAGTGGGAGGTCTTGCCCGCGCCCAGCACCGCGGCGACGGCGCCTGGCAATGGGATGGTGGGCGCCCCCTTGTCCCCGGCGAGCTTCGCCGACGTCATCGAGGCGGTGAAACCGGCGGTGGTCAACATCTCGACGACGATGAAAGCTGCTGATGGTCCACGGCTACGCGACCGGCAGCGCGGCGGCCGATTCTCGGACCCCGGAGCGGACAGCCTCTTCGGTCGGGATCCCTCGTTCGAGGAGTTCTTCCGACGGTTCTTCCAGCGGCAGTCGTTCGCGCCGACGCAGACCGGCAAATCCGACGGGCGCGCAACCGGCTCCGGGTTCATCGTCGACCCGGCGGGCCTGATCGTGACCAACCATCACGTCATCGACGGCGTGGACGAGATCATCGTGACCCTGAACGACGGCACTCGGATCCTGGCCGAGCTGGTTGGCCGGGATCCGGAGACCGACCTGGCGCTGCTCGAGGTGGGTGCGGACGACGCGCTGCCGTACGCGGCGTTCGCGGACTCCGACGACATCCGCGCCGGCGACTGGGTGATCGCCATCGGCAACCCCTTTGGGCTGGGCGGGACCGCGACGACCGGGATCGTCTCGGCGCGCGGGCGGGACATCAAGTCCGGTCCGTTCGACGACTTCCTCCAGATCGACGCGGCGATCAACCACGGGAACTCCGGGGGGCCGTTGTTCGACACCCACGGCAAGGTCATCGGTATCAACACGGCCATCTATTCGCCGAACGGCGGCAACGTCGGCATCGGGTTCGCCATTCCGGCATCGCAGGCAGCGCCGATCGTCGAGCAACTGCGCGCGAGCGGGCGCGTCGCGCGCGGCTGGCTCGGTGCGCAGATCCAGCAGATCGACGACGCGATCGCGGCCGGGCTCGGCCTGGAGACGGCGCGCGGCGTGCTCGTGGTGAGTGTCGTCGACGACAGCCCGGCCGCCGAGGCCGAGCTCGCACCGGGTGACGTGATCGTCGCCTTTGGCGGGGAACCGATCGGGGACATCAAGGACCTCACGCGGGGGGTCGCGGCGGCTGGTCCCGATCGCGACGTCGCCATGGAGTTCGTGCGCGGAGACCGCCGGATGACGGTGGACGTGCGGCTGGCGGCGAATCCCGAGGAGGTCGCGGCCGCGCGCGCCACACGTCCCTCGGGCAGCGAGCCCACCGACCTCGGCCTGTCCCTCGTCCCTCTCACACCGGAAGCACGCCACCGGTACGACGTTGTCGAGGGAACCGTCGGCGCGCTGCTCGTCGGCGTCGATCGAGACGGCGCTGCGGGCATGGCGGGTCTGCGTCCGGGAGACGTCATCGTCCGGGTCGGTCGCGAGACGGTGTCCGATCCGGCAGACGTCGCGGAACGCGTCGATCGCCTTCGTGCGGATGACCGCTCGACGGTCGTGTTCCAGATCATCCGCGGCGAGGGCCGTCGGTTCGTGGCCGTCCCGCTCGCGTAGCGCGACAAGTCGCTACAGTTAAGGGGACGGGAGCCGATGGGTGGGAGTGGCTCCTGTCCTCCAGCCATGCGTATCCTCGTGATCGAGGACGACCGGGAGACCCGGGACTATCTCGTCCGCGGCCTGAGCCAGAGCGGGCACGTGGTCGACGCGACCGGCAAGGGCAAGGACGGGTTGTTTCTCGCACTGGACCGGTCGTTCGACGTCATGGTCGTCGACCGGATGCTCCCGGGACTCGACGGCTTGTCGATCGTCGAGACGTTCCGCAAGTCGAACCGGCGGACCCCCGTCCTGATCCTGAGTGCGCTGGGCGAAGTGGATGACCGCGTGGAGGGTCTGCGGCGGGGCGGCGACGACTATCTCGTTAAGCCGTTCGCCTTCTCGGAGTTGGTCGCCCGGCTCGATGCCCTGGTGCGCCGCACCGAAGGCGAAGCCGCCGAGACCCACCTGCACGTGGGCAATCTCGAGATGGACCTGCTGACCCGAGAAGTCCAGCGCGCCGGACAGTCGATCGAGTTGCAGCCACGGGAGTTCCGGCTACTCGAGTACCTCATGCGACACCATGGCCAGGTCGTTACCCGCACGATGTTATTGGAACAGGTCTGGGACTACCACTTCGACCCTCAGACCAACGTGATCGACGTGCACGTCAGCCGGCTCCGCCGCAAGATCGACCGTGACTTCGATGCGCCTCTCATCCACACCGTACGAGGCGCCGGATACGTCCTCCGTGCAACCGAGAAGTCTCTTTCGTAGCTCGCCCTTCCGTCTGGCCGTGGCCTACGTGGCGTTGTTCGCGGCCTCCGCCCTGCTGCTCCTGTCGTTCATCTACTGGTCGACTGCCGGCTACATGTCGCGGCAGGCCGATGAGACCATCGAGGTAGAGATCGCGGGGCTGGCCGATCGGTATCGCGTCGCCGGGCTCCGCGGGCTGACATCTCTCATCGAGGACCGCCTGTCCCGCCAACCCTCAGGCTCGTCGCTGTACCTGGTCGCCGACACGAGTTATAGACCGCGGGTGGGAAACCTGAGCGCGTGGCCTCAGGTCGAGGCCGATGCGGATGGCTGGCTCGATTTCCGGCTCGACACGCGTCAGGGAGATCCGGTGCACTGGGCGCGCGCGAAGCCGTTTCGGCTCCAGGGTGGGTTTCACCTGCTTGCCGGGCGTGACATGTACGAGCTCGAATCGGCCCGGGCCACGATCGTGCGCACGATGGCGTGGGGACTGGTCTTGACCGTGGTGCTCGCGCTGGCCGGCGGCACCCTGGTCGCGCGTGGACGCATCAGGCGCGTCGGCGTCATCAATGCCGCCATCGGCGACGTGATGGCAGGCGACCTGACCAGACGGATACCCAACGACGCCACCGGTGACGACATCGAACAGCTGGCGGACAACCTCAACCGCATGCTGGGAGAGTTGGAGGCGCAGGTCGACGGCGTGCGCCGGGTCTCGGACAACATCGCGCACGACCTGCGAACGCCGCTAGCTCGGCTGCGGAACCGGCTCGAGGTGCTCCGGCAGGAAGAGGTGCCCCCCGACCGGCGCGAAACCGCCGAGCAAGCCGTCGTGGAGGCCGACCGCCTGTTAACCACCTTCAATGCGCTGCTGCGCATCGCACGCATCGAGTCGGGTCGTCGGCGACAGGGGTTCGCGCGAGTCGATCTGACCCAACTGGTCGACGATGTCGCCGAGCTCTACGCGCCGCTCCTGGAAGAAGCTAGTCTCGGCTTGCGCATCGACCACCAGCCGGGTCTCGAGGTAGAGGGCGACCGCGACCTCCTGTTCCAGGCGGTCGCTAATCTTGTCGACAACACACTGAAGCATGTGCCGTCCGGCGGGCGCGTCACCCTCAGCACCTCGTCGCAGGCGGAGGGCATCGGGCTCACCGTGGCCGATGACGGCCCAGGCATCCCCGAGACGGAGCGGCAGCGCGTCCTCGAGCGCTTCTATCGGCTCGATTCGAGCCGGAGCAAGCCAGGCGCCGGCCTCGGTTTGAGTCTCGTGGCGGCCGTGGCGAAGCATCACGAGGCTGGGCTTGAGCTCGAGGACCACTTCCCCGGACTCCGCGTCACGCTGTGGTTTGGAGGGGCACGGTAGAATGGTGTAACCGTGTGCCTCTGTGGCGCGCGTCCCCCCGTTGCTCGTCAAGGAGATCTCGATGGCCACACCTGTTGCTGAGACGGTCCACGCATTCGAAGAGGCGTCCACTGCCGGCCGTTCGCCTTACAAGGTCGCCGACCTGGGCCTCGCGGAGTTTGGTCGAAACGAGATCCGACTCGCGGAACAGGAGATGCCCGGCCTCATGACGCTGCGCACCGAGTACGCCGGCCAGCGGCCGCTCGCGGGCGCCAAGGTGATGGGAAGCCTGCACATGACCGTGCAGACGGCGGTACTCATCGAGACGTTGACCGATATGGGCGCGGACGTTCGGTGGGTGTCCTGCAATATATTCTCGACACAGGACCATGCGGCCGCCGCGGTCGTCGTCGGCTGTCCTGGTTCCGGCGGCACGTCCGAGCATCCACGCGGGGTGCCCGTGTATGCCTGGAAGGGCGAGACGCTGCCGGAATACTGGTGGTGCACGAACGAGGCGTTGGTCTGGCCAGACGGCAGCGGCCCCGATCTCATCGTCGATGACGGGGGCGACGCGACGTTGTTCGTCCACAAGGGCTACGAATTCGAAGTTACGGGCGAGATTCCGACGTTCGATGCGACCGCCGACCCCGAGGAGTGGGGGGTCATCCTCGATCAGCTGCGCGACGTCAGGCGTCGTGACGCGAATCAGTGGCGGCGCATCAGCCAGGCGATTCGCGGCGTCAGCGAGGAGACGACCACCGGCGTCCACCGGCTCTACGAGATGATGCGCGACGGGACGCTGCTGTTCCCCGCCATCAACGTCAACGACTCCGTCACGAAAAGCAAGTTCGACAACATCTACGGCTGCCGTCACTCGCTGCCGGACGGCCTCGCGCGCGCGACTGACGTCATGCTGGGCGGCAAGGTTGCCGTCGTCTGCGGCTTCGGCGAGGTCGGCAAGGGCTGCGCCCAGTCGCTACGCGGCCAGGGCTGCCGCGTCGTCGTGACGGAAATCGACCCGATCTGCGCGCTGCAGGCGGCCATGGAAGGCTATGAGGTGAGCACGCTCGAGGCGATGCTCCCGCGGGCCGATCTCTTCATCACCTCCACTGGCAACCGGGACATCATCAGCGCGCAGCAGATGGCGCGGATGAAGGACAAGGCGATCGTCGGCAATATCGGGCACTTCGACAACGAGATCGACATGGCCGGGCTCAAGGCGATACCGGGGATTCAGCGCATCACCATCAAGCCGCAATACGACGAGTGGCGGTTCCCGGACGGGCACAGCGTGATGGTACTGGCCGAAGGCCGGCTGCTCAACCTCGGGTGCGCAACCGGTCACCCGAGCTTCGTCATGTCGGCGTCGTTTACCAACCAAGTGCTGGCGCAGTTCGCGCTCCACAACAACCGCGGCGAGTACGAGAAGAAGGTCTACATGCTACCGAAGCAGCTCGATGAGAAGGTTGCCAGGCTTCATCTCGACGCGCTCGGCGTGACGCTGACCGAGCTCACCAAGGAACAGGCCGACTACATCGGGGTGCCGGTCGACGGGCCCTACAAGGCCGGGCACTATCGGTATTAGGCCCGTTTCCTCGGCTGTTTGGGCGCGGCGGTGGGGATCGCACACATTCCGGACGTTACGAATCATCTGCGGCAACTGCCAGTGACACGGCAGCCGCGTACGCTTGCAGTTGATCAAAATCGTGCTTGAGGATCTCGAATAGTCGGTCGTGGTCCACCTCCAGGTAGAAGTGGACAAGCACGTTGAGGAGGCCGGCCTGCCCTTCCATCTGCCGGACCAACTCCGGTGAAAGGACACCCTCGTGAGCAAGCACCTGGAAGACCTCGCGATAGCTCGACGGGGTCTTCCAGCCGCGATCGGCCATCAGGTAGTGCGCAAGGTTCAGGGCGCTCTCGGCGGCGAGATGCAGCCCGCGCTCAGCCGAGCGCCTGAAGCATCGCATCGGCGGCGAACGCTGCTCGATCTCGTCCACTGAGCCCGCGCAGGCGCCGGAGAAGCTACTCCAGCGCGGCCAGGCGCCGGTCGAACACCCCACGGTCAAGCAAACCTGTTCTCCGCGAGCCGGCGGCTCTGCTGGCTCATATGAAGCACTGCCCAGAAACGCTCGCCGCCGGCCAGCGCTGCGGCGCGGACAAAGAAACGGACATACGCCGCCTTGTCCCGGATCCCGACGCGTTTGCCCTGGAGCGCACGCTGGGCCAGGAGCGGTGGCGCGTCATTGAGCATCGTTACGTCCGTCCGCCCGAGATCCCCGAGTTCGGCCACGATCGCACGCCGCAGGTCAAATCGCTGGCGGGCGGTCATCGTCTGACTCGCATAGATCGCCACGTCCCAGTCCGACTCGGGCTGCCCGTCCGCCCCGGCCCGCGATCGAAATAGGAACGCGAACAGCACGTCTGGCTGTTCGCAAAGCCGCCCACGCAGTTCCTGCTCAACGTCCATCCGGTGTTCGTGCCCGATCTGGCGACCACCGCCCGCCAGCTCGAGTGGACTGCAATAGCCGTTTGTAGAGCGATTTCCGGCCGGGACGCACCGCCTGCCAGCGATGTTCTTCGGTTACATATACGGAATATGCTCCGTCGTCTCGCCTTGTCAGACGGGCGCCTCGCGCCGGTGACCACTACTGATTCACCCGATACAGGCGACTAGTGCAGATTCTCCCTCATCGCCCAGAGAGCGACCCTGGACCGTTCAGAACCTGCAGCGACGACCCCGACGCTTCATCGAGTCCTCACTCGCGGGAGTAGTGCCAGCGGTGCGCCCGATTCGAGCAGCCGTGCCTGGCCCATCGCGAGCATGGCCAGCCGCGCGCTCGACGAGGCGAACCAGCCGGCCGACAGAGCGGCCGACGTCATCGAGAACGAGTCATTGATCTGCTCGAAGAAGGTCCGCGAGCGCGGAAACGCGACTAGCCGCACCTCGCGGTCCGCGGCGATGCCCGCCTGCTCCTTCGCCAGCGCGACGGCATGGCGCAGCCCGCCCAGCTCGTCGACGAGCCCGTTCCGCTTGGCCTGGCGTCCCGTCCAGACCCGGCCCTGCGCCACTGCGTGCACCTCGTCGCGAGTCATGCCACGCCCGTCCGCGACGATTTGGAGAAACCGCTCGTAGGTCGCGTCCAACTGACGCTGCATGGCAACACGCCCGGAGTCCGAGAACCGCGTCGCGGGCGAGAAGAGATCGGCGTGAGCCCCATCGGTCACCGCCTCCATGTTGATCCCGACTTTATCGAACGCTCCGCCGAGCACGTATTTGCCACCGAACGCACCGATCGATCCCGTCAGCGTCCCCGGCTGCGCGACGATCGCATGCGCCGGCGCCGCGATGTAATACCCACCCGAGGCCGCCATGTCGGACATCGACGCGATCAGCGGCTTCTCTGCGCGAGCTAACACCAGTTCGCGCCACATGATATCGGCCGCTATCGCGACCCCGCCCGGGCTATCGATCCGGAGGATGATTGCCTCGATCGACGGATCGTCGCGTGCGTCTCGGACCGCCTGCACCAGCGTCTCGGAACCGACCGTCTGCCCACCCTGGATATCGACCGCGTTTCCGCCGAAGTTGATCGTGCCCTCGACGTACACGACCGCCAGCCGCGGGCCGTTGTTCAGACCGAGTCCATCTGGCGCGACATCTCGATACGACGCAAAGTCGAGCACCGTCGGTCGGTCGCCTACTGGCAACCCGTCCAGCAGCTCATCTTCGTAGACAATGGCGTCGATCAGCCCGCGCCGCTGCGCGTCCTTGGCGAGGAAGGGGCCGTCGTCGATGAGCGCGCGCACCTCCGAGGGCTCAAGCTCACGCTGTTTTGCAATCCCCTCGACCAGTTGGTCGTAGAACTCGCGGTTGAGCGACTCGGTCATCTCGCGCTGCTCGGACGTCATCGTGGTTTCGGTATACAGGTTGACCGCCGTCTTGTAGTCCCCCGCGGCAATCATGTCGGCCTCAACGCCCACCTTGTCGAGCGCCTCGCGCAGGAACAGCTCGTAGCTCGCCACACCGACGAGATTGAGCGGGCTGGACGGGGTCAGGAAGATCTCGTCGCAGGCCGTGGCCAGGTAGTACGCCTGCCCCATGCCGAACTCGAGATACGCGACGATAGGCTTGGTCGACTCCCGAAAGTCGAGCACCGCGTCACGGATCTCCTGGACCTTACCCCAGAGGGCGGACTGATAGGACGGTAGCAGGACCACCGCCGAGATGCGGTCGTCGACCTTCGCCTTGCGGAGCGCCTCGACCACCGAGCCGACAGTGTCGCGCGGACCGAGCAGTTGGCCGAACACGTCGTCCGGCGCACGCTCGCCCAGCATTGCCGGGACGCGCAGCCACAAGACCGAATTGGTCTCGACCGACGGACCACGGCGGGCGACGAAATAGGTCACCACCACGCCGGCCATCGACACGAGCACGGCCGCCAGGAGGAAACTAAAGATGAAGCGTGCGCCTCGGGAGAGTGCCACTATTGATCTCCTTGAAAGGGGTCACTCCGAGTATACGGTCTCTCCCGATCGGGCCCCTGGAATCACGGCGTCGCATTGTCCGCGTCGGTCTGACGAACGTTGGTATACTGGCGTTTCTCGCCGCGTATCGAGTCGACGGTTGTCACTCAGGCCGTTCGAGGGCCAACGTCGCTCACCTGATTGCGGAAGTGGCGGAACTGGCAGACGCGCAAGCCTCAGGAGCTTGTGGGCTTCGGCTCGTGGGGGTTCAAATCCCCCCT
>CAZYFH010000026.1:0-50918 GCA_964646815.1 uncultured Vicinamibacteraceae bacterium | reverse complement strand
TGCGTCGAGTTGCCCACCGATGAGCGTCAGTTGGCCGCATTGAGCGCGCGCGCCCGTGCCACGGCAGCGGAGGTTATGGGATGGGACGGCTTGATTGAGCAGTTGACGAGCTTGGGATCACCCGTGCGGTAGGCGAGGAGGCCCCGATGAGTCGCGAACTAGTGGTCGGGCGCCATGTGATCAACGACGCGAGCGACGCCTACGTCATCGCGGAAATCGGTCACAACCACCAAGGCAGCGTCGAGACGGCGAAGGAAATGTTTCGCGAGGCCAAGGCGTGTGGGGTCTCGGCGGTCAAGTTGCAGAAGCGCGACAACCGTCACCTGTATACCAAGGCGATGTACGGCAAACCGTACGATCACGAAAATAGCTTCGGTGCGACCTATGGCGAGCACCGCGAAGCCCTTGAGTTCGACCCTGCGGAATACCGCGAACTGAGGGCGTACGCGGCAGAGATCGCGCTTGATTTCTTTGCGACGGCGTTCGACGTTCCCAGCGCCGATATGCTCGCGGACCTCGAGGTGCCAGCGTTCAAGATTGCGTCAGCAGATCTGACCAATGTCCCGCTCCTGACGCACGTTGCACGTTTCGGTAAACCGATGTTCGTGAGCACGGGCGCGGCCACGATGCAGGACGTCGAGCGCGCGTATGAGGCGGTGATGCCTCTCAATTCCCGGCTGAGTCTGATGCAGTGCACCTGCGGCTACCCGGCCGACTATGCGCAGCTCGATCTGCGGGTCATCGAGACCTACCGGGAGCGGTTTCCGGACCTGGTGATCGGTTACTCGGGTCACGACAATGGCATCTCCATGCCGGTCGTGGCGTACGTGCTCGGGGCCCGCACCATCGAGAAGCACTTCACGCTCAATCGTGCGATGAAGGGCACCGACCACGTCTTTTCGTTGGAGCCGGTTGGGATGCGCAAGATGACGCGCGATCTCGCGAGGACGCGAGCAGCGCTCGGCGACGCGCGGAAGAAGGCGTACGCCAGTGAGACCGGACCAGCGTTGAAGATGGGCAAGAAACTGGTCGCCGCGCGCGACCTGCCGGCCGGTCATCGACTGACGCGCGACGACGTGGCGATCAAATCGCCGGGAGACGGGGTGCCACCGTACGAGCTCGACCGCGTCGTCGGCGCGGTGACGACCGCGCCGCTGCGGGAAGACGATCCGCTCGCGATCGACCAACTCGAGCAAGTCGGCGCCGGCGACGGGCCGGTCGGCTCGGCTAGATCGGGAACGCTCTGAGCCTCGTGGGGATGAATGCGCGGTGCTGTCTCGATGGCCAGGTGGCGGTCGTGACCGGCGCCGGTGGGAAGCTCGGTCCGGTCTGGATCGGCGGATTGCTGGAGGCTGGTGCGGTCGTCGTCGGTCTCGATCTCGACGGATCTTCGCATCCACCGGCGCTGTCGGGGCTCGTCGACCAGTACGGAGACCGCCGTCTGGCTTTGATGCCGGCCGACGTTACGGACCGGTCCACGCTTGTCGCGGCGCGCACGCGCTGTCTGGAACGGTTCGGGGTCCCGTCAGTGCTGGTCAACAACGCCGGCATCGACCAATCGCCGTCCGCTGGTGGACGTTCGTACCGCATAGAAGATGTGCCGGCGGACATCAGCCGGCAGATCTTCGAGGTGAACACGCTCGGGACGTTTCAGGCCGCCCAGGTGTTCGGCGTCGAGATGGCCAATGCGCAGCGTGGGTCGATCATCAACATCGGCTCACTCTACGCGTCGGTCTCTCCCGACGCCCGCTTTTATGATCATTTCGAGAGTGAGCCCCCCTTCCTAAAGCCGCCGGCGTACGGCGCCTCGAAGGCGGCAGTCGTTAGTCTGACGAGGTATCTCGCAACCGTCTGGGGGCGGTTCGGCGTGCGCGTGAACGCGCTTTCGCCTGGCGGGGTCGCCGCTAATCAGGATGCCGAGTTCACGCGGAAGTTCTGCGCGCGGGTACCGCTCGGACGCATGGCCCAGCACGACGACCTTGTCGGCCCGCTGCAGTTTCTGGCGTCGGACGCCTCGGCGTATGTGACCGGTGCCGAGCTGCGCATCGACGGAGGTTTCACGGCGTGGTGATTCCCGAACGAATCCCGAACTGGATCGACGGACGAGAACAGCTCGCTGTTGACGGGTGCGTGCTATCTAAACTGAACCCGGCGACCGGTGCACGGTTGACCGAAGCGGCACGATCACAGGAGGCCGACGTGCGTGTTGCGGTCGCGTCGGCCAAGCGTGCACAGTCCGCGTGGGCCGCTCTGACGCCCGTCAATCGCGGCGACCTGCTACGGGAAACGGCGCTGCTTATGCGCGAGCGCCAAGCGGCGTTCGCGGAGATCGTGGCGCTCGAGACTGGGAAATCCCGCAAGGAGGCCCTCGCCGAGACAGGCGCGGCGGTTGAGATGGGAATGTTCGTGGCGGGGGAGGGCCGCCGGCTCTACGGTCGCACTACGACCAGTGCGGTGCCGGGCAGATCTGCGTTCACCGTGCGCCAGCCACTCGGCGTGGCGGGGCTAATTATCGCCGCGAATACACCGATCGCTAACGTCGCGTGGAAGGCGTACCCCGCACTACTGTGCGGGAACGCGGCGGTCATGAAAGCAGCGGAGGACACGCCTGCGACGGCCTGGGCCGTCGCGCGGCTGTTCTCCGAAGTTGGGATTCCGCCGGGTGTTTTCAACGTCGTCCAGGGATACGGACCCGAGGCTGGAGCGCCGCTCGTGGAGCACCCGGAGGTCGACATCGTCAGCTTCACCGGCTCGGCCGAGGTCGGACGATTCATCCAGCGTACGGCCGGCGAGCGTCTGGCGAAGGTGTGTCTCGAGCTTGGGGGTAAAAACCCGCTGATCGTGTGCGACGACGCCAACCTTGAGAATGCGGTGAACGTGGCCGTGTTGTCGGCATTCAGCAACGCCGGGCAGCGGTGCGCGTCGGGCAGCCGGCTCATCATCTTCGATGAGGTGTACGACCGGTTCAAGACGATGCTGCTCGACCGGACGCGGCAGCTGCGCTTGGGCACGAGCGACAATGATGATCTTGGCCCCGTGATCAACGAGGCGCAGCTCAACGCCATGCTGGCCGTCGTCGAGCGGGCGAAGGCTGACGGGGCTACTATCCTCGCCGGCGGCGAACGATTGACGGACGTCTCGCATCGGGGCGGGTTCTACATGGCCCCAACCCTCATCGAGGGAGTGGCTCCTGAGGCCGAACTGTCACGCTGCGAGCTGTTTGGACCAGTCTCCTGTCTCTACCGAGTCGGCGGCTTCGACGAGGCGGTCGACGTCGCCAATGTCTCGCCGTTCGGCTTGACCGCGGCGATCCACACCGCCAATATTCATCGGGCGATGGCGTTTCTCGGCCTCATCCGGTCAGGCGTCGCGTCCGTCAATGGGGCCACCTACGGCAGTGAGCCGCATATGCCGTTCGGCGGGCTCCGCCAGTCGGGCACCGGCTGGCGGGAGGCCGGCACCGAAGCGCTCGACGTCTACTCGGACTGGAAGACGATTTACATTCACCATGACCCTGCCTCGGTTTGACGCGCCGCTTGAGTTGTGCCGTCGATGTCGACCATCCCCTCGATCGTTGGTTTGATTCCCGCGCGTAGCGGGTCGACGCGCATTCCCGGTAAGAACACTCGCCGGCTCGGCGAGCACCCGTTGATCGCGTACGCGATTGCGAGCGCACTCGAGGCGGGCATCTTCGGCACCGTCATCGTCTCGACCGAAGATGAGCCCACGGCCGGCATTGCGCGTTACTACGGTGCTGAAGTGCCGTTCCTCCGGCCGGCCGAGATGGCAGGCGCGACGTCACCGGATATCGAGTGGGTGGCGCACGTGTTGCAGCGACTGGCTGATGATGGCCGACGATTCGAGTGCTACGCCATTCTGCGTCCAACCAGTCCCTTTCGCCGGGCGGCGACGATCGAGCGCGCGTGGAAACTCTTCCTCGGCGATCCAGGTGTCGATTCGCTGAGGGCGGTCGAGGCGGTCAAACAGCATCCGGGGAAAATGTGGATTGTGCGCGGCCGACGTCTCCTGCCCCTGCTGCCGTTTGGTCCGAAGGAGCGACCCTGGCACAGCAGCCAGACCCAATCCTTGCCCGAGGTCGTCGTGCAGAATGCGAGCCTTGAAATCGCGTGGGCGAGAGTAGCGCTCGAACAGGGGACCATCGCCGGGGAGACGATCCGCCCGTTTTTCACCGACGAGGCTGAGGGGTTCGACATCAACGACGCCTCGGACTGGCAGGCGGCCCAGGAGGCTGTGCGAGAAGGGCGGTGGCCCCTCACCTCGGTTGGTCGGAAGCCATACGCGCGCACGACCTGAATGGCCGACCGCCAGACAGCACAAGAGGACAGTCGATGGGCGAGCAGCAACTCGAGCACGTGACGAGCGACGAGCTCCAGTATGTGCCGCGGTCGGTGTTTCGCCGGCTCCTCGACGCTGACATCGGCCGTGAGCAACGGGCCGCGGCGGTTGCCGCATTGTGTCGGATCAATGTCTTCTACATGGTCGCGCGCGCCTGGTCCGGTCATATCGGCACATGCTTCAGCTCCGTCGACATCATGACCTGGCTGTATCTATTCGAGATCGATGGGTTAGCGGAGGGGCCGGAATCGTGCGATATTTTCTTTTCGTCTAAGGGCCACGATGCACCGGCGCTGTACTCCGTCCTCATCGGCCTGGGCCTCCTGGACTTCGACTCGATCCACACCCTGCGGCAGCTCGATGGGGTCCCTGGACATCCTCATGTAGAGACGCCCTACGTCCACGCCAACACCGGGTCGTTGGGTATGGGTATCTCGAAGGCCAAGGGGATGGCCATCGCCAACCGGCTACTCGGTTCGCCGCGTCGCATTTTCGTATTGACCGGCGATGGCGAACTCCAGGAGGGACAGATCTGGGAATCGCTGCCGTCGGCCGCGCATCGCCGGCTCGACGAGATCACGGTGATCATCGACCAGAACAAGATTCAGTCAGACACCTGGGTCGATCAGGTGAGCCCGCCGGCCGACCTGTCGGAGAAATTTCGGAGCTTCGGATGGGCTGTCGATCGCTGCGACGGTCACGACTTCGGGTCCCTTGGGGCCGCGCTGTCCCGCCTGGACGTGGTCACGGGTCGCCCGAAGGTGTTGATCGCCGAAACCGTCAAGGGCAAGGGAGTCTCTTTTATGGAAGGCCCGGCGTTTCCAGCCGGAACGCTGTATCCGTATCACAGCGGCGCGCCCAACGAAGCTGACTACGCGCGCGGTGTGGCCGAACTTATCGCGACAGCCCATGCGCGGCTGGAGGATGTCAGACTCGGGCCGGTCACCCTCGAATCGAGCCGACGACCAGCGCGTAAGCCGGTCCGCAAGGTCGATCGACTCGTGGACGCGTACGCGCGTGCGTTGGTCGAGCAGGCCGAGCGCGACCCGCGGATCGTGGTGCTCGACGCCGATTTGATCAAGGACTGCGGCTTAGTGAATTTCCGCGACCGCTTCCCTGACCGCTTCATCGAATGCGGAATCGCCGAACAGGACATGGTTTCACAGGCGGGCGGCATGGCGCGTCGGGGGCTGTTACCGATCGCCCACTCGTTCGCCTGCTTCCTGTCCTCGCGGCCCAACGAACAGATCTACAACAACGCCAGCGAACGCACCAAGGTTATCTACGTCGGGTCACTTGCAGGTCTGTTGCCGGGAGGTCCCGGACACTCACATCAAGCGGTCCGAGACATCTCGTCGCTCGGGGCCATACCGCGTCTGCTGCTCGTCGAGCCGAGCTCCGAAGTGGAAACGGCCGACGTGCTCGACTTCTGTCTACGCCGGACCGACCAGAGCAGCTATGTCCGGCTTGTGTCACTCGGCTGGACCCTCCCGTTCGCGTTGCCTCGCACGCATCGTGTCGAGCTCGGACGGGGCACCGTGGTCCGGGACGGCACGGACGCTGTCATCATCGCCGCCGGACCGTGGTTACTGTCCAACGCCTACGAGGCGGCGGAGGTCCTGGAACGCGAGCATGGGGTGCACGCGAAGGTCGTCGCGCTCCCCTGGCTCAACCGTGTCGACACAAGCTGGCTGCGGGAGGTGGTGGGCGACGCCCGCGACTTGTTCACGCTGGACAACCATTATCTCCACGGGGGGCAAGGCCAGCTGATCGCGAGCGTGGTGGCCACGCTCGACGTGCGGTCACTTCGGCTAACGTCGCTCGGCGTCTCGGCGCTACCGGTGTGCGGACGCAACGACGAGGTTCTCGCCCACCACGAGCTCGACGTCGACGGCCTCGTCGCGTCGATGACCGCGGTGTTGGACATGCCGGTCGCGTAGCGTGCGGTGCTACGGGCCTCAGGTTCCACCGCATCTTCCCCTTGACTCCGTGTGTAGCGGCATGTGCCGTCTGTAACCGCGGCGTGCAGCCGGCCGATGGCGCGTTATCCTTTCCAGGGGGCGTCCTGGATGAGACTGTGCCCTTCATCAAATGAAAATCCTGTTCGTACTCAAGCACATGAACTTCGTCCGGCACTTCGCGGAAGTGGTCGCTACGTTGGCCGACGCTGGACATGAGGTGTGTCTCGCGTGTCAAGACGGCGAGACGGATGCGGCCAAGGAGTTCGCCGGTCACCCGCGGATCACGCGGGTGACGGCACCGCGACGACGGTCAGACGGCCTGCAGGACTATGTCGATCTCGGGCGACGGGCACGCGACTACCTCCGGTATCTCTCGCCTCGCTATGCGGATGCGTGCGCGCTCAGGCGTCGGGCGTTCACTAAGTTGATCCGGGGGATCAGCCTCGACAGCCGCCCGGTAGAGGACAGCTGGAGCGACGCGTTTCTCGCGCTGAACGAGGGGGAGCGTCTGCGCTTGGGGCGCTTCTTCGAACGCCTGGAAGCGACGTTTCCAAGTGATCCCGGCGCCGAGGCGTTCATCGAAGGGCATCAGCCCGACATTGTGTTGCTCACACCGGTCGTCGACGTCGGCACTTCGCAGGCCGACTGGGTCCGTGCTGCCCGCTGCACGGGGCGTCCGGTCGGAATGCTGTTGTTCAGTTGGGATAACTTGAGCAACAAGGGCTTGATTCACGTAGTGCCTGATCGGGTCTTCGTGTGGAACGAGCTACAAAAACGAGAAGCTGTTGAATTGCACGGAGTTCCGCCAGAGCGTGTGACCGTTACTGGCGCTCCCCGCTTCGATCCGTTCTTCAGAATGCGCCCTTCGCTCGACTACGGCGCGTTTTGTGAGTTGCTCGGTCTGGACGAGGCCTGTCCCACGATCCTGTACGTCTGTTCCTCCCGATTCGTCGACGCGCGCGAGCGGGACTTCGTAGAGCGATGGATCGCGGAGATTCGTGTGTCGAACGACGAGCGACTTGGCAGCTGCAACGTGGTGATCAGGCCGCATCCGGTACTCAAGGGTCAGTGGGAGAGCGTTGGTCAGCGCGTGGTACGTTGGAAAGGACCAGACGGTCGGAAGCACAAAGCGGTCGTGGCGGCCCCATTCGTGAGCGAGCGAGTCGTCTCGGTGAGGTCTCGGCTGCAGAACGCCGATCAGGTTCTCTTCGAGTGCATACATCACAGCGCGGCCGTGGTCGGCCTCAATACGAGCGCAGAAATCGAAGCGGCCGTCGTTGGACGGCCGGTCTTCACCATCCTTGAGCCGTCGCGTGCCGACGGCCAAAGTGGGACCCTTCACTTCCACTATCTACTCAAGGCGAACGGCGGCCCCGTGTGCGCGGCGACCAATTTCGACGCGCATCGCCGACAGTTGGGCGAGGCGCTGCGAGGGAGCCTCGACACGTCCGCGGTGGGACGCTTCACCGAGAGCTTCCTCCGCCCGGCCGGTCGCAACACGCCGGCGAGCGCGGTGCTAGCTAGGGCCATTGAGCAGATGGTGCCTTCGCCGGATGACGCCCGCACGCGTGCCGTCACCCCGTGAGCGTGGCAACAGGCTAACCGATGGATTACCCGCCAGTACGGTTATTCGCCATCATCGCAGCGTCCGGCGCTGGAGGTGCTGAGGAAGTGTTCGCCTCGCTTTTGCGGAAGCTGGACTCGGAGCGGTTTGAGATCACAGTCGCCTGCCATGGGGAAGGCATACTGTTGCCGGAGTTTCGCCGTCACGCCCGTGCCGTGTGGTCGATGGACCTGCTGCGTGTCGGCCGGCCGGCGACCGTGCGTCGTTTAGTCCGTCTGATCAGGGAAACACGTAGCCAGATCGTGCACACGCATCTGTGGACCGCGGACGTGCTGGGTGGGCTTGCGGCGCGTTGCGCGGGCGTCCCGCACAAGGTGTCGAGCGTGGCGGGATCGTACTTCCTTCCGATCGGCGTCGAAGGATGGCGGCGGCGGCGGCGACTCGCGATGTCACGGACGTATCGCGGCGTCTATCGATGGTTCGACCGCGTGATCGCGCCATCGGCATTTGTCGCCACAGACTTGGTCCATCGCCCTGGCTGGAGCGTGCCGCCGCGAAAGCTTCGCGTAATTCACAACGGAGTTGATCTCGCGCGGGTCGATCGAGCGATCGCAGCAGGCGCTGCGGACAATAGCCCTCGACTGGCTGAGATGCGTTGTGTGATTGCGACAGTAGCGAACTTCTACGCGATCAAAGGGCATGAGTGTCTGCTGCGGGCCATGCCCGCTGTGGTGGCGCGTTGTCCTGGCGTGCAGCTCGTGTTGGCCGGCCGCGGAGACACGCGGCGCGAGATGGAACAACTGGCTGACCGCCTGGGCCTTGGCTCGCGGGTCTCATTCCGGGGCGAGGTAGGCTCCGCGCTTGAGTTGATGCGTGACGCCGATCTCGTAGTGCTGCCTTCCCTCTCGGAGGGGTTGCCGATCACTCTTCTTGAGGCCATGGCAATGGGACGGCCGGTCGTTGCGACGAGGACGGGTGGGATCCCCGAAGTCGTCGACCATGGGACAACCGGGACGCTGGTCCCGCCACGAGACCCAGACGCGCTAAGTCGGGCGATCATCGAGGCGCTTCTTGACCCCGCCCGTGTCGCACGGATGGCCCGACACGCGAGCACGGTCGTTCGCGAGCACTTTTCGGCCGATCGCATGGTCCGAGAGACGGCGGCGCTCTACGATGCCCTTGTAGGCCGCAGCGCGACCGGCTAGAGCGAGATGCTGCGCGGTCAAGGGATTCTGTGCCTCTCGTCGATCGATTGGGGTTTTCTGTGGCAGGGGCACCAGCAGATCATGGCGACGTTGGCGCGCGCGGGGAACCGCGTGGTGTTCGTCGAGAGCACGGGCGTGCGGCGTGCCACGTTCCGGGATCTGCGGCGCTTGCGCCTGCGGCTACGAAACCGGCGCGGGTGGGCCGGGAGGCGCGAAGAATTACCCGGCCTCGTGGTCCACTCGCCGGTCGTCCTGCCGTTTCCCTATTCGAGGTTAGCGCTCGCGGCAAACGGGCGGATGCTCGTGCGCGAGGTCAGGCAGTGTCTAGACGGCATCGGCATCGAACGCCCGATCGTCTGGAGTTTCTTGCCAACCCCGCTCAGTTATCGCCTCGCGGCGGCGGTGAAAGCACGGCTCATGATCTACCACTGCGTGGATGATTTTCGATCGAGCTCCACGGCGGCCGTGAAAATTCGTGCCAGCGAGTCGAGGTGGTTTGATGACGCCGACCTGGTCTTCGTCACCTCCCAAAGATTACGTCACCGGGCGGAAGCGCACTCCTCTCGTGTTCATCTATTTCCGTCGGGTGTGGACTATGAGCGTTTCGAGCGAGTGAGGACAGGGGACGGCGGCGAGCCAGATGACCTCGCGGCGTGCCAGCGGCCGCGCGTCGTATATCTCGGCGGGCTGCATAGATGGTTGGACCAGGAGTTGCTGATCGACGTGGCTGGCCGCTTGCCTGAGTGCAGCTTCGTGCTCATCGGGCCGCTACAGACGGACGTGACTGCGCTCGCCGCTACGGAAAACATCCACCTGCTTGGCGCTCGTGGCCACGAGGTCGTGCCGCGGTATCTCAAGGCGTGCGACGCCGCCATCGTGCCGTATCGCCTCGCCGACTACACCCATCACGTTTACCCGGCCAAACTCAACGAGTATCTCGCCATGGGGCTACCAGTCGTTGCGACCGCCCTCGACGAGGTCAGCCGATTCAACGCCCAGCACAGCGAAGTTGTCGCCATTGGTGACGACGGTGATGCGTTCGCCGCGCGGATTCGCTCAGCGCTGCGCAGCGCGAGCGATCTAGGAGCTCGCGCCCGTCGTATCGAGGTCGCCCGCATCAATAGTTGGGATACCAGGATTGACGGGATGTCGTCGCTGATCGAGTCTGCGTTGGCGGCGCGCGCCGCCGACCATCCCGCCCCGGCGCGGTGGCGACGGGCGTCACGGGGGCTACGGTAGATGTGCGGAATCGCCGGAATCCTGCTGACGGATGAACGGGCCCATGTGGATGAGGCAGGTCTTCGCGCCATGACGGCGACCCTGGCGCATCGCGGCCCCGATGACCAGGGCACCTGGATCGCTGGGCCCGTCGGCCTCGGCAGTCGGCGCCTCGCCGTCATCGACCTGTCACCGCGGGCACGTCAACCGATGTCCAACGAGGACGGTACCGTGTGGGTGGTGTTCAACGGTGAGATCTACAATTATCGATCGCTACGCGATTCGCTCGAGCGCGACGGTCATCGCTTTCGGTCACGGAGCGACACTGAAACCATCGTACACCTCTACGAGCGGGACGGCATCGAGTGCTTGAAGCACCTCCGCGGTATGTTCGCGATTGCGCTCTGGGATCGCCGTCGACAGGCATTGTTCCTGGCGCGTGATCGCCTCGGGAAGAAGCCGTTGTTCTACCAGCACGACGCCACCGCACTTCGTTTCGCGTCCGAACCGAAGGCGATCTTGCAGGACGAACGGGTGGTGGCCGAACCCGACCCGGAGGCAATCCACCACTACCTCGTGTTCGGCTATGTGCCCGCGCCGTGGTCCGCTTTTCGGGCGATGAACAAGCTCCCAGCTGGTCATTATTTGGTGGCGGAACGAGGCGACCTGAAGATCGAACCCTACTGGGCGCTTAACTACCAGCCGAAGCGAAACGTGCCGGAGGCGACGCTGGTCGAAGAGCTCGACGCAACACTCCAGGAGTCTGTTCGCCTGCGTCTTGAGAGCGACGTACCGATCGGAATCCTGCTGAGCGGCGGTCTCGACTCGAGCGCGATCGTCGCGGCAACACGGCAGCTGACGTCTGGGCGCATTCAAACCTTTTCGATCGGATTCGAGGAGACGGAGTACAACGAGCTGCCGTATGCCAGGCGCGTGGCTGAGTCGTTCGAGACCGACCACGAAGAAATGGTGATGCGACCGGACGCCGCTCGACTGGTGCAGCGTCTTGCGTGGCACTACAACGAACCGTTCGCCGATTCATCCGCGCTACCAGCGTTCTGCCTCAGTGAAATGGCTCGCCGCTCCGTCACCGTGGCTCTCAGCGGGGACGGTGGCGACGAGCTCTTTCTCGGATACGACCGATATGTGGCCGTCGCTCTCGCCGAGCGAGCCGACCAGGTGCCGGCCTGGATCCGACGCTGGATCGCTGTTGGGGCGACTGCATTGCCCGACGGCTCGGCCAAATCGCTTCTCACGCGGGTCCGGCGCTTTGCGGTGGCACTCGAGACCCAGCCGATCGCGCGCTACCTCCAGTGGGTCAGTGTGTTTCAGGATTTCAGCACAGCCGAGCTCTATACGCCGGACTTCGCGGCGGCCGTGAGTCGCGGACACGCAGAGCGCCTGCTCACCGAGCGTTGTGCCGCGTCGGACGCGACGCAGTTTCTCGAGGCGATTGCCCACGTGGACACGACGACTTATCTGCCGGACGATCTTCTCGTCAAGATGGATATTGCGAGCATGGCGCATTCCCTCGAGGTGCGTTCGCCGCTACTCGACCATCGGCTCGTGGAGTTCGCGGCCTCGCTGCCGGTCTCCCAAAAGCTGCGCGGCCTCACACAGAAATACCTATTGAAGCGGCTGATGCGCGACCGTCTGCCGAAATCGATCCTGGGACGCCGCAAGATGGGGTTCGGCGTTCCGATCGACCACTGGTTCCGTGGCGATCTGCGAGACATGGCGTTCGATCTATTGCTCGACCGACGCGCCACAGCGCGAGGCTACTTCCGGCCGACGGTGGTGGAGCGCTACCTTAAGGATCACGTTGCTGGTCGCGCGCAGCATCACATGCGCTTGTGGAGCCTGTTGATGCTCGAGTTGTGGCAGCGGACGTTCATCGACCGCACGGTGCGGGCGGCGACTACCGAGGACAGAGACGACGGCTTCGTTCTCAATAGCGGCACGGCATGATGCCGTTCGGAGATGCGACCACGCGGTTACCGGCCGAGCCAATCCGCGTCCTGCGGGTAATCGCTCGACTCAACATCGGTGGGCCGGCGATACACGTCACGTTAGTGACGGCGGGGCTCGACAAGAACAGGTATACGTCGTGGCTCGTGACCGGGACTGAGAACCCCGGCGAGGGTTCGATGGTCGACTACGCCCACGCGCGGGGCGTGCACCCAGTGGTCATTCCTGAGATTGTGGGGCGAGCGACGTTGACGCCTCGCGATCTGGTTGCCTTCGTTAAGCTCTACCGCCTGATGAGACGCCTCAAGCCGCACATCGTGCACACGCACACGGCGAAGCCTGGGTTTCTCGGACGTGTGGCGGCGCGGCTGGCGGGCGTGCCGGTCATCGTGCACACGTACCATGGGCACGTGTTGCAGGGCTACTACGGTCAGGTGAAAACCGCGGCGTTGCGACGGATGGAGCGCTGGTTAGCACGCCTGAGCGACCAGCTCGTCGCGGTGAGCCGTCAGGTGAAACGCGATCTTGTCAGTTACGGCATCGCAGACGCGGACCGGATCATCGTCGTGCCCCTCGGACTTGAGCTCTCGCCGTATCTCGACGTCCAACGTCACAGTGGAACGCTGAGACGTGAGTTCGGGTGGGCCAGCGATGAGCAGCTCGTGGGTATCGTAGGCCGTATCTTTCCGATCAAGAACCACGCTCTCTTCTTGGACGCAGCAGCACGGGTGGCGTGTCGGTTGCCACGCAGCCGGTTCGTCGTCGTCGGGGACGGGGTCCTGCGGGAGGAGATGCAGCAGCAAGCCGGACGCCTTGGTCTTGGGAATCGTGTCGTCTTCACTGGGTGGCGCCGTGATCTGCCTCGGCTGTATGCGGATCTGAATGTGCTCGTCGTATCGTCCGAGAACGAGGGAACGCCGGTTTCGGCGATCGAGGCGATGGCGTCCGGGTGTCCGGTTGTGGCAACGAAAGTTGGCGGCCTGACGGACTTGTTGGACGACGGAGTAACCGGCCTACTCGTTCCACCTCGTGATGCCGAGGCGCTCGCAGACGCGATTGAAAGCGTTCTCACCAACGGCGCGATGGCTTCCGCGTTCCGGGTCGCTGGTCGATCCTCCGTGAGGCGACGGTTCCGAAGCGACCGGCTCGTGGCTGACCTCGAGCACCTCTATGAGGACCTGTTAAAGCGACGGGTCGTGCTGAAGCGAGCTTGAACGTCATGCTGACCCTAGCCCGTCGCATCAGGGCCTTAATCCTGGACGCAGCAGGGGTGAGCTCGCGTGCGCAGGTTGAGGATGCCGTGATTCGCCTTCGCGCGATCCGAGTGGAGATGCGCCGGGTAGCAGTGAGGCAGAAGGAACTGCTGACGTTGTCACGAAAGCACGAACGCCGAATAGCTCGTCTCGCGGCGGCCAATCGGCAACTGGTGGAACGGCTCGGAAATTCGCGTCGGGGTATTGGGCGCCAACTGCGGCGTCACGAACAGAACATCCAAGCGGTTCTCCGGCGGCTCGTTCTCGACAAGCCACAGTCGTTGACCGACTACTTGCTTACTGGGCGCTTCGGGATCCTCTCGCAAGACGAGGAAGACGGCATCACGTTCGCGCTCTTCGAGCTTGCAGGGGTCGGCGACCGGCGGTTCATCGACCTCGGCTCGGGAACCAACGGCGGCAACTGTGGTTTCCTCGCGCGCGATTGTGGTTGGAGCGGCATGATGGTTGACGCCTCCGATAGGCGAGTAGGCAAGCTGAAGAAGAGGTTCGAGTCTCCGTCTGTTGTGGCTGTTCAGTGCTGGATCACAAAGGAGAATGTCAACGGATTGGTTGCGCAGCGTGGCTTCACCGGAGAGATCGATCTCTTGAGTATCGACCTCGACGGGAACGATTACTGGGTGTGGGACTCCCTGGACGCAGTTACACCGAGGGTCGTCATCGTGGAGTTCAATGCCGCGTTCGGAGTCAACCGAGCGGTCGTTGTCCCCTACGATCCGATGTTCGATCGGCATCGTTACCGCGAGCGCTGTCCCTACTATCACGGCTCATCCCTCGCGGCACTCAGACGGCTTGCAGCTCGCAAGGGATATCGTCTGGTAGTGGTCGAGCCGAACAACATCAACGCGTACTTCGTCCGGAACGACGTGGCGCCAGAGCTTCCAGAGTACAGCGTCACAGATGGCGGTCGTACCAACACGAGAGCGCCAGGTCAGTCGTCTCACGGACAGGCGAGCGTGTATCGCACGCTCGAAGAGGAAGACCTTCCGTTGGTCGACTTCGACGTCGGTCACGAGGCGAGCACGGGACCGTAAGCGATGAGGTTCGTTCGTTTGGAACTTCGTTGGCGAGGTCGCTATACTACGGGCAGCGCTCGACGCGCATGAACTACATTCTCGCGTTCACCGCGGCGCTGGTCGCTTCGACCAGCTTCACCCCCGCGGCCCGTGATCTCGCGGTCAAGGTCGGACTGCTCGATCATCCGGGTCCTCGCAAGGTCCACACGACGCCGATGCCGTTGCTCGGTGGTGTCGCCGTGTATCTGTCGACCGTGTTCGCCATTGCCGCGTTCGTCACCGACGAAGCCTGGTCGCAGATGGCTGGAATCCTGGTTGCGTCTACGATCGCCTTGGTCGTTGGCGTTTTCGATGACAGGGGTTTACTCCACCATCAGGTCAAGCTGGTGGCGGGCATGCCGTTGGCTGCGCTTGTCCTCATCGCCACCGACATGCACAGCGAGATGTTTCACCCGATGGAGATGGTGCCGTGGGTCGGGGTCCCGGGGGCGTGGCTCGACTACGCGTTGTCGTTCGTTTGGTTCGTGGGGATCATGGCCGCGTTCAGCATCCTTGATCATATGGACGGGCTGTGCGCGGGTATCGCGGCCATTGCTGCAGCGTTTTTTCTCTACTTCGCTGTGTCCGGCGGTCAGGTGTTGGTCGGCTCACTCGCGGCCGCGATGCTTGGCGCGTCGATCGGGTTCCTCTGCTGGAACTTCAACCCGTCCCGCATTTTCCTTGGCGATGGCGGCGCCATGCTACTCGGGCTCATCGTCGCGACTCTGGGGATCAAACTGCGATTCCCGGAGGTGGCGCCGACGACGAGCTGGATGATCCCCGTGCTCGTTCTTGGCGTGCCGATCTTCGATACGACCCTTGTAACAATTTCCAGAGGCCGGCGCGGACTGGTTCCGTTCGCATCCCCCGGAAGGGACCACACGGCGCACCGGCTGACCAGTCTTGGCTGGAGCCATCGCCGTGCAGTCCTAACCCTCTACGGGGCGGCGGTCACATTCGGCGTCCTCGGCTGCGTGGTCCCGCGCCTCGACACGCCACAGACTGTCATGGTCGCAGGCGCGGTCACTCTGGCTGCGCTCGTCATCATCGTCGCCCTCGAGCAGACCCCGTTCGAGAGATAGTTACGGTGACTGATACTCGCGTCTCATCCACCGGCAGGTGGAACCGATCCGCTTCGCCCTCGGTGGTCGTCGTCGGGGCGTCAGCTGCGGGTCTCTACACCGCCTTGCTACTCGCTGGCAGGGGGCTTCGTGTGTCGGTGATCGATCGGGCTCAACGGCCCGAGATGCCAGCCCGTTCGCTGATCGTCACCAGCCGGTTACGGCGCTGGTTGGGTGATCTGACAGAACCGACGCTGCTGAATGTCATCCGACGCTTCGAACTCTACACCGACGGCCGGGTGGCGACCATACCATTGCGACAGCCTGATCTGGTTATCGAACGCTCGACCTTGCTTCGGCAGCTAATGAAACAAGCCTCGGCGGTTGGAGCCGAGATGCGTTTCAGCACGCGGTTTCGGCGACTGCGTTCAGCGGAGTCTGGCGTGATCCTCGATGTCGATCGGTCCGGATGCGCGGAGACCATTGGCGCCCAAACCGTCGTGGCGGCCGACGGGGCGTTTAGTCAGGTGGCTCGCCAGGCCGGGTGGCCGCCGTTGACAACGGTGTCGCTGATCCAGGCTCGGGTAAAACTGCCGCATGGCCTCGCCCCAGACACCGCGCGGGTCTGGTTTTGTCCTGAGCAGACCCCGTTTTTCTACTGGTTGATTCCGGAGTCCGCGGGGCAGGGCGTGCTCGGGATAATTGGCGAGAACGGTCCGCAGGCGCGGCGTCGCCTGGAGCGGTTTCTGGACGAACGCGGGCTCGAGCCGATGGAGTTTCAGGCGGCTCGTACACCGTCGTATCGGGGATGGGTCCTGCCGAGCCGACGAGTGGGTGGCGGCGAAGTGTTTGTGGTCGGCGACGCCGCTGGGCATGTGAAACTGACGACCGTCGGTGGGGTCGTGACTGGTCTTCGTGGAGCGGCCGGTGTCGCCGAGACGATCGCGACTGGTCGCTTTGGTCCTGAGCTTCGCCGGCTTCGTCGGGAACTGGCGCTGCACTTCCTTATTCACCGATCATTGCGTCGCTTCACGCAGGCGGACTACAGCCTATTGCTCGATCTGCTCGGACCGCGTGCGCGACGCGTACTCGCAACCCACACCCGCGACACGGCGGCGGCGATCATGCTGCGCCTCTGCCTCACCGAGCCTCGACTCGTGCTGCTCGGCTGTCGGGCTTTTCTGACGCGGGCGTCGTATTAGCCGTCCGCCCGGCGGTGAGCCCCGGCCGGCTGATATCTCGTGTTCTCGGTCCTGACCTCGTGTCTATCCTTGTCGAACGCCTCACGAAGTTAATCGTCGTCCTGTCAGTCCTCGCTGCCGGCGCGATGACCGCCCTCATCGCGGCCGCATGGCCCCCACTCCCGTACGTAGCCGCGCTCGCGCTGGTGGCCGGCTACGCGGTGGCCCAGCGCTTGCCGGGGGCCACCATCCGCGTCCTGACGGCGTTGACTTACGTCGCCCCGGGTCTCCAGATCCTGATGCTGGGCCAGGCCCGACTGTCGGATCTCATCGTCTGGCTGGCGGCCCTTCTGGGTGCCATGTTGGCGACCGCCGATCCATGGCGCTGGCACCTTCCCGTGAAATGGCGCTGGCCATTGGTCGGATGGGCGCTGGTCGTGGCGGTCGGGTGGCCCATCGTCATCCTGCGTGAGGCAGATTTTGTCTATGCGGGGCTCTTCGACTACGGCGTGTCGAACTCTGGCCTAGGCGTCCCGCTGCCCGCGGCGAATCTTTGGACTCTCCACGTGGCGGTGACGCACGGGATCGGTCTGCTCTGGTTCGATTGGATGTTTGGCCGGTTCCGTGATGGCGGGCTGCCGCGCTTCGAGCGAGAGGTTCTGTGGCCGCTCGGTCTCGGTTGGATCGTTACCAGCCTGGTGGCAGTGGTCCAGTCGACGGTTGATATCGGTTTCCTCAACCTTCGTCACTGGGCCACGCAGCGGCGGGCCTCGGGTGCGCTCGGCGACGCGAATCCCTTCGGCATGCTGGCGTCGCTATGGGGTCCCGCTGCCGTCGCACTCTCCGGAACCTGGGGGAAGTCCAGGTGGGTCGCTAGCGCTGCCGGCCTGGCGCTGTCGTGGTACGGCATCTGGGTCTCCGGATCACGCTCGGCGCTGTTGGCCGGAGTGTTTCTGTTGGCGGCGATTGCCTGGGCGAGTTGGCGAACACTGACGCTGCGCTCCGACCGCACGCGGCTCGTGGCCACTGGCGGGATGCTCGCCCTCGTCATCGCGGTGCTCCTGCTGGCTGCTGGCACAACGACCACCGGACCCATCCAACGTCTGCTTCCGACATTGCCGACCGCATCGCCTGCCTCGGTAGGCGATTTTCTGGCGGAGTTGTGGAACCGCAACGGCTACGGAGCGGTCGCGGTCCGGATGATCGCCGATTCACCGGTCGTCGGGTCTGGTGTCGGGTCCTTTCGTACGCTCGCACCGGATTACGCCTACGTCATGGACCTGGGACGCCTCGCGCCCGATAACGCGCAGAACTGGTTTCGCCACGAGCTCGCCGAGTTTGGATTACTCGGGAGCGCCGGCTGGATCACCTGGCTCATTTTTCTCGTCGCGGTCATCTGGTCCCGCCGAGAGATCGGGGCACTGGCGTTCCCGGCTGGTCTGGTCAAGGCAGTCCTGGTCGCGCTCGCGCTCGCCTCACTCGTCGGTATGCCGACGCAGAACACCGCCCTGCTACTGACGTTCTGGACGCTAGTCTTCTGGTGCGTGCTGCTCGTTGACCCGGCGCTTGTGGCGACCAACCACGCCGTGCGCCGCGTGCCCGTCGCCACGTGGGTGCTTGTCGGGTTCGGCGTGCTCGTCTATGCCGTTGGGCTAATTCTCGTCTCGTCACACAACCTGCGCGTGCCACATCGGGCGCTCGCGGCCGATTGGAACTACGCCTACGGCTTTCACGGGCCCGAAGACGCTCCCGACGGGACCATGTTCCGTTGGACCCGCCGCGACGCGGTCGCGGTGTTTCCCGCGGAGCACCGATGGTTGAAGCTCATGGTGTGGATCACCCACCCCGACGCCGCTGAGCGCCCGGTCGATGTCAACGTCTGGGGTGACGGCGAGTTGCTTCTACAGACTGCGCAGCGCGGCGACGAGCGCCTGACCCGGTACATACAGGTATCACCCCGCCGCCGACAAGTCATGGTGCAGACGCGGGTCAGTCGGACGTGGCAGCCGGAGCACTTCGGGTTAGACGACTCACGCGAGCGCGGTCTGGCCGTACACTGGTCTTGGGTCGACCAACCGCCAGGGGGCGTTGCAGCAATGGCACTTACATGCGCTCGGCGACCGCGGTGTAGTCCAGGTGGCTGAACAGGAGACCGTTCAGCCGATCCACGTTGTCGTTGAAGGCCGCGATGAGCGACGTGAGCTCCGTCCCGCGCGATTCGGGGCCGGCCACGTGCACCGGTATGCGCTGGAGTTTCGTCGCTTCGTCAACCGGTGAACTGCTCTTGATCTCGACGCGCTGGAAACCGTTGGCCTGCAGAAGGAACGTCAGCGTTTCGGACGGAATCGCGCGCTCGTGTGACAGATCACGCAAGTAAGGTCCGAAGAAAGCCGACCAGCACGCCACGTTGATGGTCTCGATCACGCTCTTCGAGCCCGGTCGCAGTTTGTGGTAGGCGAGATTGAGGAGACGCGCGAGGTGGTCGGGTTTGAGATGTTCGACGACCTGAGCAGCGAACAAGCCGCCGAGCGATCCATCCGGCAGCTGGCTGAGGTAGCTCACGGCGTCGGCCTCCGTGACGTCAAGGCCCCGCGTCCGACACGCCTTGACCATCTCGCGGTTGGTGTCGACGCCCCGCGCCTTGATCCCATGCTGCGCGAGCAGGTCGAGGAACTCGCCGCGCCCGCAGCCGACGTCGAGCACGTCTGACGCGCCGGCGAAGCACGAAACGTAGGCCTTGAGCCGTTCACGGATTTGGTTCTCGGATCCGCGAAAGGCCCGCTCGAATTCGACATACGTGTAGTCTTCGAGCCCAGATGTGGGCGCCTGAGCCGTCGCCGCGGCGTGCACGACTGCGCGCGGACCCTCTCCGTCGGTTCGGCCCTTCTGCTGGTCGACGAGGTCCTTGAATTCGCGCATCAGTGTGAGCTCGCGCTGTTGCACGAGCCCTAGAATTCTTTCCTGCGTCCTCAGATCCTCGGACACCATCACGGCGGTGTCTTCGTTGGCGCGCTGAAGCAACCCGGCGACCTCGCGGTCTTTGGTGTTAACGTACGCTGTGATCTGCTGCGCGTATTGGACGAGGAGTGATCGAAAGCTGTGGACGGCGGCGAGATGGTCGCGCACGAGCGAGGTCGTAGCGTCGATGTGCCCGCGGTCTGTTCGGCGCGTCTTTGCCGAGTGCCGAAGTTGCTCCACCACCGTGGCGTTGAATCTTCCTTGATTCTCGAGGGCCGGGCGGACGATCGGCAAGATCAAGCGACGGAGCCATGCGCGCCATCGCGACTCACCCTCCACAGACGCGGTGAGCACGAGCGGTGCAAGCCGTTCGAGCGCGTCGACATCAGGTTCGTGAGGAGCTGCAGGATGTCTCGGCGGGTCGGGAAGCTGCCCGATCGCACTGTCGAGGCGGGTCAACGCGTCGTTGTATGTGCGGTCCGCCTCTTGACGCTCACGCTTCAACCGGAATAAGTCTTGGGGACTGGTTGTCCGCATGCTCATTGAGCCCCTATCGCCCGATAACACCAGCGATGGGGCTGCTCGCCGCGGCGTACATCCGGCGTGGGATGCGGCCTGAGGTGTACGCGAGACGGCCCGCCTCGACGGCCAGCCGCATCGCGGTCGCCATTGCGACCGGATCCTGTGCGCCAGCGATCGCAGAGTTCATAAGCACGCCGTCAGCGCCGATCTCCATTGCGATCGTCGCGTCCGAGGCAGTTCCTACTCCGGCGTCGACGATCACGGGCACTTTTGCGAACTGCCTAATGATTCGCAAATTGTTCGCGTTCTGAATGCCCAGCCCGGATCCGATCGGCGCTCCAAGCGGCATGATGGCCGCCGCGCCGGCGCCCTCGAGCTTCTGGCACACGACCGGATCATCGCTCGTGTATGGCAGGACGACGAAGCCTTCCTTGACGAGCCTTCGCGTCGCGTCCAGCAGCGCGTGGTTGTCCGGGAATAGTGTGCGCTCGTCGCCGATGACTTCGAGTTTTACCCAGTTCGACAGGCCCAGCTCCCGGGCGAGATGGGCGGTCCGCACGGCTTCGTCGGCGCTGTAGCACCCAGCCGTGTTTGGCAAGATCGAGTATTTGTCAGTGTCAATGAAGTCGAGCATCGACTCGGCATGGCGGTCGGTCAGGTTGACGCGACGCACGGCGACGGTCACCATCTCGGCGCCCGACGCTTCGTGGGCTTGTACCATCACGCTCGAGGAGGAGTATTTGCCGGTGCCAACGATGAGGCGCGACGTGAAGACCTTGTCCGCAATGGTAAGAGGAGGGTCGCCCATGGCTCGTCGTATGCCTAACGCTAGCCGCCGCCGACGAAGTTGACAATTTCGACTTCGTCCCCATCGCAGACGATCGCCGAGTCGTGTTGGGCCTTTTTTAACACGAGGTTGTTGTGCTCGACCGCGACACGCCGACCATCGATGTCGAGGCGTTCGAGCAACGCACTGACCGCGATTGGTTCGGAGATCTGATGGAGGTTTCCGTTCAGTCGGATTTGCAACGGTTGTGCTCCGTTGGTGACAGAAGGGCGAGCGTAACGCTCCCACGAAGGCGAAGTCAAGGCTAACAGGTTAAGACGAAAAGGTTTAGCGTGGTTCCTCGTCTCTTGATGCGCCACCCGGGTGGGCGCGAGAATGACGCGCCGATGCCCATGACAGGCGCTCCGCGGTGCTCGATGAAGGTACCCTCGTCGTTGAGAGTGAACACCTTTGTCGTTGCGGCTCGCGCGGCGCGGCCCGAGAATTGCGACTCGGTCAGGGGGCCGTGAGTTGGACCAGAGTATCTTGCTCGCGTCTTGGCGCACGGCAAATCAGCTAGCGCTCTGCGCTCGTGAATGCCACTGCCGTCAAAGCTCGGGGAAGCAAGCGTTGGCTGCCGTGACACGATGTCCAGGCGTCTCTTCGCGAGGCGCGTCGGATTGACTTGAGTAAACCCAGGCAGTAGAATAAGTTAAGTAGGTGTCCACATGGCGTGTGGGTCTTGATTCACGTTACAGGCATGAGGTGAGTAGGTGCCAGAATCCTGGCCTTTTTTTTGGTCCAAGCTTGAGATATTTTTCACAAGCTTGCAGCGGGCACAGAAGCAGCTAGCCTTCTGATGGCACGGCACACCATCAAGAGAGGGCTGCGGCTCCCGCTGGCCGGCGCGCCGGTGCAGACGATCGAGCCGGCGCGGCCTTCCCGACATGTCGCGCTGCTCGCCGCCGACGCCGTCGGTCTCCGGCCGATGGTGCGTGTGTCACCGGGTGACGACGTGGCGCGCGGACAGCTGGTGTTCGAGGACAAGACGACGCCAGGGGTGCGGTACACCGCACCGTCCGCCGGAACGGTGGTCAGTGTGCACCGCGGTGAGCGGCGGGCGCTGCAATCGGTCGTGATCGAGCAGAGCCGAGCCGAGCGCGAAGGACGCGCGCCGGACATGGCGCGGTTCGGCGCGTTTTCTGGCCGGCACCCCAGCGGACTCTCGGACGAGGACGTCCGCGGGCTGTTGATCGAGTCCGGGCAGTGGACCGCGCTGCGGGCCCGGCCCTATGGTCGGATCGCTGACCCGCGTGTTCGACCTCACTCCATCTTTGTGACCGCGATCGATACGAACCCGCTGGCGCCGCCTATCGACGCGATCGTCGACGGCAATGCGTCATCCTTTGATCGGGGCGTCGCGGCGCTCGCGCGTCTGACCGACGGCCCCGTCTACGTCTGTTCGGCTCCGAGCTCGAGTCTCCGCGTGGCCACGAGCGACCAGATCCGCCACGAGGTGTTCGACGGCCCGCATCCCGCCGGCACGGTCGGTCTGCATATTCACCTGCTCGACGCGGTCGATCGGCGGAAGGTGGTCTGGCACGCCGGTGTCCAGGACGTGATCGCGACCGGACACTTGTTCGAGACCGGCGTGCTCGACACGTCCCGCATCGTGTCGCTTGCTGGTCCCCCGATCGATCGACCACGGCTGCTGCGCACTCGACTCGGCGCATCGACGGACGCCCTGGTGGCGGGTGAGGTGCCGTCGGACCTCGAGACGCGGATCATCTCGGGCTCGGTGTTTGCCGGGCGGCACGCAGCAGGCGACGTGCACGGTTACCTCGGTCGGTTTCATCAGCAAGTGTCGGTTCTGGCCGAAGGCCGCGCGCGGGAGTTTCTTGGCTGGTTGAGCCCCGGCGTGAGCAAGTTCTCGGCGGTCCGCACGTGTGTCTCGTCCCTGTTGCCGCGACGACCGCTCCCGCTCACCACCACCACCTACGGATCGCGGAGGGCCATCATCCCGATCGGGACGTACGAGCGTGTGATGCCGATCGACGTGATGGCGACACCGATGCTGCGCGCGCTCGTCATGCACGACGTCGAGCGCGCCGAGGAGTTGGGCTGCCTGGAGCTCGACGAAGAGGACCTGGCGTTGTGCACATTCGTGGACGCGGGCAAGACCGATTTTGGCCCGCATCTCCGGCAGGTGCTCGAGACCCTCGAGAAAGGTGGGTAGTAAGGCGGTTGTGCAGCACGAAACGAGATGTACGCACTGTGTGGACCGTCGGCAAACGGCCACGGCGCGCGCGGCGTGGGGGTTCGGGGCGAAGACCCGTCTAGTTAGGAGCGCATGAAGATCCTGCGGCGCCTGCTCGATTCGCAGGCGCATCATTTCGAGCCTGGCGGCAAGCTGGCGAAGCTGTATCCGTTGTGGGAGGCGCAGGACACCTTTCTCTACACGCCCGGTCAGGTGACCGCCGGCCCCTCTCACGTGCGCGACGCGATGGACCTTAAGCGCATGATGATGACCGTCGTCATCGCGCTGGCTGGGTGCATCTACATGGCGCTGCACAATACCGGCTATCAGGCCAACCTGGCCATCGCCGGCGGCGCCGTTCCCCTCGAGACCTGGCAAACCGGTGCGATGCGCGCGTTTGGGCTAGGGTTCGGCCCCGACGACATGCTCAGCAGCCTTGTGCACGGGGGGCTCTACTACCTGCCGATCCTCGTGGTCACGTTCGCGGTCGGGGGACTGTGGGAGGCGCTGTTCGCGGTCGTGCGCAAGCACGAGTTGAACGAAGGGTTTCTCGTCACCGGGATGCTGTTTCCGCTGATTCTCCCGCCGACCATCCCGCTCTGGCAGGTGGCCCTCGGCATCTCGTTCGGCATCGTGGTGGGCAAGGAGATCTTTGGCGGCACCGGGATGAACGTGCTCAACCCGGCGCTGGTCGCGCGCGCGTTCGTGTTCTTCGCCTACCCCGCCCAGATGTCGGGTGATGCCATCTGGATTGCAGCGGACACGACGACCGATGCCGTCACCGGCGCAACGGCGCTGGCGCAGGCGACGCTGGGCGGGACGGCGAGTCTGGCAGCGACCGCCGATTGGTGGGAGGCGTTTGTGGGGTTCGTGCCAGGGTCGATGGGCGAGACGTCCACGCTCGCTTGCCTCGCCGGCGCCGCGCTCCTGGTTGTCACCGGCGTCGGGTCGTGGCGCGTCATGACCAGCGTCACAATCGGGACCGTGCTCATGGCCTGGGCCCTCAATTCGATCGGCTCGGCCACGAACCCGTTCTTCGACCTCTCGCCGGCCTGGCATCTCGTCCTCGGCGGATGGGCGTTCGGCATGGTCTACATGGCGACCGACCCCGTGTCGGCGCCCTCGTCACTTGGGGGACACTACATTTACGGATTCCTGATCGGCGTGCTCGTCGTGCTCATCCGGGTCGTCAATCCCGCGTACCCTGAGGGGATGATGCTGGCTATCCTCTTCATGAACCTCTTCGCGCCGCTCATCGACTATTTCGCGATTCAGGCCAACGTGCGCCGGCGGAGGGCGCGCTATGCAGGGTAGCGCTCTGTACAACCTCGCGTTCGCGGCAGTCATCTGCGTGGTGTGCGCGATCTTCGTCTCCTCGTCGGCGGTGTCGCTTCGCGATCGAGAAGCGGCGAACCGGATGCTCGACATGCAAGGCAACGTGCTGATGGTCGCCGGCCTCGCGGCACCCGACGAGCGGGTTTCGGCCGAAGACGTCACAGAGCGCTTTCGGCCGATCCGACAGGTCGTGATAGATCTGGCCACCGGCGAGCCAACGGACATCGAACCCGACACCTTCAACCAGCGCTTGGCCGAAGCCGATCCGTCATCGAGCAACGTGGCGCCACCAAACGACGCGGGGCTGACCCGGATCGGGCACCAGGCGCTGGTCTACGAGCTGCGCGCGCCGGACGAGTCGCTCGAGCTCGTCGTGCTGCCGGTCCGCGGTCTTGGTCTCTGGGGCTTTCTCTACGGCTTCATCGCCCTCGATGCCGATCTCGGGACGATTCGGGGTCTGAGTTTCTACGAGCACAAGGAAACGCCGGGACTTGGTGGCGAGGTCGACAACCAGCGGTGGAGGGGGCTGTGGGACGGCCGCAAGGCGTTCGACGCGTCGGGGACGCCGGAGATCGCGGTGGCGCGCGGTGTCGCCGGCTCGGTGAGCGAGGATCCCCATCGTGTGGACGCGCTCGCCGGCGCGACGATGACGAGTCGCGGCGTGACCAACCTGCTCCGGTTCTGGCTTGGTGAGCAGGGATTCGGGCCGTATTTCAACCGGTTGCGTGAAAGGACCATCCGATGACGAAGGCCCGAGACGCGCTCATCGACCCCATCTTCAACAACAACCCGATTGCCTTGCAGGTGCTCGGGATCTGTTCGGCGTTGGCGGTCACCACGAAGATGGAACCGGCGCTCGTCATGAGCGCGGCGGTCATCGGCGTGACGATGTCGTCGAACTTCTTCGTCAGCGCGCTTCGCAACCAGATTCCGACCAACATCCGGATCATCGTGCAACTGACGATCATTGCGTCGCTGGTGATCGTCGTCGATCAGATCCTCAAGGCGTATCTGTTCGAGATATCGAAGCAGCTGTCGGTGTTCGTCGGTCTGATCATCACCAACTGCATCATCATGGGTCGGGCCGAGGCGTACGCGATGCAGAACCCGCCTGTCATGAGCCTCGTCGACGGGATCGGGAACGGCCTCGGGTACGGCGCGATTCTGATGGGCACCGCGTTCTTCCGGGAGCTGTTTGGATCTGGCTCGGTCTACGGCATGCAGGTGTTCGCGCTCGCCACCGAGGGCGGCTGGTACATACCCAACGGGTTGATGGTGCTGTCGCCGGGGGCGTTTTTTCTCATCGGCTTCTTCATCTGGGCGCTCCGCGCCTGGAAGCCCGGGCAGGTCGAGAGCGAGCGATGATGGAGCACTATCTCAACCTCGCCGTGAAGTCGATCTTCGTCGAGAACATGGCGCTCGCGTTCTTTCTCGGCATGTGTTCGTTTCTGGCGGTGTCACGCGAGGTGAAGACGGCCATCGGGTTGGGTGGCGCGGTGATTTTCGTGCTGACCATCACCGTCCCGATGAACAACGTCATCTATCAGTACCTGCTGCGCCCGGGAGCGATGGTGTGGATCCACCCGGATCTGGCCGCCTACGATCTGTCCTTCCTCGGCTTTCTGTCCTACATCGGGACGATCGCCGCGATGGTGCAGATCGTCGAGATGACGCTTGACAGGTTCATCCCGCCGCTCCACTCGGCACTCGGGATCTTCCTGCCGTTGATCGCCGTCAACTGCGCGATCCTCGGCGCATCGCTCTGGATGGTCGAGCGGAGTTACACCCTGGCCGAGAGCGCCGTGTTCGGCCTCGGTTCCGGGATCGGGTGGGCGCTGGCGATCGTGGCGCTCGCGGGTATTCGGGAGCGACTCCGCTACAGCAACCCGCCCGACGGCCTGCGCGGGCTCGGGTTGACGTTCATCCTTGTGGGGCTGATGGCGATCGGGTTCATGGCGTTCGCGGGAGTGCAGCTCTAGCCATGGTCACGGTCGCTCTCGGCGTCGCGATGTTCACGTTCGTGATCGTGACACTGGTCGGCCTGCTCATGGTCGCGCGCCGGCAATTGGTGGCCACCGGCGACGTCACGATCACGATCAACGACGATTCCGGCAAGGCGCTGGTGACGCCGGCCGGCGGTACGCTGCTCGGCACGTTGGCGGCCAACCGCATCTTCATCCCGTCGGCGTGTGGCGGGAAAGGGAGTTGCGGCGTCTGCACGGTCACCGTGGCCGATGGCGGTGGCGCGATCCTCCCCACGGAGCGGAGTCACGTCAGCCGTGGCGAGGCGCGTGAGGGCGTCCGGCTCTCCTGCCAGGTGAAGGTCAAGCAAGACCTCAGTATCCGGATCCCGGCCGAGGTGTTCGATGTCCGCCAGTGGCACTGCAAGGTGCGGTCGAACCACAACGTCGCCACGTTCATCAAGGAGCTGATTCTCGAGTTGCCCGTCGGGGAGGCCGTGCCGTTCCGAGCGGGTGGCTATATCCAGATTGACGCCCCGGTCGGCGCCTATCACTACGAGACATTTGATGTCGACGAGCAGTATCGGGCCGACTGGGATAAGTTCAATCTCTGGCGATACGCGGTGACGCTGGATGAGCCGGTGACGCGTGCCTACTCGATGGCGAACTTCCCGGAGGAGAAGGGCATCATCATGCTCAACGTTCGAGTGGCGTCACCACCGCCGCGGGCGCCGGAAGGGATCCCCCCGGGCAAGATGACTGCCTACCTCTTCGATCTCAAACCGGGAGACGACGTTACCATTTCCGGCCCGTTTGGCGAGTTCTTCGCCAAGGACACCGCCGCCGAGATGATCTTCGTCGGCGGCGGGGCCGGCATGGCGCCCATGCGGTCCCACATCTTCGACCAGTTCTGCCGGGTCGGCACCGCCCGCCAGGTCAGTTTCTGGTACGGCGCGCGGAGCCTGCGTGAGGCGTTCTACATTGAGGACTTCGACGCGATCCAGGCCGAGCATGACAACTTCGCCTGGCACTTGGCGTTGTCGGAGCCGCTGCCAGAGGACAACTGGTCGGGAAAGACCGGCTTCATCCATCAAGTGTTGCACGACCACTATCTGAAGGACCATTCGGCGCCGGAGGACGTCGAGTACTACCTCTGCGGTCCACCGCTCATGCTCAGAGCGTGCATGCAGATGCTTGATAGCCTTGGTGTCGAGCGCGAGAACATCCTCTTCGACGACTTCGGGTAGACGACGCTCGGCCGACGGACTCCGGTTGAGACAGGGCGTTGCGCCGGGTATGTTGGGTCACTGGCCGGGGCACACCGCGGCAGGGACCATGGCCGGAGTGACCGCGGCGGACTTCATGGCGCGCTCGGAAATGACCCTGTCTCTGGAGCTCGCCATTTACAAGACCCTACGTCAGCTGCTCAAGCGCAAGCTGGCGGGGGTGCCGGTCGTCCCGGACCGTAGTGCTAATCGGCATGCTGATCGATAAGGGTTGTCTGAAGGTTCTCATTGGCGGGGCGATGGACGGCTTGCCTAGCGGAGGGATCAGCGACTACGGGCCGCGCCGGTCGAATCGATATCGCCATCGGCTGCGCTGTATGAGGTCGTCCAACTCTTTCTCATCCGTTCGTTTCTCAAACTCCCGGTTGTCGACGCGGATGGCCGCGTGATTGGCCAGGTCAGTCGCCGGGATGCGCTCATCGCGATCGAATTGATCGGCGACAATTCCTACCTCTATGGAACGGCGGACCTGCGCCCCCAGGACGACGGCGGCGCCGATTCGGCGATGAAGATCGTTCGAGGCGAGAAGTAGCGGCCGCGACGCGGTGACACCTAATACTCGTAGGCCGGTGACGTCGGACGCCCATCGCACCGTGGTATCGTGGCGCAGCGGTGGACGGCGGCGAGGGCCACCTACCGGCGCATTCATGAGATCGGCTTGCCTGGCGCCACTCCTGCTCGTCGGCATCGCGTGCGCAGGCGCGGCGCCGACCGCTCCTCCCGTCGCCCGCCATACGTTCAGGGGCACGACGATGGGAACCAGCTATGCCGTCACCGTGGTCGACCGACCGCTCGACGAAGGTCGGCTGGCGAGCCTACGGACGTCCATCGCGGTCACACTCGAGTCGGTCGATGCCGCGATGTCTCACTACCGGCCGGACTCGGAGCTGTCGCGTTTCAACCACTCACCAGAGACGACACCCGTCCCGGTCTCCCGCGACCTGGTCGCCGTCGTGATGGACGCGCTTGAGATCAGCCGGGAGACCGGCGGCGCCTTCGACGTGACCATCGCCCCACTCGTCGACGCCTGGGGATTCGGTGCGTCCGGGCCGGTAGACGTGGCGCCGAGCCTGGCTACACTCGCGTCGCTTCGCCAGGACGTGGGGTATCGACATCTCGACGCGGACGACGCGGACTCGACCCTCCGCAAGCGGCGACCAGGTGTCCGGCTGGACCTGTCGGCCATCGCCAAGGGTCACGGCGTCGACCGCGTCGCGATGGGGCTTGACGCGGCGGGAGTCACCGAGTACCTGGTCGAAGTCGGCGGTGAACTACGGCTGCGCGGGGGGAACGAAAACGGCGAGCCGTGGCGCATCGCGATCGAGCGGCCCAGGCCAGGGACGCCCGTCGCCCATCGGGTCCTCGCATTCACCGACCGGGCGCTCGCGACATCAGGCGACTATCGGAACTTCTACGACCTCGATGGTGTTCGCGTGTCACATACGATCGATCCACGCTCGGGTCGGCCCGTGACACATCGGCTCCGGTCGGTGAGCGTCTTGGCGGAACGTTGCGCGCGCGCCGATGGTCTCGCCACGGCGCTCGAGGTGCTCGGCCCGGACGACGGGTATGCCCTCGCGCTCGAGCAGGGGTGGGCGGCACTGTTCGTCATGGAAGACGACGACGGCACGCTGCGCGATCGCTCGACGCCGGCGTTCGACGCGCTCGGCGGCGGTCCTCCCGGGTAAAGCCGCAGCCCCGGTACAATAGAAGGCGTGGTGCTCTTTCTGCTGACCGTTGGTGTCATCGGCGGCGCCATGCTGATCATGGCGGTCGGACTCGCCTTCAAGTATCCCTGTCTCCGCGGCTCATGTGGTGGTGCCGACCCACTGACCGCCGACGGCCGATCGCTGACCTGCGATGTCTGTCCGCGCCGGCATGGCCGGGGCGAGTCGTAGTCAGACGGGGCTTCGCCCCGAATTCTGCGAGGCCGCTCCGCGGGGTCCCGAGAGCCTCACTCCGCGGCCGCGGGGCGCGCCCTGGCCGTCACAGGCTCAGAACGAGTACACCATTCTCGTTGCGGGCCGCACAACGGCCTTAAGGATCGTGACCCTACCCGAACAGGCTACTAGTCTTCCGTGTCAGCGTCGCCTGCGAGCCCGCGTAGCACCTCGACCAGCGCATCATCTTCTTCCGGCGCCACGGTCCGCAGGTCCAGCAGCACGCGTTCGTCTTCGATCCGACCCACGACGGGAGGCGTCGCCCGCCGCAGACGACCGGACAGTCGGGCGGCGGAGTGGTCCGCCAGACTGATTGCCAGTTGTCGACTCGGCAGTGTGACACCGGGTGTGCTCCCACCGCCGATCGTGGAGACCCCAGATTCGATCGTCAGATCGAACCCCGCGACCCCGTCGAGCCGCGCGACGATCTGCTGCGCTCGGGTGCCGAGGCACTCGACCGTGGCGTCGATCATCCGCACGACCGGGATTGTCTGACCCGCGCGCCCGACCACATGCTCAACCAGTGTGGCCTCGAGGGCCGCGTAGATCAGCTTGTCCACCCGCAGCGCGCGCATGAGCGGATGGGATCGGAGGCGCTCGAGCACGTCTTGCCGGCCCACGATGAGACCAGCCTGCGGTCCGCCTAGCAGCTTGTCACCGCTGAACATGCACGCGGCCACCCCGGCGCCGATGCTATCCCCGATCGTCGGTTCGTTGTCCAGCGCCGGCGTGCTGAAGAGATTGCCGCTGCCGAGGTCCTCGACGACCGGCACAGCGAAACGCGCCGAGACCTCCACGACCTCCGCCAGCGGTGGCCGCTCAGCGAAGCCGTCGATCCGGAAATTGGAAGGGTGCACGCGCAGCACCAGCGCCGTGCGATCAGTGAATGCCGCGGAGTAGTCAGCGGCGCGCGTCCGATTCGTTGTTCCGACCTCACGGAGTGTCGCCCCTGACGCGCGCATCACGTCGGGGATGCGAAAGCCACCCCCGATCTCGACGAGCTCACCGCGTGAGATGACGACCTCGCGGCCTGCCGCCAGCGTCGCCAGGGCAAGGAGCACCGCGGCAGCGTTGTTGTTGACGACGAGCGCCGCCTCCGCGCCGGTCAGATGCGTCAGGAGCGCGGCCGCGTGAGCGGAACGCGTACCGCGGGCGCCGCGTGCGAGGTCGTACTCGAGATTCGAATAGCCGCTCGCGACGTCCGCGACGCGGGCGATCGCACTGCGGCCGAGCGGCGCCCGTCCGAGGTTGGTGTGCACGATGACCCCGGTGGCGTTGAGGAGCCGTCCAAGCGACGGCGTAACCCATTGGCGCAGGCGGCGCTCAAGACGCGTCTCGATGTGCACGGCCGCGTCCTCCGTCTCGCGCACGTGCTCCGGCGCGTGGGTCAGGGTCTCCCGCAGCGCGGCGGCCTCCGCGCGGAGCGCGCGCACGGTGCTGTCTCGGCCATACAGCGATTCGAGTCGCTGGATCTCGTCGCGCTGGCGGAGGTGCTCGATCGACGGGATGATGCGAAGGTCGCTCATCGATGCGCGCATCGCCGCTCACTAGGGCACGGCGTGCGGCCTGCTTGCTGGGTTGCGAGCGTTCAGGATACCATCACCCTCGCTTGCGAGAGCGATGAGTGACACTCGCATGTCCCCCGCGACCAGACGCGTTCCCTCCGGCCCGGCGCCGGACTATCGTCCGAGCGACCGATTCTGGCCGTACGCCGATCTCCCGGAAGCGCCGACCGATGACGAACTGGCCGCGTTGGACCCGGACCTGCACGACGTGTTGTTTGGGCGGACCGAGCGGCCGTTCTCGATCACGCTGAGCTTTCCGCGGTTCGACGGCGACGATTACGACCGCGCGGTCGATTTGGCCCGCGCCGCTCCCGACTATCGCGTGGTGGGTAGCGGTGACACGGTGCGGCATCGTGCGAAGTATTTCCCTGGCGACGCGAGCCGTTTGCGCGATCTTTTCGAGATCGTGGGCCGTCACGACGCCTGCGACGTACTTGTCGACGATCGCCCTGTGCCGTATGCACGGGAGCTGTGGCTGCCGTTGGTGTGGTTCCTCATTCCTCGGGACTGACGACAGGTGGCGGAGTTCTCGGACATCGCAAGCGATCTCCAGACGCTTGCCGACGAGATGCGGAAGCTGGAGATCGAGTACACGATGTTCTTCTCCGGGCGCCTACCGAGTCCGTCCTGGGAGACGCGCACCCGCCTCGAGCAGATCATCAAGCGATTGGATCGCGCCCGCATCGATTCCACCATTGGCCGATTCCGCTTCGGTACGCTGCAGAGCCGATTCTCGTCGTTCGCCGATCTGTGGGACCGGGGCCAGCATGCGCGCGAGGAGGGGCATGCTGGCCCGTTTGCCCATTAGCAGGCGCCGGTCACCGCCCCGCCGGATGAGCCGGCCGGCGACACCGTGTTGCACGCGCCCTCCTTCTCTGATCCGCGCAAGGAGATGGACAAACTCCACGGTCTCTACGAGTCGCTCATGGATGCGCGCCACGAAGCCGGAGAGTCGGTCGTACCGGCCCACAAGTCGCCAACCTGGTCCAGGAGAAGGTCAATCAGCTGCAGTCGAGTGGAAACCCGGATGTCGCGTTTTGGGTCGCCGTCAAGGATGGCCAGGTGAGTTTGACGGTTCAGGGATTGAAGGGAATGTCAGAATAATGTTACGCGGGCTTCGTGAACGTTGCTCGCCTACGGCCCTTTGGGGCCGTCGACGATCTCGAATTCACTACCTCGCCTTCCTCGAGCGTACGCAACCCGTCGCCCTCGATCGCCGAGAAATGCACGAAGACCTTGCTGCGGGCCTCCTGTTCAATAAATCCATAGCCCTTGACGCTATTGAACCACTTGACCTTGCCGGTGATGCGCAGGTGCATGTGCGTGTCCTTCGCGTTGCCGCGTGACGAAAAAAAAGGACGACCACGGTGGCGGCCTCGTTACGAACGCCCGGCACTTAGGTGCCTCAGCACGGTCACATGGTCGCGACCACATTTCGAAGATGTCAAGCCGCGCACCGGACCGTATCCGGCGCCGTGCGGTAGGAGGTAGAGCCATCCCATGCGCGCGCTGCTGAGTGTGTCGGACAAGACTGGATTAGCGGAACTCGGGCGAGGGTTGGTCGCGCGCGGCGCGCAGTTGGTATCGACCGGTGGGACCGCGCGGGCGTTGGCCGACGCGGGGTTGACGGTGACCAGCGTGTCCGACATGACCGGGTTCCCGGAGATGATGGATGGCCGCGTCAAGACGCTCCACCCGGCGGTCCACGGGGGCATCCTCGCCCGCCGCAGCCGGCCAGATGATCTCGCGGCGATCAGCGCGGAGGGCATCGAGCCGATCGACCTCGTCGTCGTCAACCTCTATCCGTTCGCCCGCGCGGCGGCAGCCCAAGCGACCACCTTCGATGAGTTGATTGAGCAGATCGACATCGGCGGACCGAGCATGGTCCGGGCCGCGGCGAAGAGTTTCACAGACGTCCTGGTCGTGGTCGATCCGGGCGACTACCAGGGTGTCCTCGACGCGCTCGACCGTCCGGGCGGGCCGGACAGTGCCTTCAGGTTTGCGCTGGCTCGCAAGGCGTTCGCGCATACGGCGACGTATGACGCCACGATTGCCACGGCGTTATCGGCGGTCGATACACGGGGTGCGGAGTTTACCCGATCGCCGCTGGCGTTCGATGGCGTGGCGCCGGACGCGCTGGTGCTGCGCGCGCCGAAGATGCGCGACCTGCGCTACGGAGAGAACCCACACCAGATCGCCGCCATATATGCCGAGGATGACGCGACAGCGTGGGGCTTCGGCGCCGCGGAGGTGACGCAAGGCAAGGCGCTGTCGTTCACGAATCTTCTCGATCTGGATGCGGCGGCACGACTCGTCCTCGAGTTCATGGATCCGGTAGCCGTCGTCGTCAAGCACACGAACCCATGCGGCGTAGCCACAGCCGACCGCCTCCACGACGCGTATGTGAAGGCGCGCGACGTCGATCCACTCTCGGCGTTCGGTGGGATCGTTGGCCTCAATCGCCCGCTTGACGTCGACACGGCCACGGCGATCACATCGACGTTCATCGAGTGCGTCTTGGCGCCCGGGGTAGATGACGCGGCACGCGGCATCATGGCGAAGAAGAAAAACCTCCGGCTGGTCGTGGCAGATTTCAGCAGGGTCGAGTCCAGCGTCGCGCGTCGCCGAGACGTGCGGAGCATCCTCGGTGCGTGGCTGTTGCAGGAGCGCGACCAAGTGGTCGAGGGGACCGGCGCTTGGGCCGCCGATGCCGCGATCGCGCCGCACACCGAGCTGCGTGTCGTTACGCGCCGGCCGCCCAGCGCCGACGAATTCCGCGCGCTCCGATTCGCGTGGCGGGTCTGTGCCCATGTCAAGTCAAACACCGTGCTCTTCGCGCGGCCGGATCGCACCGCGGCAGTTGGCGCCGGTCAGATGAGCCGTGTCGACGCGGTGAAGGTTGCGACGATGAAGGCCAGGAGCGACCTCGCGGGCACGGTGGCCGCCTCCGACGCGTTCTTTCCGTTTCGGGACGGTCTCGACGCCATCGCGGCGGCGGGAGCGACGGCGGTGGTTCAGCCCGGCGGATCGGTGCGTGATGAGGAAGTCATCGCCGCCGCGGACGAGCACGGCATGGCCATGGTGTTCGCGGGGCGCCGGCACTTCCGGCACTGACTGACATCTAAGAGTGTGCGGAAGGCGACGACTGCGCGGCGGCCGGCAGCGTGACCAGAACCAGGAGCAGCATTAGAAACTCCGAATCACCGAAGTTGTACTCGAAGAGGCCGGCCGCTAGCATGCTAGCCATCGCGGCGAGGCCCGCGGCGGCCAACGCGCGCGACTCGGAGCGAGCGAAGCGCCGGAGCAGGTCGATCACGACGGCGATCACGAACCAAATCCAGAGCGCAAGCGCCGGGAGCCCCCGTTCCGCGGCAATCTGCAGCGGCACGTTGTGCAAGTGCGGGTTCGTGTCGTTCACGGCGTCGGCTGGGCGGTAGCGCGGGTAGACGCGCTCCACCATCTCCGGCCCCACGCCGGTCAGCGGATGATCACGCACCATGCCCGCGCCGGCACGCAGCATCGCCAGCCGGTCGCGGTTGGTGGGGTCCTGTAGATCGAACGTCGAGTAGACGCGATCCGTGACTTGTGCCGGCGCGACCGCGAGCGCGATCGCGGCCACGACGGGCGCCGCCGCAAGCAATCGCAGATCCTTCAAGACCAAGAGCAGGCCGACTCCGACGCAGGCGCCCAACATCGCGTTTCGAGTGAGCGTCAACGCCAGTGCGACCGAGAGTGCCGGCAGGACCAACGCCGCCCACGCCCGATCACGCGCCGCGAAGAGGATGCGCGCGACGGCCAGCCCGATGACCAGCATCAGGAGGCCCGCATAGGTCATGTAGTGACCCATCGACCCGCGCGTCCGCTGACCCAGCTGGTCGTACTCGAGGATGCCGTACTGCACGATCCCGATGACCGCCGTCACGGCACCCACGGTGATGATGACGGTGGCGAGTGTCGTCGCGCGCGTACCGCGCGCGAGCTGAAACACCACCGGCACGACGAGAAATAGCAGGACCTCCTTGGCATCCACCAGGCTGACCACCGGCCGGTCGGAAAACGCGACCGACACGAGCGTCCAGGCCGAGTACGCAACGAGCGGCCAAAAAAAGGATGGAACCGCCGGACGCTCGCGCGCGACGACGGCGTTGGCGGCCCAGCACGCAAGGACCGTGGTCAGCAGGATGGCCGACGCGGCGATGGAGAGCTGTAGCGCTGCGACGAAAATGAGCAACGTCGCCCACGCGGCCGTTTGGAGGCGCGACGGCGCGGTCAGGGTCGGACTGGTCATCGTCGCCGAGGGACTCGCGAGATCAGGGAAGGCGCGCCGCGGGGCCGGCTCGACTCATGCCTCGATTGTCGCCTCGTCGACGAGCATCACCGGGATGTCATCCTTGATGGGATAGACGCGCCGGCACTGCTTGCACCGCAGCCCCGACCCCTCGTGCACAAGCTCGACCGGGGTCTTACATTCGGGGCACGCCAAAATCGCGAGTAACTCCGGGTCGACGCCCATCGATGAACCCCTCGTGTCTCCGGCGGCGGCACGCGAAGACCACCCGCCTGCCACTATAGCAGAAGGCCCTGACCGGCCCGACCGCCTTGTCGCGGACCGCAACCTGTGGAAAAATCTTGGAGTGAGCTGCCAATGGCTGTGGCATGTTTGGGTGGTGGGGTGCCTCGTGCTGTCGACCAACGCGCCGATCGCGGCGCAGCCAGCCGCCGCACCGCTGCCGGCCGATGCCCGGGGTCAGGCCTACCACCGTTTCCTCTTGGGACAGTATTTCGAGCGGCAGGACAATCTGGACGGGGCCATCGACGCCTTCCGTGAGGCCGCCGAACTGGATCCGGGGGCGGGGGAGCCCTTGGCCGAGCTGGCCGCGCTGTACTCCAGGGCCAGCCGGCTCGAAGATGCGATGACCACGGCCCGCTCGGCTCTCGAGCGCGAAGCCAACAACCTGACGGCGCACCGGATCCTGGGGCTCATCCACGCCTCGATCGCGAACTCGCGCGAGACCACACCGGAGGACGTTGCGCAGGCGGTGACGCATCTCGAGCAGGCGCGCGGCACGATACTCCCAGACTTCCAGGTGGAGTTGACCCTCGCCCGGCTCTATCTCCGGACGGAGGACGCTGACAAGGCCATCGACCTGCTCGAGGAGCTGCGCAAGGACGAGCTCAGACTTGGCGAAGCGGCCTTGTTGCTGTCGCGGGCCTACGAGCAGGCCGGTCGCGCCGAGGATGCGTTGACCACCCTCGAGACGGTGGTAGCTAGCGGCCGGCCGTCGTTCCGAACGCTGGCAAGACTAGGCGAGCTCTACGAGCGGCGGCGGCGTTGGGACGACGCGGTCGAGGCGTACCGGCTGGCCGTCGCTCGCAACCCACGCAGCGCCGGCGTGCGCCGCCGGCTGGCCAGCGTGCTGGTCGAGACCGGCGACCCCGCTGCGGCGCGCGAGGTCTTGCTCGAGCTGATGACCATGCGACCGCGCGATGCGTCAGGCCTCTATCTGCTCTCCGAGGTGGAGCTCGCGCTGAACAACTTCGATGAAGCGGAAGCTGTCGCCGAGCGGCTCGTCGAGCTCGAGCCCGATTCGCTCCGCGGGGCGTTCTCGCTGGCCCGGGTGTTCGAGCGCCGGCGTGAGTATCAACGCGTGGTCGACACGCTCGAGCCAGCGCTCGACTGGGCCCGTGACGGCGACGCGGCTCCACGACAGCTCGCCAGCCTGCTCGGTCGCCTCGGATTCGCCCACGAGCGACTCGGCGATCTCGCGCGCGCCACCGCCGTGTACGAGGAAGCCGTCGACCTCGTGCCCGCGAGCCTCGCCTTCGGGGCGCGGCTCGCGCAGACCTATATTGATGCTGACCGCCCCGCGGACGCGATGCGTATCGTCGAGCGTGCGAAGGACGACCATCCGAACAGCCTGACACTGGCTCGCCTGGAGGCACGAGTGCTCGGCGACCGAGGCACCATCGGCGAAGCCGCTAGTGTGCTGGAGCAGGCCCTTGAGACGAACGGCGGCGAGTCGGCGGCGTATGTCGTGCTCGCGAACTTCTACAGCGAGCACGAGCGAGTCGACGACGCCGTGTCGCTCCTCGAGACGGCCCAACAACGATTCCCGAGGGACACGTCGATTCTGTTTCAGCTGGGCGCGGTCCTCGAGCAGGACGACCAGTTCGTGGACGCCGAGCGGGCGTTTCGCGAGCTGCTGGAACATGCCCCGGAGCACGCACCGACGCTCAACTACCTCGGGTACATGCTGGCCGACCGCGGAGTTCGGTTGGAGGAGTCGGTCGACCTGCTGATGCGGGCGCTCCAACAAGACCCCCACAACGGGTCCTACCTTGACAGCCTCGGATGGGCATACCTCAAGTTGGAACGCCTCGATCTTGCCGAGCCGCCCCTGCGCGCGGCCGGTGACCAGTTGCCGGACAACTCCGTGGTGCAGGATCATCTCGGCGACCTGTTCCTTCGGCTGGGTCGGCAGGCAGAGGCGATCGCGGCGTGGCAGCGGGCGCTGGCTGGGGACGGTGAAGACATCGACCCGGACACGATTAGGCGCAAGATCGACGACGCCGGTCGGCCCCGGTAGCGCTCTCAACCTGCGCGCGCGCGGCTCGTGCAGCGCGCCGGTCGCGCGCCGTCCGTTTGAGCAGTCCGTGGACGAGTGCCCCATCGCCTCCGACCGCCAACCCCTCGCGCGCGCCGGCGTGCAGTCACCCGTAACCGGGAGACCTGCTCGTCGCACCACCTCACGCGAGCGCCTCACACGTCTCCCAGCGACGCGCTTCCACTTCGCCGCGTTGCTTGCCGCCACCGCGCTGACCGCCTGCGCGTCGCCACCGGGTGCCATTAGACTCCCCGAAGGTTCCGGGGTGCCGTTCGCCGCACACGCCGCGACGTTAGCGGCGGCTGTCCAATCGTGCCAGGCTGTGCGTACGATGGAGCTGGTGATGGCGCTCCGCGGAACGGTCGGCGCGAAACGGCTCCGCGGCCGTGTCCGCGCGGCCCTAGCGCGCCCAGCGTCGCTGCGCCTCGAGGGACTGGCGCCGTTCGGTGGCTCGCGGTTCATCCTCACTGCACGGCCTGGCACGGCGGCCCTCCTGCTGCCCCGCGCCCGGCGAGTGGTGCACGATGCGTTGCCGGGCGAGCTACTCTATGCGTTGGCCGGTCTCCAGCTCGCCCCTGATGATCTCCGCGCCATACTGACTGGCTGTGTGGTTCCCGAGCCGCGGTCGATCGGCGGTCGAGCCTATGGCGACGACTGGATCGCGGTCGATCTCGACGACGACGCGACCGTCTATCTTCGGGATGTGGATGGCGCGATGGCCATCGTGGCGGGGACGCGTGGGCCGCTGACCGTCGAGTACGCCGCTCACGTCCGAGGGCTGCCCCGTCGCGTGCGTGTCCAGGCCGACCGCGCGGCCGGTGGCACCGACCTCACTGCCGAGTTGTCGCAAGTGAGCATCAACATCGAGCTGCGCGCCGGGGTGTTCGTGGCCCGCGTGCGTGACGACTACGTGCCGATCACGCTCGACGAATTGCGTGACAGCACGCCGCTCGAGGATCCCGCATCCGCTGGTGATCACCCGGACACCTCAACGTGACCAGCGATATTGCCGCGTCTGTGCCGACCCGTATCGTCGTGGGTGCCCCGGCGAAGATCAACCTGGCGCTCAGTATTCTGGGCCGGCGGCCTGACGGATATCACGAGGTGCGGACCCTGCTGCAGTCGATTGCCTTGTGCGACACGGTGACCATCCGACGCCGGCGTGGCCCGCTCGTCGTGCGAAGCCGCACGCCATGGGTGCCTCGCGATAGTGCCAACCTCATCTGGACCGCGGCGTGTGGTCTCTGGCACGCGGTCGGTCGCGCGGGGCGCCCGCGCGACGTCGCCATCTCGGTCCGCAAGGTCATCCCGGCCGCTGCGGGCCTCGGTGGTGCCAGCAGCGACGCCGCCTCCGCGCTGCGCGGCCTGTCCGCTCTCTGGGCCCAAGGGCGAAGACGGTCACTCCTGGAGCGGGTCGCGGCGGCCATCGGGTCCGACGTACCGTTTTTTCTCCGCGGGGGTACTGTGGCCGCGACGGGCCGGGGAGAACGTCTTCGGTCGCTGCGACCACTCGCCCCGTGCTGGGTGGTGGTGGCCGTGCCACGGATGGGGGTGTCGACGGCGAGCGCGTACGGATGGTGGGACGCCGATGGGGAATTGACGAGCGCGGCGCCGGGCCTGCCTCGCGGCTGGCGCACTAGTCTCGACACGCTCCGCAACGACCTCGAGCCGGTGGTCACGCGTCGGTATCCCGCACTGCGGGCGGTCATCGATAGATTGCGCGGGGCCGGCGCCGTTCACGCGGCGATGACCGGAAGCGGCTCGGCCGTATTCGGTCTCTACCGGCGCCGGGTGACGGCATCCGCGGCGCGAGCCGCGGTGCACCGCGTTGGATGGCGGACCGAACTCGTACCAACCGTCGGGCCGGCCGAGTACGCCGACCTCGCGTCGGTCACATTCGTGTCGCGCCTTGCGGGTCGCAGACGCATCGACTAAAGTACTCGGTTTGCAGCAACGCTCACGGTGTGTGTCCGTGTGACAGTAGATGACGACCGCGGGCTGACCGGTACGCCGATGGGGCGTGGCCAAGCGGTAAGGCGCGGGACTTTGGATCCCGTATTCGAAGGTTCGAATCCTTCCGCCCCAACCAACCAGGTGCTGGACACGGCGAGACGGCCCGATGGGGCCGCTGCGGAGTGGTAGAGAGCGACGTGCCAACGCACAACGGCGACTTGAAGATCTTCTCCGGCAGCGCGCACCCGGCACTCGCTGCGGAGATCGCCCAGGTACTCGGCGTGCCGATGGGCAGGGCCTGTCTCCGGCGTTTTCCCGACACGGAGGTCTCGTTCCAGATCGACGAGAACATCCGTGGCACTGACGTGTTCGTGGTGCAGCCGACGTGCACCCCCGTCGACGCTCATCTTGTCGAGTTGTGCGTGATGATTGATGCGTTCAGGCGCTCGTCGGCCGCGCGCATCACGGCCGTGCTCCCGTACTACGGGTACGCGCGGCAGGACCGCAAGGACAAGCCGCGCGTGCCGATTTCGGCGAAGCTCGTGGCCAACCTGCTGAGCGCGGCCGGCGCGACCCGCGTGCTGACGATGGATCTGCACAAGGCCCAGATCCAGGGTTTCTTCGACATTCCCGTCGACCACTTGTTTGCCGCTCCCGTGTTCATCGAGCACCTGTCCCGGGACGCCGACCGCGACGACCTGACAATCGTGTCGCCCGATGCGGGTGGCGTGGAGCGCGCTCGGGCGTACGCGAAGCGGCTCGACGCCGACTTGGCCATTATCGACAAACGCCGGTCAGAGGACGGCCACGCGGAGGTGCTACACGTCGTGGGCGAGGTCGCGGGCCGTGTATGCATCATTGCGGATGATATTGTCGATACGGCAGGCACGCTGCAGCAGGCGTCGCGCGCGTTGCGCGACAGCGGCGCGTCGCGCGTGATGGCATGTGCCGTCCACGGGGTGCTGTCGGGTCCGGCGCAACAGCGGATCTTCGACTCCGCGCTCGAGCAGTTGATCGTGACGAACACGATCCCCTTGCGGGACGAGTTCGCCGGGTCGGACAAGGTCCACGTTCTGTCAGTGGCAGGGCTGCTCGGCAAGGCCATCCAGAGCATTCACCAGGAGACGTCGGTGTCGTCGTTGTTCGTCTGAGCGACTTCTTCGGCAGAGACAGGGAGCGAGGCATGGAAGCGAGGCTGGCGGCGGTCTCCCGGGACACCAGGGGGAAGAATGCTGCGCGACGGTTGCGGCGGGACGGGCGGGTTCCGGCCGTAGTCTACGGCGGCGAGACGCGCGAAGGGCGGCCAATCGCCGTCGACCCGAAAGAGATGCTACGCATCCTGCGGTCCGAATCCGGAGTCAACACCTTGATTGCCCTGGAACTCGACGGGGGTGTGTCGAACCAGGTGTTGGTGAAGGAGTTTCAGCTCGATCCGTTCAGCAACGATTTGCTTCACATCGACTTTTATCGCCTGTCGATGGACAAGGTGATCACCGTGACCATACCCGTGACGCTGGAGGGCGAAGCGGCCGGGGTCAAGCAACAGGGGGGCATCGTCGACTTCGTGAGTCGAGAGGTGCAGGTCGAGTGCATGCCGGCTGAGATTCCGGAGCACATCAAGGTCGACATCAGCGCGCTGATGATCGGTGATGGCGTCCGGCTCCGCGATGTCATAGAGGGTGTGCACTGGACGCCCGTCAGCGAGCCCGACACGCTGTTGGTGCATGTGATTCCGCCCAAGGTCGAGGAGGAAGAGGAGGCCGAAGCCGAGGTCGCAGCAACAGAGGGCGCAGAGGCGGTGGACCGCGAGGGCGGCGAACCGGAGGCGGCCAAGAAGGGCAAGACCGAGGGCGGAGAGCCGGCAGCGGATTAGGCTGTTATGTCGGCCCCTCGCGAGAATGTTGTGGACGGTGGGGAACGGCCAAGGCGCGCACGGCGTGCGGGGTTCGGGGCGGAAGCCCCGTCGACTTGATGAACTGGAACAGGCCGGGTGAAGTTGATCGTCGGGCTCGGAAATCCTGGCTCGAAGTACCGCGGCACGCGACACAATGTCGGATTCGAGGTTGTCGACGAGCTCGCGCGGCGCCTCGATCTGGCATTCGAATCAAGTCCGGCCGAAGCTCTGATGGCGCGCCAGCGCGGACCCGACGCGCGGGTGATGCTGGCCAAGCCGCAGACCTACATGAACCGGAGCGGGGGGGCCGTGACCGCGCTCATGCGGTACTACCGTATCCTGATCAGCGATGTGCTTGTGGTGACCGATGATGCCAACCTCCCGCTGGGCCGGCTCCGCGCGCGTTCGGGCGGCTCAGACGGCGGCCACAACGGCCTGTCGTCGGTCATCGAGTCGCTCGGCGCCGACACTTTCGCGCGGTTGCGCATCGGCGTCGGTCGCGGCGAACCGCGGCGCGCGTTGGCGAATCATGTCCTCACCCGCTTCGACGAGGTGGAACGGAAGGAGATCGCCGCCGCCGTCGCGCGCGCAGCCGATGCTGTCGGGGCCTTCGTCGGCGACGGGATCGATGTGATGATGAACCGCTTCAATCAGAAGGACGAGGGCTAGCCGCCGACCTCGATCACCAACACCGGTAGACCACGGGCTGCCAAGCGCTCCTTGCCACCACGGGTGGCCGTCGAGTCCGAAAGGAGACCGATGAGCGAATCACGGCAATACGAACTCGTTTACATCATCAGCCCGGAGACGGATGAGGACGGCGTCTCCGCGCTCCACGTGCAGATCGCAGAGATCGCTGAGAAAATGGGCGGTCAGATCGAACGCACCGACAACTGGGGTCGTCGTCGACTCGCATACGAGATTAACCGGCACCGCGAAGGGACGTATGTGCTTGAGTTGGTCAACGGACCGGGCGAGATGGTTCATGAGATCGACCGCCGCCTGCGGGTTCATGACCAAGTGCTACGTCATCTGCTGGTAAGGGTCGACGAAGATCTCCGCAAGGCTCAGCGCTCGCGGGATCGGCGAAAAGCCAAGGTGCAGCGCCGCCGTGCCGCCAAAGGCACGGCGGCCGCGGCACCGCCGGCAGGGGATGCTCAACCGGCGGCCGACTCTAGCGCGGGGGCACAGGGGACAGCGTCGGATGACGAGGCAGCTGCACCGCTGGCGGAGGTGAAATCGTGAGTGACGATCGCGGAGGGCGTCGTGGGTCCCGGTCCGGCGGCGCTGGCGGCGAAATCCGACGCGGTAGGTTTCGTCGGCGCAAGGTGTGCCGGTTCTGCGTCGACAAGACTGACCAGATCGATTACAAGGACGTGCATATGATGATGATGGCGATTCCGGAGCGCGCCAAGATTCAGCCGCGCCGCATCTCCGGCACCTGCGCCACACATCAGCACAAGCTGACAACCGGCGTCAAACGCGCGCGGCAACTCTCGCTCATCCCGTACGTTACGGATTAGCGCAAGACAGGACGCCGATGGAGATCATCCTCAGAGAAACGATTGACAACCTGGGTCGCCGCGGCGAAGTCGTCAGTGTGGCGAATGGCTACGCACGCAACTTTCTGCTGCCACGCAAGCTCGCACTTCCCGTTACGGAGGCCAATCGACGCCAGGTTGAACGCGAGCGTGAGGCCGCCGACGCTCGCGAAGCCGACGAGCGCCGCGCGGCCCAGGGCGTCGGGGACCGCATTGCCGCGGTTGAGTGCGTCATCGTGCGTCGCGTCGGGGAGACGGACACGCTCTATGGATCCGTCACCTCGGCGGACATCGCCAAGTGCCTCGAGGACCAGAAGGTCGAGCTCGACAAGCGCAAGATCATATTGACCGAGCCAATCAAGGCGCTAGGTGAGTATGCCGTGCCAGTCAGGTTGCACCGCGATGTGACGGTTGAGCTCACAGTCAAGGTCGTGAGGGAAGCGGCGGACGAACCTCCGCCGGCATCGTAGGACGCGGCCAGGGACGTAGCGTACGTTCGCCCGGGTTCTCCACGGATCATCGGGACGGGTGACGAGATGGCCAACCACACCGTCGCGGCGGTTGAGCGACCGCTCCCGCACAACCTGGAGGCGGAGCGGTGTGTGCTGGGTGCCATCCTCATCCATAACGACGCGTTCAATGTCGCCGCCGAGTTAATCGACGCCGACGACTTCTTTCGGGACGCCCACCGGCGCGTGTTCGACAAGATGGTCGGTCTCAACGAGCGGGGTCAGGCGATCGACTTCGTCACCCTCAAGGACGAGCTGAACCGGGCCGGCGACCTCGACGATGTCGGTGGACCGGCGTATGTGTCGGCCCTGGCCGACGGCGTTCCCCGTTCGACCAACGTCGAGCATTACGCGCGAATCGTCAAGGAGAAGGCAACCCTCCGAAACCTGATCTACTCCGCCAACAAGATCGTCACGACGGCGTACGAGGCCGAGCAGGACGCCGAGACGGTGTTGGATCGAGCGGAGCAGGAAATCTTCTCGATCGCCGAGGATCGCGTCCATGCCGGCTTCGTGCCGCTGAGCGCACTCGTCCAGGACAGCTTTACCACCATTGAGCAGCTGCAGGCCCATAAGGGCCTCGTCACCGGGGTGCCAACGGGCTTTGCCGACATCGATAACCTTACGGCGGGTCTCCAGCCGGCCGACTTGATCATCGTGGCGGCACGCCCCTCGATGGGCAAGACGGCCTTCGTTCTCAACGTCGCGCAGCACATTGGCACGAAGACCGACAAGGTCGTGGGCTTCTTCAGCCTTGAGATGGCCAAAGAGCAGCTCTTCCTACGCATGTTGACCACCGAAGCGCAGGTCGACTCCCACCGATTTCGGACCGGTCACCTCAGCGAGACGGACTACGGTCACCTCTCGACCGCCATGGGGCAACTGTCGGAATCTCGAATCTACATAGACGATACGGCTGGCATCGGCGTGCTTGAGATGCGCGCCAAATCGCGTCGGCTCAAGGCTGAGCACGGGCTCGATCTGCTCATCGTCGACTACATCCAGTTGATGGTGGGCCGGGGGCGCTTCGAGAACCGGACGCAGGAGCTCGCGTCGATCTCGAGGGCGCTCAAGGGCCTGGCCAAGGAGCTCAACGTCCCGGTCGTCGCACTGTCACAGCTGAGTCGGGCGCCCGAGTCGCGCGCGGACCGTCGACCCCAGCTGTCGGACCTGCGCGAGTCGGGCGCGCTCGAGCAGGACGCGGACGTCGTCATGTTCATTTTCCGAGAGGAGATGTACGAGGAGACCCCCGAAAACGAGAACCTCGCGGAGATCATCGTTGGCAAGCAACGCAACGGCCCAACCGGCGCCGTCAAGCTGGCGTTTATCAAGCAGCAGACGCGCTTTCAGAGTCTGACGCGCGACTATGGCTAGTCCACTAGATGGGGCTTCGCCTCCAAGCCCCCGCGACCGCGGCGCGGGGACCCCGAGTGCCCCTCTCCGCGGTCGCGAGGCGCGCGGTGCGCGCCTGCTGTCTTGACGCGTTGTGCACAGATTCCAGACAGTCAAGACAGCTAGTGGACCGGTACAGACGACCCGTGAGCCGACCCACCCACGCGTTCGTCGATCTCGACCGCCTCGTCTCCAACTATCGCGTCATTCGGCAGCACCTCGCACGCGGTGCCGCCACTGTGCCGCCGCGTGTCATCGCGGTCATTAAGGCGAACGCCTACGGCCATGGCGCTGTCGAGGTCGCCCGGGCGCTCGAGTCGGCGGCCGGCGCTGGAGAGCGGTTGATGCTGGCGTGCGCCGATATCGAGGAGGGCGTGCAGCTACGCGAGGCTGGTGTGCGGATTCCGGTGCTCGTCTTCGGGGCGCTCAGCGTCAGCGAGCTCGACGGGGTCTTCGCGCATGACCTCACGCCGACGGTGTCGTCACCCGGTGCCGCGCGCCGACTCGCCGCTGCCGCCACCGCCAGGGACTGCCGGCTTCGCGTGCACATCAAGGTCGACACTGGGATGAACCGGTTTGGCTTTCGCCACGATAATCTCGGCCAGACGCTGCCGGATCTCGTGCGGAGTGGCCCGCTGGAGATCGACGCGATGTACACGCACTTCGCGACTGCGGAGAGCGCGACCCATCCATTGTTCGATCAACAGCGTGCGCGCTTCGAGGCAGCGCGCGCCACCCTCCGGGAGTTGGGTCTTCGCGGCTGGTGTCATGCGGCCAACAGTGCCGCCCTGCTGCGCGACTCGCGTACCTGGTACGACGCGGTCCGGCCGGGGTTGCTGCTCTACGGCGTTACGCCACCGCCACTCGACGTCTCTGTCGCCGTGTCGCCCGTGCTCTCCCTGCGAAGCCGGATCGTGGCGGTCAAAGGGATGCGCGTGGGTGAGACCGCCGGATACGGAGCCCGTTACGCTGCCACGCGACCAACGCGCGTGGCGCTCGTCCCGTCTGGGTATGCCGACGGGCTGGACCTCCGTCTGGCCGGGACGGCCGACGTGCTCGTGCGCGGCCGGCGCGCCCCGATCGTGGCGGTGTCCATGGACTCGGCGACGATCGACGTCAGCCACGTCGACGCCGATCCCGGCGACTCCGTCGTGCTGATAGGTGACCAGGGTGACGACCGGATCGGCGCCCGCGAGCTCGCCGGTGCGATCGGCACGGTGCCGCACGAGATCCTGTGCCGGACTGGTGCCCGGATCGCCCGAGTCTATAGTGCCGGCCTCGCCTGACCGCCGTGGCCATGTCCAAATCCACACCTCGACGGACGAGCGCGCACACGGTCTTCGTTTGCGAAAGCTGCGGTGCACAGACGGGAAAGTGGCTCGGGCGTTGTGCCGACTGCGGCGCGTGGAACGCGATGAAAGAGGAGCAGGTCCGCCCTGTCTCGACGGACGCCGATGTGACGCGCTACGGGCTGGGCGCGGCTCATGGCCGCTCGACCGCGCGCGCCTACGCCGACGTCGACTTGGTCGCGCCCCAACGAATCGCGAGCGGGTTCGACGAGTTCGATCGCGTGCTGGGCGGTGGCATCGTTCCCGGGTCGGTCGTGTTGCTGGGCGGCGAGCCCGGCATCGGAAAATCGACCTTACTGCTGCAGGCCGCGGCACACGTCGCCACGTCGATCGGGCCGGTGTTGTACGCGTCGGGCGAGGAGTCGGAGCACCAAATCAAAGATCGGGGCCAACGCCTGCGCATCGGACGGCCCCCGTTGCATCTGCTGGCCGAGACCTGCGTCGAACACATTCTCGAGGAAGTGGACCGACTCGATCCTGCACTCGTGATCGTCGATTCGATTCAGACGATGTACTCCCTCTCGCTCCAATCCGCGCCCGGCAGTATCGGGCAGGTGCGCGAAGCCGCCACGGATCTGCTGTTCACCGCGAAACGACGCGACCTGCCCACGTTTCTCGTCGGGCACGTCACAAAGGATGGGAGCCTCGCAGGGCCGAAGGTGCTCGAACACGTGGTTGACACGGTGCTCTACTTCGAGGGAGATCGACATCATGCGCACCGGGTCGTGCGTGCGGTCAAGAACCGATTCGGCGCGGTGAGCGAGCTCGGAGTCTTCGAGATGACGGGTGTTGGGCTGACGCCGGTCCCTAACCCCTCTCGGCTGTTCCTCTCTGAGCGCGCCGCGAGCGTTCCCGGTTCGGCGGTGGTCTGTTCGGTCGAGGGCTCGCGGCCCATCCTCGTAGAGGTACAGGCACTCGTCAGTACGGGACAGTACGGCACCGCCCGCCGAACGGCGAGCGGGATCGACCACAATCGACTGTCGCTGCTGCTTGCCGTCCTGGAGAAGCGAGCCGGGCTCAGCCTGTCGGGAGAGGACGTGTTCGTCAACATCGCCGGTGGTCTGGTGGTCAACGAGCCGGCCGTCGATCTCGGCGTGGTCGCCGCCGTGGCTTCCAGCCTGCGAAATCGAGGGATTCCCGCGGGGACCGCGGTCTTCGGTGAAGTCGGTCTTGGGGGCGAGGTGCGTGGTGCGAGTCGGGCGGGGTCGCGCGTCAAGGAGGCCGTGCAGCTCGGGTTCACCCGCTGCGTGCTCCCTGCCAGTGACCGGACCGGGCTCGACCAGGACGTCGCGTGCGACCTGGTGGGCGTCGAAACCGTGGAGGCGGCGCTGGAGGCGCTGATTGAGTAGCCATGTCGTTCCCTCCCTTCCACTGGTGGCGAACGGTGTTCTGGCTCATTCCCATGATCTCCGTCTACACGGTCGTGCTCGGCACGCTCTCGTTGGCGTCCGTTCTCGTCGATCGGCGGGGCTATGTCGCACACTGGTGTGCGCGCGTCTGGTCCTGGTTGATCCTCGCGACGACCGGCGTGCGCGTGCGGGCTACCTTCAACGACGGCGTCATTCGCGACCAGCCGTATGTCTTCGTCTCCAACCACCAGAGCATCTACGACATCCCGATCCTATTCACGGCGCTGCCGTTCCAGCTCCGCATCATTGCCAAGGCATCGCTGGCACGATTCCCCGTGCTCGGGTGGCACCTGCGATACTCCGGACATTTGTTGGTGGACCGGTCGCATACCGGTTCCGCTACCTTGAAGCGGGTAGCCGTTCTGATGCGGCGCAGCGCGTCACTCATCGTGTTTCCCGAGGGGACCCGGAGCGACGATGGTCGCGTTCAGCGATTCAAACGAGGCCTGTTCCTCCTGGCCATCGAAGCCGGTCTGCCGGTCGTTCCCGTTGCCGTCATCGGGAGCCGGCACGTCATGTTAAAGGGCCGTTTGATGACGTGCCCGGGGGACGTCGCGCTCGTGGTGCACATGCCGCTGCAGACCGAAGGCCTCGCGCGTGCCGACGCGCGCGCTCTCGCCGATCGGACCCATGCCCTGATCTCCGAGACCGTGGCGGACGCGGAGCGGCGGGTCTCACACCAGTCCGCAATGCCGGCACCGAGCCCCGCGCCAGGCCCATGACCCACGCAGACCGAACGGCGAGGCAGGTGGTCGAGACGGCGGGTGGTGTCGAGAAGGGGCGACAGGTGGGTCCGTGCGCGTAGCGGCGATCATTGCTGCCGGTGGTCGGGGCGCGCGAATTGGCGGCGCTGTGCCGAAGCAGTTCCTCCGGATCGGCGCGCGAACGATGCTCCAGGAAGCGCTGCGCCCCTTCGACGAAAGCCCGAGGGTTGGGGAGATCGTCGTCGCCCTGCCACCCGATGTCGCGAGCGCCCCAACGCCTCCGCTTCTGTTCACGGCGACACCGCTTCAGGTCGTCGCCGGTGGGAACCGGCGGCAGGACTCTGTGGCGGCCGGCCTCCAGCGCGTGTCGGCGGGCACCGATATAGTCGTCGTGCACGATGCGGCCCGGCCGTTCTGTACGGTGGAGCTGATCGCGCGCACGATCGATGCTGCGGTCGCGGCGGGTGCCGCAGTCCCCGCGCTCCAGGTGAGCGACACGGTCAAAGAGGGTCGCAAGGAGCGCGGGGAGGTGTTCGTCCGTAGCACGCTCCCGCGCACGCGCGTCTACCTCGCACAGACGCCGCAGGCGTTCCGGCTTGAGGTGCTGGCCGACGCGATCGCGCAGGCGGTGGGCGATGTCGACGCCACCGACGAAGCTATGCTCGTCGAGCGCGCGGGTCATCCTGTGCGTCTGATCGACGGCGACTCGGGAAACGTCAAGGTCACGACACCCGCCGACCTCGTGGACGCGGCGGCGCGGGCGACCGGTTACGTCGCGACACCGAGGCCCCCGCGCATCGGATTCGGCTACGATTCGCACCGCCTGGTCGAAGGGCGAGCGCTGGTGCTTGGCGGCGTGTCGATTGCCCACGACCGTGGTCTCGCAGGGCACTCCGACGCGGACGCGGTCTGTCACGCGATCACCGATGCCATCCTCGGCGCCGCGGGCGAACGCGACATTGGCCAGCAGTTTCCGAACACCGATGCGCGCTGGAAGGGTGCCTCGAGCCTCGATCTGCTCAATCAGGCGGTTGCACTCGTTCGCGAGAGCGGCCTGTCTGTCAGCAATGTCGACGTCGTCGTGATCGCGGAGCAGCCGAGGCTGACGCCGCACACACCTGCCATGCGGGATCGTCTGGCCGCGGTGCTGGGCGTCGCGGCGAGTCACGTCAGCGTCAAGGCGAAGACTGCCGAGGGACTCGACGCGATCGGTCAAGGCAAGGCCATCGCCGTGCATGCGGTCACCCTCCTGGTCGAGACTCGTCCATGAGAATCTTCGGGATCAATCCGGTTCTCGAAGCGCTGCGTGCAGGCCGTGTGACCGAGATACACCTCGGTGCCGACCGCACGCGGGGCACGACCGAGTTGCGTTCGCTGGCCGTGCGTCGCGACGTGTCGGTTCACCGGGTTTCAGCGGGTGAGCTCGACCGATTGTCAGGTCATGGCGTGCACCAGGGTGTGGTCGCGACAGTACGGCGCCCGGTCGACCACACCGTGGCCGATCTCGTGCGGGGGGAATCCGCTTCGTTACTGGTGGTCCTGGACGGCATCCAGGATCCGCGCAACCTCGGCGCGATCGCGCGCACGGTGGACGCCGCGGGCGCCACCGGGATCGTCCTGCAAACGCGTCGCGCGGCGGCCGCGACAGGCGCGGCCGTGAAGGCGTCAGCGGGGGCGCTTACCCACGTCCGATTGGCTCCGGTGGTCAACATCGGACGCGCGCTTGTCGAGATCGCCGCCGCCGGCGTGTGGACGGTGGGCCTCGATTCGGACGAGGACCGGTCGCTGTACGACCTGGATTTGACCGTGCCGCTTGCCCTGGTGGTCGGTTCGGAGGGCCGGGGATTGCGGCGTCTGGTGCGCGATCGGTGTGACTGGCTGGCCTCGCTCCCGATGCAGGGCCGCGTGTCCAGCCTCAATGTGTCTGTTGCTGCCGGGGTCGCGCTGTTCGAGGTCGTCCGGCAGCGGGCCACCGGACGCCGGTGATTCTCTCAGAGATCCTCGCGACCGGGGAAGCGGGCCCAAAAGGACAAGGGGCATTGTCTGTTGGCATGACCCATGCTAGGATAATCAATTCGTCCGGCTGGCGTAGCTCAGTCCGGTAGAGCAGCTGATTTGTAATCAGCGGGTCG
>CAZYFH010000025.1:0-51321 GCA_964646815.1 uncultured Vicinamibacteraceae bacterium | reverse complement strand
GTCGCGGACGACGATCGGTGGCGAGTGGATCCCGTAGAGCATCGCGTTGAGATAGTCTCGCTCGTCGCGATTGGCGCGTGGCAGACCGACCATCGCGTCAACGATGCCACTGCCGTCCGCGCCGAAGTCGGCGCAGGGCCGGCCGGTCTCGGCCTCGACACAGACGAGGTGGCCGTTGCCGGTGCCCCAGAAGATGCGCTCGTCGTCCGCGCCGTCGGTCCAGTACGCCACACCGCGCTGGGTCCACGGGCTGCTCATCGTCGGCGTGCCGTCCTCGTAGCTCTTGGGATTGAAGACCCAGATGGTCTCGCCCGTCGTGGCATCGACGGCGACGCCCTGCGAGAGCGGCGTATTGAAATAGAGAATCCCACCGACCATGAGCGGCGTCGCTTGCAGTCGCGTCAGGATGGGTCGGTGACCGGGTCGGTAGAGGTCGGGGGTGGTCTCGATGAGTGCGTCGACGATGGTGTCGAGCGGCGCCGACCACTCACCACCGCCGGCCGTGGTCCGGCTCACCAGGTGGTCGACCGAGGTCCATTCCCAGGCCAGCTCCAGGTCGGCGAAGTTGCTGGCATCGATCTGGTCGAGCGGCGAGTACTTCCTGCCGCCGATGTCGCCGGCGTAACTGCGCCATTCACCGTTGGAGGTGTCGTAGGTTTGCCATCTGCCGCGGGCGCCCACTTGCTGGGCATGGACGGCGAACGGGACGCAACTCAGGGCGACGAGGGTGACGGCGAGTTGTCGGAAACAGGACATGGCTGAATGCGCGATCGTACACTCGCGGCGCGTTATTTTTCAACGCTCCTTCCGAGGGCAGGGGTAGGCGTCACGGCCGCGGGCATCGACCGGCGAGGCCAATCCTCGTCTCCCGCGCCTGATTTCAAATGCTATTGGCCGAGTGCCAGGTCCGGCGGTAGGATCCGATGTGTCGAGCCGGGCGTGAGAGCGTCCTGGGAGTGAGGGGACTTGAGCAGATGACAGCCGGCCGGGGCATGGTGGCGCACGCGGTGATCGTCCTGTCGGTGGTCCTCGGGGTGGGCCTCGCCGTCGCCCACGCGACCGGACAGGCCGTGTCCCCGCAGGCGCGAACCGAGAGCCCCCCGGGCCCGACCTCGTCGCCTCGCGCGGTCCTGGATCAGTACTGCGTCACCTGCCACAACGCGCGGCTCCGAACCGGCGGTCTCGCGCTTGACGCGCTCGACGTGACGCACCCGGCGGCCGACGCGGACGTCTGGGAACGCGTCATCGCAAAGCTTCGGACCGGAGCGATGCCGCCCCCCGGCCAGCCGCGCCCCGACATCGCGACCTATCACGCCGTGGCGAGCCGACTCGAGGCCGACATCGACGGGGTCGCCGCGGCGAATCCCGACCCGGGCCGCACGAGCACGGTCCACCGTCTGAATCGCACGGAATATCGCAACGCCGTCCGCGACCTCCTGGCCGTCGACATCGACGTGAGCTCGCTCCTCCCGGGAGACGAGACATCCGATACCGGATTCGACAACAACGCCGACGTGCTCTCGATCACGACCGCCCAACTCGAGCGCTATCTGTCGGTCGCCCGGACAATCAGCCGTCTCGCCATCGGTCTTCCTCCTACCGGTCCGGGATTCGAGACCTTCGACGTGCCGCTGTTGCTGCTGCAGGACGATCGGCAGAGCGAAGATCTGCCGCTCGGCTCGCGCGGCGGTCACGCGGTCCGGTATCACTTTCCGGTCGATGGCGAGTACCTCATCAAGATTCAACTGCGGACCAACTGGCAGGACTACATCCTCGGCATGGGGACGCCACATCAGCTCGACGTACGGATCGATGGCGCGCTGGTGAAAAGGCTCACGGTCGGCGGAGAGGCCCGCGGCCGACCGGCGCCGACCACATTCACGATCGCCGAGCCGGGCGACCCCGAGTGGGAACGCTACCTCCACGAAGCCGACGATGATCTGGAGGTCCGCGTCTCGGTTCAGGCGGGACCGCGTCTCGTCAGCGTGTCCTTCGTGCGTAACCTGTGGGAGCCGGAAGGCATCCTGAAACCGCGGCAGGCGGGCGAGGTGCTGTCGAACGACGAGAGCTATTACGGAAACGCCGCGGTGAGTTCGGTGGCGATCGGCGGTCCCTACGCGAGCACCGGCCCCGGCAACACGCCCAGCCGCCGTGCGATCTTCTCCTGTCGCCCGGGCTCGGCGGTCGATGAGCGGACCTGCGCCACAGAGATCCTGTCTCGGCTTGCGCGCCGCGCCTATCGCCGACCAGTAACGGCAGATGACCTCGGAACGCTGCTCGGGTTCTTTGAGTCCGGGCGCGGTGGGGACGGCGACGGTGGCTTCGATGCCGGCATCCAGCTCGCGGTCGAACGCCTCCTCGTCGACCCCGATTTCCTCCTGCGCATCGAACGGGATCCGGCCGGGGTTGTGCCGGGACAGCCGTATCATCTCGGCGACCTCGACGTGGCCTCGCGTCTTGCGTTCTTTCTCTGGAGCAGCGTTCCTGATGCGCAACTGCTCGACGCGGCCGAGCGCGGCGCGCTCACAGACCCGACGGTCCTCGAACAACAGGTGCGGCGTATGTTGGCCGACGGACGCGCTCGCGCTCTCGTCGACGATTTCGCGACGCAGTGGCTACATCTGCGCAATCTCGACGACGTCGTGGGCGATCCCGTCCCGTTTCCTGACTTCGACCAGAATCTTGTCGAAGGCTTCCAGCAGGAGACGACGCTGTTTCTGGCGAGCACGCTCAACGAAGACCGCAGCGTGCTCGACCTCCTCGACGCGGACTACACGTACCTCAACGAGCGACTCTCGCGTCACTACGGCATCTCCGGTGTGTACGGCGCACGCTTCCGCCGCGTCACGCTGCCAGACCGGGAGCAGCGCGGTGGGTTACTCGGCCACGGCGGCCTGCTGGCGCTGACCTCGTATCCGACCCGGACGTCACCCGTGCTCCGCGGCAAGTGGCTGCTCGACACGATTCTCGGCGCGCCGCCCCCGTCGCCGCCGGCTGACGTGCCGGCGTTGCCGGACCGCGACGAGGGCGGCACGACGCGGTCGGTGCGTGAACGCCTCGAGCGCCACCGACGTGATCCCGCGTGCGCGCGGTGCCACGCCTCGATCGATCCACCAGGCTTCGCCCTCGAGAACTTCGACGGCCTCGGCGGCTGGCGGACGCACGACGAGTTTGGAAATCCGATCGACGCCGTCGCCACCATGCCAGACGGCGCGGTGGTGAACGGGTTCAGCGGTCTCCGGGCGCTGCTGCTCGGGCAGCCGGAGCAATTCGCGCGGACGGTGACCGGCAAGCTGCTCGCCTACGCCCTCGGGCGCGGCCTCGAATTCGATGACCGGCCGACGGTACGAGCGATCGTCCGTGACGCGGCGGCCAGCAACTACCGCTGGTCATCGCTTATTCTCGGCATCGTGAGGAGTCCCGCGTTCCTGATGCGGAACGCTCAGACAGCGGACTGAAGCCCACCGGTCGTAGCGGCAGGGCGTTGGTCCTGCGGCGGGCACAGGCACAGCCGGAGACGACCAAGGAGAACGCAATGACCATTACCAGGCGATCGTTGCCACGCCGGACCGTGCTCCGTGGTCTCGGCGCGACGCTGGGTCTCCCGCTCTTGGACGCGATGGTGCCGGCGTTCACCGCGGTCGCCCAGACCGCCGGCAAGCCGGCACACCGCTTCCAGGCGATCTATGCGCCGAACGGGATGGCGATGGAGCACTGGACGCCGGCCGACGAAGGCCGCGCCTTCGCGCTCACCCCGATTCTCGGGCCGCTCGCCCCGTTCCGCGACCAGTTGCTCGTCATCTCGGGGCTCCGCGCGTCGTGGACCTACGTCCATGCGGGCGCGTCGGCGTCGTTTCTGACCGGCACCCCGCGGGGCGGCCAGAACGAGACGGACGTGCTAGCGAGCACCTCGATGGACCAGATCCTCGCGCGCGAGCTGGGCAAGACGACGCAGCTCGGATCGCTCGAGGTCTCGATGGACAAGTTCGCCAACGCGGGCCAGTGCACCGCCGGCCTCAGCTGCGCCTATACGCAGACCATCGCATGGCGCACGCCGACGCAGCCGCTGCCGATGGAGAACAACCCACGCGCGGTGTTCGAGCGGCTGTTCGGTGACAGCGGGTCGGCGGATCCGGCGGTCCGGCGGGCACGCCGCCAGCAGAAGCAGAGCATTCTGGATTCCGTCACCGACAAGCTGGCCAACCTCAAGGTGGCCATCGGACCGCGCGACCGAGTCAAGATCGACGAGTACACAGAGGCGGTGCGTGACGTCGAACGGCGTATTCAGCTGGCGGAGCAACAGCGCAACGTCGAGCCGTCGTTCATCGAGCACCCGTCGGCGCCGCCGCGCGTTTTCGAAGAGCACCTGCGGTTGATGTTCGACCTGCAGTTCCTCGCGCTCCAGGCCGACTTGACGCGCGTCGTCACCTTCATGCTCGGCCGCGAGCAGAGCACACGCGCGTTCCCCCAGATCGGTGTGCCCAACGCGCACCATCCGTTGTCGCATCACGAGGACGACCCGGAGCGGATCGCGCTGATGGCAAAGATCAACACTTACCACGTCGCCTTGACCGCCGGGTATCTGGAGCGGCTCCGCGCGACGGATGACGGCGACGGGTCGCTACTCGATCATATGAGCATCCTTTACGGCGCGGGTATCTCCAACAGCACGCGTCACATGGGCACGAACCTGCCGCTGCTCGTGATCGGCGGCGGTGCGGGTCGGCTTAAGGGGGGGCGGCACCTCCGGTTCCCGGCCGAGACGTCGAACGCCGACCTGCTCCTGACCCTGATGGACAAGCTCGACATGCCGTTGGACCGGCTCGGGAACAGCACTACGAAGCTACCGATCGACACGTTGTCGGAGGTGTGACCGATGTCCGTGAACGTTGCCGTTCGATTCGTTGTGCGCAGCGTGGTCGTTGCCCTGACCAGCGTCGGCGGCGCGGCGGCAGCGGCCGATCAGACGCTAGCGGACGCGGCCAAGCGCGCCGAGTGGGACATGGTACGGACGCTCGTCGAGCAAGGCACAGACGTCAACGGTCCCCAGGGGGACGGTGCGACCGCGCTTCACTGGGCGAGCTACTGGGATGATGCCGACGGCGCCGCCTTGCTGATTCGCGCCGGGGCGGATGTGAACGCGGCGAATGACCTGGGTGTGACGCCGCTCTGGACCGCGTGTGAGAACGGCAGCGCCGCGATGGCGTTCCGTCTGCTGGACGCCGGAGCGAATCCCAACCTGTCACTCCCATCGGGCGAAACCTCGTTGATGACCGCGGCACGCACCGGGAGCGCGGACGTTGTGAGGTACCTGCTCGACGCGGGCGCCGCGGTCGATGCGACCGCGGGTCGCGGCCAGACGGCGCTGATGTGGGCGGTGGCGCAGCAGCACGCGGACGTCGTTAGGGCGCTGCTCGAGGGTGGCGCCGACGTCGCGGCCAAGTCCGACGTCTGGACGGAGGTCGTCAAGACGTCACCGGAGCCGTGGAACCCCGAGTACATCGCGGATCTACCCCAGGGCGGCTATACGGCGCTGCTGTTCGCGGCGCGCGTTGGGGATCTCGACGCCACGAAGCTCCTCGTTGCGGCCGGCGCCGATGTGAACGACGCGGCACCCTACGGTACGAGCGCCACGGTCGTGGCGGCGCACAGCGGGCATGGTGACGTCGCCAGGTTTCTGCTCTCGCGCGGTGCCGACCCGAACGCCGCCGACGCTGGGTATACAGCTCTCCACGCAGCGATCCTGCACAAGGACGCGACCCTGGTTGGTGCGCTGGTCGACCGTGGGGCAGATGTCAATGCCGAGGTCCTGAGCTCGACGCCGGTCCGACGCGACTCCGTCGACTTCTATCTGCATCCTTCCTACGTGGGAGCGACGCCGTTCTGGCTCGCGGCGCGGTTCAACGCGCCGGAGATCATGCGCCTCCTCGCGCAACGAGGCGCGGAGACCAGATTCGTGCACCACCCGACGTACTGGGAGGGGACGCTGGCCGCGAACAAGAACCGGTCCCAAGTGAACGAGGGGGCGACGACGGCTCTGATGGCGGCGGTCGGGCTGGGTGGCCGGGATCCCCTCGTCTCGGTGAACCGACTCGATCGAATCGCGGAGAGTGCGCCGGTTCGGAGCACCCGTCGCGAGCCGAACCCCGTCGAGCTCGAGGCCGTCAGCCTCGCAGCGGTCAAGATTGCCACCGAGTTCGGGGTTGACGTGGACGTCGCCAATGCCGACGGTGACACCGCCTTGCACGCCGTCGCGGCCCGGGGGCACGACAGCATTGTTGACTACCTCGTCGCGCACGGCGCGCGACTCGACGTCACCAATAGGTCCGGCGAGACACCGCTGGCCCTCGCACGGCGTGGCCGCGGCCGCGGCCCGAACACGTCGCCGCATCAGAGTACGGTCGAGCTACTCAGGCGACTGGGCGCCCGGGAATAGGCCCCGGCCGCGGATCCCACGCCCCCAACGTCGGCCCGCGTTGCCGAGGATATTTTCGAGGGAGGACACGATGAGTGAGATCGTCGAGCGTCTCGTTGACGGCTATGAAGGTGGACGGATGACACGGCGGCAACTCGTGCTCGCCCTCTCGGCGTTGATGGTGCCGCGGCCCGCGGCCACCGCCGCAATCCAGCCGAGCGCGCCGCCGATCCCGGTGACGACGTTGAATCACGTCACACTGACCGTGTCGGACGTGCAGCGCTCGGTGGATTTCTATCAGCGGGTGCTGGGCATGCCGCTCGTGACGATGCAAGGGACCGAGGCCGACTGGTCCGCCGCGGCGGTCCCCGTGCTCGGCATTGGCACAGGCCCGCAGTTCGTTGCGTTCTCGCGCGGCACCTCGCCCTCGATCAACCACTACTGCTTCGGGATGGAGGGGTTCGACGCCACCGCGGTTGTCGCGCGACTGACGGACCACGGCGTGACGGCCAGTGTCCGGATGCGCGCCGATACGGACCCGCCCGCCGAGGAGCTGACCTTCCGCGATCCGGACGGGATCGTCGTGCAGATTCAAGATGACAGCTACTGTGGCGGGTCGGGCGCGCTCGGCAACCGGTGTGACCCCGACGAGCGCCCGCGCACTCGCTGACGGATGCGGGCGGGATGCATGGGCGCCGATGACCGGAACATGGATGAGATAGGGTCTATGGGGTCCGTCTTGGGGGGGGGTCGATGACGGCCGAGCGCCTTCGGCTGTTCGTGCTGGTCCTGTTTATCGTCGGATCGGTGGGTACTGGCGCCGAGCTCATCCTGCTCGGACACGTCGAGGGCGGCTGGCAACTCGCACCGGTCGTGCTACTCGGTGGCAGCCTGCTCGCGCTCGCGTGGCAGGCGGCCGAGCGGGGCCCGCGGAGCACGCGCTGCTTTCAGGTCGCCATGGTGCTCTTCGTCGCGAGTGGCCTCTCGGGTCTCTGGCTGCACTACGTAGGCAACGCGGAGTTCGAGCTGGAGATGTATCCATCCTTGAGTGGCCTCGACCTGTTCCAGGGGGCGATCGCGGGCGCCACACCGACGCTAGCTCCGGGGACCATGATCGAGTTGGGGTTGCTCGGTCTCGTCTACACCTACCGCCATCCGTTTCTCGTCGACGCGAAGACCGCTGAATTCACTGGAGTTGGATCATGAACCGAGTCACTCGACCGTTGCACCTCGCCGGCACGGCAGTCATGTCGGTCGCATTGTCGGGCGTCCTTCTGGCGCAAGTCGGTCGCAACACGGCCGTGCTGAACCCCAATGTGGCCGGGGCCGAGGAGTTGGCGACGGTGCCGCATCTGACCGCGGCGCTCGTCGACCAGATCATCGAACGGCGGCCCTTCCTTACCGTGGCGGCATTCGAGCGGGTAGTGAGCCCCACGGTCGCGATGGACCGTCGCGACGAGCTGTACGCGTCGCTCTTCATCCCAATCAACCTGAACACCGCTTCGCGTGAAGAGATCCTGCTGGTCCCGGGGGTCGGCAACCGCATCGCGCACGAGTTCGAGGAGTATCGTCCCTATCGCGCCATTGCGCAGTTTCGTCGCGAGATCGGTAAGTATGTCGACGATACCGAGGTCGCGCGGCTGGAGCAGTTCGTCTTCGTTCCCATCAACCTGAATAGCGCGCCCGACGAGGTCATCCTCAGCATTCCGGGGGTGGGGAACCGGCTCCTGCACGAGTTCAAGGAGTACCGTCCATACCGCAGTCTCGCGCAGTTTCGCCGCGAGATCGGGAAGTACGTGAGCGACGCGGAAGTGGCCAGGCTGGAGCGCTACGTCACGCTCGAGTGATCGCGCACGGGGGCAGACGCGTGACCACCCGCATACTTGCGCACGCGCTAGTTGGCGCCGCATGGGTCGGCGCCGCAACGGCGAGCTCCACGCTCGCGCAGCCGGCGGGTCAGACCGGACATCCGGATATCCGGCTGTTTCTGATGGCCGGGTCAGGTGATGCGGCGGCCGAGCGCTCGCTCGAGGAGATCGGCGCGGACTGGCGCGACGGCTATGCCAGCATCGTCTGGGATCTCGCGTGGCTGGTGCGACCGCCGAATCAGCAGCTTTTTCGGTTTTTTACGCTAATCGGGTTTCTGGGGCAACAGACAGGTCAGCGCTTCGGTCCGGACCTGGCGCAATGGCGCGAGTGGATCTGGGACCAGCCGTACGACCCGCACCCCGACTACGCGTACTTCAAAGGGCAGTGGTATAGCCAGATCGATCCGCAATTCGCTGAGTTCTTCCCCGCTGGCGCGCCGTCCCGAATCCGGCTCGACGAGATCGATTGGGGCGGTGTGGCGGTGAACGGGATTCCGCCTCTCGAGTACCCGACCCACCTAACGGCCGAGGCGGCGGACTATCTTGCCGACGGTCACATCGTGTTTGGCGTTGCGCTTGGAGGTGAAGCGCGCGCCTACCCGAAACGCATCCTCGCCTGGCACGAGATGGCGCTCGACCGCGTGGGCGGTGTGGATCTGACGATTGTGTACTGCACGCTGTGTGGCACGGTGATTCCGTTCGAGAGCGTAGCCGGAGGGCGACACCTCACCTTCGGCACCAGCGGGCTCCTCTATCGGTCGAACAAGCTGATGTTCGACCACGAGACACGCAGCCTGTGGAACACGTTCGAGGGCGTGCCCGTCATCGGGGAGCTTGCCGACAGCGGCCTGCGGTTGACGCCGCACGCGGTGGTAACGACTACCTGGGGGGAATGGCGGCGCCGGCATCCGTCGACTACAGTCCTGTCGCTCGACACCGGGCATCGGCGGGACTACTCGGAGGGGGCCGCCTACCGCGGCTATTTCAGCACCGACGAGCTGATGTTTCAGGTCTCCAACCACGACACCCGGCTGCCTAACAAAGAGGAGGTGTTGGTGCTGCGGCTGGCCGACACGACGCAGTCCGGGATCGAGTCGGCGTTGGCCATCACCGCGCGGTTCCTCGCGCGCAACCGTGTCTTTCACCATACCTTCGCAGGACGAAATCTGGTTGTCGTGACGAGCGAGCAGGGCGCCAACCGGGTCTACGACGCGCAAGGGGTTCGCTTCGTGCGCCATCTCGACGAGGGGACCATCGCGGATGCCGCGGGTCGCCGGTGGCAGGTCGGCGAGGCGGCGCTCCACCTTGACGGCCGCCCGGAGGAGTCTCTCGAGCGTCTGCCGGGGCAAAGCGCGTTCTGGTTTGGCTGGTACGCGCAGTTTCCGGATACCGAACTGGTCCACTAGATCGCGGGCGCCCAAGTTCCCACGCGCGTGTTGGCCTGCGGCGTACGGCCACGGCCGCGCTCTTGGAGCGCGGCTGAGCGTAAGCCCTGAGCCCGAACCCCGGTCCTCAGCCGTGAGACGCGTCGGCGGTGGGGCGCATCACGGGTGAATAACCCACGACCCTCGCGCGTAGAGCACGGAGTGGATAGCCAGATGGCCCTGCTTCCACGCGAAGCGGCGACGGCGGTGCCAGAATCCGACGACACCGACCGTAGGCTCGTCGTCCGGGCTCGGGCCGGCAGGCATGAGGCCAGTGAGGAACTGGCTCGTCACTTCTGGCGACCAGCCTACCTGCTGGCATTGCCGACCGTCGGCGACCCGGACGACGCGCTCGACATCGCGCAAGACGCGATGCTACGGTTCTTTGGCAGCCTCGCGAGCTTTCGTAACGCCCGTCCGGTGCGGCCGTGGCTGTTCGCGATCGTGCGCAACCGCGCTCGTGATTTGTGGCAGCACCGCGCGGTTCGGTCGGCGGAGCCGCTGGACCCCCGGCCCGATCTTGCCCCGCATCTGGCGGCCACCACACCCGACCCCGAACGGGCGCTCGGTCGTCGAGAACGGGCCCGCCGCGTCTGGCCGGGAATCGGCACGTTCTCCGCCGACCATCGGGAAATCCTCGTGCTCCGAGATTTCCATGACCTGACGTACGCTGAAGTCGCCAGCGTGCTGGACATCCCCATGGGGACCGTCATGTCGAGGCTCCATGAGGCGTGCTCGTCGCTACGGACGGAGCTGAGCTGAAAAGGAACGAAGAGGCGCAGGATGCCTGAGCACTGTGGCCGGAGCCCCAACGAGGCGTTGCTGTCGGGCTATCTGGACGAATCACTGACGCAGGTGGACGACCAGCGAGTCCGACCCCATGCGGCGCTTCGGGGTATCGTCGAGGGCGAAGTGTCGGAATCCACGAAGCTGATGGCTGAATCCCGCGAGCAGGCGCTCGATCGCATGGTCGAGGAGGCGCGCGGCATAGGCGCCAACGCCATCGTCAGCGCCCGGTTCCAGACGTCGATGGTCCTGCAGGGGGGCAGCCCCGAGCAGTTGGCGTTCGGGACGGCCGTCGTGGTCGAGGACGGCTGCTAAGGCTGCGTACTGGCGTCGACCGCCGACACGTCGCGCAAACGTTCCTGCACCGTGCCGGGTACGCCCAGCCGCGTGTTGGCCCCCAGGCGCTCCAGGAGTTGCGCGGTTTCCGGCCAGCTCTGGAACTGGAACGATTGCTTCGATCCCTCGGCCATCCGATAGGCGGTGCGACCGCGGAAATCCCGAGCATCGATATCGGCGCCGTTCGCCACCAGGTACTCAATCACCTCGTTCATCCCGCGAAACGCAGCGCCGTGAAGCGCGGTGAAGTTGGCTTCGTTGACGGCGTTGATGTCACCTCCTGCGGCGTGCAGGAGGCGGACCGCCTGCTCCGAGCTGACGGCGCGCACGCCGCGCGGCTCGCGAGGCGTGTAGGTGGCCGGACCGAGCCCGGCGGCTGCCATGAACGGCGTCGTGCCGTCGTCGGTCGTGAGGTGCTGATCCGCGCCAGCGTCGAGCAGCGCCTGTAGCACGTCAACGCTGGTCGTCGTCCCGCTCGGCATGACCGTGAAGACATGGGCCTGCCCATGGGTGCCGTTCATGTCGTGCGCCGCCACCCAGAGCGGCGTGGCGCCGCGGAGATCGCCGGTGCCACAGGCGAACGGCTCGAACGCGCCCTTCTTCGGATAGCCGATGTAGCTCATGATCATGGCCGACGTCGTGATGCGCGCGTTCGGGTCCGCGCCCTTGGCTAGGAGTGCCTTCACCAGCGGGACCCGACGATTCCCGCTGAGCCGCGCGCCGCCGAACCCGGCGTAAAGACCGCCACGGCCATGCCGGCGATACCACTCGCCCAGCCACTGGCTGACCGAGCCGGATGCCGCATGCAAGGCCAACACGCCGTTCATTGAGCCGTTCGGGTCGGCGTCCGCCTCGAGGAGGAATAGCGCAAACGCGTCCTGCCCGGCAACGATGGCGTACGGCAGGATGTGCGTCCCATCGCCGCTCGGCTCGTTGATGTCCACACCGGCGGCGATTAACGTTTCGGCGAGCTGGATGTCGCCGTTCCTCGCCGCGAACATTAGCGGCGTGAATCCCTTGGTCGTCGAGGCACGGGGGTTGGCTCCGGCGTCCAGCAGTGTGCGCGCGACGTCCGGATGCGGCTCCGACACCGCCCACATCAGAGCCGTGCTTCGGGTTTCGGCAGTGGCCGCGTTGACGTCCGCACCGTGGGCGAGGAGCGCGTTGACGACCGCGACGCTTCCAGTACGCGCCGCGGTCATCAACGGCGTGAGCCCGCTCGTCTGTGCTGCGTTTGCGTCCGCACCTGCTTCGAGCAACGCGGCGACCATCGCCGTGCTCGCGTTCTCAGCTGCCCGTTCGAGCGGGGTCACGCCATGATCGTCAGCCGCATTCACCTCGGCGCCGGCCTCGAGAAGCCGAGCCATCATATCTACGTCATCTCGGTGCGCTGCCCACAGTATCGCGGTCGCGCCATCGGCCCGGGCCGCATTGACATCGACCCCCTCGGCAAGGAGCGCCTGCACGGCGGTCGCGTCTTGGTCCGCAGCGGCAGTGACCAGCCGGACGTCCTGGGCCGTGGCCGTGGCGACGCCGACGACCGACACCCACACGAGCATGCCTACCCGACAGTACATATAGTGCCCTCCCTGCCCCAGACCCCACTATACCAAGGGCCGCCCGTCCGGCACCAAGTATCGGTAGGCGCTTGACGAGTGCCGACGGTATAATGCATATCTTCTGTTCATGGCTCAGGGGGCATGTGCACCCTTGATGATTGAGGGGGTTGGCTGGTTATGGCGAGGATGCTGATCGCACGCGTGGTGGGGCTGGTCGGTATCGCCTTGGCGGTGGGGGCGCTCTCGCATGGTGCGCCCGTGCACGCGGCGGAGGCACCGCACCCCGCTGGCGCTGCGCAGCCGGCGGCGGCGGCGCAGCCCAATCGCGCGCTGCTCGACCGCTATTGCGTCACCTGTCACAACGAGCGGCTCAAGACCGCCGACCTGATGCTCGACCAGCTCGACATCGGTGACATCCACGGCAACGCGGAGACGCTGGAGAAGGTCGTTCGCAAGCTGCGGAGTGGGCAGATGCCGCCCGAAGGCCGGCCGCGGCCAGACGCGGCGACACTCAACGCCTTCGCGACGTCGCTGGAAGCCGCGCTGGACAGCGCCGCCGCTGCCGATCCCAACCCTGGGCGTGTGGCGTCCCGCAGGCTCAATCGATTCGAGTACGAGAACGCGGTCTATGACCTTTTGGCACTGGAGATCGATGCCACGGCGCTCCTGCCGGGTGACATGGCCGGGTTCGGGTTCGACAACAACGCCGATGTGCTGTCAATTACCCCATCGCTGATGGCGCGCTACATTACTGCTGCCACGAAGATCAGCCGCGCGGCCGTCGGCAGCCCCGACAACCGCCCGATCATGCAGGTCTACAAGGTCGGTTATGAGCGCCGCGATATCCGCGCCGGTGAGGAGATGCCGTTCGCGACGCATGGCGGGCTGTCCGTGCGGCACAACTTCCCGCTGGACGGCGACTACGTGTTCGCCATTCGCTTGAAGCGGAACGAAACGATCGAGACGATCGACGGCATCGCCGAGGACGAGCATCAGATCGAGGTGCGAGTCGATCACGCGCTCGTCGAGCGGTTCCCGATCGGTGGACGATTTCCAGGACCCGATCCCGGCCAGTTGATTGCCGTGCCAGAGGACGACGTTGAAGGCCAGCGACTCCACGAGTATCGGATGACCGCCGACTACGAGCTGGAGATCCGCTTGCCCATCAAGGCGGGCACGCGCCTCGTCTCGGTCGGATTCACCGATTCTGCGCCGTCGCCGGCCGCGGCGAGCGACGTCCCCGGGATCGACATGGTGTATATCTCAGGGCCCTTCGATGGGACCGTGCCGGACGACACGCCGAGCCGTCGGCGGATCTTTACCTGCCGGCCGAGTGGCACTGGAGTGGATGCCGAGGAGTCCTGCGCTCGCGAGATCATCCGCTCGCTGGCGCGCCGCGCCTATCGCCGCCCCGTGACCCGGGCGGACATCGACCCGCTGCTGGTGGTCTATCGCGAAGGTCGGGCCGATGGTGACTTCGAGTCCGGGATTGAGCGGGCGCTCGAAGCGTTGCTCGCGATGCCCAAGTTCCTGATGCGGGTGGAGCAGCACCCGATCGATACGCAGGCCGGAAGCATCTATCGGTTGAGCGACCTGGAGCTGGCCTCGCGGCTGTCTTTCTTCCTTTGGAAGAGCATCCCCGATGACGAGCTCCTCGACCTCGCCGCCGACGAACGGCTCAGCGAGCCGGAGGTGCTGGAGACCCAGGTCCAACGGATGCTCGCCGACCGGCGGTCCACGCGCTTCATGTCCGACTTCGTCGGCCAGTGGCTCCAGATGCGCAACATCGACTCGCAGGATCCCGACGGTGCACTGTTCGCCGGGTTCAACGACTCGCTGCGCAAGGCAATGGTGCGCGAGACCGAGTTGTTCTTCGAAAGCCAGCTGCGCGAGGATCGACCGCTCGACGAGCTGCTGCGGGCCGACTACACGTTCTTGAACGAGCAACTGGCGCGGCACTACGGCGTCGACGACGTCTACGGCACCCGGTTTCGGCGCGTCAAGTGGCGAGACGATCGGCGCCACGGGCTGCTCGGGCACGCGAGCTTGCTGACCGTGACGTCGTATGCCAACCGGACGTCCGTGGTACTGCGCGGCAAATGGGTGCTCGAGAACCTGCTCGGCGCGCCGCCACCGCCACCGCCGCCCAACGTGCCGCCGCTGGAGGAGAACGATCGGGCGAATCCGACCTCGCTCCGCGACCGGATGGAGCAGCACCGGGCCAGCCCCGTGTGCGCGAGCTGCCACCGACGAATGGACCCACTGGGGTTCGCCATGGAGCACTTCGACGCGATCGGACGGTGGCGCGAGACCGACGGTGGCGCTGAGATCAACTCGACCATCGAGCTGTCGGGCAAGACGATCGACAGCCCGCGCGCGTTTCGAGAGGCGCTGCTGACTGAGGGGACTGACGAGTTCATTCGCACCGTCACCGAGAAGCTCCTGACATACGCGTTAGGCCGCGGTGTCGACTATTACGACGCCCCGACCATTCGCCGGATCGCGGGCGAGTCGACCCGTGACGATAATCGCTGGTCGTCGCTCGTCGCGGCGATTGTTGCAAGCGATCCGTTCCAGTTGCGGCGTGCACCCGGTGGAGACGACCTGGACGCTGCGCAGCAGTAGGTCGATTGAGGTTGGGGAGACAGACGATGTCCTACATTACGAAGACGCACCTGCCGCGCCGGACCGTGTTACGCGGGCTCGGTGCCACGATCGCGCTGCCGCTGCTCGACGGCATGGTTCCGGCGATGACCGCGCTCGCCCAGACCGCGGCGGCGCCGGTGCGCCGGTTCGGGGTCTTCTATGTTCCGAACGGGATGTCCATGCCCTACTGGTTCCCGAAGACCGAAGGGCCTCTGAGTGAGCTGCCGCCGACGCTCCGGTCGTTGAACGCATTCAAGGACCGAGTGTTGCTGTGCGGGGGCCTCGACGACGAATCGGCCAACCTCGTCAAGGGAGGCGGTGACCATGCCCGGTCCGCCGGCACCTTCCTGACCAGCGTACCGTTCAAGATCACCAATGGCGCCGACGTCTTCAACGCGGTGTCGATGGATCAGATCGCGGCCCGGGAGCTCTCGAAGGAAACTCAGCTCGCTTCACTCGAGCTCGGCATCGAGTCCAACTCGATGGTGGGCAACTGCGACGGCGGCGCGAGCTGTGCGTATACCAACACCATTGCATGGCGCACGCCCACGACGCCGCTGCCGATCGAGAACGACCCGCGTGCGGTGTTCGAGCGGCTCTTCGGTACGAGCGGCAGCACCGATCCGGCGGCCCGGCTGGCTCGCATGCGGCGCGACCGGAGCATTCTGGATGCCATTGGCGGAGAGCTGAAGGGGCTCGAGAAGGTCATCGGGCCGGGCGACAAGGTGAAACTGGATGAGTATCTCGATGCGATGCGCGACGTCGAACGTCGGATCTCTATGGCAGAGCAGCAAAGCGCCCGAGAGCTCCCGGTGGTCGATCAGCCCGTGGGGGTGCCGAGCGACTACGCCGAGCACGCCAAGCTGATGATGGATCTGCTGGCGCTCGCGTATCAGACCGATCTCACGCGCATCAGCACGTTCATGTTGGCCCGCGAGGTGAGTGGACGCGCGTATCCCGAGATCGGGGTGTCCGACTCGCATCATCCGCTGTCGCATCACCAGGACGAGGCGGCCAAACTCGAGCGGTTGCACAAGATCAACGAGTATCACTTCCGGCACTTCGCGTATCTCGTCGAGAAGCTCGCGGGATTACCGGAAGGCGACGGCACGATGCTCGATTCGACGCTGTTCCTCTATGGCACTGGAATCAGCGACAGCAACACCCACTTCCACGACGACCTGCCGATCGCGCTGGTAGGTGGCAAAGCCGCCGGCATCAAAGGTGGCCGCTACGTCCGGTATCCGCAGGACACGCCGCTGGCGAATCTGCACGTGACGATCTTGGAGAAACTGGGAGTTCCCGTTGAATCGCTTGGCGACAGCACGGGCCGGCTCGATCGTCTCACGAGCGTCTAGGCGCACGGGTACGGCGGCGACGCTTGCGATCGTCACGGTGGCGACGCTCGTCGCGGGCGTGTGCGTGGCGGCACAGAAGCCGTATCCCGTCTACACACTGGACCAGTTCGTCGGCACTATGAAGACCCTCGGTCCGAACTTCGCCGACGTGGCCGGCTCGCTGGCAGACGACGAGTTCGAGGCAGCGAAAGCGCGCCTCGTGCTCACCCGGCAGCAGCTGGCGACGACCATCACGCTCTGGCGCGACCACGGCAAGGATGATGCGGTCGCCTTCCTCCGTGTTGCACTGGAGAAGATCGACGATCTCGACGACGAGCTCTCCGCGGAGTCGGTCGACTCCGCCGCGGCCACCGCCGCCGCCCGGGAGATCGAGGCGGCCTGCCAGGCGTGCCATACGGTTTATCGCGAGCAGGATCCCTCAACCCAGACCTATCGACTCAAGCCAGGCGTGCTGTAAGGCGTCGCCACGGTCGTCGCGCTCAATGGGCGCGACGTGGCGCGTGAGATGGATTCCGCAATCGACCGCCGTGTGGAGACGCACCAGCGGGTAAACACCTCTGTGCGCGACGCGGGGAAGAGGGTGATGTGCGACGGCTTCCGTGGCAGGTGGCCACGAGCCTCGACGGATACATCGCTGGCCCGGACGGCGAATTCGATTGGATCGCCACGGATTCGGAAATCGACTTCGCTGCGCTGATGGCGCAGTTTGACACCGCCGTCATGGATCGGAAGACGTTCGAGATCGCGCAGCAGCAGGGTGGGGGCGGCGCGAGGCCAGGTCTCGATGTCGTCGTGTTCTCGCAAACGTTGCGCCCAGCCGACTAACCGGCCGTCTCCGTCGTCGACAGCGACCCCGCCGCGCACGTTCGGTCGCTGAAGGCACGACCCGGGAAGGACATCTGGCTGGTCGGCGGCGGGGAGCTGCTGCGCACGCCCCTTGAGGTGGGCCTGGTCGATACGGTGGAACAGGCCGTGGTCCCGGTGCTCTTTGGCAGCGGCATTCCGATGTTCTTGCCGCCTGCCTCGCGAACCAAGCTGACATGAGCAAGCATCGTTTGTACCCGAAGTCCGGAATCGTGCTGCTCGAGTACACGGCTAACCGACGAGGGTGATGCACGGGGCGACAAGGAGTCAGCCGCAGTCCATCGCCGCGCTACTTCAAGCCGTGCTGCTTCTTGAAAACCGCCCAGTCGCGCTTGAGGTCGAGAAACGCGGCCAGGTCGGCACAGCGTAGGAACGGGTTGGTGCGCCTCTCGAGCCCGAGCGTCGAGCTCGGCCGCACGCCGTAGTCGTGGCCGGGCCAGATGGTCGCGTCGTCGGGAAATGCCGAGAGGATGTGCTGAAGGCTATCCCATTCGGTTCGTGCGTCCTCTTCGGTCTTCGTGCCTCCAACCTTGCCAACGAACACGAGGTCGCCGGTGATCAGTAACCGATTGGTGGGTTCGTAGAGGACGAGGTGGTCGGCTGCGTGTCCGGGCACGTGGTGACAGGCGAGCCGAAGCGCTCCGACGGGCAGGTCGTCGCCATCCGCGAGTACGAGGTCCGGCGGGGTCGGGGCGTCGGCGTGTGCGGCCACGCTCGCGCCCGTCAGCTCGGCGGCCTTCGGATTGCCCTCGGTATGGTCGGGATGCCCGTGCGTATTGACGATGTGGGTCACCGTGAGCCGTTGCTGCTGTGCGCGCTCGACGAGCACGTCTGGCGAGTACGACGGGTCGATGAGCACGCCCTGCTCGGCGTCCCGGTCGCCAAGCAAATAGCCGAAGTTGCGATCGCCACCAACACGAACCTGCTCGAAGATCAGCTGCATCGTCGTATTATGGCCCGCCGTCGCTGACGCCGACGTCGTGGAGCCCGTCGTACGCGCCCAACCCACCCGCCAACAGTTCAGCCTAGCGCCAGTAGTCGGGCAGGTCCGGTTTTGTCTCCCGCACGATCTCGAGGATCGCTCGCCGGTCGTCTGGCGAGAGATGGGGAAACTCGCCACTGCGCTCGGCGCCTGTCAGCACGGCGTGCAGCCGTGCGTACAGACGCGCGCGGACGTGTTCCGGGAGGCCGTCGAAGGACCGACTGTAGATCATGTAGCTGAGCGGATGGCGAAACAGACGCGTGTGCAGGTCGAAGTCTCGCAACGACCGACCGCGCTCATCATGCGGTCCCCGTTGGGGAAACGTCGAGGTAAACGTCGACACGCCCGTGACCGGGTCCGTCAACCGCGCCTCGTCGACGAACAGCATGTAGGCGAGTAGCTCCTCGACCAGCGCGCCGACAGGGCCGTCGACGACGTCACCCGCGCCCCCGGCGGACGAGATGCGCGCCTGCCAGGTGAGCCGCGTCATCATGTTCACCATCTGGGTCTGGTGCTCGAGTGTCATGAGCGCGACGATATCGCTGACCGGTGAGAGATAAGGGGACGTGTCCAGCTTGCTCGTCAGGCTCGTCAGGTTGTGCGTGCCCTCGGTGACCAGCCGGTCCGGCGCCGATGGGTCGTTGGCGACGGCGTTCCCACGATGGCGTAGCGCGCCGTGGGAGCCGTTGACATACCATCCGCCCCACCGCTCGTCGAACGCCGTGCGGTGGTCGGTGACGACCGTGCCGAGATGGATGTTTGCGCGCCCGGACGGGTTCGGAAACACCGATCCGACGTAGAGGCCAGGCACGCCGAGCGTGGCGGGACCGTGGTGACACCGCAGACAGGTCGAACGCGAGAACCGCACCCGGTCCGAACGCTGTGTGGGCAGGCTGTAGAAGGCGACGCCGACGCCTGTGTCAACGGCCGCCACCTCGATCAGGTCGGCGTCCGGCACGAAACCCACCGCAACGTCGTCGTTGAAATAGATGGCGCGGGGCCGGCGGGGGGAGACGATGTCCGCCTGCAGACTGGTCTTCGAGAAGACCAGCACCTGCGAGTCGACGCGGACGTCGAGCCGGGCGAGGAGACTCGGAAGGTAGCCGGGGCCGCCGTCGGCGAATGGCAGCATCGCCGTGCCCTCGGCCAGGCCAGCATCGAGGCGGGCCACGGCGTTGTCGGGCGCGCGTTCCCAGTAGCGGATAGCCGGATGGTCGAGCGCGAGATCCGTTGGGTAAGGCTGCGCCCGCACGACGGGCAGCAGCAGCGCCGCGACCCCGAGCCCGCCGACGACCGCACCGGTCAAGCACTTGAGCCACACGATCGACGCGATTCTAGTTCGGACTGCGTCAGCCGGCTGTCATCCGCAAACCGCTCCGTCCTCGCCGCGCAAACGCTAGAATACTAAATATGATGGCCGTGTGTGTGCCACATGCTGGCGCGAGTCTCGCGGTCGCGGTCGTCCTCTTGGCGCCCCCGACCACTGCTGCGCAGACAGCCGGTCCCGACCGGGCGCTCCTTGACCGGTACTGCCTCACCTGCCACAACGATGACGTGCGTACGGGCGGGCTCTCGCTGGAAGGCGTCGATCCCGCCGAGCCGGCCCACCACGCCGAGGTCTTCGAGAAGGTCGTTCTCAAGCTGCGGTCTGGCATGATGCCACCCGCGGGGCGGCTGCGACCCGCCGCCAGCGCCATCGCCACGTTCGTGTCGGCGGTCGAAGCCGGGATCGATCGGGTTGCAGCGGTCCAGCCGAATCCGGGCCGGCCGATCCTGCAGCGGCTCAACCGGACCGAGTACGGAAACGCCGTTCGCGACCTGCTTGACCTCGAGGTCGACACCGAATCGTTGCTGCCGCCTGATGACATGAGCCAGGGGTTCGACAACATGTCGGATGTGTTGACGATCTCGCCAACGCTGTTGGAGAGCTATCTCGTCGCCGCGGGTAAGATTACGCGGTTGGCCGTCGGCGACCCGGACGCCGCTCCGGCGGTCGAGACCTACGTCGTGCCGCAGGCGTTCTCACAGATGCGGCATGTCGCCGGCGCTCCGTTCGGGACACGCGGCGGCCTAGCTGTCCGGCATACGTTTCCGGCCGACGGCGACTACGTCTTCCGGCTCTCGTTCTATTTCGCGAGCATCGGCGCCCTCTTCGGCGACAACATGCCGGCCGACGGCGAGCAGATCGAGGTTGCGGTCAACGGCGCGCGCGTGGCGCTGCTCGACATCGACCGCAAGATGCGAACGACCGACGTCCTCCGCACGCTGCCCATCCCGATTAGGGCGGGTCCGCACATGGTCTCGGCGTCATTCGTGCAGCGTGCCGCCGGCCCTGTCCAGGACTTCGTGATGCCGTTCGAGCAGGCTCTCGCCGACCTGTCGACTGGCCATTTTCCCGGACTGACCGGGCTTCCGCATCTGCGTAACCTCGGGATCGACGGCCCGCACGACGTCACTGGGGTCAGTGACACCCCGAGCCGCCGGCGGATCTTTACCTGCCAACCCGACGAGCGCGACTCGGCGCGCGCTTGCGCTCGCGAGGTCCTCGGTGGCGTGGCCCGCCGCGCGTATCGCCGGCCGGTCAGTGACGACGACCTCGCCCTTCTCGAATCGTTCTATGACATGGGCCGCGCCGAGGGCGGGACGTTCGAGGCCGGCATCCGCCTCGGGCTGCAGTCGATTCTCGCGGATCCGGAGTTCCTGTTCCGCTTCGAACGCACCCCGTCCGGCGTCTCGGCCGGGACGAACTACCCGATCAGCGACCTTGAGCTCGCCTCCCGGCTGTCGTTCTTCCTCTGGAGCAGTATCCCGGACGACGCGTTGCTCGATGTTGCTGTCGGCGGCCGGCTGTCGGAGCCGGTCGAGCTCGCACGACAGGTGCGGCGGATGCTCACCGACCCGCGGTCGGAGACGCTGGCCACCGACTTCGCGTCGCACTGGCTGCATCTGCAGAACCTCGATGAGATCCAACCGGACGTCTATCTGTTTCCCAATTGGGACCTCAACTTGATCCAGTCGATGCGCCGGGAGACGGAGCTGCTGTTCGACGGCATCGTCCGGGGCGACCGTGCCGTCACCGAGCTGCTGACGGCCGACTACACGTTCGTCGACCAGCGCCTGGCGACTCACTACGGGATACCCAATGTCATCGGCAACCGCTTTCGGCGCGTCGCCGTGGGTGACGAGCGCCGGGGTCTCCTCGGCCATGGCAGCATCCTCACGCTGACGTCGCTCGCCAACCGGACGTCGCCGGTGATCCGAGGGGCGTGGATCATGGACGTACTCCTCGGCGCGCCGCCGCCGAGACCGCCGGCCAACGTCCCACCGCTCAAGGAGAACGAGCGGGGCGAGCCGCATCTGTCGATGCGCGCGCGGCTGGCAACCCACCGCGAGAACCCCGCGTGCTCGGCTTGTCACCGCATCATGGACCCAGTCGGTTTCTCCCTCGAGAATTTCGACGCATTGGGGGCCTGGCGCACCAAGGACAACGGCGCCGACATCGATCCGACGGAAGCCCTGTTCGACGGCACCGGCGTGCACGGCCCCGCGAGCATTCGGGGGTACCTCGTCCGCTCCGAGACGCTGTTCGTGCAGAATTTCACGCGCAATCTGCTGATGTACGCGCTCGGACGGGTCTTGCAGGCGTCCGACATGCCCGCCGTGCGTGGAGTTGCCCAAGGAGCGTCGGCGGACGACAATCGATTCTCGGCGTTCGTGATGGGCATCGTCCAGAGCGCCCCGTTCGCAACGCGACGCGCCGAGGAGACCGGAGCAGCCCAGTAGGGGAGACATTGCCAAATGTCGTACGTGACGAAGAACCACCTCTCCAGACGGACGGTGCTGCGCGGCATGGGCGTGTCGCTGGCGTTGCCGTTTCTCGACGCGATGGCCCCGGCGATGGCCGCCACGCGGCAGACGGCGGCGGCGCCGCGCACACGGTTCGCGGCGCTCGAGATGGTCCACGGATGCGCTGGGAGTACCGGCGAGGGTTCGCGGCTGCACTACTGGTCACCCCGGACCGTCGGTCGTGATTTCGAGATCACCCCGATCCTCCGGTCGCTCGCGCCGCACCAGAACGCCCTGACCGTCATCAGTCACACCGACATCGCGCCGGCGACCGCGCAGACGGAAGCGGAGGCCGGCGCGGACCACACCAGGTCATCCGCGGCGTTTCTGACGTGCGCCCACGCGAAGATGACCGAGGGCGCGGATATCCACAATGCGATCTCGATGGATCAGATCTACGCGCAGGCGTTTGGGCAGGATACGCCGCTGCCGTCCATCCAGCTGTGCATCGAGGACGTCGGATCGTTGACCGGAGCGTGCGGCTACGGGTATAGCTGCGTTTACGCGAACACCATCTCATGGTCGTCGCCGACCGCGCCGCTGCCGATGGAACGCGATCCCCGCGTCGCCTTCGAACGGCTGTTCGGCGATGGCGCGACGCCCGAGCAGCGGCGGCAGCGGCGCCGTGCCAACGCCAGCATCCTCGATGCCATCGTCGATAAGATCGACCGTCTGCATCTGGGTCTCGGGGCAAGTGACCGCGCGCGATTGAGTGACTACCTCGACGACGTCCGCGAAATCGAGCGACGGATTCAACAAGTCGAGCAGCAGAACGCTGGCGCCATCTTGCGCGACCTGCCGGCCGCGCCGATCGGTGTCCCCGACCGGTGGACCGAGCACGTCAAGCTGATGTTCGATCTGCAGCTGCTCGCGTTCATGACCGACATCACCCGGGTTTCGGCGTTCAAGATGGGGCGCGACGTCAGCTCCAGGGTCTATTCCGAGGCCGGGATCGACACGCCGTTCCACTCGCTGTCGCACCACGGCAATCAGCCGGACAAGATGGCCGAGTTTGCGAGGCTCAACGAGTTCCATGTCGACCAGGTGGCGTACTTCATCGACCGGCTCCGTGAGACGCCGGACGGCGACGGCACCCTGCTCGACCACTCGGTAGTCCTCTACGGCAGCCCGATGGGCGACGGCAGTGTCCACAATCACCTGCGGGTACCGTTGTTCCTGGCCGGTCACGCCAACGGCCAACTGCGGGGCAATAACCACGTGCTGTGCCCTGACGGCACGCCGATGGCGAATGCGCTGTTGACGGTACTCCGGCGGCTCGGCGTCGATATCGACGGCATCGGTGACAGCACCGGAGAGCTTGCGATCTAGACGCGATCTCTATGGTGGCGAGAGGAAGAATCGTCGTCGCGTGCCTTGTCATGGTGATCGGGATAGCCTCGCCGACCCAGGCCGCCGATGCCCCCGTTGCTGATGCGGCCATGAGCGGCGAGTTCGACCGCATGCGGTCCCTGCTCGCCGATGGTGCCGACGTCAACGCCGGCCAGGGTGACGGCACGACGGCGCTGCACTGGGCGGCCTTCCACGACGATTTCGAGATGGTTGCCGCCGTGCTCGCGGCCGGCGCCGACGTCTCGGCGGTCACGCGTGTTGGGGCTATCACGCCACTCGCCATGGCCGCCACAAACGGCAACGCCGCGATGATCGATGTGCTCGTCGCGGCCGGCGCAGACGTGAACGGTGTGACGGTGACGGGCCAGACGCCGCTCATGGCCGCGGCGATGTCGGGCAGTGCGGGCGCAGTCACGATCCTGGTCGACCACGGCGCGTTCGTGAATTCGCGTGAGACGGCCAACGGCCAAACGGCGCTGATGTTCGCCGCGTGGGAGAATCGGCCGGAGGCGATCCAGGCGCTCGTAAGCCGCGGCGCGCACACCGGCCTGATGTCCTTCATCGTGTCAATGTTCGAGCCGAGGCTCGACGAATACGGCAACCCGATACCGCCCCGGCGGCGGCGCGTGCCGGGCGGCAACTCGATCATGGGTGGGATGACGGCACTGCTGTACGCGGCGCGGGACGGAAACATCGAGGCGGTCCGCGCCCTGGTCGAGAGCGGGGCCAACGTTGACCAGGCGAGCGGCGGGGACGGAACGGCGCCGATGGTGATCGCGATCGCCAACGGGCATTACACGGTGGCGCAGTATCTGCTCGACCAGGGAGCCGATCCGAACGCGCTGAACATCGATGGGCTAGCCCCGGTCTACGCCACTGTCAACATGCGATACGCTCCCGTGTCATGGGCACCCAACCCGCGGACCGATCAGGAGGCGGTCGACGCGCTCGAGTTGCTGCAGGCGTTGCTCGACCGCGGCGCCGATCCGAACGCCCCCGTCCAGCGCAAGCTCTGGTTCAGCCCGACATCGCACGACCGGAGTTGGGTCGACCCCACTGGGGCGACGCCACTCTGGCGAGCCGCGCAATCGAGCGACGTTGACGCGATGCGTCTCCTGGTCGACGCCGGCGCCGATCCCACTCGCGCCACCACGGGTGGCACCACCCCGCTGATGGTTGCCGCTGGCATCGGATGGGTCGGGAACTTCACACAAAACGCGCCAGGCGCGTTCATGGATGCGGTCCGGTACAGCGTGGAGCTCGGCGCGGACGTGAACGCCGTCGATGCGAGGGGATTTACCGCCCTCCACGGCGCGGCCGGGCGGGGCGACCTCGAGATGGTGCGGTATCTCGTGGAACTCGGCGCCAGCGTCGACGTGATCAGCAGGGACGGGAACTCGCCAGCTGACATGGCGTTCGGCCCGTCGCGGTTCTTCATTCCGAGCCCCGAGACCGTCGATTTCCTCGTTTCGCTCGGGTCGCCGTTTCAAGACAACTGCCGCTCCGACCAGTGCGTCGACGGGAAGTTCTTCGGCGGCGCCGGCGTCACTACGCCGAGATAGCCGTCGGCCGCACCCAAGGCACCGGACGAGGTTCGCTGCTGCGCCGACGACGCGATCTTCGAAGTCCTCCAATACACTTGTCAACGAGATGAAGCTTGAGTGGGTGTTGTTTAGCTTGCTGCTGGCGATGTGTCTCGCAGTGGGTGCTGCGTTCGTCATCGGCCACGACGCGACCGTCGTCGCGGAGGACGGTGCCAGCTACCACCGGGCCGGCTTCCCGCATCCGGAGTTTCCGTCGATGGACGCCGGTGGCCCTCCGGCGCCGCGGCACGCGCCCATTCTGTGGGTTGCCTGGTCGTTCGCCGCGCTCCAGAGCGCGTTTCTCGCGGCGTGTCTCGCCTTCGGCGCTCGTCGCCGGGAGCGTGTCGGGCGCATCGGCGTCGCGCTAGCCGCAGGCGGACTCGCGTTCATCGGCATCGTCACGGTGATGGTCGCCTCGTATGGAAGCTTCATGACGGCGGGGACCCGCAGCTTAGTGCTCTCGGTACCGGCCCCGACGGCCTGGTATCTCTACGTGTTCTGGCCGTTCGAGTTCTTCTTCGTCGTCGTGTTCGTGCTCGCGTTCCGGCGGTCGTTCGTAGACGCGGACACCATGGCGCGCTTCCAGGCGCTGGTGGCCACCCGGCGCGCGCACCCAGCGCAGCGGGACGCGGCGACGACGGACGGTCCCACGGCATGAGGACCGTCGAATTCGTTCATGGATGACCAGCGCTCTCTGATCGTCTTGCTCTGCGTCGTCGGCTACCTCGCCCTCTGCATCGGCGTCGGCCTCTGGGCACTCCGCCGCACGACCTCGACCCGCGACTTCTTCATGGCGGGCCGCGACCTCGGCATCTTCGTGACTGGGCTAGCGGTCTTCTCAAGCACGATGAGCGGGTTCGGGTTCGTCGGTGGTCCCGGTCTCGTCTACCGGATGGGGATGAGCTCTTCCTGGATGACGGTGACCAGCGTGCTCGGCTTCTGCGTCACCTTTTATCTGCTCGGCAAGCGCCTGCGCATGATGGCTGAGCTCCGCGACTCCATCTCGCTGCCCGACGTTGTGGCGGCGCGGTATCGCAGTGAGCTCAGCCGGTTGCTGACGGCGGTGGCCATCCTGCTCGGTGTGCTCGGCTATCTCGGGACGCAGATTCTCGCTATGGCGACAGTGCTCCACGACATCCTCGCCAACGTCGCCTTCCTACCCGAGATCTCGCTCGTCGCGTGCATGGCCATCGCCTGCGCGGTCCTGGTGTTCTACTGCGTCACCGGCGGCATCCTGGCATCCGTCTATACGGACCTCGTGCAGGGAGCCATCATGATCGTGGCCGCCGTCCTCGTCTTCATTGCGGCGCTGAGCGCGGTCGACGGCGGTCTCGCCGGCATCGCCGCCACCATCATGGCGGACGACCCGGACGCGATGTCCCCATGGGGGACGCTGGGGATGATGGGAGCGCTGTCGTGGTTCTTTCTCTTCGCCATCGGCGGCTCGGGGCAGCCGCACGTCATCACGAAGCTGATGATGAACAAGCGGGTCGAAGACGTGCGGCACATCCTCCCGGTTAGCGCGGTCGGCTACCTATTGTGCTCGCTCCTCTGGGTGAGCATCGGGCTGTCGGTGCGCGCGCTCGTCCTCCAGGGGGCGCATCCGGAGCTGGCGAACCCCGACGACGCCGCGCCGCAGTTCCTGCAGTTCTATGCGAGCCCACTCCTCGCCGGCGTCGTCTTTGCGGCCCTCTTCGCGGCGATCATGTCGACCGCGGACAGCTTCTTGAACCTGGGTGCCGCGGCCGTAGTACACGACATCCCGAGGGCGATACGCGGGCGGTCGCTCACACACGAGCTATTGTGGGCGCGCGTGGCGACCGCGGTCATCGCGGTCGGCTCGGCGCTCTTCGTGTTCTACTCCCGACAAGATCTCGTCGCGCTGCTCGGCGCGTTCGGTTGGGGGACGTTCGCGGCGGCGCTGGTGCCGACCGTCACGATCGGCTTCAACTGGAAGCGGGCCACCGCGACGGCCGCGAACGTTGCGATCGTGACGAGCCTTGCCGTCAACTTCGGCATCGAGATTTTCGACATCGCGGTGCCGTATGGTGTGGATGGCGGCGCGATCGCGCTCCTCGTCTCGCTGACCCTCTTCTTCGGGATCTCGCTGGCGTCGCGGCCACCGGTGCTCGACCCGGACATCGACGCGGTCATGGACCTCTGATCCGCCGCGCGAAGGGGTGTCATACTTCGCTGTTTCGAGGAGGTGGTGATGCGGCGGATGCTACCGGTCGTCGTGCTGGCCGCGGCGCTCGTGGGGCGTGGCGGCTCCGAACCCTCGGCTCAGACAACGTCGGCGACCGACCGGATCGAGTGCGGTGCGCTGCGGAACATCCGTAACCTCACCATCACCTCCGCCGAGCTGGCCGAGGGAGCGGCCGGCCGGCCGTATTGTTACGTCAAGGGCATCCTGCCGCCCGCGATTCACTTTCACGTGCAACTCCCGCTGCCGCGCAACTGGAACGGCCGGTTTCTCCAGTGGGGCGACGGAGGCAAGGACGGCGATCTCGACTTCGCCGACCACAGGGTCGGCGAGGGCTACGCGGTCGCCAACAGCAATACCGGGCACGACAGCGGCGCCGAACCGGGGTCGTCGTTTGCGTACGACAACCGGCAGGCCGAGATCGACTTCGGGTATCGCGCGGTGCACCTGACTGTTATGGCCGCCAAGACGCTCGTTAGCAACTACTACGGATCGCCGCCGGAGTACTCGTACTTCGAGGGGTGCTCGACCGGTGGACGGCAGGGTCTGATAGAAGCGCAGCGCTATCCGGCCGATTTCGATGGCATTGTGGCGGGCGCGCCGGCGAGCTACTACCAGGAGATGAACGCTGTGCGCGTCTGGCTGTTGCAGCGGATGCTGCGCGATGACCTCGCCGGCGCGCTCGGGTTCGACACCGACGGCGACGGTCGGCTCGACAGCACGCGCAAGGTGACCCTCCTGGCCGAGGCCGTGTTGATGCGCTGTGACGCACAGGACGGCATCACCGATGGCGTCATCGACCACCCGCCGAGCTGTGACTTCGACGCGCGCCGGGATCTCGCCGGCCTGATGTGCGAGGGTGGCGTCGACGGCGACGGGTGCTTCACGGTCGACCAGCTGCAGACTGTGAAGGATTTTTATGCGGGCCCGCGCGACAGCGCCGGCTCACCTATCTACGCCGGCAAGCCGCTGGGCTCCGAGCCGCAGTGGGCGCGCTTGTTCGTCCCCACTCCTGCCAATGCGTTCTTTCCAGCGGCCGTTGGACTCGGCGGAGACCACCTCAGCTACCTCTTCTACGAGACCGACCCAGGCGTCGCGCCTGCGGATCTTCTCGACCTGGCCGCCGTACTCGACACGACGGCCACGCCGCCGGAATGGGCCTGGTGGCAGTTCGACATTAATGACGTCACGGCCGGCAAAGGCGATGTCATGAAGGGGATCACCGATGCCACTGACCCGGACATGACGCGCTTCCTCCGGCATCACGATGGGCGGCTGATCCTCTATCACGGATGGTCCGACGCGCTGGTCGTGCCCCAACCGACGGTGAGCTACTACGAGGCGTTCGTCGACACTACGTTCGACGGCGACCTCGCTGCCGCACGCGAGAAGGCGCGGCTGTTCATGGTCCCGGGCATGGGGCATTGCCGGGGCGGGCCGGCGCCGGACACGTGGGACCGGCTGCGCCCGCTCGTCGATTGGGTCGAAGGCGGTTCGGCGCCAGAGAGGCTCGTTGCCACCCATCGCACCGGCGGGGCGATCGACAATCAGCGGCCGCTGTGCCCTTATCCGGAGCGGGCGATCTATCGCGGCCCCGCTGGCGGCGGCAATGACACGGCCAACTGGGTTGCCGAGAATTTCACCTGCCGGTAGCGCGCACCTGCCCCGGCTTCACGAGTGCTCACGCGGAGCGACGCATCATGACCACCGAACGATACGAGACCGGCCTCAGCGCCCGCCGCAAGGTCCTCGGCGATGACTACGTCGACCGCGCGCTCGCGGGCGCCGATGCGTTCAATGCGGAATTCCAGCAGCTCGTGACCGAATACTGCTGGGGCACCGTGTGGGGTCGCACCACGCTGACCGACAAGCAACGGAGCTTGAACAACCTCTCGATGATGGCCGCGCTCAACCGCGGGGAGGAGTTCAAGCTGCATCTCCGTGGCGCCCTCCGCAACGGATGCAGCCTCGACGAGATCAGGGACACGCTGCTGCAGGTTGCCGTCTACTGCGGTATCCCCGCGGGCGTCGAGGCCTTTCGCCTGGCGCGTCAGGTGTTCGACGCCGAGGGCATCAAGCCGTAGCGGATGTTTACTGCGGAACGTAGGCTGGGGCTCGACCGCTGAAGGGCACCGATTCGTTGCCGGATGGCGCACTGCCGACCATTCGGGCGGGGCGCTCGCTCACTGTTGGCACGGCAGCGCTCTGCAGGACGAGCCAATCGGACTCCGTCCCGGGATCGAGGAGGCCGACGCGAAGCTCCTCGATGTCGTCGACTGCATCGCCGAAGGCGCTCTCCTCGACGGCACGCCACTCGACGCGGACCTGGGCATCGCCCTTGTTCGTGAGGCGGTATCGGTATTCGAACCCCTCGTCCGTCACCTCGACGCGTGACTCGAAGACCACGCTGACGTAGTACCAGAGATCGAACCCCCCGTCGTAGGCTCGCGTCCCGAGCGTGGTGACGAGGGGCTCGAATGTCTCTTGTCGGGAGGCGCCCGCGTTCGGCGTGACGGGGCAAGTCGCCACAATGGCACAGGCGACGACGAGTGTCGGCGACCATCGCAGCATGACCTATGCTACTCGATGGTGTGCGGTCTCCGCGCGACCGCACGCTGGTGACCGGATGCATGGTCCGAACTGCGTGCGCCGGTGTCTACGCTGACGGGGGTGTCGGACGAAGGAGTGGACATGTGGGTCGGTCGTTCGTCCAGGCGACGTCGAGGCGCGCCTCGCAGGCCTCGCGGTGGTGGTCGCGGCGTGTGGCGGCCCCGCCGTCGACGTCGGCGCCGCACCGGGGGTCACTCGACCAGCTGGGTCGATGCGGGTGCGACGGCGACCGCGGCTACGTCTCGGCCGGAGAACAAGCTCGTGCCCAGGATTTCGTTCAGCCTCGACAACACGTCGATGGAGCCGCTCCGCAGCCTGCAGGTCAACGGCATCTTTCGCCGTGAGAGCAAGGAGTTGGCGTGGGGAACATCCCTGTTCCGCGCGGTTGGCCTGAGGGGCTCGGGCCTGGTGGCCGGTTCACGGTGTGTCTGGGGCTGGGCTACATTGGTGAGCAGTCGCGGTTGGCGGAGATGCTCGAGCATCGCGACTTCGTCGACGTCACCGTCGAGCTGATGGTCAAACGCGCCTCCGAGCCGTGGGTTGCGCTTGACACCCTCAACATCGCTCGTCGTCGTGTAGCACGGCGGTGCGCGCCGGTCGCGGGCGGCGGTTGGTCACGCCCCGCCTTGAGTTAGGCCCCGGGCGCCCCGTACGGGTCTGGCGGGGTCTTGCCGCGTAGGCGACCATACACCGTGAGCGTACCGCGGTGATGAGCAGTGTGATCGGTGATCCCGCCGAAGGCCGTCGTGCGCGGCTGCCCACCCATGGCGGGGCCGTCTGGGATCGGCGCGGCAGAGCCTTCCTCGGTCTTCCATGCGCTCACGCTTCGCACGCTATCGACTGACCGTGTCAGCCAGGCGCTCGGCTCGGTTAGCGAGGTGACAGCGAATATGTGGCGAATGCAGACGGCGTGTCAACGGCGGGAATTGCTGCACCGATCAGCACCGATTAAGCTATGGCCCCAGGCGCGAGCAAGTCCTGCAGGGAAGTTTCTTCCTAGCGCTATTCCAAGGCGAAAAGGGCGCATTGTGAAACCAGTGAAGCCGATTGGTTGTCCCGACAGGGGCTACAGCGGGTTGGCTTGGTGGCTGGCACTTGTCGCCTGTCTTGCGGTGACCGCTCGACCGAGCACTCAGACACGAGAACCACCAACCTCCACCGCGGAGCAGACCATCGTGGTCGCGCCGTTCCGCAACCTTACTCAGCGGCCGAGCGATGACTGGATTGGCACCGGAATCGTCGCGACCGTGTCGAGCGACCTGCAGAACGCCGGTTTCGTCGTGCTTGCGCAGCGGAGTGTGACGGACGCGCTGGCGACCAATGGTGGGTCTGGGAACGGTTCGTCCCGTGAGCCCGGTGGGCTCGAGACCCTCCGAGCGCTCGGCGTGACCTGGCTGGTGAACGGGACGTTTCAGCGCCTCGGGGACGGCCTGCGTATCACCGCCCGGCTCGTCGACGTCGAGACCGGTGTCGTGCGTCGCAGCGCGAAGGTCGATGCGTCGGTACCCGATCTCTTCGCGGCACAGGACCGTGTCGTTGCAGCGCTGACCGTCGACCTCCCGACGCTCGGCGGTAACGACATGGCCAGGCCAACGACTCCGGTGGCGCCTGCGCGTCCCGTGCGCGCACCCCGCGCGGTGGCCGAAGGTGGTCCGCGCGATCTGGCGAACGGTGGATCGGTGTCCGCAGACGATGTAACCGGAAGGCTGACGTTGGAAGACCCGTCGCCGTCGGGACGCACTGGCTCGAGCGCGGGCGCCGGGCCGCGTCGCGTCGGCGGGTTTGCCACGTCGCCCCTCGCCGATCGTCCAATGACCGTGATCGGTCGGACAGGCCAAACGCCGCGCATCGACGGACGTCTCGACGATCCGGCGTGGGAGACTGCAACATACGTCACGGAATTCGTCCAGATGGCGCCGCTCGAAGGCGCACCCGGTACCGAGGCCACCGAGGTCTGGATGGCCTATGACGACGACAACCTCTACTTTGCGTTCTACGCCCACTACACCGATCCGGGGATGATGCGCGTTTTCCGCGCCGACCGTGACGAGATCCGAGGCGACGATCGGATCTCGGTGCTGTTTGACACGTTCCTCGACCAGCAGCGGGCCTACCAGTTCACCGTGAACGGATACGGTGTCCAGGGCGACTCGATCGTGAACGCGACGGGGACACGAAGCACGTCGAGCCGGAGCTTTTCGATGGGGTCTGGTGGCGGGGGCACCGGCACGTCGAGCGGGGGCGGCGGCATGAGCGGCATGTCGTCGTCCGGCAGCTTCGGGATATTCGGCGATGACTCGTGGAACGCGCTCTTCGAGACCGGCGGTGTGATCGTTAGCGACGGCTGGACGGCCGAAATGGCGATCCCGTTCAAGAGCTTGCGCTACCCCGCTCGGCCCGGCGGCCTGCCGCATCAGTGGGGGTTTCAGATCACGCGGATCATCCGCGGCAAGTCCGAGAGCCAGTCGTGGGCGCCGGTCTCGCGGGGTGTGGCCGGCCAGCTCACCCAGTTCGGCGTGCTCGACGGGCTGTCCGACCTTTCGCAGAGTCGTAACATCGAGGTTCTCCCGGAGCTGACCGGCGTGCAGTTCGGCTCGCTGAATACCGACACCGGTCAGTTTGGCACCGGTGATCCGGACGGCGAGCTGGGCGTCGGCGTGAAATATGGGATCACGTCGAACCTGACGGCCGATTTTACGTTCAATCCCGATTTCTCGCAGATCGAATCAGACCGGCCGCAGATCGAGGTCAACCAACGCTTCGCCCTGTTCTATCCGGAACAGCGGCCGTTCTTTCTCGAGGGACAGGACATCTTCCAGACTTCGACACCGCTCAACCTTGTCCACACCCGGACGATTGTCGATCCCCGCCTGGGTGCCAAGCTGACGGGAAAGGTGGGCGACACAACGCTCGGCATCGTCATCGCCGACGACGAGGCCTCCGGCCGGCTCGATGATCGCAACGACCCGTTGTACGGCCGGAACGCGCAATCATTCATCGGTCGCGCCAGGTACGACCTCTACCCAGAGTCGTACATCGGCGGCATCGTAACCGCGCGCGAGTTCGGTGATACCTACAACCGGATCGCCGGCGTGGACGGCCGGTTCAGGCTCGGACGCACGAAGCGGGCGAGCTTTCTCGCGGTCGCCTCCGAGACGAGGCATGAGCTGGAGGGACGGCTGGGAGGGCCTGCCATCGAGGCCGACTTCACCGACCAGGGGCGCAAACTTGGCTACGGGGTGTCGTATAGCAGCATCGATCCCGAGTTCCGCACCGACACTGGCTTCGTGCCGCGTGTCGACCTGCGGCAGACGAGCGCCAACGTGTCGTATCGCTGGTGGCCGGAGTCGACGCTGCTCAGCTGGGGGCCGAGCTTGACCTACTTGCGACTCTATGATTATGCGGGTGTGTTGCAGGACGAGCAGGTGCAGGGTGCGGCCAACCTCCAGTTTCGGAACAACGTGATGTTCTTCGGGACGCTTAGTCGCAGCCTCGAGCGGTTCGCCGAGATTGATTTCCGGAAGAACAGCTATGGTCTATTCGGCGTGGTGAGCGAGCGGGTCTTCTCGTTGGTCGGAGGCTTCAACTGGGGCGACGGGATCTTCTACGGGACCGATCCCTTCCTCGGCCGGTCGACGACCGGGAACTTCCTTTTCCGGTGGAACGCGACGTCACGCCTGCGCACCGAGCTCACGGGTGTCTTCAGCAGCTTCGTCGAGCCGGTCGGCGCGTCGGAGGTCTTCAACGTGAAGATCTTCCGGACGCGGACGACCTACCAGTTCACCGACCGGCTGTTGCTTCGCCACATCATAGAGCACAATACGCTAGCGGTGACGCTCGGCAACAACGTGCTGCTGACCTATCGCATCAATGGCGGCACGGTGGCGTTTCTCGGTTACGATGATCGGTATCAGCGCGGTACGCGTATCGACAGCTTTCTGTTCTCGACGACGGAGCTCCAGCGCACCAATCGCGCGTTCTTTGGAAAGATCTCCTATCTGTTCCGCTACTGACTCAGAGATGCCCCAACTGTTGTGATCTCGAAAGGACACAGGACGATGAGACTTCCCGCTGTTCTCAGCATTACGGCACTCCTCTTGGTGACGGCTGCGACGAGCGCCTCGGCCCAGCTCACCGCGGCCAGCGAAGGTCCCGTAGTGTACGGACACCACCACTTCAACGTCACGAACGTGGCCGAGCACAAGCGGTTCTGGGCCGACACGCTCGGCGGCGCACCGACGCCTATTGGACAGGGTGAGATGTTTAAGTTCCCGAACGTCCTGGTGTTCGTGACCGAACGCGCGCCGGAAGGTGGGACCAAGGGGTCGACGGTGAATCACGTCGGCTTCTGGGTGCCCAGCGTCCGCAGCGCGTTGGCCAAGGTACGGGAGGCCGGCTATCCGATCGTGACGCGTCAGGAGCTGCCGGCATCATTGGACGTCGTCGACGACATGGCGCACATCGCCGATCAGGACACCTACATCGCGTATGTCATGGGCCCGGACGACGTGAAGGTTGAGCTCGTCGAGAACCGGACCCAGGCGGAGCCCATCGCGCTGCACCATATCCATTTCGACGCCAACGACGTCGACGCGATGAAGGCGTGGTACGTGGAAACGTTCGGCGCGGCGCCCGGCATGCGCGGGTCGTTCCAGGCCGCGGATCTCCCCGGCGTCAACCTGACCTACTCGCCGAGCGCGGCGTCGCTCGCCGGCACGCAAGGTCGAAGCCTCGATCACATCGGGTTCGAGGTCGATGGCCTCGAGGACTTCTGCAAGAAGCTCGAGGCGCGTGGTATCACCTTCGATAGACCGTATCAGGAGATCGAGGCGATCGGTCTCGCCATTGCGTTCCTGACCGATCCGTGGGGCACGTACATCGAGCTGACCGAGGGGCTGGACGAGTTCTAGATCGGAACTGGACACACGAGCTCTGGATGTCTCGCGAGATGCGCCTTGAGAGGAACGGAGGAGGAGATGGCTGACACGCCGTCCACGGGATCCCTTGCGCTGCACGACACGCGGCGGAGTTTTCTTAAGCAGGTGCTTGCGGCCGGGGCCGTCGCGTCGGCCGCCGGTAAGGGCCTGAGCGCTCCAGTCCTCGCGCAGCCCCGCGGTGCCATCCGCGGATTCGATCATGTCGCCGTGCCGATGCGAAACGTGGAGGCGATGGTCGCCTTCTATCGCGCGCTGGGGTTCGAGGTGATGGAAAGTGAGCGGATCTGTTCCGTGCACTTCGGCGACAACAAGATCAACTTTCACCGTCCGTCGCTGTGGGAAAGCGGCACGTTCACGCTCCGGGCGACCGCCGCACAGCCGCCGTGCGGCGATTTCTGCTTCGTGTGGGATGGAACCGCGGCGGCGCTCGAGGCCACACTGGCGCGCGTAGGGGCGGAGGTTGTCGAGGGTCCCGCGCCACGGCAGGGCGGCCGTGACGGCGGCGCAGCAACTGGAACGAGCCGCTACATCCGCGACCCGGACGACAACCTGCTGGAGTTCATCATCTATTAGACGGGGTCGCACCCCGAACCCCAGCCAATAGGACGGCGTGGGTTACGTCTGCGATAACTGCCCGGCCACGGTCTACCCAGGGCAGGAGGACAGTGACGCCGACGGCGTCGGTGACCTTTGCGACCCGATTGTCGTGAACGCGTTCCTGACGCTCACCAACGTGAGCACAAGTCTCGCTCCCCCGACACCCAGGTGCCCGAGTCCCGCTGGGACGTGCACGATCTCGGCAGCGTGTCTCAACGGCTCGGGGCGCACGAGTGTGCCGCCGGCATCGGCGGCGTAGAAGCCACCAGAACGCGGGTAGCTCTCTTGCCGCGGTTACGTTTGTGTTCGCCTTGCCTGATGAGCGCAGGTGCACGCTGGCGTCTCTGGAAAAAGCGAAGCCAGGGACAGCGCCATGACCTTCCGGAAGATGGTCGAGAATCGCTGCCTGCGGTCACTATGCGACGCTCAGACGGTAGGGTCTTCGAGTCAGCCTAGAGTGGAGGTGAGCCCGTAGCCTCCGCGTCCTCGACTTCGGCGCGCTCTTCCGTCAGATCGATCCTGGCCGGCGTGACTCGGTCGAAGCTGTTCGACGAGATCACGTAGTACCACGCGCCGAAGCGCGCCTCGAGCCTGGCCACCAGCGCTTCACCAGCCCTGTTCCGCTCGGTCCAGGCGTCATGCGCATCCTGGCGATCCTTGTTCGTGCGGTCGGCGTCAGTCCAGTCCTCTTCGGGCTTGCCCTCGAAGTCGGTGTCGCCGGGGAGCGGCGGCTCGGGGGCGCGGTTACCCTCGTACTCGGCCGTGATGAACAGATACCGGTTCTCGCCAGGACCGCTGTCGGCATCGTCACTCACATCGGAGCCGGCCGACACGACCTCTCCACTGCCGTAGAGCACTTCGCCGAAGCGGAGCGTGTACCGGACGCCAGGCTCGGTGCCGACCTCTAGCTCGCCGTCGTTCGAACGCAGACGCCCGTCGCGCGTGAAGAAGTAGCCGCGGCTCTGGAGCGAGAGCAGGTCGGCGGAAGCGACAGCCAGACCGCCGGCGGTTCGCTCCAGGCGCGCAGAGACTCCCGGCGGCTTAGGGCGCACGCCGACGATGGACAGGGAGCTGATCTCGCTGAGCAGGTCGGTGACCTTTGCCTGTTCGAGTTGCCTGTCGTCTGCGATGCGATCATCGCCTTGCCAAGCGCCGTCGACCTTCGTCAGCGTGATCGTGTCACGCTCGTCGATTGTCCCGGTTTGCTCGTTGATCGAGTAGTCGGCCACTATCAGCTGGTCGATATCGGCCTGGCTCACTGCAAGCAGATCCGTTTCGATCCAGTCCGCGAACCGAGTGGACAGATCGACGTCCATGCGGGCTGCATAGACGCGCTTCTGACCGGGGATGCGGACGAAGCGAAACCCCGGACGGTTTTCAACCTCGTCGCCCACGATAAAGTCGGCGAGGACGCGTTCATTCGGGCCCCGCAGCGTCACCCGCTTTCCGCGACCGGTCAGCCCGGTCACGGTGTCTTCCAGCGGGTCGATGACGCCACACGCCTCGTGATCCGAGACGTTGTCCGACCGCACGTCGTCCTTGATGATGTCGATCACGCCGGCCGCGGTTTGCGCGAGGCGGTCTTCGGCGTCCGCCGGGTAGTCGTGGTGCGACGGGATCGTCCACCGGCCGTCGACGAACCTCACCTGGAACGGGCGGGCCGCGCCCGTGTCCTCGTCGAACTCGACCACCTCGAGCGTCGTGGCCGTGTTCGGATCCGTGAAGTCGGGGAAGAAGGGCTCTCCAATCTCGGTGAACGCATCTGGCGTGACGCGTATCGGTGACGTTGCCAACGTAAGATTGGCCCCGAGCGCCGCGATAATTGCCAACCCAATCGTGATTCCAAGCTCTTTCATGGTTATGACCTCGTTCGGTGGGATGCGACGGCTACGGCGCGCTCGCGGCGCTTCCGTTTCAGGAAGATCCCGACGCCGACCAGGAACACCGGAATCGGCGGCAGCGCCACGGCTAGCGTCCGGATTGAGCTCTGGATCTGGCGAATCTGGCGCTCCATGTCGCGCCGACTCCGCTGGATCTTCGCTGCCTTTTCGGCCTCGATGTTGGACTCGAGCACGCGCAGGCGCCGGTTCTCGACCTCCTCGAGGTTGCGGGCCATGATCTGCTTCGTGCGGTCGTCTAGGTCTTGCCGGTCACGGACCTCCTGGACCCGTTCGTTGAGCCGCTGCTGCGCATCGGCTAGCGCCTGCTCGGCTTCTGCCTCCGCGACCGCTTCCTCTTCTGCCCGTTGCTCGATGAAGCTCTGGGTTTGTTGCTCGACTCGTGACAGCGTGCGATGTTGGATGCGTCGACGTCTGAGTTCGACGAACGACTCGTCGCCCACCAACACATCGATGCAGTTGAGGAAGAACGACACATTGTCGAAGTTCAGGTTCCCAGGCCCTGCTCGTCGAATGTCAAAAAACTGCTGGGACACGAAATCGACATCGGCGACAACGATGACGTCGACCAACGTGGATGCCGAGACCTCGGGCTCGTCCTCGGTGTCACTGCCGTCCTGGGCGGTCGCTCCGGCGGCATCGGCGTCAGCAGCTTGAGTGGGCACCTCACGGGAGGCGTCGTCGGTGGCTTCCGGCTCCGCCACGGCCGGCGTGACCAAGCTCCCTGCGGTCGGTGCGGTCACGGGGTCCTCCGCCTCCTCGGGGACGGCGCCGGCCTCGGTCGCCGGCGCGGCAGTCACCGCACCGTCTGGTGTGGACGGTGCCGCATCGCTCTCGGTCGCGGTGCCGTCGACACCCGCCTCCGGCGGCTCGACCTCTGGCGTCCCTCGGACGTGTGCCGCAAGCACGTACTCGGTGTCCGTAGGCTGGTGCGGCAGGTTCGGGTTCAACTGCACACCGAAGAAGCTCCGTTGCACCATCTGGAAGTACGACAGCGCGCCGGAGAGCGGCCCGGAGCTCAGGAGCGGTTCGAACTCCAGGTCGGTGTCGGGCGCGGCGTCCAGGTGCCCCGCGTACATCAAGACCAGCTCCTGCAGTCCAGCGCTGGCCGGATGCTCCGCGTTGAACGACACGTCACCGTCACTGCCCTCGCCGACGAACACCACCTCAGGCGGCAGGTGCGCGAGATCGGGGTGCGGGTTGTACTCGTCCCAGATCACCGCCGATGAATCCCAACGCACCCCGAGACCGGTCAGCAGCCCCTCAATGTCGCCCTTGGGTGGCGGCGGCGGCTGGTTCTGGGCCTGGAAGGGGTTCCGATTGGCTCCTGGCTGCTCGGCCGGGGCGAGGCCGATGTTGACTGCCGGCAACGGGTCCACCAGGAGGAGCGTCGGATGACCTTGCTCGATGTAGGCCCGCACGTTGTCCATCTCCGCCTGCGTGAGCGAAGAGGGGAGCACGACGACCAGTCCATCCAGATCCTCCGTGATCGGTTCAGCGGGGGTGATCTGAACTACCTCGTACTGCTTTCGGAGTTCCTCGACGACGGCCCAGTCGGGCGTGGTCCGCATCGTCTGGAAGTCGAGACCACCGAATAGACGGATCGCCGTATTGACCAAGCCGATGGTCCGGCGCTCCGTCTGAGCGACGACTCGAATGCTCCGGGTGATCTCGTATTCCGCCGGCAAGCCTCGATCGAAAAACTGGATGACCTGCTCCTCAGCGCCGCAGGTGAAGGCGACTCCCAGAAAAACCTCTGACAGGCCGGTGCGGGCCCCACTGAGCTCGGGCACCGAGCGCGGTAGGATACCGAACGTTGCTTGCGCGTCGACCGCGGCGTCGGAGAAGGGCTCGGTCTCCTCTATGAGCACCTCGACCTTCGGACCTGCCAGGACGTCGATCTGACGCAGTAAGGCGATCAGGTTGGCCCGGGTCTGCACGTACTGCTCCGGCACCGTGGGGCTGATGAACGCGCGGATGAACACCGGTCGCTCTTCGGACAGTTCTTCGACGAGCCGATGGGTTTGGTCCGTGAGCGTGTGGAGCCGCTCGGCCGTGACATCCACCCGTGCGTTGGCCCGCGCGACGACCGCGTTGCCGCAGAGAACCAACGTGACCACCGCGGCGGATCTGACGAGCTGATGCAACCCCATCGGGAGTCCGGCCGCTCGACGAGGCCAGCGCCGGCGGCCGACGAGCACGACGTTGAGATACAGAAAGGTGGCCGTGAGCGACAAGAAATAGAGTGTCGCGGACAAGCTCACGATGCCGTCTGAGAAGTCGCGGAAGTGCGCGAACACGCCGAACGGCGCGACCGCGCGGCCCGCCGAGGCGTTGAAAAGCGACGCGGCGACGTCCAGGAACACGAATGCGCCGCATCCTAACGCCCCGAGAACGAACCCGACGGCGAGATTGGTCGTCAGCAACGAACCAAGCATCCCGACGGCGATGAGGGACGCACCGAGGACCCAGAAGCCGGCGTAGTTTCCGATCATCAGACCGACATCAGGGTTTCCGAGCCATGCGAGCACCACGACATGGCTCACCGAGAGGATCAGCGAGGAGCTGTAGATGCCGAGTACGGCGAGGTATTTGCCGAGGACGACCTCGACGTCGGACGCGGGCAACGTGAGCAGCAACTCGTCGGTGCCGAGCTTCCGCTCGTCGGACCAGACCGACATCGTCAGCGCCGGGATGAACAGCACCAGGAGCTGCGGAAACGCGCCGGTCAACTGGTCGAAATTGGCGAGGTTGCTCAGAAAGAACCGTTCGGACCAGAACGCCGCCGCGGCGCTGAGGAAGATGAAGAGCGTGATGAACACGTAGCCCGATGGGCTCGCGAAGTACATCCGAAAGTCGCGCCGTGCCAGCGCTCGAACGAAATTGAATCTGACCCACGTGCCCATGGCTTCAACAAATCCTTTCGTTTCTCCGGAGAGGACCGTTTCTGATCCGGAGCGTCTCGTCCGTCAGCCGGGGGGCCGGCGAGCCGAACGCTCCGAAGCATATTGTGCCGAAGGAACCGCCGCTTGAAAAGTCTCCCTTGCGGCACGCTCCAGGCGTCGAGAAGGGCTGTAAGCTTGTCCTCTGCAGCGGACGCAAACAAAGGAGGCACCACCATGACATTGTCGAAGAGGGCCACAGTCTTCTTCGCATGGACGATCGGCGCCATCCATCTCAGTGGCTGTCAGACACCAGGGGTCGGCGGTACCGCCGACACGATCTTCTTTGGCGACGCCATCGTCACTATGGATCCTGATCGGCCGACGGTCGCCGCAGTGGCGGTACGGGGCGAGACGATCGCCGCGGCGGGCGCGCTGGACGACGTGATACGGCTCCGAGGCGACGGCACCCGCGTGGTCGACCTCGGGGACCGCGCGTTGCTGCCCGGCTTCATCGACGCGCATGGTCACTTCCTCGCCGCGGGGCGCGCCCTGGACACACTGTCGCTTCATCCTCCGCCAGTGGGTGACGTTACCAACATCGACGAGCTGGTGGCAAAGATCCGGCGGTGGATCGACGAGAATGAGATCCCGCCGGGTGAGATGGTGTCGGGCAACGGGTACGACGACTCTCTGCTAGCGGAAGGTCGTCATCCGACGCGCGACGATCTGGACCGGGCATCGACCGAGCACCCGATTGTGCTCGGCCATGTGTCAGGACATCTGCAAACGGCGAACTCACTTGCGCTCGCGAACAGCGGGATCACTGCCGCCACAGAAGATCCTCCCGGAGGCCACGTCCGACGGGTCGAGGGCTCGAGGGAGCCGAACGGCATCCTGGAGGAGACGGCGGGTCAGTTGCTCGCCGGCAACGCGGGACTCCTCCCGCGGGCGACCGGCGACACGGACGCCCTGATCCGCCGGTCCATCGACCTCTACCTCGGGTACGGCACCACCACGATTCAGGACGGGTACTCCTCCCCGGGACTCGTGGAGGCGTTTCGCGCGGCGGCCGGGCGCGAGCCGCTCGGGGCGGACCTCGCCGCGTTCACCACGGTAAACGCGATCGTCGACGGTGATCTGCAGTACGAGCGAAAATATCGAAACGGCTTCCGCATCGCGGGCGTTAAGTTCGTGCTCGACGGCTCACCGCAAGGACGCACTGCCTGGGTCACGGAGCCATATCACGAAGGACCGCCTGGCGCGGCGGCCGATTACCGCGCCTACGCGAGGATGGCCCCGGACGAGTACAAGTCAGGCGCTGCGGCGCTGATCGAGCGGGGCGTGCCCTTCCTCGCGCACGGCAACGGCGACGCGGCGATGGACCTCATGATGGACGGGGTCGAAGAGGCTGTCGGCGACATGGACGTGGTTCCCGATCACCGGTCCGTGATCATCCACGCTCAGCTGATGCGTGCCGACCAGCTCGACCGGGCCGCTTGGTTGGGCGTCGTACCCTCGTTTTTCTCGGCGCACACGTTCTTCTGGGGCGACTGGCACCTCCAGAGCTTTGGGGAAGAGCGGGGCACGAACGTCAGCCCGACGCGGTGGGCGATCGACCGGGGCGTGAACTTCACGATCCACAACGATGCGCCGATCGTACCGCCGGACATCATGCGGCTCGTCTCGATCACGGTGAATCGCAAGAGCCGGAGCGGCCGTGTGCTCGGCCCTCACCAGCGATTGACGGTCCAGGAGGCGCTGCACGCGGTCACCCTGGGGGCGGCGTATCAGTACTTCGAGGAGGACACCAAGGGCTCGATCAGGGTCGGGAAGCAGGCTGACCTGGTCATCCTCGGCGAGAACCCCTTGACGGCCGATCCGACAGCGCTCGAGAACATCCCGATCGTGGAGACGTTCTCGCGCGGCCGATCCGTCTACCCGAAGCGGTGAGACGACAGCAGAGGTTGAGCGTGCCGGGCGAGGCCCCGATCCACGCATACTCGGGCATGCGCGCCCGCAGGCGCCGGTCCGGCTCATTCGTGGTTCGGTGCGGCTAGCGAGGTGCCCTCATGCACTCTGAGCTCGATGGCCTTTCCGCCGTTCAGGCTCACGCGGTCTCTGATGGTTTTCGGAATGATGATGCGCGCGACTGAGTCGATGGTGCTTCTCATGGGAAGGTCATGCCATCCTCGCTACCAGTTTCGGCCCTGGTTCGGGCGCGCCGGACGGCGGTCCGACCGCGTGTTTACTGTCGACCGACCAGCCGATAGCGCTCCGCGAGCGCTGGCATGAAGTACGGCGGGCTATGGTGGAGATGGCCTTCGAGGAATTCCACGCGGGCCTCGATCGTCTGCTCCCGGAGTATGTCCTTCGCCTCTCGCCAGGAATGCCAGTCGGGCCCGTTACCGCCGAGGAGCGCCGCGGCATCCGGCAGCATCGCCTGATAGTGGGCATAGCTCGCATACCGGGTCATCGTGATCATCTCGTCGTAGTCCGGGCTCGCCTCGGTCCGGCTGGGCGCTGGCGGGTGGATGACCTGCCACCGGCCGATCGGCCGGGCGCCCAGCTTCTCCTCGAACGGCCAGACGACCGAGACAGTCGCGTCGAGCAGGTCGTCATACGCGCCCTTGCGAATGCGGTGATACATCAGCGTAACTAGCTCGGGTCCGGACCGTTCCGAGACGTCGTGGCGGATCGCGATGACGGCGTCGCCGGCAGCCGGAGCTATCCCGGCGTCGACGAGCTCGAACCGGTCGCCGGTGACGCCCGGCAAGTGCACGGGCCGCGTGGTCGCCGTTCGTCCGTGCAGGAAGTACCCGCCCTCGGAGCTCACCTGAAGCTCGCGTCGCAGGCGAAGCGCCTCGGTGCTCCGGCTGCGCGCAGGGCCGTTCCCGCCTGGGGTCGTCGATTGCGATCCGCGCGTGTCCCGCCAGTGCTCGAAGCTGGCGTAGCGCGCCAGCCGGTAGACGTCGTCGAACGCCAGGCCAGCGTCCGCCCGGGGGTCGACGACCACCCATTGACCGGTGACGCGGGCGCCGATTCGTGCGAACCACGGCCAGACGCCGAGTTTGCTCAGCTGGAAGAACGGTTCGTGCGCGCCCTTTCGGAGCCTGTGGTGCCGCAGCACGAGGATCTCGTTGTCGGGCCCACGCTGGCGAGCCGCAACGTTGCGGATCGGCAGCGGCAGCGCCGTGTCCGGCGCCTGGGCCGTGGCGTGCACGGGCCCGTGGCGCTCGAGCAGGCGGGTCTCGGCTACCAAGACAATAGTCGCGACGACGGCCGACCAAACGACAGCGTCTCGTGCTCGTGTGTTAGTCGTTCGCACAGTCACCTCCAGCGTTCCGTCACCCCGTACCGTTGTCTCCCGGCCACGTGGTAAGGTGCGCCTACGGAGGCGAGGAGCATCGAGATGCGTCGTCTGGTGATCATGGTTGGGTGCAGCATACTGTTGCTCGCGGCCGGCTTGCCGCTGAGTGAGCAACGCGCCGGGTTCGTCGAGGCGCCGGCCTGGCCGATCGCCGCCACGTCTGCCGCCGGCACGCCCACGCTCTGGAACTTTGGCCAGGTCGCCGCTGTCGCCACGAGCGCCGACGGCCACATCCTGGTGCTTCATCGTGGCGCCCACCCCATCATGGAGTTCGATGCCAGCGGGCGATTCGTCCGGTCGTGGGGCGAGGGGCTGTTCAGCAATGGGAAGGTCGGCGGCATCGCTCCCGGCGACCGGGTGCCGGGCGGGTCGGGCTACACCGCGGTGTACGGGGCCGCCGGGTGCCATGCGTGCGGTGCGCACTCGATACGTGTCGATCCGGCAGGCAACGTCTGGGTGGTCGACGCGCCGGGCCATGTCGTCTACAAGATGGACCCGAAGGGCCGCGTGCTCATGGAACTCGGCACGAGAGGCATTGCCGGCATCAGTCGACACACCTTCAATCTGCCGACGGATGTCGCGTTTGCGCCGACCGGGGACCTTTATGTGAGCGATGGCTACGGCAACACGCGGGTCGTGAAGCTCTCGGCAGAGGGGGACTACATCAGCGAGTGGGGCACACGCGGCACAGGCGCCGGTGAGTTCGGTCTGCCCCACAATCTGGTCGTGGATGCTGAGGGCCGCGTCTACGTGAGCGATCGGGACAACCAGCGGATTCAGGTGTTCGCATCGGATGGGACGTTCCTGACTGAATGGGTCGACATCGGAACGGTCTCCACGTTGTTCATGACCGACGACCAGTTGATCTGGGCTGGCGGTGTGTTGCGCAACCTCGATGGCGCAGAGGTGGCGCGGCTCCCCGGTGGTGGCGGCGGGCACGGCACGACCGTCGGTCCGTCCGGCAACGTCTATGTGGCGCAACTCGGTGGGCGCGTGCAGAAGTTCGTCAGACGATGAGCCATCGGCGGATCGGTCGGGTGAAACGATTTTGCGTCATCGCCGTGGTGGTCGCGGCAGCCGCGCTCGCCGCGCAGGACCGGCCGCGCGACATGGTCGAGTGGCGGTACGTCGGAGCCGAGCAGGCACACACGAAGTACTCACCGCTCGACGACATCAATGTGTCCAACGTCTCGGGGCTCGAGGTCGCCTGGACCTGGGAACCGAACGAGATGCCGAACCAGGAATTCGGCACTCGCCCGGGGAGCTTCGAGGCGACACCGCTCATGATCGACGACGTCGTCTACGTGTCGACGATGTACACCCGCGTCGTCGCGCTCGACGCCGACTCGGGCAATGAGCTCTGGGCGTTCGATCCCGAGGCGTATCGCACCGGACCCCGCGGCGCCGGTCCGGGAGGCTTCAAGCATCGCGGCGTCGCCCAGTGGGGATTCGGCGACGGCATGCGGATCTTCATCAACAGTCGCGACAGCCTTTACGCGCTCGACGCGAAGACCGGTGAGCGTATTTCCACCTTTGGCGACGCCGGCCGGGTGCTGCTAACCGAAGGGTTTCCCAACGAGGTGACGCACGAGTCGTTCGATCAGACGTCGCCGCCGGTGGTCTTCGAGGATCTTGTGATCGTCGGGAGCCGCGTGCCAGACCGCGTGCAGCACCGGTTCGACACCCCGGGATCGGTGCAGGCATTCGACGTGACGACCGGTGCGCGCCGATGGGTCTTCTACACGGTGCCGCAGTCCAACGACGCATTTGGCGCTGACACGTGGGAAAACGGGTCGTGGCGCTACACCGGTCACGCCAACGTCTGGGGCTTGATGTCGCTCGACGAGGCGCGCGGCTTGCTCTACGTACCGACCAGCACGCCGAGTAGCGATTACTGGGGCGGCCGTCGCCTCGGAGCCAACCTGTTCGCCGAATCGCTCGTCTGTCTCGATGCCCGAACTGGTGAGCGGCAGTGGCACTTCCAGGCGGTGCACCATGGGTTGTGGGACTACGACTTCACGTCGCCGCCGAACCTCGTCACGATCACCGTCGACGGCCGCACGATTGACGCCGTAGCCGAGGTGTCGAAGCAGGGGTTCACGTACGTCTTCGATCGGGTCACCGGTGAGCCAGTCTGGCCGATCGAAGAGCGTCCCGTCGATACGGAGACCGATGTGCCCGGCGAGGTGCCGTATCCGACGCAGCCGTTTCCGACCAAGCCACCGCCGTTCGCCGCGCAGGGTGTGTCGCTGGATGACGCCAACGATCTGACACCGGAGATCCGGCGGCTCGCGCGCGAAGAGCTCGAGAGCTACCGATTGGGGCCGCTGTTTACCCCACCGACCTTGCGGGGTACGTTGCAACGTCCGCGTGTCGACGGTGGCGCCAACTGGGGTGGGGCCGCCTTCGATCCGGACACCGGCCTACTCTATGTGCGCACATCGGAGGGGACATCTCCGAACCAGGTCTGCAAGAGCGACGGGACCGATCCCGAGGTCGACGTCGAGTTCACGAACAACTGCCCGCGCGGCGCGGCCGCCGGTATTTTTCGCGGACGTCCAGGCGCGGCGACGGTCGAGCGGAGTCGGCTCGGTCCGATTCCACTCGTCAAGCCGCCCTATGCCCATCTGGTGGCGATCGATCTCAACGCCGGCGACATCGCCTGGAAGGTGCCGTTCGGCGAGGGGAGCGCGCTCATGCGACGACACTTGCTGCTGCGCGACGTCGAACTCCCCGAGCGGCTTGGCACGCCGGGTGCTAACGGACCGATGGTCACCGCGGGCGGGCTGGTGCTGCTCGGCGGCGGCGAGCCATATCTCTACGCCTTCGATGCGGCCACGGGACGCGAGGTGTCGCGGGTGGCCACCGAGCTGCGCACCAGCGGAAACCCGATGACCTATCGGACGCACTCGGGCCGCCAACTCATCTTGATTGCGACCGGCGCGGGGCCCGATGCCACGCTCGTCGCGTTTGGCCTGCCGGAGGACGCGGACCGGTGAAGCGCGTCATCGTCGCCCTCGGACTCTGGCTCGCGATGGCGTCCGGCGCGGCCGCTCAGAGCCAAGACCATCCGGGTGCCGATTCCTATCAGCGCGTGTGCCAGCTCTGTCACGGAGTGGGTGGCCGCGGCGATCTGGCGCCGGCGTTGGTCCCGCTCGGATTTGACGCCGATTACGTGCTCGCGGTCGTGCGCGAGGGCTACAGCCAGATGCCGCCGATCTCGCGGCGCGAGCTGTCCGACGACGAGGTGCGCGAGGTGGTGGCTTACCTCGGCTCACTGGTCACTCAGCCCGATTCCGAGACGGAATTGAGCTACGACGGGCCACGCACGGCCGAGGGGCAACCGGACCTCAACGGCATCTGGCAGGTACTGGGCACGGCGGCGTGGGACATTCGGGCACACAACGCCGCGGATGGCGTCCCTGCAGGACTCGGTGTCGTCGACGGCAACGAGATTCCGTATCAGCCGTGGGCGGCGACGCGGCAGCTGAAGAACTACGCGAATCGGCTGACCGAGGATCCGGTGCGCAAGTGCTACCTACCGGGAGTGCCGCGCATCACGTACATGCCGCTCCCGTTCCGGATCCTCCAGACGCCGGATCACGTCGTGATGACGTACGAATATGCGCACGTCGTCCGCATCATCTATACGGATGGTAGCGCGCATCCACTGCCGAATGATTTCTGGATGGGGGATTCGCGTGGCCATTGGGAGGGCGACACGCTCGTGGTCGACACGACCCATTTCAACGACCGGACCTGGTTCGATGCGGCTGGAAACTTCCACAGCGACGCGCTGCACGTCGTCGAGCGATACACGCCCACCAGCCAATATCACGTCGAATACGAGGTCAGGATTGAGGACGATGAGGTCTTTACACGACCGTGGACAATGCGGATGCTGCTCTATCGGCGGATGGAAGAGGGATTGCAGCTACTCGACTACGACTGCGTCGACTTCATCCTCCAGTCGTTGACCACCGGAGAAAGAGGAGGGGCGCGATGAGTCTTCCATACGTGGCCGTGCTCGTGGTCACCGGGATCGTCGCGGTGTGGTCGTGGTCATGGCCGTCTACCGTCCAGGCGCAGGAGGAGAACTTCCAACCGCCACGCACCGAGTGGGGCGACCCAGACATGCGGGGACACTATCTTCCCGGGGCGTATCAACCGATGGAAACCCCAGCGGGGGACCCCTGGCAGCCGCCCGACGGCGCCAACCAGGGACAGGGTGCGGCCTTTTCACGGTTCTTCGAGCCCGATCCAGACGCGCCGCCGCGTGCCTCTCGGGTGACGACGCCGATGGTGATTGATCCCGCGGACGGCAAGATCCCGTTCCAGCCGTGGGCCGCCGAGCAGCGGGGCGACATCATGGCGCGGCAGGACGAGCTCGCCTACCTCGACCCGCGCGTGAAGTGCCTTCCGTCCGCGCTGCCACGCGCACATCTGCCGGTCGGTTACAACACGTACCAGATTCTGCAGATCCCGGGATACGTGGTGATGCTCTACGAGTGGAACCACCTCTATCGCTACATCCCGCTCGACGGGCGCCCGCACGTCAACGCGGACATTCGCCTCGGGATGGGCGATTCGCGTGGCCACTGGGAAGGGGACACCCTGGTTGTCGACGTGACCAACTTCACCGCGAACACATGGCCAGTGGGCCACGGCGCGCCGCCGGAGGGCGCCCCGGCAAGTGCGCTGACGACGGGTCACGGTGTGTTTCACGGCGGCAACCTGCACGTCGTCGAGCGCTTTACGATGGTCGACGCGCAGACCATTCGCTATCGGGCGACGCTCGAAGATCCAGAGGTCTTCACGCAGCCGTGGACCATCGAGTTCGATGCGCTCAGACGGGCGCCGAAGGACCACATGCTGTTCGAGTACGCTTGTCACGAGGGCAACGGTCGTAACATCACGCTCATGACCGGCGTTGACGTCGATACCGTGCGCGTGGGCGCCGTGAGGTGAAGCTGATGCGAACGTCTCTGACCGTAGCGGGCGTCAGCGCCGGCTTTCTGATGGCCGTCGGGTCGGCTACGGCGCACCACGCATTCTCGGCCGAGTTCGACGCGAACCGGCCGCTTCAGCTGCAGGGCACCATTGCCAAGACCGAGTGGATTAACCCGCATTCGTGGATCCACGTCGACGTCGAGGGCGAGGACGGCGAGATCGTGACTTGGGCGATCGAATGCGGTGCGCCCAACTCGCTGATGCGTCGCGGTCTGAACAAGAACTCGATTCCCGTCGGTACCGAATTGGTCATTGAGGGGTTCCGCGCAAAGGATGGGTCGACCACGGCAAACGCGAGCGACATCACGTTCCCCGACGGCTCGACGTTCTTCGTCGGCTCGTCTGGCACCGGAGCGCCGTACGAGCGATAGCCGCGAGACAGGGCTCGGCTCCCTCGTGGTGCCTTCGTGCGGCAAGCACTCCGGAAGATCGCGACGTTTGTCGACATCGCACCCACGGACGATGAAATTTCGCGCGATCAGCGAGTACTCGTCCTTCCGGTGGATCAAGACACACGGCATCAAGTTCTGCGGCACCACGATTAGACATCCCGGTCCTGACGCCAGGGCTACAGGTGGGACACCTGCCACGCCGGCTGTAGGAGCAAGGTGTGCAGTCGCGCCTCGCGGGGCTTTCGACGCCCCCGGAGACTGTAAACTTGAAAGACCGATACATGGCTGACGAGCACTCCGTCCAGTGCCGCGATCCCGGAGCGATCGTCAACCTGACGACGGAGGTCGTCGTCGAGCGCGGCGACGCCGAGGTGTCCGTGGACGGGCTGTTTCTCCTCCTCGGAAGCGGCGGCGCCTGGATCGAGATGGCTGGGCAGTACCCGATCGACAGTGAGGTCGCGCTCTGCTTCAAGCTGCCAACGGGTGGGAGCGATATTGCCTGCCGGGCCGTCGTCCGGAACCACATGCGTCGACGTGGCGCCGGGATCGAATTCGTCGACATCACGCCTCACGATCGCGCCAGACGTATGGCGCGCTGCCCACACCGGCATCCTGAGGCTCGCGTCCCGTTCGCGTTGCGGCGCCGGGGCCGTCCCGGATATGATTCTGAGCCGCTGTGACCGGCCAATCGTGGTGGTGTTGGACCGGCAGCGGCGGGAGGCGAAAAGACAATGGCGATCTATATCTGCGATAAGTGCGGCATGAGTGTCGGGCGAATGACCTGTGGCCAGTGCGACAAGGACCTGGTCAACGACAGCATCGACGTCGACGGCAAGGCCGTACAGGTTACGAAGTGCCCAGATGGGCACGGCATGGTCAAGTCTCCCGCCTGCTGCGGTCAGGACATGGCCTGCACCCTCTAGCGCATCACCCGCGCCGGGTGTGTGTTGGGTAGGCGACGGGGCCAGCAGGCTTGGCGCGCGCCCGTGGTCTGAGCGACAATACGGCGGTCGCCGTCGTCACTAGAAATGTGCCTCGTTTCACAAGCTCGGACCCCAGGGGGCTAGGAGACTTGCCGATGTCACTCACGACTACCCGTCGATTCGCGTTTGCCGCGGTCGTGCTGACCGCCGCCTTTGGCGTCGTGGCGACGCCCTCGGGCGCCGTTGCCCAGGACGCAGACGACGTGACGTTCACCAAGGACGTTGCGCCGATCCTGCAGCGGTCTTGCCAGATGTGCCATCGAACCGGGTCAATCGCGCCAATGTCGCTGCTTACGTATGAAGAGACGCGCCCGTGGGCCAGGTCGATCAAGGAAAAGGTCGCGAGCCGCCTCATGCCACCGTGGTTCATCGACAAGAACATCGGTGTCCAGGGGTTTAAAGAAGATAAGTCGCTGAGCGACGAAGAGATCGCCACGGTTGTCGAGTGGGTCGACAGCGGCGCGCCCAGGGGAAACCCCGCGGATATGCCACTGCCGGTCGAGTTTGAGCAGATGAACGAATGGCACATTGGGACGCCGGACTGGATCGTGCCCATCCCGGAGCCGTTCGTCGTGGCGGCCGAGGCGCCCGACTGGTGGGGGAATCTCGAGTCCGAGTCCGGCCTGACCGAGGACCGCTGGGTCAAGGCGGTCGAGACCAAGCCGTCGGCCGATGGCTTTCCGGTTGTGCACCATGCGGTGACCGGTGTCGTGAATGACGAGACCGATGAGGACAGCTTCCTTGGCAGCTTCCTCAACGAGTACGCGCTCGGCAAGAACGGCGACATCTTCCCGGACGGCACCGGCCGTGAGATCAAGGCGGGCTCGAATATCCGCTTCAACATGCACTACCACGCAATCGGCGTCGAGACGGTCGACCGGACACGGGTGGGGATCACCTTCTACCCGAGGGGCGTGGTCCCGGAGCGCAAGCTCATCTCGGCTCACGTCGGCGACGACGAGGACCTCGACATTCCGGCCGGCGAGTCGAACGTGCGCCACGACGGCTACTACCGGCTGAAGAAAAACGCCCACATCACCGCGTTCCAGGCGCACATGCACAACCTTGGCAAGCGGCAGTGCCTCTCGGCGATCTATCCGGACAACACCAAGGCAGTCCTGAATTGCGCCGACTGGGACTTCGGGTGGCACATCGTCTACAACTACGACGATGACGTCGCGCCTCTGCTACCGAAGGGCACCTTGCTGCACGTGACCAGCTGGCACGACAACTCGGATGCCAATCGGTGGAACGACGATCCGCGCAACTGGGCCGGGTTCGGACAGCGGACGAGCGACGAGATGAGCTTCGCCTGGGTCAGCTGGTACGAGCTCGACGACGAGGCATTCGAGCAGGAAGTCGAAGGGCGGGCAGGCGCTGACGAACAATAATAACAACGCGCCGGTCCGCGGGTTCGGGGAG
>CAZYFH010000024.1:0-51807 GCA_964646815.1 uncultured Vicinamibacteraceae bacterium | reverse complement strand
TGCGGGGTGCGCGGTTGCTCGAGGCGGAGTTCCGTGGCGAGGAGCTCGAAGGGGTTCCGAACCCGACACGGTAGCCTAGCAATCTTCCCCGGCGCTCCAGGGTAGGTTGACGTCGCAACAATGAAATCCCAAGCTTAGCGAGGACCAGCGGGCTGTTCAACGGGGACGGGGCTTAGTCACGCGGGTGCGCGGCGTCTCACGCGCGGGCGAGGCGTTGAGCGTACGCTCGTTGACTTGCGGTCAATTGTTCCGCGGCTAGGTCGCGGACCGCTTGGTCCCGAACCTCACCCGTTGACCGTGAAACAGCGAGACTGAACCACATGTAAGCGGTCACCGAGTGACGGGACACATTCTGGTGACAATCTCAGGAACGACTCGGTGCCAAGATCTCCTGTAGCTTCTAGCAGCGTGAGGTCGATTGTTGGAGAGTTCGCCGTGACAACTGCCGGTCCGGCCGGTTGTCCGTCGATGGTGTGAGGTTTGTCGGCGTCCACTCGCGGGCGAGGCGCTGGGCTTCGGCGATCTGGGCGGGGGTCATCACTCGCGCAAGGGCATCGCGGCCTTCAGACGAAATCTTCCGAGCGTCCCCAGTCAGTCTCGACGCCCCAAGATTCCGTCACATGTGCGCCTGCACGTAGTCCTGCGGGACACTGCGGCCGGTGCCGCACACGGCCCCGAGGCTGAACTGCGCCACGGCGTCCCCTTGCTCGGCCCGCGCCCGCAGCGCGTCGATTTTCGGAGTCTGCGCCAGCACCGCCATACCGTGCGCAACCGCCATGAGGATGGCGCCGAGGGTGACGATTCGGGTGGGGCGAGCGGTCATGGGCACTACCTCAGATCGACGATCGTCACTTCGCAACGCACCGGAAGTTCCGCTCGTCGCGCACGTCACCCTCGCCCGTGTACTCCGCCTGCTTCGGATACACGCAGAGCGGGCGCGTGAACGTCTGCGCGTCGCCCTGGCCGTCTGGCGTCCCTGCCAGGTGGTCGAGTTCCGCCGGGCCGGGCTGTGTTCCCACGATGCGCTCCGGCGCTGTGCCTCGTTCCCGCCACGCGACCAGCGGATCGACGTAGTCCGCCTGCCAGGGCCCTGGTCCGCCGGCGCAGTGCACCATGCCCGGCACCATGAAGAGCCGGACAAACCCGGCGGCGTCCGCGGCGCCGCCGCTCTCTCGCTCGATCTCGGCCAGATAGTCGAGGGCGCGCCCTGGGCGCAGCGGATAGTCGTTCCAACCTTGGTACATCAATAGCTTGCCGCCGCGCGCGCGGAACTCCGATAAGTCCGCGGTGCCCACGTCCAGGGGAGACATCGCGTTTGTCAGCGTGTGCCAATCGACCACGGGATCGAACCCCTCGACGTCGAACGTCGGGTCGTGCCGCATCAGATCGGTCAGCGTCTGCTCCATCGAGCCAATGAGAGAATCCGGCTCATCGCCGACAAGTGCGTTCGGCAGCATCCAGAAAGCCCAGTCGCCTGCGGCTTCGGCGCCCGGCAAGACGCCAGGCGAGATGACCTTGCCCGTCGCGTCCACGAGGCCGTCGTACATGTAGCGGGCAGTCTCGAGCTGCCCCGGCGTCAAGCAACCCTCGCGCTGTCCCGGCGCGCACTCAAGGGTGTTGACGTTGAAGTGGTCCTCCGTACATGCCCGCGGATCGTTGATCACGCCGTCGTCGACGCCATCCAGCAGGTCGCACGCGTCTCGCGATGCGTCGTCGAGGAGCTGCAGCGACGCCTCCGTCAGCGGGTGCGCCCGTTGCAGGCGGCCGCCGGCGATCGCCCACGGAACGAATTCCTGAAACCGGAACAACGGGGCCCCGGCGATGATGCCGTCATAGTCCTCAGGAAAGCGCGTTGCTTCCAGCAGCGCGGACCGTCCCCCGTTCGAGCAGCCTTTCAGGTAAGCATGGTCGATATCGCGACCGTAGTAGCGGGTGATAACCACCTTGGTAACCTGGGTCGCCAGGTGCACGCCGCGATAGGCGTAGTCGAGCAGAGCCTCGGGCCGCCGCATAAAGCCCGTGTCCTGCACCTCATGGCCGGTATCGGTGGTTGCCATGGCGAACCCACGGCCGAGGAGGCTGGTGGTGTCACCGAGCGTCCCGGCGGCGCCGCCCACCGTGGAGAACATCAGACGGCCGTTCCAATCAGCAACGGGCATGGTGACCTCGAAACGGATTGCCCGGTTCACCACGCCCCGAACGCGGCAGTGCGCTGGGAGCGCGTCGGTGGCCGGCACCAGCACGCCCGGCTCCACGGCATAGACTGTGTCCGTCAACCGGTACACGTTGCGGCAGCTCGTGTCGGTCTCCTGGGTCGCCAACGCCGGCGCGGCAACAAGCGTTGCGATCAGCATGATCGTCAATCGGGTCATCGGGTCGTTCTCCTTGGAATGGGTGCGTACCCGGAGCGAGGTCTGCGTTTCCGACAACGGCTCACGACTGCCAGCCCGACGGAGCCACACGCCGACGCAGTCCAGCGCATGGCCCCTCCTGTGGGCGTAGGAACAGGGGTGATTATGTCACCAGCCGGGAGTGATCACGGCGTCGAATGGGAGGCCGGTGTGCAACGAGCGGACGGATCGATGAGATGCCTTCGATCAGGTCCTTGAGGAGCTCGTCGGTCAACTCCGTTGTCTAAGTAAATGTACTGCTTCCCGTCGAGATTGTAGGTCATGGGCGTCCCGGTCTGGGGCGCCGGCATGAGACTTCGGCGACGTTGTCCCCGGTCGCCATGTCGTACGCGTGCAGCATCGCGTCCCGCTGCTCGTCCGGCGTGGTCCAGAAGCCGCCTCCGGGGGCGTTCCGGCCGCCCTCTCCGGCGATCACAAGCGTCTCGGCTGAGATTCCGTATGTACGCATTCACGACCTGCGGCATACGGCAGCGACACTCTTACTGACACAAGGCGTCTCTCCAGGTGTGGTGATGGAGACGCTCGGCCATAGCCAGATCAGTCTGACGCTGGATACCCACAGCCACGTGCTCCCAGTTTTACAGCGTGAGGCAGCCGACGAGATGGACAAGGCTTTGGGTGCGACTTCTGGCAGTTAGGCAGTACATTCGCCGTGGCTGACATACGGCAGACGTTTTTTGGGGGAAAGTGGCGCGCCCGGCTGGACTTGAACCAGCGACCCTCGGTTTAGAAGACCGATGCTCTATCCACCTGAGCTACGGGCGCTCGGGTCATCGAATCGGACTCAATCCATCATTTTTCCGCCGCCAGTTATTCTAATGAAACTGTAAGTACATCTTGACTGTAGGTGCTTTCGGATTGGTAGAATGGCGTAAGCAGGCGGCGCAGTGGGTGCCGCGGGCATCATGATCTTCCTAGGCACGCGTCTTATTCGCGTCATCGTTAGCACGGTCGGCGTCATGACGCCGACCGGAAGCGGATGATCCACCTGACAGACAACGACACCGACTGATAGGGGCCATCATCCGACGCCGGGTGATGGCTTTTTGTTTTATGCGCACACGACGCAGCGCAGCGATCACCGAAGGCCCGTCTCGCGCGCCGGCCCGCGCCATGCTGAAAGCGGTCGGGTTCACCGACGCCGATCTCCGCCGGCCCCTTATCGGCGTGGCCAACACCTGGACCGAGATCGGCCCCTGCAACTACCACTTGCGGGAGCTGGCGGCGACGGTCAAGGACGGCATCCGAGCGGCCGGTGGCACGCCGATGGAGTTCAACACGGTGTCGATCTCGGACGGCATCACGATGGGCAGTGAGGGGATGAAGGCCTCGCTCGTCAGTCGCGAGATCGTGGCCGACTCTATCGAGCTCGTGGCGCGTGGCAACCTGTTCGACGGCCTGGTGGTGCTGGTCGGCTGCGACAAGACGATCCCCGGCGGCGTCATGGCACTGGTGCGCCTCGATATCCCGGGGCTGGTGCTCTACGGGGGATCGATTGCGCCGGGCCAGTGGGAGGGACGAGACGTCACGATTCAGGACGTCTTCGAAGCCGTGGGGACTCACGCCGCGGGCAAGATGACAGACGAGCAGTTATGCGCGCTTGAGAATGTCGCCTGTCCAGGGGCCGGGGCGTGCGGCGGGCAGTTCACCGCCAACACGATGTCGACCGTCTGCGAGCTACTCGGCGTCTCGCCGATGAACGCCAACGGTGTGCCGGCGCTCGTCGCGGAGAAGGAGGCGGTCGCGCGCCAGGCAGGCGAGCTCGTCATGCGGCTGGTCGAGACCGACCTCCGGCCGCGTCAAATCGTCACCGGCGCGTCACTTGAGAATGCCATCGCGGCCGTCGTCTCCACGGGGGGGTCGACGAACGCGGTCCTGCACCTGCTGGCGATTGCCCGCGAGGCCGACGTTCCGCTGGCCATCGACGACTTCGACCGCATCAGCGAGCGGGTGCCGCTGTTGGCCGATCTCAAGCCTGGCGGGCGTTTCGTCGCCACGGATCTGTATCGGGCCGGTGGCATCGGCCTGGTGGCGAAGCGCCTCCATGAGGCGGGGATTCTCCACGCGGATGAGCTCACCGTCACAGGGCGGACGATCGGCGAGGAGGCCGACGCGGCGCCGGAAGCCACCGATCAAGAAGTGGTGCGACCGCTCGCCGATCCGATAACACCAACGGGGGGCCTGGTGATCCTCAGAGGCAACCTCGCCCCGGACGGCTGCGTGGTAAAGGTCGCGGGACACGCGCTGGCCCGGCATCGCGGACCCGCGCGGGTGTTCGATAGCGAGGAGGCAGCGTTTGAGGCCGTTGAACAGGGGCGGATCCATGCGGGTGATGTCGTCGTCATCCGGTACGAGGGCCCCCAGGGTGGTCCTGGCATGCGCGAGATGCTGGCCGTGACGGCGGCGATCGTCGGTGCCGGGCTTGGGGAGTCGGTGGCGCTGCTCACCGATGGCCGTTTCTCCGGTGCCACTCGCGGGATGATGGCAGGGCATGTTGCCCCGGAAGCCGCCAAAGGTGGGCCGATCGCCATCGTTCGCGACGGCGACTCGATCGTGTTCGACGAGCAGAACCGCATCCTCGAGCTCGAGGTGAGCGCCGCGGAGGTCGCCTCGCGGCTCGTGGACTGGGAGGTGCCGGCGCCGCGGTTCGCGACCGGCGTCATGGCCAAATACGCGCGCCTCGTCTCGTCGGCGGCGACGGGCGCTGTGACCGGCTAGGCGAGGACCACGAGGCTCGAGGGAGTTGGATCTGGAGCGCAGCCCTTCAGGCCTGAGAGGCAAGGCTGAAGCCTTGCCCTACGAAGAGTCACACGGTCGAGTTCCGAGCCACAATAAGAGAGAACCCCATGTCTAGCGTAAGAACGGGCGCGCAGATCATCTGGGAAGCGCTGGTCCGCGAGGGCGTTACGACGGTGTTCGGTTATCCGGGCGGCGCGATCCTCCCCGCGTATGATGCGCTGCTCGACTATCCCATCCGACACGTGCTGGTCCGCCACGAGCAGGGCGCGACGCACATGGCGGACGGCTACGCGCGCGCGGGCGGCGGCATTGGTGTCGCGGTGGCCACGTCGGGTCCCGGCGCCACCAACATGGTGACCGGCATCGCGACGGCGATGCTCGACTCGTCCCCGATCGTGTGCATCACAGGGCAGGTCGGCAGCAAGCTCATCGGATCGGACGCGTTCCAGGAGACCGACGTGACCGGCGTCACGTTGCCGATCACCAAACACAACTACCTCGTGTCGCAGGTCGACGACATTGGCCCGACGATCCACGAGGCGATGTACGTTGCGCGCTCCGGGCGTCCGGGGCCCGTGCTGGTCGACATCACGAAGGACGCGCAGCAAGGGTCGACCGAGCTCGAGTGGGATCCCGGTGACGTCATGCTGCCCGGCTACCGGCCCGACCTCCGAGCGTCGCAGGCGGAATACAGGCGCGCCGCCGCCTTCGTCAATTGCGCCAAGCGACCGGTGATCCTGGCGGGCCATGGGGTGCTGCTGTCGGGCGCCATGGGGCTGGTGCGCGAGCTGGCCGAGCGCGCCAACATCCCGATCGCGATGACGCTCCTCGGCATCGGCGGCGTCCCGGCGATGCATCCGCTCAACATGGGGATGATGGGGATGCACGGCGAGGCGTGGGTGAACGCCGCGATCCAGGAAGCCGACCTGCTATTGGCGCTCGGTATGCGGTTCGACGATCGGGTGACCGGCAACGTGAAGACCTATGCGCCCAACGCTCGCAAGATCCATATCGACATCGACCCCGCTGAATTCAACAAGAACGTTGCGGTCGATGTCGCGCTCGCCGGCGATCTGGCGGCGGTCCTCGAAGAGCTCGGTCCGCTCGTCGAGGCGGGTGACCGCGCGGCATGGCTCGCCACCATCCAGGAGATGAAGGGCGACGTCGCCGTTCGGGACATCCAGAACCTGCCCGACAACGGTCATCTGTACGCGGCCCATGTGATCAACGACATCTGGCGGCTGACCGGGGGGAAGGCGATTGTCGTTACCGACGTCGGCCAGCATCAGATGTGGGAGGCGCAGTACTACCACCACAATGACCCACGGACGCTGATTACCTCCGGGGGGCTCGGCACGATGGGGTTCGCGCTGCCGGCCGCGATCGGCGCTAAGCTCGCTCGACCGGATGCGGAGGTCTGGGTGGTCGCCGGCGACGGCGGGTTCCAGATGACGATGGCCGAACTGGCGACGATTGCCCAGGAGCGAATCAAAATCAACGTCGCCATCATCAACAACGGCTATCTCGGGATGGTGCGACAGTGGCAGGAGTTCTTCTATGAGCGACGCTATGCTGCCACGCCGCTGGTGAGCCCAGACTTTGGCAAGCTCGCCGAGTGCTTCGGTCTGGCCGGCGCCACGGTCACGACACGGGCGGCGGTCGATGAAGCGGTTACTGCCGCGCGCGAAGAGGAACGGACGGCAGTCATCGATTTCCAGGTGGAGCAGGAGGACACGGTCTACCCGATGGTGCCGGCCGGTGCCGACCTGGACAAGATGATCCGGCGTCCGAGCGTGGCGCCAATCGTGGAAACAGCGGACGATGAGTGACCGGGCGCGGCACACCTTCGTTGTCTACGTCGAGGACAAGCCGGGCGTGCTTAACCGTGTTGCCTCGCTGTTTCGACGTCGCGGCTTCAACATCGACTCGTTGACGGTGGGACACGCCGAGACGCCCGAGGCGTCCCGGATGACGGTGGTCGTCGACACCGACCCGGTCGGTGCGCGCCGCCTCGAGGCCAACCTGTACAAGCTGGTCAACGTGCTCCGGGTTCGCGACATCACCTCTGTGCCGGCGATCTTCCGCGAGTTGGCCATGGTGAAGGTGACGGCAACCGCAGAGACGCGGACGCACATCATGCAGCTGGTCGACGTCTTCCGGGCGCGGGTAGTCGATGTGGCGCCCGATTCTGTCGTGGTCGAGACGACCGGCACGGAGTCCAAGATCAAAGGCCTCCTCGAGGTGCTGCGTCCCTACGGGATCATCGAGCTAGTGCGTACGGGGCGAGTCGGGATGGCTCGCGGGCCGCACAGCGTGATGGTCGATGTAGCTGAGGGGCCGATCGCTGGCGCCCCTGACGCTGCCGTCGACGCGGACGGGAAGGACCCGAACGTGTCGTATTCTGTGTGAGAGGCTCGGGGTTCACTGTTCCAGGTTCCAGGGATGGGCGGCGGTTTCTCGGATGCGAGCGGCCGCCACTCTTGCGAACGCCACCACGAGGAATCCGAGCCGGGATCTGCGCCGTGCACCGTGCAGCCGGAAGCTGAATCGCGAACCTGGCACGTTAAACCCGGAACCCTGAATCGGGGACCCTGAATCCCGGACCTGTCAAGCGAGGACATCCCTTCATGGCGACGATCAATTACGACGACTCGGCGGATCTCGGGCTCATCCAGGCAAAGAAAGTGGCGGTGTTCGGGTATGGGTCGCAAGGCCACGCACACGCCCTCAATCTCAAAGACAGTGGCGTCGAGGTGCAGGTGGCGCTTCATGCCGGCAGTCGATCCAGGGCCAAGGCGGAAGCCGAGGGCCTGACGGTCGTTGCGGGCGGCAACGCCGCGGCCTGGGCCGATGTCGTAATGATGCTGACCCCAGACACGACGCAGGCCGGCATCTACAGGGAACAGATCGCCCCGCACCTCGCCGCCGGCAAGATGCTGATGTTCGCCCACGGATTCAACATCCGCTTCAAGACGATACAGCCGCCTGCCGACGTCGACGTCACCCTCATCGCGCCGAAGGCGCCCGGGCACCGCGTGCGCGAGGTGTTCCTCGAAGGTGGCGGGACCCCGGCGCTCATCGCAGTGGAACAGGACGCCACCGGCGGCGCCAAGGCGCTGGCCCTTGCGTACGCGAAGGCCCTCGGGCTGACGCGTGCCGGCGTCATCGAGACCACGTTTGCAGAAGAGACGGAGACCGACCTCTTTGGCGAGCAGACGGTCCTCTGTGGCGGCGTGAGCGAGCTGGTCAAGGCCGGCTTCGAGACACTGGTCAAGGCGGGTTACCAGCCGGAGGTGGCCTACTTCGAGTGCATGCACGAGCTGAAGCTGATCGTCGACCTCTTCTACCGCGGCGGGCTGAACTACATGCGCTACTCCGTGAGTGACACGGCGGAGCACGGCGACTATACCGGCGGTCCTCGCGTCGTCACCGACGAGACGCGGGCGGCGATGCAACAGATTCTCGCCGAGATCCAGGACGGCACCTACGCGAAGAAGTGGATCGCCGAGGATCAGGCGGGCCGGCCGTGGTTCATGACGCAGCGCAAAGCGGAGCAGGAGCACCCGATCGAAGAGGTCGGAGCCAAGCTGCGCGCGATGATGCCGTTCCTCGACGCCGTCACACTGAAGGAGCAGGTGTAAGGCGAACAGCGGGATTGAAGATCACGTTCCAGGTTCAGGATTCAAGGTTCTGGGTGTGATGGCATCCGGCTTGCGCTCGTAGCGTAGGACTTCAGTCCTGCGTGCCTACCGTTCTCGCGATCCATTTCACGATCGCGTCCTGCGCATTCGCGTAGACCTCATCGGGCTCAGGCGCGTTGACCCCACGCACCTTCAGGGAGTGGTCGCCCCCCTCCACGACATGGAGCCTGGCTCGCGGGCAGCCCTCGATGATGGGTCGGAGCTCGTCCGGTGATCCGAACGCATCCCGGCTTCCCTGCACGAACAGCATCGGGGATGCGATGGATGGGAGGTGCGCCGCGCGGGTCCGATCTGGCCGGCCGGCCGGGTGCAGCGGGTATCCGAGAAAGATCAGGCCGGCGACGCCCAGGTCGTCGTCGGCCGACGCCACTGCCTGCGACGCGATACGGCCGCCCATCGATTTTCCGCCGACGATGAGCCGGTCCGCCGCGCTCGGGACCTCGGCACGCACAGCGTCGATTGCGGCGGCGGAACACGCTTCGAGACGAGCGACGGGGTCGGGCGCGCGGCGGCCACGTTCCATGTACGGGAAGTTGAACGTCACCACGTCGAGCCCGCGGTCGGCGAGGCCGCGCGCGAAGGCGGTCATGAATGGATGTGTCTGCGGCGCGCCCGCGCCGTGCGCCAGGACGAGCGTAGCGCCGAGCGTCGAGCGAGACGTAGCTGGGTACGCGAGCGCTCCCACCGTGTCGCCGGACGCCAGGGAGATCGGAAAGGGGCGGGGCACTATTCTCTACGTCGTGCGCACCACGTCCTCACGGTCCGCTAGCTTCGTGCCGCAAGGAACCGTCCCGCGGCCTTCCGAAACGCGTCGGTCCATTCATGCCCGCCGTCGAAGACGAGCGAGTCGACCGGCGCCCCGGTGTCTGTCAGGAACGACAGGTCCGCCTTCATTTTGGCGTCGGTGTACCACTCGTCGGTCCGGCCGCGGCCGACCAAGACAGGGGGCCAGTCGATGGCCGGGTCGTGCCGGAGCTCCGGTGGCAGGTCACTGCCGAGCACGATGAGGCCGTCGCACCGCCGTGGGACACGCGTCGCGGCCCGATACGCCATGGCGACACCTTGCGAAAACCCAGCATAGACGAGTGTGTCGCGTACGTCATAGTCGGTTGCGACTCGCGTGATGACCGCCGCGACATAGGCCAGGTTGTCGGCGATCGTCTGCTCGCGGTCCTGCCGCGTCATCCAGCTTCCGACGACGTGGTTTCGAGAGGTGCTGTAGAAACGGTGGAGCGCCTGGACCGAGACCCGCAGCCAGCGCTCGCTCCCGGGAATGCGATCGAGCTCGGCCAGGTGTTGATCGGCGTGCTCGCCGTAGCCGTGGAAGCCGACGAGCATCGGCGCCGGCCCAGCGCCGTCAGTCTGGCCGACTAGGTAGCGGCCGTGCGTCGGCGTTTCGACGACATGCACTTGCGGCGCGCTCGTCGTCGCTGGAGCCTTCGTATCGGTGGTCACGTCACGGTATTCTAAGAGGACTGGCAGGCAAGGAGGAAAGGAATGGCACATGCCTCGGATTGAGTTCCAGCAGCTTCCGGAAGACGCACGTGTATGGATCTTTTCCGCCGAGCGCCCGCTCGGCGACGACGAGCGAGCGCGGCTCATCGCCGACGTCGACGCGTTCATCGACCAGTGGGGCGCTCACACCGTCCCGCTGACCGCTGGGCGCGAGCTGCGCTACGACCAGTTTCTCTTCGTGGCGGTGGACCAGCGCGCGGCCGGACCGTCCGGGTGCTCGGTCGACGCGCTCGTGCGGCAGATGAAGGGACTCGAGCGCGAGCTTGGCGTCGAGCTAGTCAACCATGCGCCGGTGCTGTATCGGCGCGGGCAGACGATCGAACGCGTGCCGCGTGCGGCGTTCGCCGAACTCGCGACCGCCGGTGACGTCAGTCTGGAGACGATGGTGTTCAACAACACGCTTACCAGCCTCGGTGACGTGCGCGCCGGACGATGGGAAGTGCCGGCCGCCGAGTCGTGGCACGCCCAGGCGTTCTTCTCCTAGTGGCCTGTATCGGGTGAATCGGTAGTGGTCACCTGCGTGCGGCGCCCGCCGCCCCGCTTCGTTCCGGCGGGGGCGCGCGGTGCAAGCCCAGAGGTTAGCGGGACTGGTCGGGGCGCCGAGGTTCGAACTCGGGACCTCCTGCTCCCAAAGCAGGCGCGCTACCAGGCTGCGCCACGCCCCGTCCGACTTTCAGAATACTCGGGAAATCAGACGAAGCGCTAGTCAACTGGCGCAGTTTCTCAGACAAGCGTTTCTGAGGACTCCCCAATATTCCCGACTGCAGACCCGGTTCCCGCCTGCTGTGGCGCGTTGACCACAGCCTAACCCCCTATTTCACCCAAGATCGCTCTCTGAACACATCGTACGGGACAAGAACGGGCACAGCAAATCCCGTCCGAGCAGTCGCGGTCAGGAAGGGAAATGCGCCGAGAGACCTGAGTGGCCTCCCCGTATCCTTCCGGTTATCCATACCTACTGGCCAGGAGGTTGGTAGTTGACGGCCTCGCTGCGACGCCTGGCCGATCCCCTCCGGGAGCAGCAACAAGCTGGTCCGGATGTTCGTGGTGATACCCGTGGCACCGGCTGTCAGCGCAGCAGCGGCGACGGCTTCTTTGTCCGGGGCGTCCAGAATCATGTGCACGTCTTCGGAACCAAACCCGAAGTACAGCATCTCCAGCTTCCTACCGACGCTTGCTGAGAGTTGTTTGGTTGCAGCACGCTTCTTTGTGCGCCATCTTTGAGCAGTCCCTTCATCGCCTCCGGCGTGTACGACGCTTGAACTAGGTATTTCGGCATGCGAGCCTCCTCGGGAAATTGGGCCACAACCTAGCACATAGTATCGCCAGAGGATTCAGGGCTGCTGGCCTCGGTAAAACGGGGTCGACTGTCTTTCTGCTCGGCTAATCGTAGCCGTTCATTGCGCCGTTTTCTGGACGATCTTGCACAAAGCAGTGCAGGGGCGAGACTGTGTGTCATGAAGGGAGTCGGCCATGAACTCCCATCCGGCATTCTGGCCGAGATAGATCCTGAGCTTCTTACCCACTTTGCTCGACATTGAGACATGCGAGAATTCAAGGCTCCGCGATGCAAGAATGACGGTGGTTCTCGTTGACACCACTCATTGCCCATCTATACGCTCCTCACCATGACTGATATAACCAAAGCCATCGCCGCCAAGCAAGCCAAACTCAAACAGCTTCAATCTGACCTTGATGCCCTACAACGCGCTGCCAGCATCATCGGCGGGAAGACACCATCTACGCAGCGCAAGCGAGGCAAGCTGTCAGCGGCTGCTCGAAAGGCCCTGTCCGGAAAACTGAAGGCGCATTGGGCCAAGAAGAAAGCTGCTAATAAACCACCGCCCAAGAAGAAGCGGCGCACGATGTCGGCTGCTCAGCGAAAAGCCGTGGCCAAGCGGATGAAGGCGTATTGGGCGAAGAGAAAGCAATCGGGAAAGTAGATTCGGCCGATAGATGTCTGCGCCCCAGGGCTGGACAAGATAGAGGTAACCTCCCCACGATTTGAGTAGCACTCTGATATAGAGTTCGGTCTCACGCGGAAGGAGATCAGACGTGAAGAAGCGCTTCGGCGAAGGTCAGATCATCAGGTTCCTGCTGGAAGCCGAGGCCGGGATTCCTGTAAAAGACCTGAAGCCAAAGGTTGCGAACGGCACTAGGACCATGGTCCAGGCCAGCATCCGGAGAAACAGGCCCATGCCGTAATCGGTCATCCGCACTGCGACTCTGGCTCCCTCGACCATCGCGCCTTTAGCCTTGTCGAATATGGCCATGGTGCCCACGCCCACAGCCGCGGCGATCGTGATGATCTGCAGCAGGTTTCCCTCCAGGAACGGGTTGATGAGGTTGCCCCGCAGGACGATCTCGAGAACGATGGCCATCAAACACGGCGGGCCGTTCGTCACCCGACGCTCACCCGCGGATACCAGTGTGACCGCAGCGAGCCGGCATCAGCAGAGAGGCCAGCATCGCGCTGAGCGTGACCGCCAGCACGAGCAGGTTGATGAAGAGTAGAAACGCTGTACCGAATCTCACGACATCCCGTTGAGTGCGGTTGCCGCCTGGGGAAACAGCTCCAGATCGAAGGCCCGAAAACCCACCAGTGGCGCCATCGTCATCAGCGTCTGCTTCCACAATTGGGCGGTGAGCATCCAGGGCACACCAGGACGAAGAGCTGCTCCGGAAAGCCGCCAATCATGCCAGCGAGGGGATTGTCGTGCTTCTCACGCATCACGGTCCGGTGGTGTCCGCGAAGGGGGGATCATCGAAGGGGGTGATCATGCAGCCGCGCTGTGAACGCGAGTTTGCTACCGATCCCACCATCCGAGAGAATCCCTGTGTTGCGAGGAGGAGAGACGAATGAGAAGGATCATATCGCGCGTTTCGAGTATGGCCATGGCACTCGCGCTGGTCAGCGGATTGTTCGGCAGTCTCGACGTTGCGGCCCGCGGGCCCGGCTTGGGGGAACCCGGGCAGCAGGACAGTGCCGGCGCCGGGCGCGGCGTAACGGCGGAGGAGTTCGATCGCTGGATGACAGAGCTGTCGAACTGGAGCCGATGGGGCGATGAGGACGAGCTCGGGACGCTCAACTTGATCACCGCCGCGAAGCGGGTGCAGGCCGCAGAGCTCGTCGAGGCCGGCATCACCGTATCGTTGTCGCGGCGCCTGGTGCTAGGCCAGCAGGCAACGTTTCAGCGGGGCTTCGACAACGTCTTCGCGCTCGGCGAGCCGGTACTCGGTGAGCGGGCGGCGTGGATCGAGGAGCTGCACCAGATCGGGTACCACGGCAGCCCCCTGACACACTTGGACGCCCTGTGCCACGTTGCGTGGGACGGTATGACCTACAACGGTCGGAGGTTTGACGACACCGCAACCGCTGCGCGCGGCTGCACAAAGAACGGGGTGGCCCCGTTGAAGGCGGGCATCGTAACGCGCGGCATCCTCATGGACTTGCCGGATGCGGGCCGCGTCACGATCGACGACATCGAAGCATGGGAGCGGGGGTCGGGCGTCACGATCTCCAGCGGCGACGCCCTGTTTCTTCGGACGGGCGGCCGGGGCGGCTACGACAACTCGATCATGCCGTTCATCAAAGAGCGCGATCTCGCCCTGATCATCGCTGACGGAGGGGTCGTCGACGGGGGCGCCATCGAGGGACGCACGACGCTACCGATGCACATGTTCACCCTCGTCGCGCTGGGTATGCCGCTGATCGACGGGGTCGACCTCGACGCGCTGGCTGAGACGGCGGGGATGTTGGACCGCCACGAATTCATGTTCGTCGTGGCGCCGCTCCCCGTCGACACCGGCGCAGGTTCGGCCGTCAACCCCGTGGCGATCTTCTAGATCTTCCGCGCCACGAGAACGCCACAATGGGCGTGCCCGTTTAGAACAGCGATGAAAGGTCAGATCCCGCTACGTGTTGTCCCTGTCCTTCTGGCGGTCGCCCTGCATGGCTGCGTAGATGTCATCCTCGACCAGGAGACGATCCATGGGGCGGGAACGATCACCGAAGACACCTACACGTTCACCGACCTCACTGGCGTTCAGCTGTCGACGCTCGGCGAGCGGGACATTCATCTTGCCGATCGCTAAGAGCTGCGCATCGAGGCGGACGACAACCTGCTGCCGCACTTCAAGGCGGAGCAGGTCGGCGATCTTGTGTGGATCCGCGGTTGGCGAGGTGTCAGGCTGCGGCCGTCTGAACCAGTCCGCTATACCCTCACGGTAAGGGCCCTGAAGTACGTCGCGCTCTCCAGCAGTGGCAACGCGCACGCTCCGGCACTCTCGGCCGACCGCTTCGAGGTCGACATCAGCAGCTCCGGAAACGTGACCATTCCTGGCGGCGCGGGTGAGGAGCAGGACATCCGCATCAGCAGCTCGGGGGACTACGACGGCGAATCCGCGTGGAGTGGCCACGCAACCGCGAGGCTGAGCAGCAGTGGGAGCGTGCGGTTGTGGGTAGAGGAGTCGCTCGACGCCAGACCGAGTAGCAGCGGACCTCTCTTCCACGCCGGTGACCTTGAGGTCTCTGACAGCCGCAGCTCATCCGGTCGGTTGGAACGCATTCGGTAAGGTCACCTCTCTCAGTCTGACTGTTCGCGGCGAGGTCCCGACTCTTGCCCGGCACAGGCCACTAGGTCCATCATGGCCTAGCTGCTTGGTGGACGAGGACCGGATGGACGAATAATGAGGAGGGTCAGATGATCCATCGATGTCTCGCTGCGGTGTTGATCGTGATCGTGGTCGTGGCGCTGGGGCCTGTATCCGCTGTGGCTCAGTCCGAGAACGGGACGGCGTCGATCCGGACGGCGTGGGGCGATCCTGCGCTGCAGGGCATCTGGGATTTTCGCTCAATTACGCCACTCCAGCGGCCCGAGGAGTTCTCGGACCGGGAGTTCCTGACCGTGGAAGAGGCGGCCAACCTCGAACAAGCGACCGTGGACCGCGAGGAAGCATTGCTGAATCGCCCGGCTCGGAGGACGGAGGCTGGCGGCAACGTCGACCAGGGCGAGGATGGTGCGCTTGGAGCCTACAACGATTTCTGGCTAGACCGCGGCACTACGACCCAGGCGAACCGGCGCACGTCGCTGATCGTGGACCCGCCGAATGGGCGGATGCCGTCGCTCACGACGGACGCGGAGCGGCGCCGGGAGGCGCGCGCGGCATATCGGCGTGAGCACCCCGCCGACTCCTATACGGACCGCGGTCTGAACGACCGGTGCATGTTCACCACTGGATTGCCGATGCTGCCGAGCGCGTACAACAACAACGCCCATGTGTTTCAGACGCCGGATCACATCGCGATACTCATCGAGATGACGCACACCCTGCGTGTCATTCCGCTGGACGGACGTCCGCGGCGCGACGAACCGATCCGGCAGTTCGTGGGGGATTCGCGCGGCCACTGGGAAGGCAACACCCTGGTCGTCGAGACGATGCACTTCAATCGGCTGACGGGCGTGCGGGGATCGACGCCCAACGCGCGTCTGGTGGAGCGCTTTACACGGGTTGGCCCCGAGACGATTGAGTACGAGTTCACGGTGGAGGATTCCGACACGTGGACGAGCCCCTGGACGGCGCGAGTGGAGCTGATGCGGACCGATGAGCCGCTCTACGAATACGCCTGCCACGAGGGCAACTACTCGATGGAGGGCATTCTCGCGGGTGCACGTGCGGACGAGCGGGCCGCGCACGAGGGCTCGAGATAACACACCATGTCTGGCTGCCAGCTGTTTTGGCTGCCCGGAAATTGTGATATTGCGTCAAGTTTGCTGGAGACAGCAAGGCGCACACAGCGTGGGGAGGTGGGGCGAAGCCCCATCTAGTATTTGAAGAAATAGAAGCTGATCTTGACGGACTCGTTGTTGACGGCGATCAGGCCGTCCTCGTAGCGCCACTAGTTTGTCGCGTCGAACTCCCCGTGCGGCGCCGCCGCGAACTGCAGCAAGTGGCAGGAGCCCACGAACACGCGTGCGATGATCCATCGCGCCCGTCGCGTATGGAACGCGCTCGTGACGAGCGCGATCGGGCCGTCGGCGCGTCGATCGTCGAGGTGGCGCTTGACGGTCAGCACCTCCTCATAGGTCGACGTCACACCGGGCGTCCCACCTAGCACCTCGATCGCGGAACGCAAGACGCCGTAGAGCTCCAGCGTCGCGACGAGTATCTCCATGTGACTCGGGAGACGCCTCGCACGCTGCGCCTAGGTCATCCGCGCCTCGCACACGAGGACGACCTTTGCGATGCCCGCCGGTACAGCACGGCAACCCGACGCGGACGCTCCTCAATCTCGCCTAAAAGGAGTACGACGAACTCCGTCGTCACGAGCGCGTCCTACACGATGAGCAGCTCGGCTGCAGTTTGAAGGATCTCGGCGCGCGATACCCATTACGCGGAAATGAGACCAGCCGCGACCGCGAGTCCGACCAGTAGCGTCCGACGTCCCCACAGATCCAACCTGACGCGCGAGGAGAGACGCGTCATGGTGCGCCTCGCGTGCACCGATACAGTGGGTTCGGGTGGTCGAACCGGAAGCCCGCGTCCCATTCCGACCGCTGGTTCCGGTGGGCGGGAACACCTCCCGCGCCCTTCAGCAGTCTCGCGACATATAGCAGGTTCCACGTCATGAAACATGAAAGTGGTGTTGCGGTTGGTGAAGTTGTTCTCAGGGCCGCCCGAGATCTCGTCGAGATACAACGGTCTTGGGTCCGCCTCGCCAAGTCACGCAGCGTCCGCCTGGGGCGGGGTGGCGTAGGCGAGGTGCTGCAGCGAGTACAGGATGTTCATCGCGCAGTGCTTTGCGTCGTCCTCGTTCCCGGTGATCAGGCAGTCACCGACGCGACCGTAGTAGGCGTATTGCCCCTCCGCGATGAGCAGATGTGAGGCGGCGTAGAGCCGCTCGATCACGCGTGTGCAGACCGACGTCTTCTCGCCGAGCCAGATGCTCGATCCAATGACAAGCATGTCAGCGGCAAGCACCTTCTCAAGGATCGGGGCCAGTCGTTACGGTCCCACCCGTGCTCCCGCATGTCCGGGTAGACTCCGGGCGCGATGTCGCAGTTGGCCGGTCGCAGGAGCTCGGCGGGCACGCCGTTCTTCTCCATGGTGGCGCGTGAGATTCGAATCAATCCCTCGGTTTGCGAGAGTTCGGGGCTCCGTTTGAGCGTGCAGTTGAGGAGAATCGCTGAAAGGTCGGAGAAGTCCCAGCGGCTGGTGGCGCACAAGCGCTCCTGCGCATCGTTGAGCATGGCGGCGATAGCTCCTCTCCGAGCCCGCTGTCAGCGCCGATGGTTGAAGATGTGCTCGACCTCGACAGCTTTTGTACTGCCCAGGTCGGTGACGTTGTCGCCCGAGAGGTGCTCGCCCAACGCGCCGAACCGAGCGTCGACCTCGGGTGGCTGTGGCGGCAGGGGAAACTGGACGAGGATGCGGACCTGACCGGCCGGCCATCGGAAAGTGTTGATGCGGGTCCAGAACTGATTGTCCTGCACCGTCGCGCGGCCCGTCTCCATCAGATTGGCCGCTGGCCATTCATCCGCGGGCGCCGTCTCGGCGAGCTCGTGGGTCACACGGTAGTTGACGTGCGCTCCATCGGGCAGATCCGTCGATCCCTCGACCCACAGCTCACGCCACTCGGACCGATGACCGACGCTGAGCTCCACCGCTTCGGTACTCGTCTGTGCCGCCCCGTCCGGACCCTCGACATCGCTCGTCGGCGCACACGCGCCGGCGGCGACGGCGCTCAGGGCGACGACGTAGACGAGACACTCGCGTACGCCTCGCGTCACGCCGGGATTATAATCTCGGCGCTCACCTGAATTACGCCGAGGGAGCTTTCGTCGCACGGGCCTTGTAGGCCCGCTTGGATCGTGCTGTCATCGTGATTCGAGTGAGGGCGTACCGATCGTGTGACGCTCAGCGCGCCGCGACGGACACGCCCGGGCGCGCCTCAGGTGCCATGGTCGATAGACGTCCCATCGTCGGCGTGATGGGCTCGCACGACGAGTCCCACACGACGCGTGCCCGCCAGCTGGGCGAGTGGATCGCGCGGGAGGGATACCATCTGCTGACCGGTGGTGGCCCAGGCGTCATGGAGGCGGTGACACGGGCATTCGTTGCGGTGACGCCTCGCCGTGGCCTCGCAATCGGTATCGTCCCGAGCGCCGCGGCGAGGGGCCAGCCTCCGAAGGGGTACCCGAACGCGTCGGTTGAGGTTCCCGTCTACACCCATCTCGACCACTTGGGTCGCGATGGCGACCAAGCGGCGTCGCGCAACCACATCAACGTGCTCACCGCGCGGGCGGTTGTCATCTTGCCTGGCGGCGAGGGCACCGCGAGCGAGGCCAGGCTGGCGCTGCACTACGGTCGCCCCGTCATCGCGTATCTCGACCGGCGCGCGGACGTGCCCGGACTACCGCGGGACGTCACCATCGAATCGCAGTTCGATCGCATCCAGGACTTCGTCCGGGACGCGTGCCGCCGGGAGGCATCCAGGTAGGCTGCCGCGACACGGGATCAGCCGGAGCCGACCTGCGCGAGCCGCTGGCGAACTGCGGCCAGCTTGAGTGCGGTCACGAACAGCGGCATCGCTTGATCGATCTGGTCGAGCGACGGAAACGTAGGGGCCAGCCGGATGTTGCGATCCTCCGGATCGTGTCCGTACGGAAACGTCGCGCCCGCAGGCGTGAGCTTCAGGCCGGCCGCACCCGCGAGGCGCACCGTCTCAGTGGCGAGCCCCGGAGGCGTTTCGAGCGAGAGGAAATAGCCGCCGCGTGGCGTGGACCACGTCGCGATGCCGTCATCCTCGAGCCCATCGCGGAGATGCTGCAGGACGAGATCGAACTTCGGGCGCAGGATGGCGGCATGCTGGCGCATGTGTGCGCGGATGCCGTCGACGTTCTTCAGGAACCGGACATGGCGCAACTGATTCAGTTTGTCCGGACCAATGGTCTGAACCGCGAGCCGTGCCGTGAACGCGGCGAGGTTCGCCGGCGACGCAGCCAGGAACGAGATGCCGGCGCCAGCCTGTGTCACCTTCGACGTCGACCCGATCACGATGACGCTGTCTGCGTTTCCTGCGTGGCGGCACCGTTCCAGTACGTTCGCCAGCACCGGTGGATCGTCGTCGAAGTCGTGCACTGCGTATGCGTTGTCCCACATGATGCGGAAGTTCGGACCGGCGATCGTCGCCAGCCGTGCGAAGCGGTCGACGACGGCCTCGGAGTAGACTTCACCCGATGGATTGGAGTACTTAGGGACGCACCAGATTCCCTTGATGCACGGATCTGCGGCGACCAAGGCCTCAATCTGATCCATGTCTGGACCGTCGGCGCGCATGCGTACGTTGATTAACTCGAATCCCAGATCCTCGGTGATTGCGAAGTGGCGATCGTAGCCCGGTACCACGCAAAGAAACTTCAGCGAGGTGCTCTCGTGCCGCCACGCTGTATCCGGGCCAAGCGGCCCGTGCAGCCACGCACTCAGCAGGTACTGGTACATCAACGTGAGGCTGGCGTTTCCCCCGGCGATGACCTCGTCGGGTCGAACACCGAGCAGTTCGGCACCTAAGCGCCGTGCGGCCAGGAGGCCAGTTAATCCTCCATAGTTGCGCACATCGATGCCGTCGTCCGACATAAAGTTGCCGTCGACCAGATGCTCCATGGCATCGGAAAGCGCTAGCTGTTCGGGACTCGGCTTGCCGCGGGTGAGATCTAGGTGCAGATCCGCGCGGCGCAGTCCATCGTAATGCGCCAAGAGTGCACGCTCGCGTGCAGCAAGTTCGTCGCCGCCCAGTTTGTCTCGCATGACAGCGATACTATGATGACATGACGCAGCGACACGACGGTGCGCCCGCGCGAAGCTGCCGCAACGCACCCCATGAGCACAGAAGGGTTCCTAATACGCGTGCACGTCGCGAAAGTGTTCGGCCTAGGATTACTCGATCTCGTGTATGAGGCCGCGACGGGAAGACGTCCCCAGGGCACGCGAGCCAACCGGCGTTGATGCCCTACTGGATCCCGTGTCAGCCCGAGACCGTGGGCGCCCCGGGGTGTCGCATTGCCGCGGCGCTGGCCGCGCCCGCGAGCGCCACCACAAACAGCCCTATGAACGGGACCGTGTAGCTTCCGTTCGCTTCGAACGCCAGACCGGCGAGCCAGGGCCCCAGTCCGCTGAACACCCCGGTGACTGTCATTCGGATCCCGGTGGTCACAGAAAAGGCCTGCCGGCCGAAGAAATGCGAGAACACCACCGGGATGCTGATGTACGCCACACCGAACCCAACGGCGATCATTGTGATCGACAGGGTGGCCAGTGTCGTGTCGGCGGCCAGCAACAGCCCCCCGGCACCGAACCCCTCCAGCGCGAGCGCGGCAGATAGCGCGTATTGGGGCGAGATCCAGTCGCCCACACCGCCCATGAGACGCCCCACGATACTGATGAGCGCCATGGTGCCGACGAACCCGATGGCCACTGCCTCGGGATGGCCAACGTCCACCATGTGGAGGGTTAGATGCGGCACGACCGTGTTCCACGGGAGCGAGTAAGCAACACCGCACACCAGCATCAGAACAAATTGCGGCGTGCGGATCGCCTGCGCCGCGGTCCACTGGTCGGCGACCGAGGCCATGTGCTCGGTCGTTCCAGGCGCCATGGACGCGCCCGGATCTGCTCCGTCCCGGCGCTGACCCATCACCTCTGGCGTCTCGCGCACCAGCAACGCGGCAATGACCGCCAGGGTCATCGAGATCGCCGCGATCGCGGTCCAGCCGACTCGCCAGTCGGAGTGCTCGAGCACCCAGATGTCGGCGGGCGCCACGAGCCTGCCAACAATCCCGCCGAAGGCAAAAATGATCCCGAGCACGAGCGCGCGGCGACTGAGAAACCAGTTCTGCCCCAGTGTCTGCGTCGGGATGATCGTCGAGAACCCGATGCCGATGCCACCCAGGATCGAGAACCCGAGATAGCAGTCAAGGGCGGTGTCGGCGCGTCCGACGAACAATAGGCCGGCCGCGGTGGTACAGAAGCCTGCCGCCATAACACTGCGCAGTCCGAAGCGCACGATCGCCAGACCCACCAGTAGCCCCACACACTGATACAGCACGTTGAATAGCCCGAACACACCACCGATGCCCGCGCGATCGATACCGAGATCCGCGATGATCCGGGGAGCGAACATGCTCCAGCTGTAGTACATGGGCGACATCCCGAAGCCGTAGCAGAGCCCGGCCACCAGCACGATGACCCGACCGTAGAAGAAGCGGGAGCGCATGGTGCACAAAGGCGTCAGGAGACAGGAGACAGGAGCCAGAAGCAAGCAGGTGGACTTCGCCGATTCATTTCATGCCTTAGACTGACCTCGCCCTCCCGTCCTTGTCAGACGGGCTCATCACCGGCCTTGGTGTTACGCTGGGCTTTCACCGCGGATTGCTAGCGGTCGACCTTCGGCCGGCACAGGCCACACGACCGTCTCGGGCCGCGAGCCTCTCGAGCAGCGCGTGGTCCAGCTTCGACGTCGCCGGCGATCCAACCATCGACTGTCATCGTACCACGCGCCCGCCGTGCGTCCGACCACGATGTGTGCCATTGGCGGCCCAGAGCTCTCTAGTACCGAAAGAGATACTGGAATTTGGCGAAGAACGCGCGACGCGTCCGCTCGAAGTCCTGCGTGGGGAAGCGTTCGTTGTTGAGCAACTCGCCTAGTTGTAGCCGGTCGTCAAAACCGATGTAGAACACCGTGCCCGCGTTGACCCGGTAGGTAAGGAGCAGGTTGAAGCCGAACTTGCCGTTGAACGTGTTGTACTCGGCGATGTTTCGAATGAGCAGGCGGTCGGTGAACTGATATGTCGTGAAGGCCCGCCAAATCTTGACGTTGAAGACCTGTACGTCGGTCCGAGGATCAGTTAGCCGATTTGTGTCGAGCGAGATCATCGAGCGGAGCCGAGAAGTTGGGAGGAGCGTCAGGTTAATGTCGTAACCGAATGCCTTTCCGAGAAACGGGTTATCGATAAAGCGCACCTGATCGCCCCAATCGACCCCGTAGAAGATTGATACTCGCCGGCTGCTGCTGATCCCGTTTCGGAGCGAAAATCGAGTCTTTCGGAAATTGATATTCCGGTAGCGTTCCATGTCCCGGCTGCCGTCGACGCGGACAAAAATGTTGTGGGTGAACCGGAAGCTGGCGTCGACCTCCGCGGACTCGTCCTGCAGGATGCCGGCGTGATTGACGTTACGTAAATAGGAGAACTCTGGTCCCCAGGTAATGAGCCAGCTCTCGGGCCACCAGTCATAACTGATGTCCATGTCGAGCCGCCGCACGTCAACCCGTTCGACGAAGCCGGCGGCGGTGTCGAACCAGGGGTCGATCTGCTGGTATTCGAGGCTGTAGTCGAGATGTCGGCCATCGCGCCGGACACCCATGTCGAACATCGGACCGGTCGTCTCGGTGCCGTCTTCGTACCGGTTCGCGGAGGTCATGGCCGCGAACCGCGCGCTATGCGTCTGGCCGAGGCGAAAGCGGCCGTCGACGCCAGCCACGCGGCTGTACGTGTCGAGGAACTCCCAGTCCGTCACGATGCCTCCGACATACGACTCGGCATACAGGTCGTAGCGCGCGCGCCCAACGAGGAACTCCGCCGTTTTTCCCAATCCGACCTCGCCTACGTCACGCTTCCCGGGCGCCTCGTCGTTGGTGACGAGGACGCCCAGCGTGGTTTTGCCGACTTTGCCGGTGAGTTTGCCGCCGAACTGTGGGTCGACGATGGTCCGCGTGTGGACCAGCTTGAGCCGGGTGTCCGTCTCGAACACCTCCTGGCCTTCGAGGAAAAAGGGGCGTAGCTCTGAAAAGAAGAGGGGAAACCGACGATTAACCTCGATCTGCGGCCGGTCCGATTCGATCTGTGAGAAATCAGGGTTGACCGTGAGGTCGGCCGTGAGATTTGATGTCACGCCGTATTTGACGTTGAGGCCTACATCTGGCGCCACGTCTCCTTCGACGAACGCTTCATTGCCCAGTTCTCCGAGCTGGATGGCCGTGGCCGTGGGGAGGATTTCCAGGTTGCGGCTGGTCGAGAGCCCGCTGAGACCGTCGAGGGTCCCCATCTGGTTTAGCAGACCCATGATGTCGCGTGACACGGGAGCCCAGACGATGGTCTCGTCCTTCGTCTGCATCGTGCGCGTGATCTGCAGTCCCCAGCGATGTTCGCCCGCGCCTCTGGCGGGATAGCGGAGGCTCTTGAACGGGATTGCCAGCTCTGCGATCCAGCCGTCGTCGACGAGCTGGCCGCCTGACGCGAAGAGCGCGTCCCACGATTCGTCTCCACCGCCTCCCGGCGGTCCACGTTGACGCTGGCCGCCGCTGATGATGGCGTCGCCCTGCACGCCGTACGCATTCACCGAGAATCGATACGCGCGCTGTTGGTCGAGAAACGGGTCGAGCATGATGGCGAACCAGTCGTCGCGGCGCGTCTGATCTCGGTCGACGCGGTTCGCGCGAATGTGGGTCGTGTCCACGTAGTGGGCGTAGAAGGCGAAGTACAGGTGGTCTGCGTCGTACGCGATCCGGACCTCGGTCGACTCAGTCGGCGCCGCCCCCTCGACCGGGTTCGACTGCACGAAGTGGGTGATCAGGGCGGCATCGCGCCAGACGTCGTCATCGATCCGGCCGTCGATCGTCGGCGCGTCCGCGGCGCGGACGGCGCGGACGGTGGGGCCCTCGGTGGACGGGTCGTCGGACCGTGGCGCTGCTGCCAGGGCCGTGGCGGCAGCGGATAGGCTGATGACGACGATCAGGGGAAGAGGCCGGGGGATCACTGGACGATGGGCTCGCGCACTCTCGCGGGCGAAACGCACGGCGCTACGCGCGCCGTTCAGGCATTATAGGGACGGCATCAGATCGGGGAGGCAACCATGACGCACAATGCACGTCGAGTCGCGATGGCGCTGGTCTTGGCCACAGTGGGTGCGGGCAGCGCCGCCGTCGGTGCGCAAGGCGGGAAGATGGACATTGACGAGTTGAAGGCGCGGCTCGACGCTGGTGCCACGATGTTGCTCATCGATGTGCGCGAAGACCACGAGATCGCGAGCGGATCCATTCCCGGTGCAGTTCACATCCCGGTCGGCGACCTCGAAGCCCGGATGACCGACATCCCGAAAGACGTTCGGCTGGTCTTCTTTTGAAACGGCGGAGGCCGGAGCTCCCGGGCAAAGGAGCTCTTCACCGCGAACGGCTATGAGACGGTCGAGTTCTGCGCGCTGAACGACTGGAAGGCCAAGGAATACGAGCTCGGGGAGACAGCGAAGCCGGGGGCGGGACCGATCCAGCCGTAGCGTTCCTTCGTCGAAGCCCGGCGCGCCCTGTTCGTGCGATCTCCGCATTCACGAGGGCGACCGTACGCACGACTGGACGCTCGTCTGGTCCAACGACACGCTTCCAACGAACGGCCCCCTCCAGCTGAAGGTCGTCGCCGTCACGCGCCCCGACAGCGACGACCCGTCGGACGGTGATCCGGTCGAGGATGCGAGTGCGGATTCCTCGCCCGGCACACTCACGCTCACCGTCTTCGATGACAGCGCGCCGACGACGGGCGTCGTGGTCGACGTGGACTTCCCAGCCGCCAAGGGCGAGGCTCACGAGACGATTGATCTGACGATGCAGCCGGGGAACGAGTGCCGCGTCATGGTGGCGCACAGCGGCGGCATGGGTCGCTACTATCAGCCCGGTGTGAGTCACGGACGATTTACTCCTGGCCCAGGCGGACCTGCGGTGCGCCACCGGACGTAGCCAGGACTGGGGTGTCGCGGCCGGCTAGAACGCATCCGTCACGCTGGAGCTAGCGACCGACGAAACGGTGGCCGCAGCGGCCACGGCGACGTCGGCGCAAGTGTCGGTCACGATGGCGACGTCTGCGTTCGTGACGATCGTCGACCTGGAGACGCGTGAGATCGTCAGCGGCCCGACCAACGTCGAGCTCGCGCCCGGTGTCTCGCAGAGCATCAGCGTCCAGAACGTGGGCACGGCGCGTCGTCTCATCGCGCAAGTCGACCCGGACGGCGTCTTCCACATCCGGCGGACCGATGGCGACGGCAAGCTCTACAGCTGGCCTTGTCCGGCGCGGACCGCGCTGGTCTCGGCGATGCTGTCGCGACTGCAGACTGAGATCTTCACGCCCCGCTGCGCGGGGTGCCACGGGGGGTTCAATCAGCGTGGGGGGGGCTCAGTCTCCAGCCTGGTCGACGTGCAGAGCCTTGAGACGAGGCTGATCCGCGTCGTGCCCGGCGACTCTGATGCGTGCCACGTTGTCCGCAAGCTGGAGGGCGAACGGGGATTGTCCGCAGCCGGATGCCGCAGGGCGGGCCGTTCCTCTCGGATACGGCTATGGCGATCGTGCGCGCCTGAATTCAGTCTCGCGCCGCGGACAACTAACCAAGGAGATCAAGTGCGACGCTACGGATGCTCCGGGGTAGGTCCACGAATCGCGGGAGGCGCCTGGCTCCATGCTCAAGGCTTAAAGGACGCTAAGCCTCAGCCTTCAGCCCCGAGTCCTGCGCACTCTGGCCGCCCGACGTCAGTAGCGTCGCCGCGATTCCCGCAAGCAGCGCCACGGCAAACGAGGGAGCGAGCTCTTCCGCGCGCGCTATCAGTGGTCCCCACCCTGGCACGAGCGGCAGCACGAACTTGAAGAAGGGGATCGCCACGATCCCGCTGATCATCGACGCGAGCGCGCCGTAGACGTTGTAGCGCGGCCACGCCAGCGACAGGATCATCATCGGACAGAAGGTTGCAGCAATCCCGGAGAATCCAAAAATCACATACCAGAAGATCGTCCGATCAGGCGCGATCAGCGACACGGCGATGGCGATCGCGAGGGCAACCAGTCCGAGCCCGACGGTGATACGACGGGAGAGCCTGGTGAGGGTCCCGTCTGACCGCGTGATGCCTCCCACATGCCGATAGACGTCGTGTGTGACCGCGCTCGACGCAACGACGAGCAGCGAGTCGATGGTCGACATCGTCGCGGCGAGGACGGCCGCCACGTACACTCCGATGATGGCTGTCGGGAAGAGGGAGCGGACGAGCACAGGCATGACGAGTTCGCCGTCAGCGCCGAGCGTGGCCGCGAAGTCGCCCCCGTCGCCGACGAGGATCGCGCGGCCGAACAGACCGGCCAGCACCGCCCCGGTGTCGGTGAGCAGCGTGAACGCGAGCGCGATCCACCGGCCGGTGCAGATGTCTCGGTCGCTGCGGATCGAGATGAATCGCACGAACACCTGCGGCGAGCCGAGAAACCCCAGGCCGATCGCCACGTAGCCCACGAGCGTCAACAGGTTGGGCCAGGTGATCCCGCCGAGTCCCCAGAGACTGAGCAGCGCTGGATCGAGACCATTGATCGCTACGCGGAGCCCGTCGCTGCCTAGGGCCATGGCCGCCGTGACGGGCAGCACGACCAGCGCGACCAGCATGATCAGGCCCTGCACGAGATCAGACCAGGCGACCGCGAGGAACCCGCCCGACCACGTGTAGGTGACGACGATTCCGAACCCCACGAGCACGCCGCCGTAGTAGTTCCACGCCAGGAAGCTATCGAAGGCTTTGCCGGTCGCGTCGATCTGTGCGCTGACGTAGATGGTCACGAAGCCGGCGAGGGCCGTCGCCGCGACCCATCGGAGCACGCGCGCCCAGTGCTCGGCATCCGGACCGCGTGCGAACCGCCCGACCAGGTAGTCCGGGATCGTGATCGCGTCGTAGCGATCAGCGGCGGCCTTGAACGGTCGCGCCATCAGGAACCACCCGCCCGCGACACCGACAATCTCGCCGACGACCACCCACAACGCGGGCACGCCGACCGCGGCGCCGAGGCCGGTGAGACCGAGATAGAGCCAGGCCGACTCCCCGGTTGCGCGCGCGGAGAACGCGGCAGCCCAGGGTCCGAGCTGCTTCCCGCCGACGTAGTAGTCACTCAGCGTGTGAACACGCCGCGAGGCGACGAGTCCGATCAGGAGCAGGACGCCGAAGTAGGTGGCGATGACGAGGTACTGCATTGCGCCGAGCCTAGAGGCTGGAGGAGTGTAGCGCGGGCCAGCGCGATGACGCCGTTAGAGATGAGGGTCGCCGGCATCGGCCGTGGCCGGCGGGCGCGGGCTGCGGGACAGACGGCCGGCTCGCAGGAGCGCGTCGCGCAGGACGAACTCGATCTGTCCGTTCAGACTGCACAGGTAGTCGTTCGCCCAGCGCTGAAGCGCCTGCAGCACGGCCGGGTCGATCCGCAGGAGAAACGCCTTGCGTTGCGGCACGAGCTACCGCCGCTACTGACGAATCGTATCGGTGTTCAGCACCGGCTGGGCTTCCCAGGCACCGCAGAGTACGGCGAGAAGGTTGCCCGCCATGTTGGCCTTTCGCTGCTCGTCAAAATAGACGATGCGCTCATTGGAGAGCTTCTCTAGCGCCATCTCGACCATGCCGACCGCCCCTCACGATCTGCTATCGCGCGACGTCGAAGGCGGTCTCGGTGCGTCCTCGAAACGGGACCGACGCTCGGTGGGTGCGGGGCGTCAGTACGGTTGGACCCCGGCCTGAGGACGTGATTTCGTAAAGATCTCGTATTGAAATCTCTTCGACGCGTCAACGCGCCAGGTTTTCAGGCCTGAGACGTGCGGGTGCTAGCCGAGGACGGCGCGGATGGAGTCCGCGAGGATGTCGACGGCGCGGTCGAGTTGCTCGGTTGAGACGATGATCGGCGGGGCCAAGAGGTATGTGTCGGCCTTGATGCGGCTGAAGAGTCCTCGCTCGATCGTCGCGCGATTGACAGCGAGACCAATCTTTCGTTCTGCCGGGAAGGACCGTTTCGTGGCCCGGTCCTCCACTAACTCGACGGCACACATCATCCCCTTGCCGCGAATGTCGCCGACGTGAGGGTGTCCGGACAGGGCAGCGGTCATCCGGTCGAGGAGGTAGGCTCCCTTTTGCGCGGCCTGTGCGGGGAAGGCCTCGTCGTCGATGATCCGCAACATCTGCAACGCGACCGCGCACCCGACCGGGTGCGCACTATACGTATATGCATGCATCCACGGACGCCCGTCCTCACGAAGCGTGTCGGCGATCGTATCGCTGATACCGATGCCGCCGAACGGGAAATACCCTGAGGTGACCGCCTTGGCGAACTGCACGATGTCCGGTTCGATGCCCCAATGATCGAGCGCGAACAGTCGCCCCGTGCGTCCGAAGCCGGTGATGACCTCGTCGGCCACCAGCAGCACGTCGTGGCGACGACAGATCTCGCGGATGCGCGGAAAGTAGTCGTCCGGCGGCACGATCACACCGCCGGCTCCCTGGACCGGTTCGGCGATGAACATCGCGACTGTGTCCGCACCCTCGCGCTGGATCAGCCGATCCAGTTCGTCGGCCGCCGCGATCCCCGGGCTCACCCCGGCCGGTGCCTCGTAGCGATAGGGATAGGGCGACGGGATGTGGAAGAAGCCGGGCATACGCGGCTCAAAGAGCGGCCAGTACGCGCTCATCCCACTGGCGCTCATGGCAGCGAACGTGACGCCGTGATACGCCTCGACACGAGAAATCACCTTGGTCTTGGTGGGCAGTCCACGCAGCTTCCAGTATGCGCGGGCCATCTTGACGCTGCTTTCCGTCGCTTCGCCGCCGCCGCTCGTAAAGAAGAAATGGTTGATCGACGGGTAGCAGATGGCGGCGAGGCGCTCCGCCAGCTCGATCGCTCGTGCGTTCGAGCTGCCGGAGTAACCCGAGAAGTAGGCAAGCGCGCCGGCTTGGTCGCGCATGGCGTCGGCGAGCTCTCGTCGGCCGTGCCCGGCGGTCACGTTCCAGAGGCCTGAGAGGCCGTCGAGATACTCGCGCCCGTCGGCGTCGGTCACGATGGCGCCCTGGCCCGTGACCCACACGTGGCCACCCTCGTGAAGGGCCGCGTCGTGCAGAGGGTGAATCAAGTGGGCGCGGTCGCGAGCTAGGAGATCGGCGTTTGTGGTGGTTGGGTTCGTCGTCATGCCGTGGATCCGAGAGTCGCCCAGCGGGGAGGGCGCCGGGAACGTCTAGGGACATGATATTCTACCGAATCTTTGCACCCGCTCGATTCCCGCACGGTAGAGGAAGGGGTATCCCATGAGGCGCTTGAGGCCGGTCCTGGCCGGCACGCTGGCGGTCGTTTTCGCCGTTGCATCGGCGTACGCGCAGGACGTGACGAAGTACGTCCGCTACGAACACAACGGCACGATCTCGTATGGCGTGCTCGAGGGCGTGACGATTCATCAACTCAGTGGCAACGTCTTCGAGTCGCCCCAGCGCACCGGCACCACCGTCGAGATGGAGCGCGTGACGCTGCTCCCCCCGAGCGAGCCGCAGAAAGTGATCGCCGCCGGACTCAACTACCGGAGCCACCTCGGGCAGCAAAACCCAGCGGAGTATCCCGGTTTGTTCGACAAGCACGCAACGTCGCTGATCGGGCACGAGGCCGAGGTCACCTACTACCAGGATGCGACCAACTTGCACTTCGAAGGTGAGATGGTGCTGATCATCGGCAAGGAAGCGCGGAACGTCTCGGTCGCCGACGCGCCGGGCTACATCTTTGCCGTCGCGCCGGGCAACGACATCAGCGAGCGCGTCTGGCAGGGAAGCGACCTTCAGTGGTTTCGCGCGAAGGGCGCCGATACATTTGGTCCCGTGGGTCCGGTCATGGCGCGCGGGGTGAACTACGACGACCTGCTGCTCGAGACCCGGGTCAACGGCGAGGTCCTGCAGTCCCAGCGCACAAAGGACCTGCTCTTCGACTCGTCGTTTCTCGTTAGCTACATCAGCCGATACGTGACGCTGTATCCCGGAGATATGGTCTTCACCGGTACGCCAGGGAGCACCTCGGCCATGCAACCCGGCGACGTCGTCGAGGTCGAGCTCGAGGGCGTCGGAGTGCTCCGCAACCAGATCGGCCCCAAGGGCCAGCGGAAGACGAACGAGCAGTAGACGGCGGGAACCGGGCGGTGGTTCCCCGACCGCGCGGCGCACGCACGCTTAGCACCGAGAACCAGGAACCTCGGAGCCGTAGCACTCTGGAACCCCGCGCACTGGGGTCCGTATCCTCTGTTACTATGGGTGCAGTACGTGTCCGTCTCTGGGCATCTTTGCCAGATTCATTCTGTGAGAGGTGTACCTTGAAGCTGAACACATCACTCTTGAGGGTGCTCGCGATCGTCGTCGTCCTCAGCCTTGGCCTCGGCGCGTCGGTCAGCGCGGGGGAGGCCGCGGGCGTTCCAACGTTCACGAAGGATGTTGCCCCGATCTTCTTCGACAACTGCGTGTCCTGCCACCGAATCGGGGAGTTCGCGCCGATGTCGCTGATGACTTACGACGAGGCGCGCCCGTGGGCGCGCGCGATCAAACAGCGTGTCGAAGCTCGCGAGATGCCACCGTGGTACGCGGAGCCAGGTCACCAGACCTACATCAACGACGCTAGCCTCAGCGACGATGAGGTCCATACGATCGCCGCGTGGGTGGACGGAGGTGCTCCCCGTGGCGACATCGCCGACCTGCCGGTCGCACCCGAGTTCGCGGCGGATTGGACGATTGGCGAGCCCGACGCGGTCTACAGCATGCTCGAGGCGTTCGAGGTGCCCGCCGACGGGACGGTGCCGTATGTCTACTTCACCATTCCGACCAATCTCGCAGACGACAAGTGGATCAAGGCGGTCGAGATCCGCCCTGGCGATCGAAGGGTCGTTCACCACGTCATCGCCACGATGCAGAGCCCGGACCCGGAGTTCCCGCCGTCGCCGGAGCCTCGGCTGACACTGAGTCCCAGTGGTCGGGGAGGTGCGGGCGGAGCGCGAAGTGTGTTGGGGTTCAAGTCGCTCGCCGGCACCGTGCCGAACAAGTTCGGGGAAACCTTCCACGACGGCGTGGCCATGAAGATGGCAGCTGGTACGGAGATCGTCTTTCAGATGCACTACACGACGATCGGAGAGTTGGCGTCCGATCGCACGAGCGTCGGACTGATTTTCCAGGACGAGGAACCGACGTGGGAGGCTGGCGGAGGCATCGTCGTGAATCCCCGGTTTGCCATCCCCGCCGGGGCCGAGAACCACGAGGTACGGGCGGAGCGCGAGCTGAGAGAGGACACGTATCTCACCGACATGACGCCGCACATGCACTCCCGCGGGAAGGCATTCTCCTACACAGCGATCTATCCGGACGGGTCGGAGGAGATCCTGCTGAACGTGCCCGAGTACACCTTCGACTGGCAGCTGACCTATGAGTTCGCGGAGCCCAAGCTGCTGCCGGCCGGCACGAAACTCGTGGGCGTCGCGCATTTCGACAACTCTGTCAACAACCGTGCGAATCCCGATCCGACCGCCGAAGTTCGCTGGGGCGATCAGACGTGGGAAGAGATGATGATCGGCTTCTACGGCACCGTGAGTGCCGAGGATATGAACAAGCGCACCACGACGCAGAACCAGCAGTAGACGCGTGACCGCGAAAGGGCGGGGAATTCGGTTCCCGTCGAGGAGCCCGTTACCGATGAAGAGGACGTTGAAATCGACGCTCGCCGGGGGGGCTGTCGTGGCGCTTGCACTCGTGGGTGCCGCGGTCGCCGCCGAGGCCGCGCCCGCCGCATCTGGCGCGGACGAGGTGACCTACGCCACAGATGTGGCGCCCATCATCTTCAACAACTGCCTGGTGTGCCACCGTCCCGGGCAGGTCGCGCCGATGTCGTTTCGCGACTACAAGGAAACGCGGCCGTGGGCGCGCGCGATCAAGGACAAGGTGCAGTCGCGCGAGATGCCTCCGTGGTTTGCCGATCCGCAGTACGGCGAGTGGCTGAACGACCGCCGGCTCAGCCAGGATGAGATCGACACGATCGCGGCGTGGGTCGATGCTGGCGCCCCGATGGGCGAGGCGGCGGACATCCCCGCGCCACCGCTGTTCTCGGACAACTGGGCCCTCGGTGATCTTGGCGACCCAGACCTCATCGTCCCGATGCCGGTGACCGTTGAGGTGCCGGCCGATGGTGAGGAGGGCTACCAGCAGTACTACGTGAAGAACGACCTCACGGAAGACAAGTTCATCAAGGGCATCGAGGTGCGGCCGGGCAATCGCGCCGCCGTGCATCACGCCGTGATCGACATGGCCAGGCTGCCGCCGTGCTCGACGCTCGATGACCGCGGCCAACTCGCGCCGATGCCGGGCTGCGAGCGGGACGATAGCGATCAACAGCTCGTCTTCTCGCGCGAAAGCTACAAGCTGATCGGGTATGCGCCGGGCAAGGGCTTTCAACGGTACCGCGAGGGTACCGGCAAGCGGATCAGTCCAGGCTGGTACTATCGTTTCGACCAGCACTACACGCCCATCGGCACGGCCCAGACCGACCGCACCGAGATCGGGTTCTGGTTTCACGACCGACCCGTCCAGACTGAAATGATCCAGAAAATGGTGAGCGGTAGCGGCGCGTTTATCGCCGAGAGCGCGGAAGTGGTCGCGGCCCCTGGCCAGCGGCGCCCGCGCGTGCCGAACATTCCGCCGAATGCGGGCGACTGGAAGCTGGTGGCGACTACCCCGTTCGCGGAAGCTATTACGCTCTACGCGCTGGCGCCGCACATGCACCTGCGCGGCAAGGATATGAAGTACATCCTGGTGCGTCCGGATGGCTCGGAGGAGACGCTGCTGAGCGTGCCGCGCTACGACTTCAATTGGCAGCTCTTCTACGAGTTGGTCGAGCCGATTGAGATCGAGGCCGGCAGCAAGCTCATGACCGTCGGTCATTTCGATAACTCGATCAAGAACCGCTACAACCCGGCGCCCGACAGCGAGGTCTACTGGGCTGAGCAGAGTTGGGACGAGATGTTCAACGGGTTCTATGAATACTCCGTGGACATGCCGGAGAAACCATCGACCGAGAACTGACCGACGCACGCGTCGCGACGGGGAGCACAGCCAAGGGCCGGATGCATCGAGCATCCGGCCCTTGGCTGTGAAGGGTCACCGCCCGTATGCTGGCACCTGAGATGAGACAGCGACTACTGCTCGCATGGGTAATGGCGGGTGTCGTTCTACTCGCGCTGTCGACCGCGACGGCGGCTGCGCACCCGATGGAGGGTCAGAATGCCGCCTTCGTCCAGGGTGTCGATGGTCCGGCGCCTGGGCCATTCCTGTATCTCGGTGCGAAGCACATGGTGACCGGATACGATCACTTGCTCTTCCTGGTCGGCGTGATCTTCTTTCTGTATCGGCTGCGGGATGTCGTCCTCTACGTCAGCCTGTTTACGCTCGGCCACAGCATTACCTTGCTGGCCGGCGTGCTGGGTGGCCTGGAGGTGAACGCCTACGTCATCGACGCTATCATCGGTCTCTCGGTTTGCTACAAGGCGTTCGAGAACATCGGCGGTTTCGAGCGCGTGTTCAAGGTGCGGCCGAACACGCGGATTGCCGTGCTGGTCTTCGGGCTGTTTCATGGCCTCGGGCTGGCGACGAAGCTGCAGGAATTCACGGTGACGGCGAATGGCCTGGTGACCAATATCCTCAGCTTCAACGTTGGTGTGGAGATCGGACAAATCCTTGCGCTCACCGGTGTCCTGATCGTGATGACCTATTGGCGCGCACGCCCGAGCTTCGTCCGGCACGCGTTCGCGACGAACGCCGCGCTGATGACCGGCGGGTTCGTCCTGACGGCCCACCAGCTGTTCGGCTTCGTCTACTATCCGTGAACCATGGCGAAGTCAGGACCCCGATCGAACGCGACGCCTCGCGCATCGGCCAAGCGCCTCCGGCCGACCGAAAAGCCGCCGGCGAAGCGCGCAACCCGAAAGACAAAGACGCGTACGACCGCTCGGAAGGCGACGGCGACTCGCAAAGAGGCCCGCGCCGGCCGCGCGAAGCGCGCGACCCGGAAGCGCCAGCCCCCCGCCACCACCCTCGCGGTGAAGGCAACTCCGAAGACCCCGCGCGCCAGCGCCGCGAAGCGCGCAACCCGAAAGATAAAGACGCGTACGACCGCGGCTGATGCTCCGACGCCTCGAACCCAACCGGCGTCGGTCAGGAGGATTGGCGCCGCCGCCGTCGGGGCGGTCTTCATGGCCGCCTTGGTGTTCGTTGGCGCCGTGCTGCCGGCGGAATACGGCACAGACCCGCTCGGCAGCGGCGAACTGTTCGGCCTCCTCGCCTTAGCGCAGGTGGCGGCGATCTCTGTGGAAACGGGCGAATACCGCCTCGACTCGGCCGAGATCGTCGTCCGACCATCCGAGTGGGTCGAATACACCTATCGCATCGAGCAGGGCGCCAGCATGTTGTATTCGTGGCAGGCAACCGGCCCGGTGAGCTACAACTTCCACAGCGCGCCGGATGGGGCGCCGCCCGGGTACGCCGAGAGCTTCGACGCTCAGGAGAGTGACGCGGCACACGGGAGCTACAACGCCCCGTTTGCCGGGGTGCACGGGTGGTACTGGGAGAATCTCGGCACCTCGGAGGTGACCATCACGTTAAGCACGGCGGGGTTTTACGCCGACGCGCACGAAGCGCGCGATCGCGTTGACGGGTATCATTCGCTCACGGACGTCCGCGGAAACCAGATTCCAGACTGAGAGATGTATCGAGAGGGAGCGTCATGACTACACGCACGCTGCTCACGTTGAGCGTCGCCGTCGTTGGCCTCGTGATTGCCGGCGCCTCTGGACACGACGCGCTGTCGGCGGCAGCGAATGCAGGCGTCGGACCGGAGCTTGAGTCGACCGGGCCAATCACCTTCGGTCCGGAGGGGACATTGTTCGTCGCCGATAACCGGGCCGCAGCGATCTACGCCCTCGATTTGGCCGCGCACGGATCGGGTGCCTCGCCCGGGACCAAGAGTGTGCCGGCGGTTGACCAGAAGATCGCCGCGCTCCTCGGCACCGATGCGCGCGAGATCCAGATCGCGGATCTGGCGATCAACCCGGTATCTCGTAACGCCTTCGTCTCGGTGTCGCGCGGCCGCGGCGCCGGCGCCCGGCCGGTCCTCGTCCGGATCGACGGTGCGGGCAGCCTCGACGTCATTGCGCTCGGCGACGTGGAGTACACGATGGTCGAGCTGCCGAACCCGCCGGACGCGACGCCAAGCGCCGACGGTGATCGGCCTGTGCCGCGACGTGACGGCAGTTGGCTCGCGAACGGGCGGGTCCGGATGCAGACGATCACCGACATGGCGTATGTCGACGGGCAGGTCTTCATCGCCGGGCTGTCGAACGACGAGTTCTCGTCGAAGCTTCGCTCGGTTGCCTATCCGTTCAGCGACGCGAGCGCCGGCACCAGTGTCGAGATTTGGCACGCAGCGCACGGGCAGTTCGAGACCGAATCGCCGGTCTACACGTTCGTGCCTTACAACGTCGACGGTGAGCAGAGCCTGATCGCCGGCTACCTCTGCACGCCACTCGTCAAGTTCCCGATCGCGGACCTGAAGCCTGGCGCCAAGGTAATGGGGAAGACGATCGCCGAGCTCGGCAATCGCAATCGGCCGCTCGACATGATCGTCTACGAGAAGGGGGGCCGCGACTACCTGTTGATGTCGAACACCAGCCGCGGTGTGATGAAGATTCCGACGGCGGGGTTCGGGGCGTCATCCGTGACGGAATCGGTCGGCGGTGGTGGCACGGCCGGCGCCGCCTACGAGACGGTGTCGCAGATGACCGGGGTCGAGCAACTGGACTTGCTCGACGACATGCACGCCATCGTTATCGCCCGCGACGATTCCGGCGTCGCCAACCTCGAGGCGGTCATGCTTCCGTAGGTCTCTCACTCTGCTGAGTCACATGCGGCGATGACCGGGGCGTCCCGGTCATCGTCCCGTCGGCACCTACCTCCGGTAGGTTCGCATACCGAGCGGCCGCTCGAACTGTTCACACCGATCCCGAGAGGCGCCGCCTGCCTCGCCGAAGCCATCCAGCGACGATCGCGGGGATCGGCTTTGATCCGCTAGTTCGACCAGCACGCCCAACGCGCGGGGACTCGCGGCGCTTGATCGAGGATACGAGGAACGCGATATCCTCATGGCGATCCTGGCGTCGCCGTTCTTTGCTGACCTACGCGCTACGCTCGCCTCAGAGTCGAGCCACCAAGAAATTATCCGTCACATGAATTTTCCACGGCAGTCATCGCAGCAACGCTCCGCCACCGACGAGTCAGGTCGAGCGCTGCGCTACGTTCGAAGGGCGAGTGTAATGGTCAGCGCCTCATCGACACGCGCCATCTCGTCTGAGGCGACCGCGCCGGCCAGAGCCTGCAACCGGCTCTTGTCAATCGACCGAATCTGGGTCGCCAAGCGCTCACGCCAGCTTTCCCTTCACGGTGATTCTCGCCTCACCAGGATAGAGCGAAGCGACCTTGCTGGTAATCGGCAGCACTACGATCCTCGTGCCATAGCGGTTACACGAGTCGTGCGTGACGATCACCGCGGGTAGGGTCTTGCGGATCTCCGTCCCATCCACGGGATCGAGATTTACCAAATAGACATCACCTCGTATGGGGACGCGGCTCATTCCGGCCAGCCCTCGACGTCAGTGGCTTCCCACTCTCGAGACTCCGCCTGTTGAGACCGCTCGTCAGCAGCAGCTCTGTACGCCTTGCCGAGTTCCGCCTCAGACGGCCACAGACGCGCCCGAATCGCGGCGTTGATGAAGCGGCTAATCCCCTTGGGGGGCAGCTTCAGCCGCTCGTGAACGTCCTCGTCGATCGTTATGTTGAGCCGCACGATCATGCTGTGAACCCTCTAATCCTGTATTCAATACAGTATTTTCCTGGCGAGAGCGGACCGGACAAGAAGGAAGAGAGAGCCGGGCAGGTCGAATGCCGAGAGGTGTCCCCCTGTAGGAGCGGCGACAGGCAGCCGGTCGCGCAGGCTCTGGCTCTCGGAAGTCCGCGGTTCGAACGAAAGGGCCGCTAGGCGAGCGCGGCCAGCGTGGCGACGAGCAGCTGGTAAAACCGGCCGACCGACTCGATCTGTACCCGCTCGTCGGGCGAATGGGGGAACTCGATCACCGGGCCGAACGAGATCATGTCCATGCCCGCGATCTTCTGGCCGATGATGCCACACTCGAGACCAGCGTGAATCGCCTTGACCTCCGGCGTCGAGCCGAGCTCCTGCCGATGCACCGTCTTCACGACGCTCAGCAGATGTGACTCGAGGTTGGGTTTCCAGCCCGGGTAGGCGGCGCTCTCGTGTACCGTCGCGCCCGCCAGCAGCCCGGTCGCCCGAATGCGCCGGCGGAGCGCCTCGAGCGCCGCGTCAATCGACGAGCGACTGCTCGTCGTGATCACCAGCGAGTCGTTGTCCGGCTTCACGGTGGCGAGGTTGGTGCTGGTCTCGACCAGGTCCGGGATGTCGTAGCTCATCGCCTCGACGCCGTGCGGGAGGCTCGTGACGAGGCGGAGCACGGTTGCAGTGGTGTCCGCGTCCCACGTAGTCGTCCGGTCCGCGTCGTCCTTGACTGCAAGGTGGATGTTGGGATCGGCGGGGCGAAACTCGTCTCGAACCCGGGCGAATTCCGCTTCGATCGCCGCGACCACGCCGTTGCGCTCGTCACCATCGAGGACGAGCGTCGCAAAGGCCTCACGTGGGATCGCGTTGTGCGCGCTGCCACCCTCCAAGCGCGCCAGCCGGAAGGGGGTCGCGAGATGTGCGGCCCAAAGCGCACGTGTGAGGAGGCAGAGCGCGTTCCCACGCTGGAGGTGGATATCGCATCCCGAGTGGCCGCCCTTCAGTCCGGTGAGCGAGAGCGCCACGCTCACGTCGCCGCTCGCCCGCCCACTCGTGGCGAGATCAAGTGTCATCCTCGTATCGCCGCCGCCTGCACACCCGACATAGAGGATCCCCTCCTCCTCCGAGTCGAGATTGATGAGCCGGCGACCGCGGAGGAGGCCGGCGTCGAGCTGGGCTGCGCCGGTGAGTCCGGTCTCCTCGTCAATCGTAAATAGCAACTCAAGCGGCCCGTGCGTCACCGCCGTCGCGTCGATGAGCGCGAGCATCGTGGCCACGCCAATCCCGTTGTCGGAGCCCAGCGTCGTGCCGGTCGCGGTGAGATAGGCGCCGTCCCGCTGCGGGACGATGGCATCGGTCCCAAAGTCATGTGCGACGTCGGCGTTTTTCTCCTGCACCATGTCGAGGTGCGACTGCAGGATCGTGACCGCAGCGTCGCCGTGGCCAGCCGTTGCGGGCTTCCGGACGACGACATTGCCGGCGCCGTCGATGACGTGGCTGCAGCCGGCGCGTTCCGCGACGCCGACCACATGCGTGCGCATGTGCCCCTCGTCCTTGGAGGCGCGCGGGATGGTGAGGATCGTATCGAAGTGCGTCCAGAGGGGCGTCGGGTCGAGCGCGGCGACGAAGGTCATCGATTCGTCCGTGTCCTAACTAGCGGACTGCAATAGCCATTTGGAGAGCGATTTCCGGCCGCGACGCACCGCCTGCCAGCGGTGTTCCTCGGGCACATGTTCGGAATATGCTCCCTCGTCACGCCTTGCCAGCCGAGCGTCTCGGCTCGGACCGCACTCCACATACGGCTGTTACGGTCCACTTGACGGGGCTGCGTCACCAAACCGAGCCGCGGTCGCTGCAGGGGGACCCCGAAAGCCCCGCTCCGTGCCCGCGAGGCGCGCCGTGCGCGCCTTGACCATGTGCCGCGACGGTCCACAACGAGTACAAAGTTCCAGTTGTCGTGCCGCATGACGGCCTAATCGCGCCGCTTGAAGACCCCGTTTCCGAGCCTCCGGTAGGGCCCGCCGTCGACTGAGAACTCCTCGGTGATCCGGAAGGCCGTCTCGGAGGTCATCGAGAACACCCGGCGGAGCTGATACACGAGGCCGTCGGCCTCGATCGGGCTGGTGACAAAGTTGATCGCGATCGGGCTCGACCAATCGGCCACGCTCAGCAGCTCGGCACCGGTCGACAGGGTTTCCTTGAACACGAGGAAGTGGCTCGTCTCGTCGTAGCCCATCACGATGCGCTCCGTGTAGGGCTCGCCGAAGACCTCGCCGGTGACGGCGCCGTCAACGAACGGCGCGTCGCCCCGCTGCGTGAAGGTGAGGACCCCCGATCGAGTCCCAAGGCTCAGTGGCGGGAACTCGCCGCCCGTGTAGTCGAACTCCCAAGCGCCGAGGAAGTAGCCAAGCCGCTGCTCGACCTGGGGCTGCGGCACGTCGCGCCGTCGCCGGCGTTTCAGCTCGAGCTCGAACGGCGCACTCAGCGCGCCGAGGCCCACACGCTGCGAGCCCGAGAGCACGTCCCCGTCCTCGCTGAGGGTCAACTCGTAGCGCACGCTGACCCGACCGAGGTCGGTTTCGACCGAGGCGCCCGCCGTCAGGTGACGATTCTCGACGGTGACCGGTGTGAGCGGGACAGTGTTGCCGATCAATCCGGAGACAAACCCGGCATAGGTGCCATCATTCAGGACCACCGTCAGGATCACGTTCTCGGTGTTGCCGCTCGGCGCGGACGCCAAACCACGCCAGACGCCGGCGACGGTCGCGGGGCCGGGTTGCTGTTGTGCCGCCGCAACCGACGCGCACAGCAGACCGACGGCGATAGCGAAGCATCCCGTTCCTACGCTTCGTAGCCGCAAGATCGTTTCCTCTGCGTACGATGGTATCATCCGTGACCATCGTGGAAACGCCGCTCACGCCCCTCGAATTCCAACGGCGTGCCCGCGCGCTGTATCCGGACCGCGAGGCGGTCGTGGATGGGTCCCTGCGCCTGACGTACGCGGAGTTCTTCGAGCGTTGCGACCGCTGGTCGGCTGCGTTGCAGCGCTTGGGCGTGTCGAAGGGTGATCGGGTCGCCTACCTCGCCCCCAACACGCACGCGCAGCTCGAGTCGTTCTATGCGATCCCGCAGATTGGCGCCGTGCTGGTGCCGATCAACTACCGCCTGAAACCAGACGAGGTCGCGTACATCATTCAACATAGCGGCGCTAAGGTCGTCTGCGCGCATGCGGATTTCCTCGAGGCGATCGACGGGGTCCGTGCGCAGTGCGGTGACGTCGAGCAATTCGTGGCTCTCGAGGGCGATCACGCCGCGTGGCTGGACTACGAGGCGCTCATCGCCGCTGAGGCGCCGGCGTTCGAGGCCCCGTCGATCGACGAGCGCGACCTGCTGACCATCAACTACACGAGCGGCACCACTTCCCGTCCGAAGGGCGTGATGATCACGCACCGTAATGCGTATATGAACGTGGTCGGCACGCTCGTGCATTGGCCAATGACCTGCGCTGACCGCTACTTGTGGACGCTACCGATGTTTCACGCGAACGGCTGGACGTTCGTGTGGGTCATGACGGCTGTCGGCGGGGTGCACGTTTGTCTGCGTCAAGTGGATCCGGCCATGGCGTTTCGCCTGATGCGCGACGAGTCGGTGACCCGACTCTGCGCTGCGCCGACGGTCCTCATCATGCTGGCGAACGCGCCGGCCGATCAGCGCGGCGAGATGCGCGCCGGCGTTCAGGTGATGACCGCGGGCGCGCCGCCAGCCGCAGCGACCATCCAGCGGATCGAGGGGGAGTTCGGGTGGGAGCTCCTCCACGTCTACGGGCTCACCGAGACGGCGCCGTTCATCACCGTCTGCGAGCCGCGTCCGGAGCATCGCGAGCATTCACCGGACGAGCGGGCCACAATCAAGGCACGGCAGGGCGTGGAGCTAGTTACCTCCGGCGAGATTCGTGTCGTCGATGAGGACGGACACGAGGTCCCCCGCGATGCGCAGACCTTGGGCGAGATCGTCGTGCGTGGCAACGTCGTCATGGCCGGGTACTACGATGATCCGGATGCGACGGCCGAGGCGATGCGCGATGGCTGGTTCCACAGCGGCGACGCGGCGGTCGTGCATACCGATGGCTACGTCGAGATCCGGGACCGCTTCAAGGACGTCATCATCAGCGGCGGCGAGAACATCTCTTCAGTCGAGGTGGAGGGTGTGATGATGCGCCACCCGGCCGTGCGGGAGATCGCGGTGGTAGGCATACCGGATGAGAAATGGGGCGAGACGCCGTATGGATTCGTCGTCCGCAACGAGGCGGAGTCGGCCACCGAGGCCGACCTGATCGCGTTCGCGAGGGATCACCTGGCGAATTTTAAGGCGCCCCGCAAGATCGCGTTCGTCGACGAGCTTCCGAAGACCGCGACCGGAAAGATCCAGAAATTCGTACTGCGGCGGGGACAAAGCGCCATCGCGAAACAGTAGTGCGAGTTTCGAAACTCGAGACGGCGTGAGGCGCCAGGAGAGGTCAATGCCAACAGTGTCTCGTAGGGTGGCGGTGGTCAGTGGTGTCGTGGTCGCGGGCGGTCTGGCGGCCTGCCTCGCGGGCGATGCCGCTGACGGCTCGTTCGGGATTACGACACTGTCGAGCCGGCCTGAGATGGTCACCGGCGGGGCCGCGCTCGTCGCCGTCGACGCGCCGGCCGGCGTGCCGCTGTCCGACGTTCGCGTCACGGCGAATGGCACCGACGTGACTACAACGTTTCGCCACGACGACAGGCACCGTCGCCTCGTCGGTCTCGTTGAGGGGCTCGCGGCCGGTCGCAATGAGGTGACCGTGTCTCACACCGACACGGCTTCCATGGCGACGGTGACTCTCGTCAATCACCCGGTCGAAGGACCGGTGTTCTCCGGGCCGCACCAGCACCCGTTCATCTGCGAAGCCGCGGCCTTTGAGTTGGTCTCCGGCGACACGCTCGGACCACCGCTCGATGACGACTGTTCAGTGGCACGGCGTGTCGACTACTCCTACCGGTCGAAGGACGATGACGAGCTCAAGCCAATGCCCGCTCCCGGCTATCGCCCGGCCGATCTGGCGCATGCCATCACCCTCACTGGGGAGGACGTGCCATATGTGGTGCGCATCGAAACCGGGACCGTTAACCGGGCCATCTACCAGATCGCGATGTTGCACGACCCCGAGACGGACGCGGAACCCAACGCGTGGAACCCTTCGAGGGGATGGAACGGCCGTCTCATCTACTCGTTCGGCGGTGGGTGTGTTAACGGATGGTATCGACAAGGGTCTCGAACCGGAGGGGTCACCGATGACGTCATGCTGCGGCAGGGGTACGCCGTGGCGTCAGCGACGCTCAACGTCTACGGCAACAACTGCAACGACGTGCTCGCGGCCGAGACGATGATGATGGTGAAGGAGAGGTTCATCGAGGCCTACGGTCCGCCCCGCTACACGATCGGCTGGGGGTGCTCCGGCGGGTCGTATCAGAACCATCAGATCGCCGACAACTACCCCGGACTGCTCGACGGGATCATCCCTGGTTGCAGTTTCCCGGACGTCAGCTCCGGGACGATCCCGATGGTCACCGACGCCCTGCTCCTCGTGCACTATTTTGATACTGCGGACGCAGTCTTTACGCCGGAAGAGCAACGCGCCGTCGCCGGCTTCCTCAAGCTGGCGACGATGCCCAACGTGTCGAGAAACGCGGGGCGCATCGCGATGGAATTCTGTCCGGACGTGCTTCCCGAGCCGCTGCGCTACCATCCGACGGACAATCCCAGCGGCGCGCGCTGCGACGTCTACGATCACTACGTCAACGTCCTCGGAGGAGATCCCGTCACGGGATTCGCGCGGCGGCCGCTCGACAACGTCGGTGTGCAATACGGCCTCCGAGCGCTCAACGATGGTGTCATCACCACGACGCAGTTTCTCGATCTTAACGAGAGGATCGGCGGTTACGACAACGACGGCGAGTTTCAGCTGGAGCGAACGGTCGCTGACGGGGACGCCGTGCGACTGCTGTACGAAACAGGGCGGCTGACTAACGGTGGCGGTGGTCTTGCCCAGACGCCGATCGTGGACTATCGCGGCTACAGCGACGATCGGGAGAACGGCGACGTGCATGTCCGCTACCACTCGTTCTCGATGCGCGAGCGGCTCAGGGCGGCCAATGGTCGCGTCGACAACCACATTATGTTGGTTGAGGACGACCGCTACGGGCTGTACAGCAGCCAGAGCCCGGTTTTGCAGGACGCGCTCTCGCAGATGGATGCCTGGCTGGCCAATCTGGCGTCCGACACGTCCAACGACCCGCAGATTGACAAGGTGATCCGCGCGAAGCCAGCCGAGTTGGTCGATGCGTGCTGGTCGCGCGACGAACAGCCTGAGAAAATCGTCGAGGAACAGACGCGTGGAGCGGGGCGTTGCGAGGAGCTCTACCCATCGCCGCCGGCCCCACGTGAGGTGGCCGGAGCGCCGCTCGCCGGCGACATCGTCAAGTGCGATCTTAGGACGGTTGACGCCTCTGACTACGAGGTGAGCTTCACCGCCGCCGAGACGGATCGCCTGCGTGGCATTTTTGCCGACGGCGTCTGCGACTGGTCGAAGCCGGGTATCGGCCAGGCACCGCTGAAAGGGACTTGGCTGACGTTCGGGACGACCTGATCTGCCCGGGTCGGGAGCCTTCGTACTACGCGGCCGCCTCGGCGGTGGACGGCCGGCGGTAGGTGAAGAAGAGCGCGAACAGCACCAGGACCAGCGCGGCCCACACGGCGGGCGCTAGCCAGATGCGATCCCATTCGTGACCGTCCGGGCTACCGGCTCTCTGGTAGAAGTCGACGACTCGTCCCGATAGCAATGAGCCAAGGAACATCCCGACGCCGAGCGTCGCGAACGCGATGAATCCCTGCGCCGCCGCGCGGAGATCCGGAGGGGCCTTCGTGTCGACGTAGATCTGTCCCGTGACGAAGAAGAAGTCGTAGCAGATCCCGTGGAGCAAGATCCCAGCGTAGAGCATCCAAACGCCCGCGCCCGGATCGCCACCGGCAAAGAATAGGTAGCGCGCCGTCCAGGCGACCATGCCGACGAGCAGCAGCGTCTTGACCCCGAAGCGGGCGAAGCACCAAGGCAGGGCGAGCATGAACATGATCTCGGACATCTGGCCGAGCGTCATTTTCGCGGCCGCGTTGTCGACGCCAATCTCGTTGAGGAACGGATTGGCGAAGGTGTAGTAGAACTGCAGCGGTACGCAGACCAGAAACGACCCAACCACGAACACCGCGAACGACCGGTCGCGCATCAGCCATAAGGCATCGAGTCCGAGCACGTTGCGTGCGGTCACACGCGACGTGGTTCGAGCCGGCGGTGTGTGCGGAAGCGCGAGGCAGAAGATCGCCAGCAGCAAAGATGCGGCGCCCGCGATCTGCATCGGTCGAGCCGTCGCTTCCAGTTGGAGAAACCCGACAGCCAGACCGGACACGATCCAGCCGATGGTGCCGTACACCCGGATGGCCGGGAACTGGCGCCCCGGGTTCGACATCTGACGGAACGAAATCGAGTTCGTCAGTGCAAGTGTCGGCATGTAACAGAGCGCATAGAGGAGTAGCACGACGTAGAAAACGCCGAACGACCGTTGGGTTGATGCGACGAGCAGCACGAGCCCGCCCGCTGCGTGCAACGCGGCAAGGATGCGCTCCGTCGGGAAATATCGATCGGCTACCATGCCGATGAAGAACGGCGAGACCATCGCCGCAACCGCCGTCGTGCCGAAGGCGAGGCCGATCTGCTGACCTGGAAACTCGAGAGCGGTAGCGAGATACGTGCCTAGCGGAACCGACCACGCCCCCCAGACGAAGTACTGGAGGAACATCATGAGGGAAAGCTTGCGTCGAGTCGCGGAGGACATGTGCGATGTCGGTGTCTGACGTCTCAGGCCACTAGGTCGGAGGCAGGAACCGTCGCGGGGACCCTTCGAGATGCGACATGAGACGTCAGACAGGTGACCGATCGGTGTACGAGCAGGGGTCGGCTACTCGATCGGCCGGATCTTCATGTTCCGGAACCACACCGGGTCGCCGTGGTCCTGGATGGCCAGGTGTCCGCGCGACACCGTGCCGTAGTGAGGGGAGTTGGCAAACTTGCTGGCTGCGACACGGGCCTTCCAGTCCGCGCTGCCGCGCTCGTAGATGAGCAGTTGTACTCCGTTCATCCAGTGTTCAACACGGTTGCCGTCCACGATCAGCCGCCCCTCGTTCCACTCACCTACGGTGCGCGTCACGTCGCGTACCGGTGGGTGCACGGCGTAGTTACTGCCGGCGGATGTGATCGGCTGTTGTCCGTCGCGGTGTCCAGCGTTGTGGAGAATCTGAAACTCCGGGCCGCTGTGCCAAACCGCGTCACCGTCCTCGGAGACGCCGAAGAAGATGCCGCTGTTGCCGCCGCGCTCCACCTTCCAATCGAACACGAGCTCAAAGCTTTCGAATAGGTCGACCGTGATGATGTCGCCGGCCGGGGCCACGCGTGCCAGCGTGCCGTCGACCACCTGCCAGCCGTCTGGTAGGTCCGAGCGGCGATACCCGCGCCAACCAGTCGCTGAGGTCTCATCGAACAGCGCATGCCAACCGGTCGTCTGGCTCAGAGTCTGGCCGGTCAGGTCCACACGGTACCCCCCCCATACCCCGGCGAGGAGCGTCGCGGTCACGATCGTGGTGTTCCATTCCATGGCTGTGTCCTGTGATGACCTACGATTCGAGCGCCGCCCGACAGTAGTCGAGACAGCGGCGGATCTCGGTGACGGTGTCGCCGCCGTCGTACTCGTATTCGATGTTGGCGGGGATGTCCCATCCCTCGTCGCGGAGCAGGCGCAGCACCTCGCGAATCGGTGCGTCGCCGTTACCCCACGGGACGTTCGGGCCTTGGTTGCGTGTGCGGTCCTTGAGATGGAGCGTGACGATTCGCTGATGGTTCTCGCGTAGATACGTGAGCGGATCGAAGTTGGCGGCCGTCATGTGACCGATGTCGAGGTTGATGGCAATCGGGGCCGCCCCGCCGACCTCGATGGCTTTGGCAAAGTCGTCCGGCGTTGCGAATTCGTTCGGGTGGACGCGAGAGTGGTTGTGCATCGCTACCGGGATGCCGTAGCGCTCAGCCATCCGTGCGATCCGAGCGACGCTGTTCATGTGAGCCGATGCGGTGATCGCCGGGGCGCCGAGCGCCGTGGCCATCTCGAAGCCACGATCGATTTCGGCGTCTGAGAAATGGTCCTTGAAGCTCAGGTTGTAGGCACTGAGCCCGATCTCGGCGGCATCGAACTTGTCCCGGATGCGTCGGAAATAGTCGAGCGAGACGGTCGTCCGCCAGCGCCGCAGGCGTTCACGATTTTCCGGCCTGCGCAGCTCGCGGGGCTCGACGTGCACCTCCCACAGCTCACAGCTCGTGAGCCCAAGCTCGCGCATTGCGCCGATGCTGGCCTCCAGATCCATGTCGCGCACGCTGTAGCTCTGAAGACCGATCAGGACGCCAGAAAATCGGGACTCTGCCGCCCAGGCGCTGCTTCGACCCAGCGGGAGCAGGCTGGCCGCCGACGCACCGGCGGCAGCCAGCATCAGACGGTTCCATTTGCGTCGTGTGAGGGGTGGCATCGAATCTCTTCGTCGCACAGCGTGCCTCATTCTATGTCAGCGGTCCCTGGCTACGGTCGCCGTCGCCCGCCAGCGCGTCGGGATCGGCGGATCGGCAATCTTCAGCAGCTGCTTGCCGATGTTCGCACCGTGGAAGAGCCGAAGAAACGTCGATGGAATGTTCTCGAACCCCTCCTGAATGTCTTCTCTCGCGGTGATCTTTCCGGAGGCGAGCCAGGCTGACAGAGCGCGTCGTGCCTCGTTGAATCGCGGAGCGTAGTCCGGGATGAGGAATCCCTCCATCCGGATCCGCCGCGTGATCACGAGGAACAAGTTCCGGGGACCGGCCGGCGGCTGTTCGGCGTTGTAGCCCGAGATCATCCCGCACAGGGCTACTCGTCCCCACACCGCCATGTGATCGAGAACGGTCTCCAGGACCGAGCCACCGACGTTGTCGAAGTAGACGTCGACGCCCTTTGGGCACAGCTCCCCAAGCCGCGCGTCGACATCGTCGGATTTGTAGTCGATCGCCGCATCCAGCCCGAGCTCGTCCGTGAGCCACTTACACTTGGGCGTGCCTCCGGCAATCCCGATTACCCGACACTGCTGCAGCTTGGCGATCTGCGCGGCGATGGAGCCAGTTGCCCCGGCCGCGCCGGAGACGAGTACGGTGTCGCCCGCTTTCGGTTTCGCGACGTCGAGCATCCCAAAATAGGCGGTGAGCCCCGTGCCACCCAGGACGCCCAGATAGCTCGACAGCGGGTGCACCGGGTCGACGCGCTGGACCGACCGCGGTTCGCGCCCGTCGCAGACCGTGTAGTCCTGCCAGCCGAACGGGCCGGCCACGATCTCGCCGGCAGCGAACTCCTCATGGCGTGATTCGATCACCTGGCCGAGGCCAGAGGCGCGCATGACGCTACCGATCTCGATCGGCGGCACGTACCCAGGGTCGTCCGTCATCCAGCCGCGCATCGCGGGGTCGAACGAGACATACAGGACACGTACGAGGAACTGACCGTCGTCGATCGTCGGCTTCGCCTCTTCGCGATAGACGAAGTCCGTCTCGGTTGCCATGCCGGTCGGCCGCGAGGCGAGACGCCACTGGCGATTGTTGTCGCGCGCCATCAATAGGTGCCAACCTCTATCCGGCAGCACTATAGCGCGCTTTACAGCGATAATGAGGGGCGGTATGCGACGACGTGTCACCCTCTTCACTGGCCAGTGGGCTGATTTGCCGCTCACCGAGTTGGTCGGGAAAGCCCGGGCGTTTGGGTATGACGGGTTGGAGTTGGCCTGCTGGGGCGACCATCTGGACGTCGATCGGGCCGCGGCCGACGCCGCGTACTGCCAGGCGCGCCGCGATCTGCTCGCCGAGCACGGCCTCGGGTGCTGGGCTATCTCGCATCACCTGGCCGGACAGCTCGTGTGCGACCTCAACGATGACGAGCGCTCCGACTCGTTCGCGCCCGACGACCTTAAAGGCGATCCGGAGGCCAAACGGCGATGGGCCATGACCACGATGCAGAACACCGCACGGGCCGCCAAGAACCTCGGCGTTCCCGTCGTGTGCGGGTTCACCGGGTCGTCGATCTGGCACCTGATCTACTCGTTTCCGCCCGTGCCTCCGTCGATGATCGACCGGGGGTACCGGCAGTTCGCGGATCTCTGGCATCCCATTCTCGACGTGTTTGAAGAGTGCGGTGTGCGGTTCGCGCTGGAGGTGCACCCGACGGAGATTGCCTTCGACATCGTCACAGCGCACCGCGCGCTCGAGGCGATCGGGCGGCGTGAGGTGTTCGGCTTCAACTTCGATCCGAGCCACCTCGAGTGGCAGGGGATCGACCCGGTCCAGTTCCTCCACGAGTTCCCCGACCGCATCTACCACGTGCACATGAAGGACGCCGCGGTGACGCTGGACGGGCGGAGCGGCATTCTCTCGTCACACCTCGACTTCGGCGCGTCGGGTCGCGGCTGGGACTTCCGGTCCGTCGGACGCGGTGATGTCGACTTCGAATCCATCATTCGCGCGTTGAATCGGGTCGAGTATGCAGGGCCGCTCTCGGTCGAATGGGAAGATTCGGGTATGAACCGCGAGCATGGCGCGCGCGAGTCGTGCGAGTTCGTCAAGCGGATCGATTTCGAACCGTCGGGCGTTGCCTTCGACGCCGCGTTCGAGCAGTGAGTCTGGCTCGCCGTACGGCCACGTCCTAGGCGAACCGGCACCTGGACCCCTGCACTCGGACGCCGGACGCGCCACCCGACCCTTGAACCCGGAACCCTGAACCTGGAACCTCCCGGATGTCACCCCAACTCGATCGCACACTCAAGATGGGCATGGTCGGCGGGGGTCCCGGCGCCTTCATCGGAGAGGTGCACCGGCGCGCGGCGTGTCTCGACGGCGGTGTTGAGCTGGTGGCCGGAGCGTTCTCGGCCACGGCGCGCAAGTCGCGGCGGAAAGGTCGAGAGCTCGGGCTGGCGCCCGCGCGTGCCTACGGGTTGTGGGAGACCATGATCGAGCGGGAGCTCGCGCGACCGGAAGGGGAGCGCATCGACTTCGTCTCCTTGGTGACGCCAAACGACCTGCACTTTCCGATCGCGAAGGCGTTTCTGCAGGCCGGTGTACACGTCGTCTGCGAGAAGCCGATGACGCTCAACGTCCGTGAAGGCCGCGCGCTGAAGCGCGCGGTGGAGGCGTCCGGCTGCGTGTTCGCCCTCACCCACAACTACACGGGTTACCCCATGGTGAAGCTGGCGCGAGATCTGGTCCGCGCCGGGGAACTCGGCACCGTGCGCAAGATCGCCGTCGAGTACGCGCAAGGCTGGCTCGCGACACCGCTGGAGCGGACGGGGCACAAACAAGCGGCATGGCGCACGAACCCGCGGTCCGCCGGCGCGTCTGGCTGCATTGGCGACATCGGCACGCACGCAGAGAACCTCGTCGAGTACATCACCGGCCAGCGAATGACTCACGTCTGCGCCGACCTGACGACCTTCGTCCTGCGGCGTACGCTCGACGACGACGGCGCGGTCCTCGTGCGCTTCGAGGGGGGCTCGCGTGGTGTGCTGCTTGCGAGTCAGGTCGCCGTCGGCGAAGAGAACGGTCTGGCGATTCGCGTCTACGGCGAACGCAAAGGCATCGCGTGGCGCCAGGAAGAGCCAGACACGCTGCGTGTGACCTCAGTGGACCGCCCGGTGGAAGTGTGGCGACGGGGCCACGGCTACGTGGCCGACACGAGCCCCGCCGCCGCGCGGGCGACGCGGCTACCGGCGGGTCACCCGGAAGGCTTCCTCGAGGCGTTCGCAAGTATCTACCGCAACGTCTGTGACACGATTCGCGCACAAATCCAAGGCGTGGAACCGGACCCGCTCGCGCTCGACTTTCCCACCGTCGACGATGGTCTCAGGGGCATGCTGTTCATCGACGCCGTGGTGAAGAGTGCGCGCGGAAGTCGGAAGTGGACGCGGGTCGGGTAGCGGCCAGGCGGGCGACTGGTCCGTTCCCCCTCAAACCGACGGAGCCGCCGTGGGATACTCAGCGGATGGGCGTTGAGACACGGACGGCCGAGGCCGCGTCCCCAGTGCGGTGCTGAGCTCACACCGGGGCCCGGTTCCGAATCACGTAAACTTCCGGCCCATCCACTCAAGCGTCACGCGGTTGAATTCGTCGGGCTTCTCCTGCTGAGTCCAGTGCCCGCAGTCAGGAGACCGGTATCCGAAAAACGGGGATCTGGTGACGCCAGGAAAACGCCAGTTCCAGAAACCCGTGGCACAGCACCATCGCCAGTCTCTCGCCCGCGGTATAGACACCCATCCAGGTCCCGTTGGTGTCAACGAAGCACGGCGCGGGGATGCTCGCCGCTGGTCTGACGGCCGGCTGGGCGGCGGCCGGTGAGCGCCGCTACAGGGGACGGCGCCGAGCAGCGCAGCCGTGCTGTGAAGAAACGTCGTCGCGTCAGTGGTATCGATGACCTCCGATGTCGCGTTGGCGTCCGACGACCCCAAGCGAGGTCGCGTGGGCGAGCCGCTGGCGAACGGCCCGCCCGTCGACACTAGCGCGTCTGCTCCAGGTACTTGAGCAGGTCGCTGTCCGTCCCTAGGATGAAGAAAGTCTCCGGATCCATCGTCTGCTCGTACGTCTCGAGCGACTTCGTGAAGGCGTAGAAGTCGGCGTCGCGGCTGTAGGCTTCCGCGTAGATGCCTGTCGCCTCCGCATCCGCCTGACCACGCAGCTCCTCCGCTTCCCGGTAGGCCTCCGATTGGATCTGCGCCAGTTCGCGTTCGCGCTCGCCGTGAATCCGCGCCGACTCGCCCTGGCCTTCCGAGCGGAATTCCTCGGCGACGCGGTCTCGTTCGGCGATCATCCGGGCGAAGACGTCCTGCTGCACCTCTTCGATGTAGTTGATCCGCTTGAGACGCAGATCGAGCAGCTCGATCCCGAGGTCGGCAGTCCGCGCCGCGGCGGTCTCGAGGATGTCGCGCTGGATCTCCCGCCGGCCGCTTTCGATGGCCTCAAGGATGACCTCTTCCTCATCGGACTCGATCTGCACGTCGGCGGGGTCTCGAGTGGTGCTGCGCACCAACTCGATCAAGTCATGCCGCGCGACGGCGTTTCGTGTTTCGCCGTCGAGGATATCGTCGAGCCGCGACTGCGCGCCCCGCTCGTCCCGCAAGCGCTGAAAGAAGAGTAGCGGGTCGGTGATGCGCCACCGCGCGTACGTGTCGACCCGGATAAACCGCCGGTCTCTCGTCGGCATCTGGTCCGGGTTGCCGTCCCATTCCAGGAATCGCTTCTCGAAGACGTTGGTCCGCTGGATGAACGGGATCTTGAACTTGAGTCCCGGCGTGACGATGGGGTCGCCCACCGGTTCGCCGAACTGCGTGAGGATGACCTGCTCGGTCTCGCTGACGGTGTACGCCGACTGGCCCAGGATGACGAGCAGGGCGATGCCGATGACGATTTGAATCGTGGTTGTGCGGCTCATTGGGGACCTCCTGCGGCGGTAACGGCAGCCGCCGCGGCGGCCGCGGGCCGCGGTGCGGTGCCGTCGAGCGACAGCAGCGGCAGCACACCCGTCGTGTCCTTGT
>CAZYFH010000023.1:0-57992 GCA_964646815.1 uncultured Vicinamibacteraceae bacterium | reverse complement strand
ATGGTGGAGGCGGCGGGAGTCGAACCCGCGTCCGAGAGTACGGTGCCGTAGGACTCTACATGCGTGTCCGCCCTTGAAGTTCTCGCCTCCGACGTCGAAGGGCGGCGGAAACCGCCGGAGGCCCAGCCCCGATGCATCTCATCGTCGCGTGTCGGTGCCGCGCGCGACGACCAGCCCACTGTATGACGCTTATCCTCGACCCGTGGGCGCTGCCAAGGTAAGCGCGCTACTTAATTAAGCAGCGAGAGCAAGTTGCGTATCCGCACTTACAGTGTTTTCCATCGGATTAGCGAGTCGATGGTGCTCGGCATGCATCCTACGATTCCTTTACCCCCGTCGAAGCCGTGTCGCCCCCATGACCGACGCAGGGCTAAAGCCCTGCCCTACAAGGCTTCAATTATAATGCCAAGGCGCACATGAGCTTGGAACAAGACGTACAAATGGCGGTCGACGCGCTCCTGGCACGCCTGCGGGAAGCGATTGATCGGGATGTCCGTACCATGGCCAGCGAGCTCGTAGCGAGGGCCGAAGCCGAACGTCAGGCACTGCTGGATGATGTGCAGCGCGCCGCGGATTTGGAGCGGACGGCGGCCGTCTCTCGGTTGCTCGATGCGGTGCGCCACCTCGACGCGCAGCCGACCCTGACGGACGTGCTCGACACGCTGACCGAACTGGTCGCCGAAGAAGCCGGACGGGCGGCGGTGTTCGTGGCCAGTGACGGCGATATGCGTGGCTGGCGATTCGCTGGGTTCGGTCCGGAGGCGGGTGAGGCGCGGTCCCGGATCTTGAAGGGGTCCGATGCAGGGTTTCTGAGTCTCGCGATCGGCTCACGGCAAACTCGGGTGCTGCCTGCAGGGCGCGCGCGCATCGATGCCGATCGGCCGCCGGCGTTCACGGCGCTGCCAGGGGATCGCAGCGCCCTGGCGGTGCCGGTGCTGATTGGGGGCGAGACGATGGTGTTGGTGTACGCCGACGACGTGCACGCGGAAAGCCAGTCGATCCTGTCGCAGTGGTCTGACGCGGTCGAGCTGCTCGCACGACATGCCGGACACCGCCTCGCAGCCCTCACGGCGGACCGTGCCGTCGCATTGGCGACGGGTAACGGGGCGATTTTTCAGCCAGCGAACGTCGCAGGCTCAAGGCTGGAACCAGCGCCGGGCATCGGCAAATCGGAAGCCGACGAGGCGGCGCGACGCTACGCGCGACTGCTGGTGTCGGAAATCAAACTCTATAACGAAGGTGCGGTGACCGACGGGCGGGCCGAGCGGGATCTGTATCATCGACTGAAAGGCGAGATCGACCGCGCGCGAAGCCTCTACGAGGAGAGGATTCCCTCCAGCGTGCATTCGCGGTACTTGTTCTTCGATCAGGAGCTCGTGCGGACCCTCGCTGACGGTGACCCGAGCCTGCTCGGGACGTAGCCTCAGGCGCGACTCGCACGCTTTACTCGGGTCGCGTCGGAATCCGCAGGCGTTGGCCGATCCGGATTAACGTCCGTCCGGTTATGTTGTTTGCGACTTGAATCGCACGCACGCTCGTCCCGTACCGGCGGGAAATGGCGCTGAGCGTGTCGCCGCTTTGTACCCGATAGGTCACGAAAGTCGGTTTCGGCGCCGCCGGTCGGACGCGCAGCACCATGCTTGGCCTGATCGTCTCATCCCAGAATAGGTTGTTGTCGCGGATGATGCGCCACGGGGACGACTTGAGACGCTCGGCGACACTGCGAAGATCGTCGCCTGTCTGCACGGTGTGAAGCTCGTGCGCGCCCGTCCACTCGAGAGGCAACCGGAGGATCTGGCCCGGCGGGATCGTCTGTAGATGCCACAGGTCGTTCTGCTCGCGAAGATCGTCGCGGCTGACGTCGAGCACGAACGCCAGGTGGAGGTAGTTGTCACCGATCCGGGCGCGATATTCGACGTGTTGGTCTCCGGCCGGCGCGAACAGGTCGGGGCGCGGCTGCGGGGGGTAGGCGACGAACTGCCCGACCCTGAGCGCCCGCGTCGCGAGAAACGGGTTGTGCATGCGGAGCTGAAGGATGGACACGCCGGTGCGCTGCGAGATGGACCACCAGTCGTCTCCCGCGCGAATCGCCTCGAGACGAATTGTCTCGGCATGATGACGTATGGACGACTCGTGCAGCTTCAGCGCTGTGCGATAGGCGCCGACCGACAGCACGTATTGCAACGTCTCAAGCGGCGGCCGGCCACGCCGCGCGCGTCCCGGGCCGCCGTTGTAGGCGGCCACCGCGTAGTCCTCGCGCCGGAACTGACGCACCATCTGGCTGAGATACTTGATGCCAGCCTCGATGTTGGTGTCGACACGGAGTCCACGGAACGTCGCCGGCATAACCTGGAAATAGCCGGCGGCCCCTGCAATCGACGTCAGGTTGGGGTTCCCGCCAGATTCCTGGATCAGCATCGCACGGGCCAGGTCGATATCGACGTCGTACTGCTGCACATAGGTGCGGATGTCGTCCTCGATGGTCATCGCCTTCCGGAACATCCCGAGAAATTGCGGCGCGAAGTCATCGAGAGGTAAGAGATTCGTGTCGGCGACCGGTGCCGGTGCGGTCGGTGCCGCGGTCACCGGCGGGGTGCCCGACACCGCGATCACCGCCGCAACGATCCCACCCGCCAACCCAACCCACATTGATGTGCGAATCATTCGCTTGGGCATCTACCTCCTCATTAGAGTACGACGCCGCGTGCCACCGTCCGATCGAGCATCTTCCTATAATGACCTGCATGGGGACCCTCGTGGGATCGCACAAGACACGTCACTTCACGGAATCGGTGATTCGAGAGATGACGCGGCTCTCGGACGCGCACGACGGTTTGAACCTGTCGCAGGGGTTTCCGGACTTCCCCGCCCCCGACGTGGTGAAGGACGCGGCGTGCGCCGCGATTCGCGCGGACGACAACCAGTACGCCGTGACGTGGGGAGCGCCGGCGATGCGCGCGGCGATCGCCCGCGAGTACTCGCGTCGCTACGCGGTGCCGGTGGACCCAGACGTCCAGGTTACGGTGTGCTGCGGATCGACCGAGGCGATGATGTCCACGATGCTCGCGCTGGTCGATCCCGGCGACGAGGTCGTCGTATTCGAGCCCTTCTACGAAAACTACGGGCCGGACGTTATCCTTTCCGGCGCGACCCCACGATTCGTCACGCTGCGCCCGCCCGACTGGGCGTTCGACCCCGATGAGTTGGCCGCGGTGTTCAACAACCGGACGAAGGCCATCATCATCAACAGCCCGAACAACCCGACGGGAAAGGTGTACACGCGAGCGGAACTGGACGCGGTGGCTCGGCTTTGTCACCAGTGGGGTGTTGTCGCCGTGACGGACGAGATCTACGAGCACATCGTCTACGATGACGCGCGCCATCTGCCGATGGCCGCCCTCGACGGCATGGCCGAGCGGACGGTCACGATCAACAGCTTGTCGAAGACCTACAGCGTGACAGGGTGGCGGGTGGGCTGGGCGATCGCCCCGGACTGGCTGACAGGTTCCATTCGCAAGGTGCACGACTTCCTGACGGTAGGCGCGCCGGCGCCGCTGCAGGCGGCTGGCGCGGTGGCGCTGTCGTCGCCAGACGCCTACTACACGCGCCTGGCGACCGACTACCAGCGCCGCCGCGATCTGTTGTTCGAGATCCTCCAGCGTCACCAGTTTAGGTGTAATCGACCGCGCGGGGCGTACTACATCATGACCGACATCGGTCACTTCGGCGCTGCGGACGATGTTGAGTTCGCCCGGCGGTTGGTGACCGAGGTCGGTGTCGCGACGGTACCGGGGGGCAGTTTCTATCACGATCCTATGCTTGGGCGAACCCAGGTGCGTTTCTGCTTCTGCAAACGCGACGCGACGCTCCTAGCCGCGGACCGGCGACTGGCCAAGCTCGCCACGACGACGTTCGACGGCGCCGGGGTCGCCTCCCTAAGTCCTGACCCGATGGAGTCTTCGCCTAGAACCGAACCACCCCCGATAGATAGAAGCCATCGAGCTTGAGATGGCCAGTGTCTCTGCCGACCAGATAGCTGAAGTCTATCGATCGGTATCCGAGGTTGAACCCCACCACGCGCGACAGATTGAGGGTGCCGTAGACGTCCACGTCAACGTACTGCGCTCGGTAGTCCCCCGCGAAGATTTCCGGTACCTTGAACGCGGTCACTTCGGCGGTGATCGGCGTGAACCGCGTGACGTAGACGCGAGCGATGCCACCGATGGCGGGGATCGGCGCCCGGGCTCTCGTGTACTCGTAGGCGAGGTCGCTTTCGAGCTCCGCCTGGAGGCGCGTGTACTTCGTCTCGACGATCAAGCCGAAGTAGCCCCGTTCGCGCGAGACGACGTCGAACTCATAGCCGACGCGCCACGCGTCCCACTTGAGCAATGACGAGACAGTCAGGCCGACGTCGTACGCGATGCCCTGAAACACGAGTCGCCGCTCGAGCACGGTCCGCTGCTGGTACTCGATCGGGATGAGCGAGGCACGTAGCTTATGGCGGCGTCCAGGCTTGAACGTGAGTCGAAACTCCGGATGGCGCTGCCGGCCCATTCCGAGGTCGTCGCCGAAATTGATGTCGCTGCCGAGAATGCCGAACTGCTCGCTCGATGCCACGATGATCGCCTCTGGCGCCCAGAGACCCACGCTGGCCTCGATCGTGTAGTTCTCGCCGATGCTCGTGCCCGTCCAGAGCGAGCGCTCGATCGACCAGAGGTACTCCGCTTGTTGCTTTTGCGCGTGCGCGGCCCCGATCGTGAAAACCGCGGCCGCGCAGACGCACGCTACCGCGCGTCGGACAGCTGGACTCGCCATCGTCTCCTCGCGCCGTATGTATCGAGCTGATGTACCGCGCGCGTTCCCCGGCGGGCGCCGGATCCTCGCGTCACAGCCTGCTGGGATAGGCACGCCGACAATAGCACAGTGCACGGTCTGTACCAATGCCGTGGGGGGGGGGGGCTCCTTGTTCGTGGGCCATGACGACGGGTGAACAGCCAGCTGCTGACACGTCTCGTGTGTCGTGCGTCGCGACGTCGTCGTAGGCCGAATCACACAACTGATATTCTGGGGCCTTGATGTCGCCTGCCGCGTCGAAGTTCCTTCCGTATCTCGCTCGATATCGTCGTCGATTCGCCGCGGGGGCGGTATTCCTAGTGCTGGCGACGGGTATCCAGTTGCTGACGCCCTGGGTGCTCAAGTACGCGATCGACGATCTGGCGGTAGGCCTCACGTCCAGTGGGGCGACAACCGACGATAGGACGCTCGTGTTCTACGCCGGTGTCATCGTGGGGATCGCGCTCGCCGCCGGAGGCTGCCGGTTTCTGACGCGTCGCATCATCATTGGCGCGTCGCGTGAGATCGAATACGACCTGCGCAACGATTTCTTCGGTCACCTCCAGCGATTGCCGCTCGCCTATTTTCAGGCCAGCCGGACCGGCGACCTCATGTCGCGCGCCACGAACGATCTCGCGGCCGTCCGGATGATGGCCGGTCCCGCCGTGATGTACACGGCGACGACATCGATCACGTTCGTCTCGGCCCTCGTCCTGATGCTCTCGATCTCGCCCAGCTTGACAGTGCTGGCGCTGCTACCGCTTCCGATCGTTTCGATCGTCGTGAAGCATTTCGGCGCCGCGATCTACCTGCGGTCCGAGCGGATCCAGGCGCAGTTGGCCGACCTCAGTGCCGTCGTTCAGGAGGCGCTCGCTGGTGCACGTGTGGTGCGTGCCTATCGACGCGAGGAGGTCGAAATCGAGCGATTCCGCGCGGCCAACCTCGAATACGTCGACCGGAGCCGCGCCATGATCCGGCTGCAGGGTGTCTTCCATCCGAGCATGGCGCTCTTTCTCGGTCTCTCTGCGCTCGTCGTGCTGTGGATCGGAAGCCAGCAGGTCATCAATGGGCGGATCACGGTCGGCGAGTTCGTTGCGTTCAACGGATACGTCGTCATGCTGAGCTGGCCGATGATCGCGTTCGGATGGGTCACCAACATACTCCAACGGGGCATGGCGGCCTGGCGTCGGATGCTCGACGTCCTTGACGTCGAGCCGACTATCCGCGACTCGGAGCCGCATTCGACCATTACGTCGTCCGCCGACGTCCGCGGTCAGGTGGAGTTCCGCGATCTCACGTTCGCCTATAACGGTCGCGAGGTGCTTTCTAACGTCAGTGCGCGCGTCGAGCCGGGCCAGGTGCTGGCGCTGGTAGGCCCGACCGGATCCGGCAAGACGACGCTGGTGGATCTGGTGCCGCGTCTGTTCGAGCCGCCGCCGGGGACGGTGTTCCTCGACGGCGTGGATGTTCGTCACCTTCCGCTCGGCGTGCTTCGTGGCGCGATTGGCTACGCGCCCCAGGAGCCGTTTCTGTTCTCCGCGACCGTCGCGGACAACGTGGCGTTTGGCGTTCCGGCCGAAGAGTCCGCATCATCGATGCCCCCGGTCGTGTCGGTGGACGCGGATGACGTGCGACGGGCTGTCGGCCCGCCCGCGGCGATCGGGGTCGATGACGCGCTCGACGTCGCGCGCCTAGAGGGCGACCTCCAATGCTTCCCCCGCGGGTTGGACACGGCAGTGGGCGAACGCGGGATTACCCTGTCAGGAGGACAGAAGCAGCGCGTCGCGCTCGCCCGTGCGCTGCTCGTCGATCCGCGCGTCCTCATCCTCGACGATGCGCTGTCGGCGGTCGACACCCACACCGAGAATACTATCCTGTCTCGGCTGCGCACGGTCATGCGTCAGCGGACGGCGATCGTCGTCGCGCACCGGATCTCGACGGTCCGGGACGCCGATCTGATTCTGGTGCTCGATGACGGGCGTGTCGTCGAGCGAGGCACGCACGACGAGTTGGTGGCACTCGGAGGACTCTACGCCGGGCTGCATCAGAAGCAACTGCTGGAAGAGGAGCTTGAGGGGTCATAGCGAGGCACTCGGTGGCCGGTTCACGGATGTAACGTCGGCTGGAACCCTGAACCTGGAACCCTAAGTCCAGACATCTGAGTATCGATGACCGAAATCGACGACGTCCTCGGCAAGGCGTACGATGCGCGCTTGATGCGGCGGCTGCTGACTTATTTGCGGCCGCATCGCCGGGCGGTCCTCGTGTCGCTCGCGGCCATCGTCGGCTACTCCGCGCTGCAACTCGCTCAGCCGTATCTGACGAAGATCGCCATAGACGACCACATCACCACCGGAAACTTGGACGGCCTCGACGGCATCGCCTTCGCGTTCCTCGTCGTGTTGGTGGGCTCGTTCGCGCTCGAGTACGTGCAGACGTACACGATGCAGATGATGGGGCAGCGGATCATGTTCGATCTGCGAATGGAGATCTACCGTCACCTGCAGCGTCTCGATCTGGGTTTCTACGATCGGAATCCTGTCGGCCGGCTGATGACGCGTGTGACGACCGACGTGGACGCGCTGAACGATCTGTTTGCGTCTGGAGTGATCTCAGTGTTCCGCGATGTGTTCACTCTGGTCGGCATCATGGCCGTGCTGCTGTGGATGGATTGGCGGTTGGCGCTGGTGGCGTTCTCGGTGCTGCCATTCATCGCGCTCGTCACGTACTGGTTCCGTACGCACGCTCGCGAGTCGTATCGCCGTGTGCGCGGGTGGATCGCGCGGATTAATGCCTTCCTGCAAGAGAACATCACCGGGATGGCGACAGTCCAGCTGTTTCGCCGTGAGCGGCGAAATTTCGCACAGTTCGACGACATCAACCGCGAGCATCGTGATGCCAATGTCGACTCAATTTTCTACTACGCTACGTTCTACCCTGCCATCGAGTGCCTTGGGGCCGTTGCGACCGCGTTGATCATCTGGTACGGCGGCAGCCGGTCGCTCCAGAACGCGGTCGAACTCGGGGCGCTCGTGGCGTTTCTCCAATACTCGCAACGGTTCTTTGGGCCGATCAGCGATCTGTCCGAGAAGTTCAACATCTTGCAAGCCGCCATGGCGTCGTCGGAGCGCATCTTCGAACTTCTCGACACGCCGGTCGAGGTCGAGAGTCCATCGCCGGCGGCAGCGTGGACGCCTGCTGGGCGCGGACACCTCCGTTTCGAGCGGGTCTGGTTCGCGTACCGCGGCGAGGACTACGTGCTGCGCGACGTCTCGTTCGATGTGGCCCCGGGTGAGCGGGTCGGAATTGTCGGGGCAACCGGCGCCGGTAAGACCACCGTGATCAACCTGCTGATGCGGTTCTACGACGTCAATCGCGGGCAGATCACGATCGACGGCGTCGATATCGCGCGAGTCCCGTTGGCCGATCTGCGTCGGCGCTTCGGGCTCGTCCTGCAGGACGTGTATCTGTTCTCGGGCAGCGTCCGCGAGAACATCCGCCTCGGCAACCTCGAGATCGGTGATGCCGACGTGGCTCGTGCCGCAGCCGGCGTGCACGCGGATCGCTTCATCGAGCGGCTACCGGGCGGGCTCGACGCCGAGGTGGCCGAGCGTGGAGCCACTCTATCCGTGGGACAGCGGCAACTACTGTCGTTCGCGCGGGCGCTCGCGTTCGCTCCGGAAGTGCTCGTGCTCGACGAGGCGACCTCGAGCATCGACACCCACACCGAGCGGCTCATCCAGGATGCGTTACGGGTCCTGATGGCCGAACGCACGACGATCGCCGTCGCGCACCGGCTCTCGACCGTTCAGGACATGGACAAGATCCTGGTATTCCATAAGGGAGAGCTCCGCGAGGCGGGCAGTCATCAGGAACTGCTCGCCCGCCGGGGCCTCTATCACACGCTGTATCAGCTGCAGTACAAGGAGCAGGAGCGGACGGGGCTTGAGGCGCCGACGCTCTCGGTGCCGCAGACAGCGTCGTAGGGTGATGGCGAGCCCTCACGCCGTCGGCCAAGGGCTTTCTAGGAGCCCGGAGGACGAAAGTGATCGAAGCTCCGGGGCAGCGGCTCGTACGTGCCCTCGCGTTCGAGCACGACGTCGCGTTCCTTCGTGATGAGGCCGATCGGCGTGAGCGGCAGATCGCCGATGAGCTGGCGGACGTGCGCTAGACGGCCACGAAACGCAGGGGGCGCAGTGAACGCCAGCTCGTAGTCCTCACCACCCGCGAGTGCCGCCGACACCGGGTCCGCGCCGGCCTGCGTGAACCAGTCGCGTGCCTCCGGGTCGATCGGAATCCGATCCGCCGCGATCCGGGCACCGACTTCACTGGCATCGGTCACCTGATGCACCGCATCCGCCAACCCGTCGCTTAGGTCGATGCATGCGCGCGCGGCGCGATTTCGGCCCAGCGCGAGGCCGAGCCGCACACGCGGTTCGGGTCGCAGGAAGCGCTGCCGGCAGCGGTCGGTCGCCGACACCGTGCGGTCCGTGGAGCCCCGGAGAGCAGCGAGTCCAGCGGTCGCCCCACCGATCTGCCCGCTGACGTAGACGAGATCGCCAGGCCGTGCCCCGCCGCGAGTCAGCACGCGACGACGCTTGACGCTTCCGGTGACGGTCACGTCGACCGAGATCGGACCCGTCGATCCGGAGATGTTGCCGCCGACGAGCGTGGTGCGATACCGATCCGCGAGGACGAGCAACGCGTCGACGAGCGCATCGACCTCCGCAACGCACACGCGTGGCGGGAGCGCCAGCGAAAGCAATGCGTGGCGCGGCGCGGCGCCCATGGCAGCCAGGTCGCTCAGGCTGACGGCGAGCGCTTTGTGTCCGATGTCGGCGGCGGATGCGAACGCGAGGTCGAAGTGGATGCCGCCGACCAGCGCGTCAGTCGTGATGACCGTGAGCGCTCCGCGTTCGGGCGCAACGACGGCGGCATCGTCACCGATCCCCACGATGACCGCCGCCGGCGCCGGCGGGATGCGCGCGTGAATCCTCGCGATAACGGCGCGTTCGCCGAGATCGGCAACGGTGACGCCCGGTGCAATCGGTTGGGGCAGGGACGGCATGTTCGGACCGTGCGGGACGAGACCGTATGCCGGGCGAGCTAGATCCCTGAACCTGGAACCTTAAACCCCGGATGCCGACCCCCTACCGCGCGTAATCGATCGCCCTCGTCTCCCGAATCACCGTGACCTTGATCTGGCCCGGATACTCAAGCTCGTTCTCGACGCGCTTGGCGATGTCCTTCGACAGCCACACGGCTTCCTCGTCGGACACGGAGTCGCTCTCGACCATGATACGGAGCTCACGTCCCGCCTGCAGCGCAAACGCTTTCGAGACGCCCTTGAACGAGTCGGCGATGCTTTCGAGCTTCTCCAGCCTCTTGACATACGATTCGAGGATGTCGCGTCGTGCACCCGGTCGAGCGGCCGAGATCGCGTCAGCCGCCTGCACCAGCATCGACTCCAGCGATGGCCAGTCGATGTCCATGTGGTGGGCGGCCATCGCGTCGACGACCGCCGGACTCTCGCCGTGTTGTCTGAGAAACTCGATGCCGATCTCAAGGTGCGTCCCTTCGAGCTCGCGGTCCATCGCCTTGCCGATGTCGTGGACGAATGCGGCCCGGATCGTCGTGTGCGCGTCGAGCCCGACTTCGCGCGCCATGACACCCGCAACGTAGGCGACTTCCTTCGAGTGCGCGAGCACATTCTGTCCGTAGCTCGTGCGGAACTTGAGGCGACCCATCTTCTGGTGGATTTCTGGATGCATGTCGTGCAGCCCGAGCTCGAACGCGGCCGCCTCGCCCTCTTTCAGAGTCGCCTCGTCGACCTCTGATTTCACCTTCTCGACGACCTCCTCGATCCGCGCGGGATGAATCCGGCCGTCGGCAATCAGCCGCTCGATCGAGACCTTCGCTATCTCGCGGCGATACGGGTCGAAGCTCGAGAGGATGATCGCGCCGGGCGTGTCGTCGATGATTAGCTCGACACCAGTCGCGGTCTCGAGCGCCCGGATGTTCCGTCCCTCGCGGCCGATGATGCGACCCTTGAGATCGTCGCTCGGTAGGTCGACCACCGACACGGTCGTTTCGATCGCGTGCTCGGCGGCGCTCCGCTGGATGGCCTGCGTGATGATGTGCTTGGCCTTGTCCGCGGCCACTTCACGCGCTTCGTGCTCGAGCTTCTTGACGAGGTTAGCCGCGTCCCGGCGGGCGTCGGATTCCAACTGGCGGAGCAGGAGGTCCTTGGCCTCGTCGGCGGTCATGCCCGACACGCGTTGCAGCTCGCGTTGGGTCTGGGTGACCACCTCCTGGCATCGAGCTTCGTCCGCCTCGGTGGTTTTCTCCCGCTTGTCGACCGCGTCCTCGCGGTCCCGAACACCGACTTCGGTTCGCTCGAGCGTCGACTCCCGGTCGCTGACCAGGCGCATCTTGTCGTCGAGCGCCTTGTCGAGCGAGGCAATCTCCTCGCGCCGCTTGCGCGTTTCGGTCTCGGTGTCGCGAAGTAACTCGTGCGCTTTCTCCTTGGTCGCAAGGACGGCTTCCTTGTGCTTGGTTTCGGCCTCGCGCTCGGCATCCATCACGAGTCGGCGCGCTTCGTCGCGCGCGTGACCTATGGTGTCGGCGGCGATACGCCGGCGTGTGGCGATCCAGATCCCGAAGATGATGAGCGCGCCAACGGCGGCCGCGAGCGCGGCGGCGAGGTTTGGAAGGAGCTGCATGCACGATCCCAGAGGAATCGGCGGCGCATGCTGGGATCCGGGCGAATCAAAAACCCCCGCGAACTGCCGTGTGGGGAGGTCGTATGAACCTGCCTAAACAGGTGGGGCCGCTAAGTGAAGCTTCGCCTCTAAGGCTTCCTCGCGCGGAGGCATGCACACAGCAAAGCGTCGCGACTCTCTTCGATACAACAATGGCTCAAACGAGCCCCCAAACCATCACGCGCACCGCAGGGAATTCAGGATCACGCGGCTGCCGACGACTGCCACTCAATCGCCAGCGGCCCCAACATCGTGCCGTTCTCCGTAACGAACTTCATCTTAGAACGAAGCTGGCCGGGTGGCAAGATGGGGTGGCCGACGGTGCCTCGCGCCGGTCATCGACCCGGTTGGGTGCGCCGACACCGAATCAGTCCGGGCCCGAGGTGCTCGCGATCGCCCGGTCGACGATCGCCTCGAGCTCGATTGCGCGCCTCTGGACGTCGCTATCGGCGGTCGTGCGACCGTCTCGACACCGAAAGTACTCGTCGGCGATATTCAGGGCGGCGAGCACGGCAACGCGGACCGAGTCGCCGGCGCTTGGGCGCTCGGCAGCGTACTGCATCTTCTTTTCCACATAGCGCGCGAGCTCGACTATGTAGGACGCGTCCAGCTGACTTCGGATCGGATATCGCTGGCCAAAGATCTCGACGGTGATGACGCTATCCGCGTCGTCGGTCACCAGGCTCTCCCCGGTGGACAACTGACCGAGACGCTTGGCGCGTGGCTCATAGCTAGCAGCCCGTGGTGAACGTCCCGCGTCGCACCGAGACCCCGTTGGACCCGACGCGCGGACGGCCATCGCTAGGCGCGAGGAGGGCGCACACTCTCAGGATGTGGCCGACGCACGCCGCCGTCCGGCTGGATGCAGCGTGGGTCGAATGCAGCGGGTCTATTTCCACGGGCTGGTAGGGCCTCGGTTCGTGGATCGCAGGCCACGGTGCACGCTTGTCGCCGTGGCCTCGACCGCGGAGCCTGGAGCCTTGCGCCCTGGGGCCGACTCGATCACAGCTCGATCGCCTCCAACTGGCCGAGCATGTCGGAGACTCGGGCCTGGACCTGCTCGCGCTCGGCCAGCAGAGTCCTCACCTCCGCGCCCTCGTTCTGCGCCGCGGAGAGCCGTTTGTTCATCGTCTCCAGCTCGGTGGTCAAGCGGCCGTTGTCCGCACTCGTTTGGGCCAGCTCCGCGCGTGTGCGTTCGAGCAATCCCACGAGCGCCTGAATCTTCTCGGCGAGCCGTTCGAGTGTTTCGAGGTCGACTGATCGTGCGCTGTTGGCCATGTGAACATGCTCCTCGCGACGCCGGTCATCTCAATGAGGCCTGGTGGGTGGCTTCGAGGGTGGTGACGATGGCGTCTATCGTCTGCTGCACCTCCGCGTCGGTCAGCGTGCGGTCGGCGTGGCGAAACGTCAACCGAAACGCGAGGCTGAGTTGGCCATTGGGGACGCCCTTTCCCGCGTAGCGGTCGAACTCGCGCACGTCGATCAGCGTCTCGGGCGCGACCGTACGGATCGTGCCACGAACGGTGGCGGCAGGCAAGGACGCATCGACGACGATAGCGAGGTCTCGGATGATCGACGGATGACGCGGTAACGGCGTCACGCGCATCGCCGCGCGATCGACGGCAACCTCTCCCAACACGTCCAGATCGAGCTCGGCCACGTAGATGTCATCGCCGGCGGACGGCAATCCCCGCGCGATGGCCAGCGACGGGAGCAGCTGGCCGAGGAAGCCAAGCGTGCACACCTCGGTGGATCCGGCACGCATGCTGCGAACGATGGCGGCGCGCCCGGGCACGAGCTCGGGGCGGGAGGTCGGCTCGATGCGCGCCGTCACGCCGGCAGCTTCTGTCAGGCGTTCGACGACACCCTTGATATCGAAGAGGTCCGACGCTCGCGCGCGTCCGCTCCAGTGCTCGAGCGTGCCCGCGCCAGTCAGCGCGATGGCCACGCCGGCCGACTCGCCGCCGGCGCGCCGAAACCGGTGACCGATTTCGAACAACCGGATGTCTCGGTGCTCGCGGCGGCGGTTGCGAATCAGCGCATCGACGAGACCTGGCACAAGCGATGGGCGTAGCACCGCGAACTTCTCCGAGAGCGGATTGGCCACCGGCACGACAACGTCGGCCGTGTCGACGAACGGCTCCGCTGCCGCCCGCTCGATGAACCCGTACGTGGTGGCCTCCGAGCACCCGCTCGCGGTGAGCACGCGGCGCAGCAGTCGCTGTCGCCGTACGCCGGCGGCAAGCGGGGCGGGTGGCCGGATCATTGCTGGGAACGTGGACGGCAGCCGATCATAACCGTGGTATCGCGCGATTTCCTCGATGAGATCGATCTCACGGCTGACGTCGACGCGATGGGACGGCACGGTGACCCGCCATCGCGCCGCACCGTCGACCGGCTCGATGGGATCGATACCAAAACCCAGCCGCTTGAGGGTGGTCCCCACGAAGCCGGCGTCGACGTCGACGCCGAGGACGCGGTGGATGCGAGCCTGTCGCAGGTCGACCACGATCGCCGTGGGCGGCGCCGGATACCGGTCGACGAAGGCGCCCTCCGGCTGCCCCCCGCCGATGGCCGCCAGAATCGCACAGGCGCGGCGCATCGCGGTGATGGGCGCGCCGATGTCCGCGCCGCGCTCGAAGCGATAGGACGCGTCGGTCGACAGACCCAATCGGCGGCTCGTGCGTCGTACCGAGACCGGCTGGAAGTAGGCGCTTTCAAACGCCACGCGTCGCGTCGACTCGCGCACCTCGGTGTCCGCACCGCCCATGACGCCCGCGACCGCCTGTGCCTGCGCCGCGTCGGCAATGACCAGCATGTCGTCAGCGAGCGCCCGCTCCTCGCCGTCGAGCGTCCGTAAGCGCTCGCCGGGCCGGGCGCGTCGGATACGTAGCTCACCGCCGCCGAGGCGGTCGAGGTCGAACGCGTGCATTGGGTGGCCAAGCTCGACCATGACGTAGTTCGTGATGTCGACGATGTTGTTGATGGGACGCACGGCGGCCGCCTCAAGGCGCGCGGCCAGCCACGCCGGCGACGGGGCGACCTGGACCGCGGCGGCTGCTGCCACGTAGCGGGGACAGAGCTCAGCTTCCTCGACGGTGACGGGAAGATTGACACCGTCGCCGTTCTCGGTAGCGGGCGGGGCGGCAAGCGCTGGCTGTGTCACCACCGTGCCGTACATCGTTGCAACTTCCCGGGCGACGCCCGCCACGCTCAAACAGTCGGGGCGGTTGGGGGTGATCTCCAGTTCGAGCACCGCATCCTCGTCCTCGGCTCCGGCCTGCGCCTGCACCGGCTCGACCGCCGACACCTCGAATCCGCGCATAGTCAGCCCCTCGGCCAGCGTATCGATGCTCGCATCCACCGGCACGAGCTCGCGGAGCCACGAAACGAGGATTCTCAATGGGGGAACTGCTCCAGCAGCCGCAGGTCGTTTTCGTAGAACGCGCGGTTGTCCGTAACCCGGTACTTGAGAATGGCGAGACGATCGATACCCACTCCGAACGCCCAGCCCGTCAACCGCTCCGTGTCATACCCGACCGCCTCCAGCACTGCAGGGTGCACCATGCCGCTGCCGAGGATCTCGATCCACCCCGTGCGTTTACATACCGAGCAGCCGCTGCCGCGACAGAAGACGCAGCTGATGAACACCTCGGCACTCGGTTCCGTGTATGGAAAGAAGCTGGGCCGGAACATGACGCGCGTGTCCGGCTCGAACACCTGTTGCAGGAAGCACTCGAGTGTGCCCTTGAGGTGACTCATCGTGACGTCGTCACCGACGAGTAGGCCTTCAATCTGCTGGAACATCGGTGAGTGCGTCTGATCCGGCGTGTCACGTCGGTAGACCAGACCTGGCGCGATGATCCGCACCGGTGGTTCGTGCGTCTCCATGTAGCGGATCTGCATGCCGGAGGTGTGGGTGCGGAGCAGCGTCGCCGGACGCCCGGACTCCGTCTCGAGCGGACCGTCGAGGTACAGCGTATCCTGCATGTCGCGCGCCGGATGCTCGGGAGGCATGTTCAGTGCTTCGAAGTTGTGGTAGTCGTCTTCGGCTTCGGGGCCCTCGAGGATCTCGAACCCAAGATTCGCGAAGATCGTCTCGATTTCCTCGCGGAGAACCGAGAGCGGATGACGGTGACCGATCCGGATGTCGCGTCCAGGTAGCGTCACGTCGACTGCCGCGAGCGGTCCGGTGTCGACGTCGAGGGTCCCGCGGCGAGCCGCCAGCTCGGCTTCGATGAAGTGCTTGAGGTCGTTCGCCCGCCGGCCCAGTTCGGGCCGCGCGTCGGCTGGGGCGGATGCCACAGACTTCAGCAGGGTAGGCACCGCGCCGCGCTTGCGGCCGAGATAGCGGTCGCGAAGCGTCTGGAGGCCGTCGACCGCGGAAACCTGCTCCAGCTCGCTCAGGAATTCGCTGCGGAGGCCCTCGACGGTGGGGGTGTCAGGTTGCCGCGCGGGCATCTTTGGCCCGGGAGGCCAGATGCGCGAACGCATCCGGTTCGCGAACGGCCAGATCGGCGAGCGCCTTGCGGTCGAGTCCGACGCCAGCGGTCTTGAGGCCATTGATGAACTGGCTGTAGCTCAACTCATGCTGTCGTGCGGCCGCGCCAATGCGCGTGATCCACAGGCGGCGGAAGTCGCGCTTCTTGCGGCGCCGCCCGATGAACGCATAGTTGAGTGCCGTGTCGACGGCTTCCTTCGCGGCACGATAGAGCTTGCTCTTCGTCTGATAGAACCCCTTGGTCCGGGCCAACAGCTTTCGCCGCTTCGCGCGTCGAATCGTCCCGCGTTTCACTCGAGGCATGTTTCAATTGCTCCAGGCTTAGGGCTCTGAGCCTGGGATACTACGCGTCTCCAGCCAGAAGCCAGACTCTCATTCTACTTGTACGGAATCATCCGTGCGATGCGCGCCGCGTCGGCGGGATCCACGATCGTCGTGCCGCGAAGGCCGCGTTTTTGCTTGGTCGTCTTGCTCGTGAGAATGTGCCGCAAGAACGCGCGACTGCGGGTAACCTTGCCGGTCCCGGTCTTGTTGAAGCGCTTCGCGGCGCCTCTATGTGTCTTGAGTTTTGGCATCTGGTCCTGCTCGCTTCGTCCCTATCGACCCTTCCGCGCCACGGTCTTGCTCGACAGGATCGTGTGCATCTGGTTGCCTTCCATACGCGGCACGGTCTCTTGCGTGGCAACTTCCTGCAAGTCGTCGACCAAGCGGTCGAGAATATGCCGGCCGTACTCGGGGTGCGCCATCTCCCGGCCGCGAAAGAAAATCGTTGCCTTCACCTTGTCCCCGTGCGCTAGGAACCGCTCGACGTGCTTCTTCTTGAACCGGTAGTCGTGCTCGTCGACCTTAGGCCGGAACTTGATCTCCTTGACCTCGATCGTCTTCTGATGTTTTCTCGCCTGCCGCGTCCGCTTCTGCTCTTCGTACTGAAACCGCCCGTAGTCCATGATCCGACAGACTGGCGGCTGCGCGGTTGGCGAGATCTCGACGAGGTCGAGCCCCTTCTCCCGCGCGACGGCGAGTGCCTGCTGCGGTGACATCACACCGAGTTGCTCGCCCTGGTCGTCGATGACACGGATCTCGCGCACTCGAATGCGCTCGTTGATCCGCGTGCGGTTCTGGCGGAAATCGCGGCGTGGGCCGCGTCCTAGAGGAATACCATGCTCCCTTCTGCAGTCTACCGGTTCGCGGCGCGCCGCGAAGAGGTATCTTACCCCGTTGCCGGGACGCCTTTCAGTCGAACCTCCGCTTGGAGGGCGTCGATGAGCGCGCCAACCGGCCGTGGTCCCTGGTCCCCCGCAATGCGACTGCGCACCGCGACGGTCCCCTCTGCGACCTCCCGGTCACCCACGACCAGCATATACGGAACCTTTTGTAGCTGCGCTTCCCGAATCTTAAGCCCGATCTTCTCTTGGCGCACGTCCGCCTCGGCGCGAAACCCCGCCCCGGCCAGCGTATCCTGGACACGGCTCGCGTCCTCCGCATGCCGGTCGGCAATCGAGAGGACGCGCACCTGGACCGGCGCCAGCCACAACGGAAACGCGCCAGCGTAGTGCTCGATGAGTAGCGCGATGAACCGCTCGAAGCTGCCGAAGATGGCGCGATGGATCACGACGGGGCAGTGCTCAGCATTGTCGGCGCCAGTGTATTTCAGCTTGAACCGTTCGGGCATCTGGTAGTCGAGCTGGATCGTGGCGCATTGCCATTTACGTCCAATTGCATCCGTTACGTGGAAGTCTATTTTCGGACCGTAGAAGTTTCCTTCGCCTTCGGAAACGACATATGGCTGGTCGACCGCATCCATCGCCGCCTTGAGCCAGGCTTCGGCGTTGTTCCACGTCTCCAACTCACCGAGATAGTCCTCCGGTCGGGTCGACAGCTCAACATCGTACGGGAGACCAAAATCGGCGTAGATGCGTCCGACCAGACGAAGGAGCCGCTTCACCTCCGCCTCGATCTGGTCCTCGGTGATGAAGCAGTGCGCGTCGTCCTGTGCGAACTGTCGGACCCGTGTCAGGCCGGAGAGCACGCCCGAGGCCTCGTTGCGGTGGAGCGCACCTTGATCCGCCAGGCGGAGTGGGAGGTCGCGATAGCTGCGGCCTTCGCTCGCGAACATCAGCATGGCTCCGGGACAGTTCATCGCCTTGAGGCCGAACGGCTCGCCCTCCGACTCGACCAGGAACATGTTCTCCCGGTAGTGTCCCCAGTGGCCGGAGGTCTCCCACAGCCGCTTGTTGAAGAGGAGCGGCGTGCGCACCTGGAGGTAGCCCTCGGGCGCCAGCGCGTCACGCATGTAGTCGGTCAGCAGGGTGTAGAGCGTCGCGCCCTTCGCCTGCCAGAACGGCGCGCCCGGCGCCCACGGGTGGAACATGAACAGCCCGAGCTCCTTGCCGAGCTTGCGATGGTCGCGTTTCTTCGCCTCCTCGAGGCGCTCCAGATGGGCCCTGAGGGCGGAGTCCTTGAAGAAGGCGGTCCCGTAGATCCGCTGCATCGGTTGGTTTTGCGCATCGCCCTTCCAGTAGGCGTTGGAGCTTGAGAGCACCTTGAAGGCCTTCAACCGGCCGGTGGACGGTACGTGCGGGCCGGTGCAGAAATCGATAAAGACACCGTCGATGGTATAACAGGAGACGACGGGGCCCCCTTTTTCCTCGATCAACTGGACCTTCAGCGGCTCGCCACGCTTGTGAAAATAGGCTTTGGCCTCTTCCTTCGGCATCATCTTGCGCTCGTACCGAAGGTCCCGCTTGGCCAGCTCTGCCATCTTCTTTTCGATAGCCCGCAGGTCGTCCGGCACGAACGGTCGGTCAACGACGAAGTCGTAGAAGAAGCCGTCGTCGATCGCCGGGCCGATCCCGCACTGGGTTCCCGGAAAGACCGCCGTCACCGCCGCTGCCAGCAAATGGGCCGTGCTGTGGCGATACAGCTCAAGCGCCTCGGGCGAGTCCACCGTGACAATGGTGACCGCCGCATCCGCGTCGAGGGCGTGGGTGAGATCGACGAGGCGATCATCCACGACCGCCGCCAGCGCTTGTTTGGCCAGTCGAGGGGAGATCCCGGCCGCAACGTCGCTGACAGGCGTGCCTGCCGGGACGTATCGCGCTGACCCATCGGGGAGCGTAACGGTGACCTGGCTCATGCGGTGGGACTAAGAATCAGACGCGGGTGGGCATGGTCATGGTAGGCACGGGCGGACTTGAACCGCCGACCTCCTGCATGTCAAGCAGGCGCTCTAACCAACTGAGCTACGCGCCTATCTCTTGAAAAGCCTGAAAACACTAGTGCTTAGGGACCGACACAAGGACGGACAGTATAGCAACGCGCGAGAACCAGCGTCAAAGTGGGGCAGAGAGACGCTCGAGCGCGCGCTCCAGCACCGTGTCGTCGGTTGGTAGCAGCTCCCCGAGCTCGGTCGTCGTCGCCTCGACGGCGATTGTCGGCTCGACACCGTATCGATGAATGGGATCGCCCGAGGCCTTCAGGTAGCGGGCCCAGGAGATCCAGAGCCCTTCGCCTCCGGGAAGTCGGACCAGCTTCTGTAGTCCCACGCGGCCAGCGGTGCGTTGGCCGACGAGTTCAGCGCGCTCGCGACCAACCAGCGCCGCGGCAAAGAGCTCCGCCGGTCCGGCAGTGCCGGTGTTCACCAGCAAGATCATGGTGGTCTCGATGGCGGGGTTCCCGCCGCCGGCCTCGATCGGCGTCCGCCGTTCACCATGCTCCTCGCGGATGACGAGGGTGCCATCGCCGACGAACAGCCGGGCCGCGGCAATCCCTTCTTCAAAGGCGCCCGTCGCGTTGTTGCGAACATCGAGCACCAGGGTCAACGCGCCGTCGTCGACGAGTCCGGTAGCCGCGTCTCGGACCGCGTCCGCGACGCCCGATCCGAATCCCGGCACGCGGACATACCCAACGGCGTCGGCGAGCATCCGTCGGCTCACGGTTGGCTCGCCGAGGCGCTCGCGGACCAGCTCGATATCATACGGTTCCTGTGTGCTTCCGCGGAGCAGCGAAATTGTGACGCGGGACCCGGGCTCACTCCGGAGCCGGCGCTCACCGACCACGCCGGACATGAAACGCGTCGGCTCGCCGTCGATGGCTCGAATAAAGTCACCCGGCAGTAACCCGGCGCGGGCGGCCGGAGAGTCATCGGCGACCGCGACGATCTGGATGTAGTAGCGTCGCGTCACCTCGACCCCGATGCCTCCGGCAGGCAGTGGTTGCCCGCTCTCGAGTCGGTCGGCATCCTCGCGCGCCAGATAGGCGCTGTCGGCATCGAGTCCCTCCGCCAGCCCCCGCAACGCGCCGTCGATTACGTCGTCGAGATCCACCTCCTCGACGTAGTTGTTGGAGATCAGGGAGACGACGTCTTCGAAGATGCGCAGATGACGATACGCATCCTCACCGGCCGCCACGCGGCCCAGGAAGCCGCCCACCAAGGTGAAGGCGATCACCGGGACGGAGGCGAACAGGACAATGAGGCGAGTGCGCGTTGACATCCGTACCTTGTAACGGGGGTCCACGCCGGGACCCACGGGGGGCTCCTGGACGGGCGTGCCTAGCCCCTGAGGCATTCTACCGGATCGACCGGTTGACCGTCGACGCGCAACTCGAAGTAGGGCGACGACGCCTCGGTCGGGGCGTGCCCGACCAGGGCGAGCGGCATATCGCAATCGACCCGAGCGCCTCGCTCGACGTCGAACGAGGCGAGGTGCCCGTAGGGAATATGACTGGGTGGCGTGGTCGATGATGATCAGGTTGCCGAACACGGCAAACGTGTCGGCATAGGCGCCCTGGCCTTCGTGGACGGTGACGCCGGGCGTGCCCTCGTCCGCCGAGATCTCGATGCCGTCGCGTTGGATCGTGGTACCAAAACGAGTTTACTGCTGCCGCCCGAAGGGCGCGGTGACGTTGCCGGGAACCGGCGGCGAAAGGCCGCCGCGAACCGGAGGGCGGCCGCGACGGCGGCCGCCGAAAGCAGTCCCATAGCGATACGGTTCCTACCAGATCTCACTAACTGACGCATCACGCTCGACGCGCCTCGGAGTCTCCACCGCGTACCGACGCACAATCCTAGTCGCTGGGAGCTGACAGGCTGGAGCAGGAACATAGCACGGTCTCCATTGGCGAGGTTTCAGGCTCAGGGTTCAGAACGACGAACCAGCCGCACCGGAACACGGAACCTGAACCCGACACCAGGAGCAGTGGTACGCTAGCCCAATGCGCGTGCTCGGCGTTGACTACGGAGAGCGCCGCATCGGCATCGCCGTCAGTGATCCCACTGGAACGCTCGCACGGCCATGTCGCACACTCGTCTCCGGTGGAACGCTGGCCGACCGGGTGGCCGTCGTTGCTGCCGAGGCCGCCCTGTTCGCTGGAGAGATGGACGGCCTCACCGCGGTCGTCGTGGGGTTGCCGCGTCGGCTGGATGGGCGCCACAACGAGCAGACGACCCGCGTGCTGGCCTTCGTCGAGGCGCTGGGGGTTGCCACCGGTCTGCCGGTCGCCACCCAGGACGAGCGCTTGACGAGCGTCGAGGCGGAACAGCGTCTGGCCGAGCGTGAGGCGAGCTGGCGGCGCCGCAAGACGCGGCTCGATGCCGCGAGCGCGGCCATCATTCTGCAGGAGTATCTGGATCAGCGGCTGGAGGGTGGAGAATCGGAGCTTGAGAGGTCGGGACGGTGATCACGCCATGCTGAAGCGCCTGCTGGTCGTCGCGCTCGGATTGATGTTGGTGGCCGCAATCGGGGCGTTCGTCGTGTGGAGCGAGCTGACGGCGCGTCTCGCTGAGCCGTATCAGGGGTACGCCGAAGCCGGGGTGTTCGTGGAGGTGGAGCCCGGCGACTCGACGCGCGTCATCGGCGAACGACTGGTACGAGCGGGGGTCGTGGTCGACGTCTGGACGTTTCGTCTGGCTGTCTGGCGGAGCGGCCGCGACCGGTCACTTCAGGCCGGCGAATACTACTTCGACGCGCCACTGTCTCCTGCGGACACCGTCCTCACGATCGCCGCCGGTGACGTCTACCTGCGGTCGATCACATTTCCCGAGGGCCTGACCATCGACGAGATGGCGCGGATCTTCGAAGACGCGGACTTCGGATCGTCGGAAGACTTCATCGCGGCGGCGGGTCGGGCGACGCTGGTTGCGGCGCTCGACCCCGACGCGGACGACCTTGAGGGCTACCTGTTTCCAGAAACATACGCGCTTCCTCGGGGTGCGACTGCTGACGATCTGGTGCACGCGATGGTGGCGCAGTTCCAGTCGGCCTTCACGGCCGAGCTGCGCGCGCTCGCCTCGGCGCGCCAGTTGACCGCGCGTGACGTGGTTACGCTGGCGTCGATCATCGAGAAGGAAACGGGGAGCGCAGCGGAGCACACGTTGGTGTCGGCTGTCTACAACAACAGACTGCGTATCGGCATGCCATTGCAGTGCGACCCGACCGTCATTTACGCTCTCCAACGCGCCGGTGTCTACGACGGCAATCTGACGCGCGACAACCTGCAGTTCGACTCGCCTTACAACACGTATCGATACCGTGGGCTTCCGCCCGGGCCGATTGCCGCGCCGGGTGGTGCGGTGCTCGAAGCGGCGCTCCGGCCGGCCGACGTCACCTACCTCTATTTCGTGAGCCGCAACGACGGAACGCACGCGTTCGCGAACACGCTACGCGAGCACAACCGGAACGTGCGCGAGCACCAGGTCGAGTACTTCCGCCGCCGCCGCTCAGGGCCATAGCTGCCGAATGAGGCCGTTATGCGGCCCTCACCTCTGAGCTCACGTGTGTGGCGTCCGTAGCGCAGGCTTTCAGTCCTGCCCGGGGATATCAGGGCCGATCTCGAAGATAGTCCTGCCAGCCGTCGACGTCGGTGTAGAACAACGGCGTCGCGTCGCGGCCGGTCGCCAGGTTGTGGTCAAACACGGTGCCGTCGTGCGTTTCGGACGCAACAGCGTCGATTGGCACCCGCTCGAACAAGATGCCGCCGAACGCGAGGTACGCGGCAAGGAGCGTCAGGACCAGGTTGAAGAGCTGGCCCGTGACGTAAAGCTGGATCGGCCGGCCGCCGGAGGTCTGGCGGCCGAGCTCGCGAAAGCTCGAGGAGAGCCCGATACTGACGAAGGCCAGGCAGAACAGCCAGCCCCGGAAGTCGGAGGTGAGGTCGAGGATCTCGCCGACCCGCGCGTCGCCCATGGCCGGGGTGAACACGAACGAGAAGACGAGCGACGCCGCGACAAAGCCGATGATGAACTTCGGGAAGCGATACCAGATCTCCATCGCGTCGGGCTTGCGTGTCGCGCCAGTGGCCTCGACTCGGGTCACCCAATAGACGGCGACGAGAAACGCGACGACGCCGATCAGCGTGTTCTGGATCATCTTGACGACCGCCGCGATTTGCTCCGCCTGTTCTCCCAGCAGCGCGCCGGCGGCGACGACGGCGCCGGTGGCATCGATCGTTCCGCCGATCCATGCGGCGCCGACGACGAGGTCCATCCCTGACGCGCGGATGGCCATCGGCATCAGAACCATCATCGCCACCGTGAAGATCAGCGACATTCCGACGGCAAGGGTTAACTCGTCCTTCTTTGCTCGCGCGGCCGCCGCGACGGCGATGGCGGCCGACACGCCGCAGACGGATGTGGCCGCCGCGATGACGATGACCAGCGAGCGGCTCGTCATCTTCAGAAACCGCGTGCCGAACAGATATATGAAGAAGATGACGGTCGGCGTGACGAACCAGGCGACGAAAAGTCCCGGCACGCCGAGGTTCAAGATGTTACCAAACAGGATCTCAGCGCCGAGCAACACGAGGCCGGTCTTGATGTAGAGCTCGCTCCGCAGCGCCGGTTTGAGCCAGGCCGGCGTCCCGATCGTGTTCGCAATGGCGAGACCAATCATCAGCGCCCAGAAGGCATAACCGAACCCGGCGGCGCGGATGCCTGCCTGGTTGGCGAAGGTGTAAGCGATCACGGCCAGCAGGAAAAGCGGCGCGAACGCAAACGCCAGACGGGCGCCCTCCCGTGCCATGACCTGTATCGCCGCGGCCGTCAGCACCAGGAGGCCGAGACCGAGCACCAGCAGCCCGAGGCCGCGGCCTACAAACGCCTCGGTCACCCCGGCGCTCCAGCGGCCCACGCCGGGCACGGTGGTGATCACCTGCAGCGCGACGCCCGCGATGAGCGTCGCCCCGAGCCATACCGCCCACCAGTCCTCGGACGCCAGCAGTGGATTCCGTCGTTCGATCATTGTCCGGGTCTACCTGAGCGAACGAATAATACCTCCGAGCGAGGTACACATCATGACCTACAGAAACGCTGCGTTGGAAGCCGCGGCCGCATGCAGCCTGGCGGTCAGTGGCTCGGCGCTCGGAGCCCAGCAGGAACCGCTTCGTGTCGAGGGACTCGTTGCGCCGGTCGAGATCGTTGCCGATCGGTGGGGCATCGCGCACATCTATGCCGAGAATGAGCACGATCTGTTCTTTGCCCAGGGCTACAGCATGGTGCGCGTATCGGGTTAATCACTAGCGCTCACCGGGCGGGGCGCCCCGCGACAGCCGGCGCTGGACCATGCGTCAGCTCGGGCACATACGGTGTGTACGCTCCCTCATTGCGCCTTGTCAGCCGGGCGTCGGTGACCACTACCGATCCACCCGATAAAGGCCATTGGCCGCAGGACACTACACGCCCGAGAGCGGCTCGAGTAGGAGGGTGCCGGTGGCGTCGCCGAATTCGTCCGTGTGCACCCCGACGCGCTCGAGCATCGCCAGCAGCAGGTTGTTCATCGGCGTGTCCTTCGGATGCCGGAGGACACGACCGCCCTTGATGCCGCCCGCGCCGCCGACGAGCACGAGCGGCAAGTCGATGTGCGAGTGCTCATTGGCGTCGCTGATCCCGCCCCCGTGAAGGACGAGCGAGTGGTCGAGCAGGGTGCCGTCGCCGTCAGGTGTCGCTTTCAGCTTGTCGAGGAAGTGGGCGGTCAAGCCGATGTGATACTGGTTGACCTTGGCGCCCTGCTCGAACTTGACTGGGTCGTGCTGGTGGTGCGACACCGCGTGATGGGCGGCATTGACCCCGAGGTCGGGGTACGCTCGATTGGTCTGCTCCTTGCCCAGCGTGAAGACGAACACGCGGGTGATGTCCGCCTTGAAGGCGACCGCCAGCAGGTCGAACATCAACTTGGCGTGCGCGTCGTATGACTCCGGCGCGCCAATCGGACGGTCGGGGAGTTCGAGCGTCGACTCCCCGTGCTGTCGCTCGGACACCTGAATCCGTCGCTCTATCTCACGAACGGAATCGAGATACTCGCCAACGCTGTTGCGGTCCGCGGCTCCCAGCTTCTTCTGCAGCTGCACGATGTCGGCCGTTACCCAGTCAAGGATACTGCGGTCTTCTTTGAGCTGCGCCAGCCGTTCCTCCGGTGTGCCGCCATCGCCGAACATCCGCTGGAAGACGATACGTGGGTTGGTTTCATGCGGGTTCGGCGTCGTGGCCGTGCGCCACGAGATGCTGTTCGTGTAGACGCAGCTGTAGCCGTTGTCGCAGTTCCCGATGAGATAGGTCTGCTCCATCGCGAGCTCGAGCGACGTCAGTGGCGTGTCGCCGCCGATATGCGCGGCGGCAATCTGGTCCGCGGTCGTGCCGTTTCGCACGTCGGCGCCCTCGGTCTCTTTCGGGTGCACGCCACTCAGCCAGACCGTCCCAGCGCGCGAGTGCTCGCCGTTGCCATCGCCCAGCGCCTCGGCCTGTTTCTGGCTGAGGCCGATCGGCACGATGACCTGATCCTGAAACGGCGCGAGCGGACTCAGCGTGCGCGATAGTTCGGCGAGGGTCCCGTCGCCGGCTGGCTGCCAGGACGGCATCACCGCCCCGTTCGGGATGTAGACGAAGCCGAGGCGACGCACCGGTTTGGCCGCGGTCTTGGCGAGCGCCGACGCGGCGGGCACCATGGCGTCGAGCAACGGCAGCGCCAGCGTGACCCCCATGCCGCGCAGAAACGTTCGGCGGGGCAACGCTTTCTTGGTAATGAACATGCGGTGTTCTCCTGAGCCAGATGCGCGGCGAGCTATTCGCCCGCCCGCGACTGGTCCTTGGACGTCCTCATCTGGAACGGTGTGCTGTTCACGACGCCGACGATCAGCGCCGCGAGGCCATAATCGTCCGCCGCCGCGCCACGGGTGATCTGCCGGATAGCGGGACCGTCGTAGTATTCCACACCCCGTCCGAGCGCGTAGGTCAGCAGCTTCTCGGTCACGACGGTGGCGAACTGTTCCGGGTTCCCCACCAGCAGCCCGCGAAGATCCGACAGCCCGTCGAATGCCGTGCCGTCCGGTAGGGACCCGGACGCGTCGATGTCCGTTCCACCGGGCATGTGCGCTCGCCAGCGGCCGACCGCGTCGAAGTTCTCCAGCGCCAGCCCGAGCGGGTCCATCATGCGATGGCAGCTCGCGCACACCGGGTTCGCGCGGTGTTGCTCCATCCGCTCGCGCATCGCCAGCACCTTCCCCGAGTCGGTCTCCGGTTCCAGCTCGGGCACATTGGGCGGTGGCGGCGGTGGCGGCGTCCCGAGGACGTTTTCCAGGATCCACTTGCCCCGACCCACGGGCGAGGTGCGATCGGGGTACGACGTCACCGTCAAGATGCTGCCCTGTCCTAGGAGCCCCCGGCGGTTATCGTCGCGGTGCGTCACGCGCCGGAAGTCGGTGCCGTAGACACCTTGGACGCCGTAGTGCCGGGCGAGTCGCTCATTGAGGAAGGTGAAGTTCGCGGTCAGCAACTCGGTGACACTGCGATCCTCGCGCAGCACTGTGTCGAAGAAGAGCTCCGTTTCCCGTACGAAGTCCTCTCGCAGGCTCTCGCCGAAGTTGGGGAAGGTGACGTCTGAGGGGAGCGTCCCTGAGATGTTGCGGAGCCGGAGCCACTGGCCAGCGAAGTTCTTGGACAGCGCCTCTGACCGAGGGTCGGCCAGCATCCGTTGTACTTGGGCCTCCACCAGCGCCGGCTCACGGAGCTGTCCTCGGTCCGCGACGTCGAGCAGTTCGTCATCCGGAATGCTGCTCCAGAGAAAGAAGGAGATACGCGACGCCAGTTCGAGGTCGCTCAGGCGGTACGGCATGCCCGGAGCCACCCCTGGCGGATCGGTCACCGCACGGAAGAGGAAGTCGGGGCTCACGAGGAGCGCGCGCAGGGCCCGCTCGATACCGGCTTCGAAACGGCCGCTGGCCGACGCGCCCTCCGTGTAGAACGCCATTAGGCCATCGACATCGTGCCCGGTGACGGGCCGGCGAAAGGCGCGCCGCGCCAGCGTGCCGAGGATCTCCCTGGCGCACGATGCGGCATTTTCGGGGCCCGCTGGCTGGCAGATGAAGATCCGGCGGCGCGATGGCGTGTCTCCCGCGCCGGTCGGGTTGAACGGGCCGCTGATCGTGACGGTGCCGAGGTGCGGCTGATACAGCAGGTAGTCACCCTCGCCATGCGGGCGATGGAACGGCTGGCGGACGCTCTCTGCCAGCGCGTCGGTTTTCTTGATGAACGAAGCGGTGACCACTCGCGGGCCGGCCGCGACCGCGGTCCGGACCTTGAGCTCGTCGGGACCACGATTGTAGGCGGCGCCTTGATCGCGATCCGGATCCGGCGGCATCAGATTAAAAACCGTGATGCGCTCGCTGTCGACACTCACTTCGAGCTGGTGCGGCTCTCGAATCGGCGCGCCGGCGAACAGGTCGAGTAGTTCGAGTTTGATCTCGTACTCGCCGTCTCGTGGAAAGTTGTATTGCACCGACGCGCCGCCGCGTGTGCCGAACGGGAGCCCGTCGCGATGCTGGTACTGCGAAAGGTCAGAGACGAGGCGGAAGGTCTCACCCGCCGGCGCGACCGTTGACGCCCCCACGGCCAGGCGGCTCACCTCGCGTGCCGCGCTCATGTACCGCTCCAGCAGCGTCGGTGACACCTTCAGGACGCCGGCGATGTTGTCGAACCCGTAGCTCTGGTCGTCGGCCGGCACCAGCGCTGCGGCATCGATCTCGAGATCCAGCAGATCCCGGATGGCGTTCTGATACTCAGTACGGTTGAGTCGGTGTAGTGGCTCCGTGCGCCCGGGATCGGGATGCGCGGCCGCGGCGCGGTCGATCTCGGTCTCCAGCCAGGCGGCCAGCCCGTCGGAGTCGGCCGTGTCCGGCCGCGGCCTCCCGGCGGGCGGCATCGAGCCTGTTCGCAGCTTGCGGATCACTTTCTCCCAGAGCTCCGCCTCGGCGGCGACCTCCGTCAGGTCGACCGACTGCAGGGAGATGGGAACGGTGCCGCGGTCTCGCAATCCTTCGTTGTGGCAGGTGACGCAGTACCGGTCGATGACGTCGCGGTGGTGCGCGACCGGCGTCAACGTCGCTTCGGACGGCTGCGGTTGCGCAGCGACTGCCGGCTCGGGGCCCACGGCCGCCAGAACGATGGAGACGCCAAGGAGCAGGAACGGGCCTCGCATCATCGACTCTTGTCGGGTCGTCGTCATCGTGTCATGACCGTGACGGGACAAAACACCCCGATTACAGGATCGTACAGCTTCCCACGTCGCTGTCAACCAGCAGATCTCACGTTTCGCCGCGGGCTGCGTGGTGCTGTACGATACACGGAACGGATTCGAGGAGACCCCAGATGCACGTACGACACCGAGCGAGGTGCTGGTCGCCGGTCGTGGTTTCGCTGCTGACGTCGATGGTGCTGGGTGGGTTTGCCGCGGGCGCAGCCGGCGAGGTGCCGCTGGTAGAGGCGGTTAAGGCCTCGGACCTAGCCGTCGTGCGCACCCTGCTCGCGGGCCAGGTTGACGTGGACGCCGCCGAGGTGGACGGCACCACAGCGCTCCATTGGGCGGCACACCAGGGTGATGTCGACGCGGTGGAGCTCCTGCTTCGCGCCCGCGCCGACGCGACGGCGCCAAATCGTTACAGCGTGACCCCTCTGACACTCGCCTGTGGACGGGGGAGCGCGCCGATCGTAGAGGCCCTCCTCGACGCGGGCGCGGACCCGAACACGAGCCTCCCCGAAGGTGAGACGGTTCTGATGACTGCCGCGCGGACGGGTAACGTCGACGTCCTCCGACTGCTCCTGTCGCGCGGCGCGAACGTGGGTGCACGTGAGGGCTGGCGCGGTCAGACCGCGCTGATGTGGGCGGCCGCCGAGAATCATCCGGAGGCGGTTCATGCGTTGATCGAGCTTGGTGCACGCGTCAATGAACGGTCGACCACCGGCTGGACGGCGCTGCTCTTCGCTGTCCGGGCCGGCGGGGACGACGCCGTGCGCGCGCTCCTCGAAGCGGGTGCAAACGTTAACGACACCATTCGTCCGACGGCCACGGAGGCCGCCGAAGCGGGATCCGCGGATGCGCCCGCGCGTCGCGGCCGGCCCGATGGCACCAGCGCGCTGGTGATCGCGGTGACCAACGCGCACTTCTCGCTCGCCAGGTATCTCGTCGAGCGCGGCGCCGACCCGAACGCCGCGGACCAGGGCTGGTCGGCGCTGCACCAGCTCGCCTATACGCGCCGGCCAAATTCGGGGAAGGGCATGCCGCCGGTGCAGATGATCGACCGTCTGGACACACTGGAGTTCGCACGGTTCCTGCTAGAGAACGGGGCCGATCTAAACACGCGACAGACCCGGCGGTTCAACAACGGTGAGCGCAACAACCTGAACCGGGTCGGCGCGACGCCGTACCTGCTCGCAGCGAAACACGCCGACGTGCCGTTGATGCGTCTGCTGGCCGATCACGGTGCCGACACGCGTCAGGCCACGGAGGGCGATGCCTCACCTCTGATGGTCGCCGCGGGCGTCGGGATCTTCAACCTCGGCGAGAGCGCGGGGACCAACGAGGAGGCGTTCGAGGCGGTCAAGCTGGCCTACGATCTGGGCGACCGTAGCGTTGATGCCGCCGACGCCAAGGGCTATACCGCGCTACACGGTGCGGCGCTCAGGGGTGCCAACCCCATCGTGCAGTTTCTCGCCGACAAGGGCGCAAACCTGCTCGCGGAGACGACCGAAACGTGGACGCCGCTGCGGGTTGCCGACGGCGTGCACTACACCGGCACCGTCAAGCGAGCGGACCACACGGCCGAGTTGTTCCGCGAGCTCATGAAGGCGCGGGGCGTCTACGATCCGGCGCTGCACGACAAGGACGTCAACAGCGTCGCGGTGGTCAAGCCGGACGCGTCACGCTAAGGCCTGCTAGGGCCCGCACTCTGCGGCGACCATCGTCAGGGAACTAAGGTTGATCCGATCCTCTTCCGGTCCCCTGATCAGAAAGCCCTTGGCTTCCATCTTGTGGCCGGCGTGTGGCGCGGGATCGGGGTAAGCGCTCATCAACGTGAACGTCAACGCGCCGAGTGGTTGAGCGCCGAGGGCTGTCAGCGCGCCGGCGGTCGAGGCTGATGGGTTGGCGGTCCGAACGGGCTCGGTGCTTCGGGTGAGCATCCATCCGTCGTCAGGACGCCGGGTCAGGCAGCCGACCGCCTGTACCAGGGCGAAGCTCGGCACCTGCCCCGGTCCCTCCCGGGCTTCGATACGAATGTCCGCCAGGCCATCCGCTGCTAGCTCACGGCCGCCGCCGGGAAAGCCGTTGAACTCAAGGATGTACGCCACGCTGTCGAGATAGGCGGCGTCGCTGAGTGTCGCGGGGTCGTCGAACGGCATCAGGGAGCGGATACGTGTGAACAGGGTGTCCACCGTGTCCTCGCGCCAGTCCTGCATGAATCGGGTGCCCGCGAGTGGCCGGGCCTCCTGCGATCCGCTGAGATCGGCGCCGTGACAGCCGCTGCAATGGCTCTCGTAGACGGCTTTGCCACGTGTAGCCTGGTTGGCGGTGAAGACGCCGTCCCACACAGTGGTGCGCTCCGCCTGTGTCGCCCGAGTGCGAGCCTCGATGCTCGCAGGCGGTAGTCCAACGATCAGCGCAAACGTCGGTATCGCAGCAACCAGCATCGCCGTGTCCTTCACTCCGCCCCTCCAGCGCGCCGGGCAGTATACCAGGGGCTCCGCGATGCCAGGCTAGACAGCTCATCAGGTCCCCGGAGTCCAGATACGCGACTTCGGCTCGCCAGCCATCGTGAGCATGAGCTCGTTGAGCCGTTTGACGAACGCCGCCGGGTCCGCGAGCTGCCCACCTTCCGCGAGCATCGCCTGATCGAACAGGATGTGGCTCCAGTCCCCGAATCGCGTCTCGTCCGTTTCGTCCTTCAAGCGCGCAACGATTGGATGGGTCGGGTTGACTTCGAGCACCAACGGAACGTCTGGGACCGCCTGACCGGCGGCGCGCAACACGCGCTCCAGGTTGGCGCTCATACCGTCCTGCTCGGTCACGAGGCAGGCGGGTGACTCGGTCAGCCGGTCTGTAAGTCTGACCTCCTTGGCCTTGCCACCGAGCGCCTGCTGAATCCGCTCGAGCACCGACTTGAAGCCCGCTTCCGTCTCCTTCCGCTGCTTCGCTGCCGCTTCATCCGTCTCGAGGTCGCCGAGATCAAGGTCGCCCTTGGTGATCGATGCCAGCGAGTGTCCGTCGAACTCCGTCAGATGCGCGACGAGCCATTCGTCGACCCGGTCGTGCAACAGCAGCACTTCGATGCGCTTCTTGCGGAAGATCTCGAGATGGGGACTGTTGTGCGCGGCGGCGAAGCTGTCTGCGGTGATGTAGTAGAGCTTGTCCTGCCCCTCCGCCATCCGCCCCACATAGTCGGCCAGCGACACCGTCTGTTCGTCGGTGTCGGCGTGGGTGGAGGCGAAGCGGAGCAGCTTGGCGATGCGGTCTTTGTTGCCGGCGTCCTCACCGACGCCCTCTTTCAGCACGCGACCGAACTCACGCCACACCGTTAGGTATTTGTCCGGGCCCTTCGCGGCCAACTCCTCGAGGAGGCTGAGCACGCGTTTCACGGACGCCGTCTTGATGGCCTCGACGTCGCGAGAGTGCTGAAGAATCTCGCGCGAGACGTTGAGTGGCAGGTCGTTCGAGTCGATGACGCCACGGACGAAGCGAAGGTAGCGGGGCATCAGTTGCTCGACGCTGTCCATAATGAAGACGCGGCGTACGTAAAGCTTGATGCCGTGACGCTGCTCGCGATCCCAGAGGTCGAACGGCGCCCGCTGCGGGACGTAGAGGAGGACCGTGTACTCCTGCCGTCCCTCGACCCTGGCATGCACGTAGGCCAGCGGCGCCTCGAAGTCGTGGGCGACGTGCTTGTAGAACTCGTGGTACTGCGCTTCCGTGATCTCCGACTTTTGCCGTGCCCACAGCGCCGACGCCTGGTTGACCGTCTCCGCTTCCGTTTTAACGGCATCCGGCGGCGACTCCTTCCGCATCACGATCGGAATCGTGATGTGGTCGGAGTACTTGCGCAGGATGGCGCGAAGCCGATGGCCGGAGAGGAGCTCGTCCTCGCCGTCGCGTAGGTGGAGCGTCACCTCGGTCCCGCGCGCCGTCTTCGATGCCGTTTCGATCGTGTAGTCGCCATCACCGGTGCTTTCCCAGCGGACGCCGTCGTCGCCGGAGAGTCCGGCGCGCCGCGTCGTGAGCGTCACCCGATCGGCGACGATGAACGACGAATAGAACCCGACGCCGAACTGGCCGATCAGCAGCGCGTCCTTCGCCTGGTCACCGGTCAGCTGCTCGACGAACTCGCGCGTGCCGGACTTGGCGATCGTGCCGATCTGGGCGACGACATCGTCCCGCGACATCCCGACGCCGTTGTCGGCGACGGTGACCGTACGCGCGTCTTTGTCGAAGCTAACGTGGATGGCGAGCTCGGGGTCATCCTCCAGCAACGTGGCCTCGGTAATCGCCTCGAAGCGCAGCTTGTCGCAGGCATCCGATCCGTTCGAGACGAGCTCGCGCAGGAAGATCTCCTTGTTCGAATACAGCGAGTGGATCATCAGCTGGAGCAGCTGACGCGCCTCGGTTTGAAAGCTCAGAGTTTCCCTGTTGGCAGTGTCAGTCACGATGATGGCTCCGAGAGTGAGGTCGAAAATGTCGGGAACATAGCACACGCGGGCGCGGGTGCGACCAGCGGCGGCTCGGGGTTTCCGTCGCGACGCGCGCGCGACTGCTCAGTCGATCGCGGTCTGGGCCGCGCCGGAAATATAGAGCGTCACGGGATCCTGTAGAAAGACGACGGCCCGGAGTGATTCCCGACCCCACTCCGGCGCGAGGTGTACGCGCGCCTCGAGGCGGCGAGGGGTCACGTTCTCGGCCGGGACGGAGCCCAGGCGCTCGAGATGGCGCACCACGCCGGTGTGGTGCAGGCGGCGGAACATGTTCTCGCCGGCCTTCACGTCCGTCATCAGTCCGTTCTCGGTGATGGCGAGCCAGACGTCGGCCCGTGACTCTGATCCCACGGGCGGCGCGCCGACCACGGCCGCCAACGTCACCTCGGGGCGCCCGGGCGTCGGGGTGGCCTCCACCGCGATCGGCGTCTTGGGCGCGTCGCCTGCCAGGCGGATCTCATCGCCGGCCTGCCTGCCGAGACTCCCGACGAGCTCCACCCGACCATCGATGACGAGTTGCGGTGTATAGATGCCGCCGACGCCGAGCGCCTCCGCGTACGCGCGCTGGCGCTCGGTGAACTTCGGCGATGAGAACCGGTCCCGCCACCCGAGCCGATCCCAGTAGTCGACGTGCTGGCTTAGCGGGATGATGACGACCCCTTGCACCGGCTGCAGGCGTGTCAGGCTGCGCAGCAGGTTGTCAGCCGGCGGGCAGCTCGAGCAGCCCTCGGACGTGAAAAGCTCGACGATGACCGGTGTGGACGCGGCGGGCCCGCTCGGCGCGCGGGCGCGGACGCCGGCGGAGACCGCCAAGACAATGCCGAGGGCCGCAGTCGCGCGGGTCGCCGTTAGTCTGGGTGTCATCTGACCTCCTCTGTATACTGACACGGGACGCGAGCATCCCGCTTGCGTCTAACCACGGCGACACCGTTCACCCGTCCCAGGGAAAGGAGGCAGTATGTCCAGTCGGCTCTTTGCGATCCCGTTTCTCGCGGTGCTGGCATCGCTCGTCGTAATGCCGGTCGGTGTTCGAGCCCAGCTCGCGCCGACGACGGCGTGGGTCTCTCATGTGTCGAACGAGTATCGCGTTGTTCCCAACGTCACCTATCACGTGGCCAACAACGTCGATAACCGCGTCGACCTCTATATCCCACGAAACGCGCGCGGTCCCACGCCGGTGCTGATGTACATCCACGGTGGCGGGTGGGTCGGTGGCAGTAAGGAGGCCAACGTGCTCCGACTGCTGCCGTATCTCGAGATGGGCTGGTCCGTCGTCAACGTGCAGTATCGGCTGGGTCGGGTCTCGCGCGCGCCGGCGGCGGTCGAGGATTGTCTGTGCGCGCTGCAGTGGGTGAAGCGCAACGCTGATGAATACAACTTCGACGCGTCGCGGATCGTCGTGACGGGGAACTCGGCCGGCGGACACCTGGCGCTCACGACCGGGATGGTCCCGAAGTCGTCGGGACTCGACCTCGAGTGCCAGATCCAAGAGGAGCTTGGCGTCGCCGCAATCATCAACTGGTATGGCATCACAGACGTGGGCGATCTACTGCAGGGCGAGAACATGAAGAGCTACGCCGTCCGTTGGATGGGCAGTCTGCCCGACCGACTCGACGTGGCGCGCCGTGTGTCGCCGCTGAGCTACGTGCGCGACGGGTTGCCACCGATCCTCACCATCCACGGGGACGCCGACCCGATCGTGCCGTATCGACACGCCGTGCGGCTGCACGATGAGCTGGCCAGCGCCGGCGTCGCGAACGAGCTGCACACCGTTCCGGGCGGCGGCCACGGAGGGTTCGACCGCGAGCAGACGATGCGGATCTTCGAGACGATCCACCGGTTCCTCGGGCGCCACGGGCTCGGGGGCGCCGGAAGCACCTCGCAAGGACAGCAATGATTGAGTGGTCTGCGGGGCGCAGACGAGGTGTTGCGGATTATCGGGGGCTCATTCGACGGAGCACGGCTGTCCGTTTCGTCGCGATCGGGCTCGTCGCCATGGCGATCGCCGTGCCCGCGCGCGCCGGCCAGTCGTCCGACGCCAACCTCAATGAGGCCTTCGCTGCGTTCTGGGCGGCGACCTCGCACGCTGAGGTGGCTGCGGCGGTCGAGCGCGTGCACGCCGCTGACCCCGACATCGAGGCCGTCTGGTCGCAGCTGCGTCGCGGCCGACCGTACTCGGGTGACGTGCCAACGGGGCGCCAGCTCCTCAGCCGTCCGAACCGAGACGGGGTGGAGCACGCGTATGTCCTGCTCATCCCAGAGCGCTACGACCCGGCGGTCCGGTATCCCGTGCGCGTGTATCTGCACGGCGGGGTGATGCGTCCCAAGCGCGAGGACGGCTGGTGGCGGAACGAAGATCGGGTGACGCGCGACGATGTCATCGTCGTAATCCCGGCCTCGTGGAACGAGTCCATCTGGTGGCAGGATTCCCAGATCGAGAACCTCGCCGGCGTTCTCACCGAGGTCAAGCGGACGTACAACGTGGACGAGAACCGGGTGTATCTGCTCGGCATCTCAGACGGCGCGACCGGTGCGTATTACCACGCGTTCAAGGCGACGACCCCGTGGGCGGGGTTCCTGCCGTTCATCGGGCATCCGGTCGTGCTGGCGAACCCGTCGTCGGGGGTTGACGGCGAGATGCACGTGACCAACCTGCGTAACAAGCCGCTGTTCATCATCAACGGCGGGCGCGACCGGTTGTACCCTGTCGCCGCCGTCGTGCCGTTCCTCCGCCTGTTCCGTGAAGCCGGCGTCCGCCTCGACTTCCGGCCGCATCCGGAGGCCGGCCACGACACGAGCTGGTGGGAAGGCGAGGCGGCGGCGATGGATTCGTTCATGGACGATGTCCAACGGCGTCCGATGCCCGCGGCGCTCTCCTGGGAAACCGAGCGTGTCGACCGATACAACCGCGCGCACTGGCTCGTCATCACCGAGCTCGGGTCGGTGGAGGGAGAAAGCGACCTCGACCCGTTCAATACCGTGGCGGACGCCGCGAGCGGATTGCCGCTCGGCATCAGCACGATCGGCGAGCTGCAGGATGGGTCCGGGCTCCGGGTGTTCGAGGTGGAGGAGGATTCGATCGCCTCTGCGGCCGGGATGCAATCGAACGATACCATCGTGGGGGTCGAGGGTCGGGAGGCCCCGAACGCTGATGATCTGAAGACCGCGCTCACCGGATTCGCGCCCGGCGACCGGATCCGTCTGGTTGTCGATCGGGGCGGCGAGCAGAGGGAGATCGTCTTCGTGTATCCCGAGATGGCCGAGCCACGTACCCGTCCAGCGTTTCCGCATCGGCAGCCCTCCGGTCGGGTCGAGCTCCGGGTGGCTGGGCGCAATCAAGTCAACGCTGCGACCGAAGGCGTGCGGCGATTCACGCTGCTACTCTCACCCGAGGAATTCGATTTCACCGCTCCGGTGAGGGTGGTTACTAACGGCGTGACCTCGTTCGAGGGGATCGTAGAGCCCGACGTCGGTGTCCTGCTCCGGTGGGCCGCCGTCGACCAGGACCGCACAATGATGTTCGGCGCCGAGCTCGACATCGAGGTGACGGTCAGGTCGGAGTTGCCTTAGCCGTCGCGAAACCCGACGGTCGCATGTGAACCGTCACAGAACGGCATCGCGCGCGAGGCACCGCAGCGACACAGCGTGTATCGCTTGCGGGAGGCCTCTCCAGCCCAGGCGCCGCCCGTTAGCTCGACTCCGCCGTCGACGACAAGCGGCCCATCCTTGAGGACCGTGATTCTCGGCTCTCGGTCGGCGTCGGTCGTTGGCTCAACCGCAGTCGTCGTGTAGCTGAGCGCGCCCGAGGGGCAGCCGCGCACCGCGGTGATCACCCGCTCCGGGTCGGCGCCGTCCGCCGCGATCCACGGCCGGCGGGTTGTGTCGAAGACTTCCGGCAGTCTGCGCGTGCAGTCTCCGACGTGGGCGCAGATGGCTTCGTTGTACCGCACCGTGACAGCCTGTCCGGTGTAGGCCCTTGCTCGAGTCGCCGCGATGTCGATCCGCGCTTCGCCGGTGAAGTGGTAGGGCCCGTGCGCCCCGTTGCAGAACGGCTTGGTGTCCGAATAGCCACAACGACACAGCTCCATCTCCGGCTGCACGGGCAATCGCTGACCGGCATCGTCGTCGAGCCGCGCGAGCCCGTTCACGACGAACGGTCCCAACGGGACCACCGTGATCGTCGGTTTCGCCATCCTCAATCCTTTACCCTCCCTCGATCGCTGGCACGATGTCTATCTCGTCGCCGGCGCGGACCGGCACGCCAAGACGGTCGGCCGGGAGCTGCTGGTCATTGAGAAACACCACCGTGACCGGGTTGAGGTGACCGTCGGACGCCAACACGAGCGTGGCGAGCGCCGGATAGCGGCGGCCAACCTCGCGCAGTGCATCCTCGACCGTCGGCGCCGTGGTGTCGACGACGCTGACGCCCCCGATCCGGTCGGCGAACAGCGCGGGGAGACGCACGCGAACGCTCATGGCGCGGCCATCGTCCGATCGAGGTCGTCGATCTCCCGATCGAACACGGCCCACACCTGCTCGCTCAACGCGCCGAAGAACTCGCGGGTGATGAACGGCTCGATCTGAAGCGCAGGGTTGGGGCGGTCGAAGACCTCGGCGGGGAGCGTGTAGTCGGCACGCGTGTACCCCTGCTTACGTTCGAGCCACAACGCTCGGATGAACGCACGCCGGACGGCCGCGAGGAGCTCTGGTTGCGTGACGTGGAGCCCGACCTCCGCCGCCAGCGCGAGTGGTGCCGCGTCGACGTTGAGCATCGCGAACTTGCAGAGTCCTAGCAGGTCGTCACGCACGAAGTAGAGCCCACGCTCGGTGATTGCCTTCGCCCAGTAGTCGACCGACCGGTCCCGCTCGAGCGCGAGCAGCATGTAGGTCGCCATCGACATGTGACCGCCCGCGATCGCCCACGGATACCCGGGATTGGTGTCCGGAATGTACGCGGGCAGCTCGAGCCCCTTGCAGTGCATCGCGTAATCCGGCTCGCCGAGCTGTTCCGACAACCGCTTCACTCCCCGCCCGACCTCCGGGCAGCAGCCAGTGCCCGCCAACTCGATGAGCGCCGAGACCTTGTCCGCGTCGCCGAAGCGGGCCCCGTTCAGGATAGGAGCGTCTGGATGGCGAGAGTTGTAGTCGAGGACGTACGCGATCGTCGTCCCGACCGAGATCGCGTCCATCCCGAGCTGGTCGACCCGGGCCACGAGCGGCCACGCCGCGTGCGGATCGTCGATGCCGAGATTCGTCGACAGGAGATTGAGCGGCTCGTAGTCGAACTTGGCCCGGAATGTGCCTCGCGACCCGTCGGCCCTTCGTTCGTAGATGTTCTTGTGGCAGTTGATCCCGCACTTGAAGCACGATTCGGCCTTGATGACGAACTTGGGCGCCACGGCGCTCCGGAACATCTGTCTAACGCGGTCGTCACCCTGCGGCCTGAAGTTGTGCTGGGGCACGAACGTGAACCGGTCAAGGGGCTCATAGTTGGCCCACGTGCCGCCGAGGCCGCCGCGGTTCCGCTCACGAAACTTGCGCGAGCCCGGTCCGGTGGCGATCTCCTTGTTGAGGGTCCGGATCGCGGGTGCCGGCGCCACGACGTGGTCCGGCGCTTGGGCGACGATGCCGATCAGATTCTTTGACCCCATGACCGAGCCCATGCCGCCTCGTCCTGCCCACCGGCACTTGTCATCGCCGGTCTTCAGCAGGTTCTCCGTACTGAGCGCGACCGCCCCGAAGTAGCACGACGCGAAGTGCTCGCCCGCCGGTCCGATCACTGCGAAATGGGCGTCGGGATAGTTAGACTGGAGCGCTGTCATCTTCCTGAAACACTCGAGGCCGAGGAGCGACGCCGCCGACACGAGTTCGGCAGACGGTCCCTGATCCGTCGCTCGCACGACGAGCACCACCGGCTCCGCGGAGCGGCCCGCGATGACGATCTCGTCGACACCCGTCCACCGGAGCTTCGAGCCGAATTTCCCGCTCCCGGCGGACCACATCGCGGCAGGAAGGCCCGCGTCGGAGACCTTCAGCGGGCTGTAGGCGGAGAAGTACGCGCGCAGTCCGGTCATCACGTTGCTGCCGGTCAGCACGCCGGTGTTGACGACGAGCGGGCTGTCGCTCGCATACGCGTCGGTGACGGTGTATCTCGCGAGTAGCTGAAACGATCGACCGAAGCCGCCCAGCACGTCTTCGAGGTTGCGGCACGGCACGTCACCGAACGCCACCGCGCCTGCCGTGAGGTCCACGGTGCAGCGTGTGTATTCCACCGACGTGGGGTCGCGAATCGGGCCGGCACCGTTCGGGGTTCGCATCGGTCGTGAAAGTAGCATGCGCTCCGATCAAGCGCCAGAGGTCGACCGTCCGGCGTGCGGCGAGGCGTTCACTCTGCGGGCGGTGCGGGCAGGCGGAGGACCGCCAGCACCGTGAGGTCGTCGGCGAGCTTCGTGTTCTGCGCGTACCGCTCGATCTCGGCAAAGATCGTCGCGCCCAGGTCGTCGATGCCTTCTGTGCGGTGCGCGTCGATCACGCTGCGGCGACCGATCTCGTCGAACGGCTGCCCCTCGGGGTTCTCGGCCTCGGTCACGCCGTCGCTGTACATCGCGAGCGGGTCGCCCACAGCCAGCCCTAGCCTGGCCGACTCATACGTCGCGCCTCAAATATGCCAAGCGCCACCCCGCCGGTCAGCAACCGCTCCGTGGTGCCATCGTTCCGACGGACGAGCGGCGGCGTCTGGCCACCGTTGACGTAGGTGCAGCGACGTAGGCGCAGCGCCCGTCTGCGGGTCAATGACAACGAAAAAGAGCGTGATGAACCGCGATCCAGGCGTTTGGTCGTGGACGAGTCGGTTGAGCCGAATCACGAGACCCGTCGCGGGCAGGTTCTCGGCCGCCAGCGTGTGGAGCAACCCATCAGGAGCGCCACCGGGCTGCCCTTGCCGGAAACATCGCCGAACACGGCCAGCAATCGGCCGTCGTCGAGCGGCAGAATGTTATGGCAATCGCCGCCCACAGTGTTGGCGGGCCGGGTTCGGACAGCCGCTTCGAGCCCGGACGTCGCGTTGGTCCGTTGCGGCAGCGATCTCCCGCGTGATGTCGAGGTCGTTCTTCACGCTCAGCCGGTCGGCCAATTCGAGCAGCAACAGCAGGTTGACGAGTACGAACCCAGAGACTAGCCACAGCTTCCCATCGCTCCAGATTGGAGTAGGAATGCCGATCGCGAAAAAGAACGGCACGACCGACAGTTGCGTGAAGCCGAACCCCTAGAGCGGATCGATGATGGAGGCGACCGGCGCCACACCGAAGATCAAGCGTCGCGCCGGAGAGAGCTTGAGCGCAAACGCAAGAAACACGAGCCGCGCGCTCGGCGCAAGGCTTCTGGCTGGCGGAAGCCTCTAGAACACGGTCTCGTCGATGTGGCGGGTGAAGAACTGGTAGGCGTCGCGGCCTCGCTGGTGAAGAGTCGCTGGACGTCTTCCGTGGTGAGGTTGTTCGTGTAGGCCTGGAAGAAATCGGCGGATCCGTTCGACGGGCCACGCGCTGGCAACACTGGAGTATTCGGAGAGCCAGCCCACCAGGATCCATGATATGTAGGGGTATTCGCTGGTGTCGGATCTCAAGAAGATCTACCGGGCGCGCGGCCCCGGAGACGCGCACGTGCTAAAGAGTCTCCTGGAGGCCGAGGGCATTCACGCGGTGATCCGCGGCGACGCGTTCGTGCCGCTTCAAGGGGGCGGACTGTTCGGCGTGGACACCCGTCCGTCGGTCTGGGTGCTGGCGGACGAGCATTACGCGCGGGCGCGGAACGTAGCCGATGGCTACGCGGCCGGCGAGGGCCCGTCCCCCACCTCGGTGGCCGCGGAGTGGAGCTGCCCGCACTGCGGCGAGGAGATGGAGGCCCAGTTCACCGAGTGCTGGAAGTGTGGTGGTAGGCGCGCCCCCTAACCCCGGAGCTCACGTGTTTGGCGATTCGTAGGGCCAGGCTTCAGCCTGGCCCGCACGCCTAAGACCTGCGATACGTTTGCGAACAGGCGCACTCCGGGATTGCTCGCCCTTCGCACTGAGCGGCCAACCCGCCGGTGAGCCGGCGGTCTCGATGGCCCTGTGGCCGCTTACCGACGAGGGGCGGCCGTACACGACACGGGCAGGGTTGCGCACCCTGCCCGTGGAGAGCACTCCGTTGTGGCTGGCCTGAGCCACCCAGGTTACGGCAGCGAGATCAAGTCCCCTTCGAAGGTTACCTTCTCGCCCGCGACGATGAGCACGTCGAGCTTGAGCGGCTCATATCCCGGATGTCGCACCTCCACCGTATGCGGACCCTCTTCGAGCCGCAGCCGCTGGAAAATACCGTCGTACTCGTTCACCACCCCGACGAAGTACCCGTCGACATATACCTCCGCAAAGCGCGGCCGCACTTTCAGTCGGAGGAAGCCGGTGTACAGCTGCGCCTCGCTGCGCGCGTAGCCGCCGTAGTACCCGTAGCCGCTATAGAGGTAGCCGTACCCGCCGTAAGGGTAGCCGTAGCTGCTGTAACCGAGGTAGCCGTAGTCGTGCGACCCGTACCCATGACCGATGCCAAACGAGAATCCCGGGAGGTAGAAGTAGCTCCCGTAGACTCGAGGATATGAATACCCGGGAAAGTAGCGCCTGCCATACCCGTAGCGGTAACCGACGCGACCCCGGTAGCGGTGGTATCCATACCCACCACTGGAGCGGTACCCGTACCAGTATCCGGATCCGTCGCCACGCCCAACTGGGCGCGGGACGGCCCGTCGAGTGGCATCACCTGGGGGGCGGCGATTCGGAGTCCTTCGGGCCACCTGGGTTGAGCCGTTGGGTGGGGTGCCCGCTGTGCCGTCCGGGCGCGGTGCCCGGCGAACGACACGGCCACCGGCGCGCCCGTCGACCCGCGGCGTCTCGCGGGCGCCGCGATCGAGTGTGCCGGGGACGCGCCGTCGGACTGTGCCCAGTTGCTCGGAGGTCGTGGGTCGGTCGACCCGGCGAGCGTTCGGTGACCGGCGCTTCACGGCGCCGGACGAGGGCGTCCGCTGCGGGCGGACAGATCCGCGCTCGCGGGGCGGCGCTTTGGCGCGCGGCGCGCGGCGCGGCGCGGCACGTGGCCGATCCGGTGACCGGGAAGTGGTCGGCGGTCGCGCAGGAGCGCGACGCGGGGCAGCGGCGCGTGCCCGAGATCCGGACGATGGGGCGGCGGTTGCTGGATCCCCGCCACCTCGGCGGCGGGCCTGCGGTGCGGCTGCCGCCAACGCCTCGGGTGCGGCAAGGGTCAGCGCTAGCGCTGCCGCCACGATAGAGAGCGCTACGCGTCGCATGGGAAGCTCCTCGTTGCAGGCGAGCTGGCGCTTCATGGCGGTGCATGGACCGTGCCAGGCAGAACGCCTGCACTATCGTGGTATTCGCTGGTTTGGGCGGGCGCACTGTCCGCGACAGCGGGCAGGACAGTGTCACGTCTGGGAGCCACACGAAGACCCGCTGCCGGTGACCCGTCTGAGACACGTCGAGCTGCCGTGGTTCCGTCGATACTCGTCGGAAGGCCCGTTAGACGTGAGGTGACCACGACCGACATCGCGATGTTCCGTGTCCGGAAGCGCGAAGCCCTGGCGATCTTGACCCTCGCCGACGGTCGGACAGTGCGCGGCGCCTTCTTTCTCTCGGAGACGGCGGCCGGTCATGCGGGGCCGGAACGGATCGATGAGGTGCTGAACGCCGCGACGCGATTCGTACCGTTTCACGTCGACGCCGACACTGGACGCCACGACCGGTCCTGCCGTCCCGAGTGCGACTTCCACGATCGAACGCCCGCCGCTGGCTCGCGTATCGTCAGACCGGTCACGCCGAAGGCCGGCGCCAGTGAGGCGAGGTTGGGATTCCGCAGATCGGTGTCAACCAACTACCCGGCCAGGACACGTCTTTTCCTAGTAGCCACTTTCGTTCACAATATTGAGCGGGTCGGCGCGCCGCTGACCGCCGAGGGCGTGGGGATGAGCCGAGCGAGGCCAGCCCCGGCCGAGAGACCACGTGAACTCAAGGGGCGATAATGTCGATAATCTCTTCCTTCCCACGGCGCTGCCCAACGGTGCCGCTGGTCGTGTTCCTCCTGGCGTGTATCGCAACGCCGATCCTCGCGGACGACTGGCAGCAGTGGCGGGGTGCCGATCGCCTCGGCGTCTGGCATGAGACGGGCATCATCGAGTCGTTTCCGGCCGATGGCCTGACGGTCAAGTGGCGCGCGCCGCTCCGATCCGGGTATTCGGGCCCCGCCGTGGCTGATGGCCGCGTGTTTACCCTCGATTGGATGGAAGATCCTGCCTCTCGCACGCTGGACGGCACCGAACGCGCCGTCGCGCTCGATGAGGCAACCGGCGAGGTGCTCTGGACGCACGAGTGGCAGACGACCTACCGCATGCTGATGGGGTCGTATGCCGTCGGGCCCCGCGCGACGCCAACGGTCGACAGCGATCACGTCTACGTCGTCGGCGCCACGGGGCGGCTCTTCTGCCTCGATGTCGAGACCGGTGACGTCATCTGGAGCAAGGACTTCGTGGCGGAGTACGACACCAGCATCCCGACCTGGGGCACCACCAGCGCGCCGATCGTCGACGGCGATAAGCTGATCACGGTCGTCGGCGGGCAGCCGGACGCGCTCATCGTCGCCTTCGACAAGCGGACCGGCGCGGAGATCTGGCATGCCGTCGAGGTCGTGGGCGAGATGGGCTACGGCCAGCCGGTCATCTACGAGGCGGGGGGGGCACGTCAGCTCATCGTTTGGCATGCGGCGGCGCTCGTGTCGCTCAATCCCGAGACGGGTGAGGTCTACTGGGAGCAGGAGTGGGAAGTGGGCGCCGGCATGTCGGTGGCGACACCGGTGCGGAGCGGGGACTACCTGCTAGTGTCGCAGTTCTATAACGGGTCGATGATGATGCGGCTCAATCAGGATCGGCCGGCGGCCTCGATGCTGTGGAAGGGCGGAAGCCGCAGCGAGATGCCTGACCAGACGGACGGGTTGCACTCCATGATCACGACACCGCTCATCATCGGCGACTACTTTTACGGAGTGGGGAGCTACGGTGAGCTGCGCGGTCTTGACGCACGGACCGGCGAACGATTGTGGATGAGCGATCAGATGACGGCGCAGGCGCGGTGGGGTACCGCCTTCTTCGTCCGCCACGACGACCGCTACTTCGTCAACAACGATGATGGCCATCTCATCATCGCGCAGTTCACGCCGGAGGGCTACGTCGAGCTGGACCGGACACGGCTGATCGACGCCAACGGCAGCTCGGGCATTGGATCCGGTCCGGCCAGGCGGTGGGATCGCCCCGTTAACTGGTCGCACCCGGCCTACGCCAATAAACACATCGTTCACCGGAACAACGCGGAGATCATCCGGGTGTCGCTCGATGCCGGCGATTACTCACCATCTGTTGACGATGACTGAAGGCTGTGGCCTCGAGGCCCACGGCTCAAGGCTGTGAGATGCCCCTAAGCCCTAAGCCTGCGGACCCGACCTACGAGGAGCGATATGCATTCACTGTTGCGAGTGACCTTCACCGCCATCATCGGGGCCATCGCCCTGCTAACGACCACGCTCCACGCCAACGACTGGCCGGAATGGCGCGGTGCGGGCCGGCAGGCTGTCTGGACTGAGAACGGCATCGTCGATCGGTTTCCGGCCGGCGGCCTGCGGGTCACATGGCGCACGCCGATCCAGGGGGGCTTTGCCGGTCCGGTGGTCGCGGACGGCCGGGTTTTCGTGACGGACTTTGCGTTCCTACCCGAGACGAAGGTAATGGACGGTACGGAGCGGATCCTGGCGCTCGACGAAGAGACGGGTGACGTGCTCTGGACATATGACTGGCCGGCCGCGTACCGCAACCTGCAGCTTTCGTATGCGACCGGTCCCCGCGCGACGCCGACCGTGGACGGCGACCGGGTGTATGTTGCCGGAGCCGGCGGGATGCTGCTGTGTCTCGAGGCGGCCACGGGGCGCGTGGTCTGGTCGCATGACGCGGTCGCGGAGTACGACACGACGATCCCGGTATGGGGGGTCGCGAGCGCACCGCTGGTCGAGGGCGACCGAGTGATCTACATCGTAGGGGGGGAGCCGGACGCGCTGGTCGTGGCGTTCGACAAGCGGACCGGGGCGGAGGCGTGGCGGGCGATCGACGTCGTGATGGAGATGGGCTATGGCCAACCGATCATCTACGAGGCGGGCGGCGTGCGGCAGCTCATTATCTGGCATCCGAAAGCGGTCAGTTCGCTGGACCCCGCGACCGGCGAGGTCTATTGGGACGAAGCGTGGGACGTGCAGGGGTCGATGACCGTCACGACTCCCGTGAAGAGCGACAACTACCTCTTCTTCACGCAGTTCTACGGCGGGTCGTTGATGCTCCGTCTCGACACCGACAGACCGGCGGCGACAAGACTCTGGCAGGTGGCCGGCAGCAGTGAGATGCCCGACGGGACGGCGGCGCTGCATTCGCTGATCACGACGCCAATCGTCGAGGGCGACTATATCTACGGCGTCGGCAGCTACGGCGAGCTACGCGGTCTCGACGCCACGACTGGCGACCGCCTGTGGGCGAGCGACCAGATGACGGTGCAGCGCCGCTGGGGCGCCGCGTTCATGGTGCGGCACGGCGACCGGTATTTCGTGAACAACGACGCCGGCGATCTCATCCTCGCACAGTTTACGCCGGAGGGGTACGTCGAACTCGATCGGACGAAGCTGATCGAGGCGACGTCGCGCGCAGGTTATGGCCCGCGACGATTCGAGGACAGGGCCGTCAATTGGACGCACCCGGCCTATGCGAACCGTCACATCATCACGCGCAACGACAACGAGATCATTCGGGTGTCGCTCGCGGCCGACGACTACGAGTAGACGAGGAGGCGCACGATGCAGACATCGAGGAGCCGGCGGCAAGTGTGGGCGGCGGCGGCAGCGCTGGCGGTGCTCGTGTTGGCGGGGCTGGTCACGCCCTCGATGTGGGCGGCCGAGGACGTGGTCGTCGTCGAGCCCGAATCGGTCGGGATGTCGTCGACGCGGCTAGAGCGGATCGATGCGTTCATTCAGGAGTACATCGACACCAACCAGATCGCCGGCGCGGTGACGCTGGTGGCGCGCAAGGGGAAGGTCGTGCGTTACGAGGCGCAGGGGTGGAGGGACAAGGAACACAACGCCCCGATGACGCGTGACACGATCTTCGAGATGTACTCGATGACCAAGCCGATCGTCTCGGCGGCCCTCATGATGCTCTTCGAAGAAGGCCGATTCCTCCTGGATGACCCGATCGCGAAGTGGCTCCCGGAGTACGCCAATCACACGGTCCGTCTCGTCGACGATGGTGTTCGCGCGCGCACCGTGCCGGAGGCTCGCCCCGTGACGGTGCGCCACGTGCTAACGCACACGTCGGGGCTAACGCTCAATCCGAACGGCCGGGGGCTCGGCGCGGAGGAGGTCAATTACGTCACCAACCACGGCAAGGGTTGGCCCACGTTGCAGCAGCAGGTCGCGCACGCCGCGGTGATCCCCGGGGCGTTCCATCCGGGCGACGAGTGGCAGTACGGGTCGTCGACCGACTATGTCGCCGTGCTGGTCGAGAAGATCTCAGGGATATCGCTCGACGCGTTCCTCGGAGAGCGGATCTTCGAGCCGCTGAGCATGACCGACACGCATTACTACGTGCCGCGCGACAAGATGGACCGGGTGGCCGCAGTGTATCGGCCCGACGAGAATGGCAAGATCGAGTTGGCGCGCGCACCGGAGTATCGCGAGCCGACCCAGATCTTCCGCGGCGTGTCGGGGCTGAATTCCACCGCGGCTGATTACATCCGCTTTGCGCAGATGATCGCGAACGGTGGCGAGCTCGACGGCGTCCGCCTGCTCGGGCGGATGACCGTTGACAACATGATCACGAACCACATCGGGTCGGGAAAATCGGTCTACGTCCGCGGTGGTGGCTATGGGTTCGGGCTCGGCTTTGGCGTGCTCACGAACCCCGCCGAGTCACTCGACGCCCTGTCGCCCGGCAGCTACACCTGGGGTGGCGCGGCCGGGACGCTGTATTGGGCGGACCCCGTGGAGGATCTCATCGGGCTCCTGCTGATTCAGATCCGCCCGTACAACCACATCAACATCCGACCGATGTTCTCGAACGTGGTGACGCAGGCGGTGGTCGACAGCTTGGCGGACCAGCGACCGAAGATCCTGGGGTACGCGACGCCGCGCTAGCGCTGGGGCAGGCTTGCCGGGTGGGCGCGTGCACGGACGCACCCTTCCCTCCGGAAACCGGCTCGCCTCGCGCAACTTGTACTGCTTTCAGGGCCGCGGCGCATCGACTCGCCTAAGGCTGACGGTTTCTTCCGCGATGTGCCATTGAGGCGACCGTTACACGAGGCGTTGTTCGACGCGTGCTGGAGAGTTGGTCCGTGCGCTCGCCCGGTATCTCGTGCTTCCATCGTTGCACCGCCGAAGTCGCAATGCTGGTCCTGCTCACCGTCCGGCCGGCGGTAGCCCAACCGCTATCATCGGACCCCGAAGGGGAATCGCCGTCGGCGGTCGCCGTCCCCAGCGAGACCGGACCGATGCTGGATGGTATGGTCCTTGCCGATCCTGCCTGGGCGGCGACCGTCCGGCACACAATCAACACATCGTATCGCGAGCTCGGCCGCCTCGACGAGGCCGAAACCGAGCTGACCGAGGCGCCCCGGATCCGTCGAGGTCTGTTCGGCGACCGGTATGCGGAGGTCGCCGACAGCCCTCACGGGCTCCGATTGCTTGCATGGATCAACGACGACCATGCACGGCCGAGCGACGCATGTCGGTGGCGCTCGCCGTTCGACGCGATCTGTTCGGAGACCGACACGAGACAGTGGCAGAGAGCTTGAACGACCTCGGACTCCTTGATGGGAGCGGCCTGGCAAGATGATCGGCTGATGGGAGGCAGGTCTTCTATTAGGTGAATGAGCACATCATGGCTGTTCCGATTCAGCTCACGCCCCGGTGTTCCTTGACGCGCCACGGTTCCTGTTTGAGGTTCAGAACCTGACCTATGGCAGCTTCGTCGTCCACTCGGACGGTGAACGTCTCGTCGTCGTGACGGGTGCCGGAAGCGACGTGACGAGCCGGATCAACGTGGTGCTGAATTAGCTAGAGGAGTTGACAGAGGGAGACGCCACTCTCTGAACATGCTACTCGCCGCAGGTGCGAGACGGCGCGAGTAGGCAACGGGAATATGACCGCAATCGTCAACTGCGACGTTGTAAGTTGCGAGCGATGCGCCCCGCGATTGGGCGGAGCGTAGGTAGGCTCAGGCCTCTATACGGGATGCCCAGCGAGAGGAAGACAGAATGAGCATTACACGCAAGCCTGTCATCGCACTGGTTTCGGCCGTCGTGCTCGGGTTGATGTCAGCCGCGCGGGTCACGGCCCAGACATCGAACGACGTGCCCCGTACGGCATGGGGTGCCCCGGATCTAGGAGGCGTCTGGGACTACCGAAGCGTCACGCCGCTCGAGCGTCCCGAGAAGTTTGCCGACAAGGCTGTGCTGACGGAGGAGGAAGCGGCCACTGTGGAACGGGAGCGGGCCGAGTGGGTGGAGCGGATCGACGCTGGGGAGAACGGATCCGTCCCCGGCAACGATATCCACACCCGTGTCTTTTTGGACTTCGGCACGAAGACTGTGGCGGATCGGCGATCGTCGCTCATCATCGACCCACCCAACGGTCGGAAGCCTCCGATGACGCCGGAAGGCGAGAAGCGGCCGGGGAACGCCGGCTCGTTCGGGACGCACGCGTTGGAGTCGCTCGAGGACTTCAACTTTTCCGACCGCTGCATGGCCACGCTCGGCGTGCCGCTCAACCCTCTGCCGTACAACAGCTATGTGCAGGTATTCCAGACCGAGAACCATCTGGTGATGTTGGTCGAGATGATGCACACCACGCGGTTCATCCCGATCGTCGGTCGCCTGCACGGGACGATCCGACAGCGGAGAGGCGAGTCGCGGGGACACTGGGAGGGCGATACGCTCGTGGTCGAGACGATGAACTTCGAATATCCGGTAGCGGGCGCCGGCCGTGATGCCACGCTGATTGAGCGCTTCCGGCGCGTCAGCCCAGAGATCCTCGAATATGAATACACCATGCACGACCCGGCGACCTGGACGGCGTCCTGGACCGCTCGGCAGACGTTGAGAAAGCACGCACAGCCGATATTTGAGTATGCGTGCCATGAGGGGAACTACGGGTTAACGAACATGCTCCGGATCGCCAGACAAGAGGAAGCGACGGGGAGGGGCGGGCGCTGACGGTGCGAGGGGTGCGGGGACGCGGAAGGCGGGACGGTGCCTGATGGTCGGCGTGTCGTTGTCGATGTGAGAGACGTAACCGCAGAGTTCACTTCGATTGATGCACCTGGCTTGTCCTGGACGCTGCGTACGGCTGGAGATCCACTGAACGTGACACCTCAGGTGCGCGATGTGGGATCTCACCGTACGCAGGGCTCGTCGCGAGCCGGTGATTCCTGAACGAAGACGTGTAACGTACGTACGTAAGAGGGCAGCGGTTTCTCGTCGTAGGTGGGGCACGAGGTCGCCAACTCCCCCAACGCGCCAACACCCTCGGGTTTGCCCTCGTTAACCGTGAGACTGGGGAGGTACTTGAAGGGACAGTTTCCTAGTAGGGGCTGAGAGTGGTGACGGCACCGGGACCGGTCTCCGATTCGGGACCATAACAGGATCACTATACTGGGAGGCCAGTCACGGTCTGGAGCAGGAGCAGGCGATGCGACCAACCTATGGCGTCCGTTCGGGCGTGCTGGTGACGGCCCTGGTGGTGCTGTTTGGCGCCATGCCGTTCGCACAGAACGGTGCACGAATCTTCCCGTTTCCGGTGAGCGTCTTCGAGCTCGACAACGGCCTCCGGGTGGTCGGGGTCGACTACGACAGCCCCGGGATCGTCGCGTATTACACGGTGGTGCGCACCGGTTCACGAAACGAGGTGGAGCTGGGGTTCTCCGGATACGCCCACTTCTTCGAGCACATGATGTTTCGGGGGACCGAGAACTACTCAACCGATGCCTACAGCGCGGTCGTGAAGCAGATTGGCGCCGATGCCAACGCCTTTACCACCAGCGACTGGACCACGTACTACGTCGTCGCTAGCTCAGACGCGCTTGAAACGATTATCGATCTCGAATCGGACCGGTTTCGCTATCTGCAGTACACGGAGGAGGACTTCAAGACCGAGGCGGGCGCCATCCTGGGTGAGTACAACCTGAACTTTTCGAATCCGGTCTCGCTGCTCCGGGAGAAGCTGCACGACCTCGCGTACACCACGCACCCGTACAAGCACACGACGATCGGCCTACTGGGTGACATCCAGGAGATGCCGAACCACTACGACTACAGCCTGGAGTTCTACGATCGCTACTACCGGCCCGAGAACTGCATCGTCGTCGTGGTGGGCGATTTCGACCAGGTGGCACTCGAGCGGCTGGCGCAGCAGTACTACGGCGAATGGGAACGCGGTGACTTCGTGCCAGACATTCCGGCTGAGCCTCCGCAGACCGAGGAGCGGACGGCGCGCATCACCTGGCCGAATCCGACGTTGCCGTTCCTAACGATCGGCTATCACGCGCCGGCGTTTTCGGATGCGGGGATCGACATGCCGGCGCTCGATGTCTTCTCGCAACTACTGTTTTCACAAACCTCGCCGCTGTTTCGAAAGTTGTATCTGGAGGAACAGGTCGTCGACGCGATTCAGGGAGGCGCGGTCGATAGCCGTGATGCCCCGCTGTTCACCATCCTCACCCGGGTCACCGACCCATCCCGCATAGACGAGGTGCGCGATGAGATCCTCGCCGAGATCGAGCGGATGAAGACCGAGTCCGTCGACGCAGCCGTCCTCGCGGACACCAAGTCCCACATGCGTTACGCGTTCGCGATGGGGCTCGACAACCCATCGAGCGTCGCGCAGACGCTCGGTCACTACCTGCAGCTGACGGGGGATCCCGAGACCGTTAATCGTGTCTACGAGCTGTACGATGCGGTAACGCGTGAGGATATCCAGAGGGTCGCGAACACGTACTTCGCCGTCACCAACCGCACCACGGTCGTGCTGACCCAGGAGGGGCAGTGATGCGTGCACGCGTGCGCCGTCTGCTCTTCGGTCTCGCGCCCGCGCTCGCGCTGGTGGCCATCGCCTGTGGCGGCGGCGAGGACGTGGACCCGACAGCGGTAACGCAGGCCGTCGCGCTCCAGACGCCCAACTCGCCGCTCGTCACGCTGCGGATCGGCGTTCGCACCGGGTCGGTCGATGACCCGGCGGGTAAGAACGGGCTCAACGCGCTCACGGCGCTGATGGTCGGGCGTGGCGGCACCGCGTCGATGCCCTATGAGGCCGTCACCGAAGCGCTGTATCCGTGGTCGGCCACGATCGGCGCGCAGTTCGATAAGGAGATGACGGTCATCGTCGGCGAGGTGCATCGTGATCACCTCGCGCCGTTCTACGCCATCCTTCGCGATCTCGTGGCGGTGCCACGGTTCGACCAGGCCAACTTTGAACGGAACAGGGAGTTCCTGACGAATGCGGTCGTTTCCACGCTGCGGGGCAGCGACGACGAGGAACTCGGCAAACAGGCGCTGAACACGCTGCTCTACGAGGGCCACGCCTACGGGACTCCAGACCAGGGGACGGAGCACGGCCTGGCCGCCATCGCACTCGACGACGTGCGGGCGTTTCACGCCGCGCATTACACACGGGACAATCTGCTCATCGGGGTTGCGGGCGGCTACCCCGACGGGTTCGCGGCCGAGGTCGAGCGCGACCTGAAGGCAGTGCTACCTGCCGGCGGGACGGCGCCGATGGCGCTGCCAGAGCCGCGCGCGCTGGACGGCATCGAGGTGCTGTTGGTTGACAAGGACGCGATTGCCACTGCCATCTCCATCGGGTTCCCGGTCGCGGTGACCCGCGCGGACGATGACTTCTACGCGTTGATGGTGGCGAACTCGTACTTCGGCGAGCACCGGACTTTTAACGGTCTCTTGATGAACAAGATGCGTGGGGACCGTGGGCTCAACTACGGCGACTATTCCTATATTGAGAACTTCATCCAAGACGGTGGCAGTCGGTTCCCCGTGCCTAACATCGCGCGCCGGCAACAGTTCTTTAGCATCTGGATCCGCCCGGTGCCGCACCAAAACGCGCACTTCGCCCTGCGCCAGGCCGTTCGGGAGCTTCACCGTCTCGTGGATGACGGGATGACCCAGGCGGCGTTCGAGGCCTCTCGAGAGTTCCTGCTGAACTACTCCAAGCTCCACGTGCAGACCACGAGCCGACGACTCGGCTATCTGCTCGATGCTCGTTTCTACGGCAGCGACTACCTGCTCGATGAGATCCAGCGTCGGCTGCCGGCCCTGACGGTAGACGATGTGAACGCGGCGATTCGCCGATATTTGCAGTACGACGACCTGGCGGTGGCCATTGTCACGTCGGAGGCCGAGGCGTTCCGCGACAGACTGCTGGCAAACGAGCCGTCACCCCCGACATATAACGCCGCGATCACGGACGCCATCCGCGAGGAGGATGAGGAGATCGTGTCCTTCCCGCTCCTGATCAACCCGGATCGTGTGCGGGTGATGCCGGTCGAGGAGATGTTTAGGGAAGTATCCTAGGTGTCCGGGTCCAACGTGGTTCAGGGTTCCAGGGTTCCAGGATTCCAGGGTTCCGGGGTCCGCAAGGCCGCGGGGAGAAGGAGTGATCAGATGAAGGTGCGTCACCCGATCGTCGGCGGGTCTGTCATTGCAGTCTGGGTGGCTAGTGCCGGACTCGTCGCCGCGCAGGAGCCGGGGAGCACGGTGGCGGGGGATTCGCGAGTCGAGGGTCGTACCTACACCTTCGAGGCAACCGGTGCCGAGGTCCCGTACGCGATCTTCGTGCCGTCGACGTACGACGCGTCACGCGAATGGCCGCTCATCGTGGGCCTGCACGGACTTGGCCGGCCGTACGACTGGGTGATGAGCTACGACGGCTACGTCGACATGGCCGAGCGTGACGGATACATCCTCGTGACGCCGAAGGGATATCACCCGCGTGCCTGGTACGGCAGCCGCGGACCGGGCGTCCCGCGGATGCGTCAAGACGATGACATCAGCTCGCTCCCCGACAACCTGGGTGAGTTGGCGGAACAGGATGTGATGAACGTGCTTGCGATCGTGCGCGAGCAGTACAATGTCGATGCCGACCGTATCTATCTCTGGGGTCACTCCATGGGTGGCGCCGGGACCTACCATCTGGCGGCGAAGCATCCGCACGTTTGGGCCGCGCTCGGTGTTGCCGCGCCGGCGCCGTCCGTCAGCCCAGACCAATTGCGCGAGTTCCGCCACATCCCGATCATCGCGCTTCAGGGCGACGAGGACCGGCTCGTCGTGCCGATGCGTCGCTGGGTGGCGATGATGGAAACGCTCGGTATGGAGCACGTCTACGTCGAGATCGTGGGCGGGGACCACTCACGCTTCATCAACAGCGACGCTGACACCCTGTCGAAGCTCTTTTCGTTCTTCAACATCGTTCAGAAGAACCAACGCCCTGAAACCAACTAACACTCGCCGGGTCGAACGGGCGCTATTGGCGGAGTTGGGAGTGGGTCGGCGGACGCTCGTTCAGCGAGCCCTGGCGGTAGCCGCGGAGGTCGATTTCCACTTCAGCGAACCCGGCCTCGCGGCATCGTTCGCGCACGACGGACCAGAGCGACGGTTCGCGGAGCCGCGGCACGTCCTCCGGCGCCACCTCGATGCGTGCGGTTGCACCGTGATAGCGGACGCGGCAGACGGAGAAGCCGAGCTGGCGCAGGATGCGCTCGGATGCCGCGACTTGGGTCAGCCGCGCGGGCGTGATCGTCGTGCCGTAGGGGAATCGACTCGACAGACAGGCCAGCGCGGGCTTGTCCCACACGGGGAGCGAGATCCTTCGAGCGGCCGCGCGGACGTCAGGCTTCGTGAAACCGATCTCATCGAGCGGTGACCGCACCCCCTGTTCCTTCGCCGCGTGACGGCCCGGGCGATAGTCGCCACGATCGTCGACGTTGAATCCGTCGAGAACATGCGGCACCCCGAGACGCGCCGCCTCGCGAACGGCCCGGCCGTATACTTCGGTCTTGCAGAAGTAGCAGCGGTTGACGGGGTTCTCGGCATACCGGGGATCGTCGAGCTCGTACGTTTTGATGAGCAGGTGCCGCGCGCCGAGTCTTTCGGCGAGCCGCTTCGCCGACGCGCCCTCTTCAGCAGCGAGACTGGGTGAGACGGCGGTGAGCGCGACAGCGCGCCGACCGAGTGCTCGAACCGCTTCGGCTAGCAGATACGCCGAATCGACCCCGCCGGAGAAACAGACGACGACCTGGTCGAAGTTCGTCAGCAGCCGGCGCAGCCGAATGATTCGATCGTCTAAAGTCGTCATAATGACGGTTCGACTCCGTACGGATAGTCTCTCACAGTCGCCTCATGGTGGAACCTCTTCCAGCGTCCGGTAACGTTCTGATCGGCACCGCGGCGACGCTCGCCATCGTCCATACCGTCCTCGGGATCGACCACTCGCTGCCTTTCGTTGGGCTGGGACGTGCCCGTGGGTGGACACTCCGGCGGACGCTGGCGATCACGAGTGTATGTGGGATTGGGCATGTCGCCTCGTCGGTGGTCATCGGGACAGCCGGCATCGGCCTTGGATTGGCGGTTGACTCGATGATGTGGTTCGAGTCGTGGCGCGGCGAGCTCGCCGCCGCCCTCCTGATCGGATTTGGTCTCGCTTACGCGGCATGGGCGACTTGGGGGCATCTACGCGGCCGGTCCCATTCGCACCTCCATCCGCACGACGCCGGTCGAAGCCTGACAGTGTGGATGCTGTTCGTCGTGTTCCTGCTCGGCCCGTGCGAGCCGCTCATCCCGTTGATGGTGGTGCCTGCGGTCGCGGGCGACTGGATGCTGGTGGCGGCCGTGGTGGCGGTCTTCGGGCTGCTGACCGTATCAGCGATGCTCGTGACGGTGACGCTTGCGTATAGCGGGCTCGGCTGGGCGCGCGTCAGGGGCATCGGTCGCTACGGAGACGCGCTCGCCGGGGTGGTCGTGGCCGCGAGCGGGGCCGCCGTGCTCTGGCTCGGGTTGTGACCGGGCCACCCCTACGCTTGGGCCGTGATATGGCCCCCTGCTGACATCGTGGTGCGCGTGAGGGGCCCAGGCCGAATCAACGTGATGCCACGGACGTCACAACGCGTACCTGGACGATGGACGCTGTGATACCTATCCGAGAGGGAAGACACGGTCTGACCCACGCTCGGAGCAGCGGTCGGCGCGCATCCGTCGGGCTGCTCCTCTCCTGCCTGGCCTGTCTCGGCGCGTCCGGATCAGCTCTCTTGACGCAGGACGTCGACGTGGCGCACGACCTTGTCGATGGCGTGCGGGCGCACGTGGCTGCCGGAGTGACGTTCTGATGGACGCGACCCGTCCGGGCTTCGAGACCTATCTCTTCGACCTCGACGGGACGCTCGTCGACTCCATCGATCTGATCATGGCGTCGTTTCGTCATACGATGCGCACCCACTTGGGCGCCGTGCCGCCCGATGCGGCGTGGCGCGCGGGATTCGGGAGGCCGTTACGCACGCAGCTTGCGGCATACGCGTCCGAGCAAGCAGACGTCGACGGGCTGGTAGCGACCTACCGGGCTTACAACCACGAGCATCACGACCGACTGGTCCGGCCGTATCCTGGCATTGCTGACACGGTCGCCACGCTGCGGGCGCGCGGCGCGGCGCTCGCGATCGTGACGAGCAAGGGGCGCACGCTCGCGTGGCGCGGTCTCGCACGATGCGGACTCGATGCGCACTTCACGGTCCTGGTCGGGGTGGACGATGTGCGCGCGCACAAGCCGGATCCGGCGCCCGTGCTCTTAGCGCTCGACCGGCTGTCGGCTCCGGCCGGCGGCGCGGTGTTCGTGGGGGACTCGCCGCACGATATCCGTGCGGGGCGCGCCGCCGGGGTGTCCACGGCGGCCGTTACATGGGGCCCGTTCCCGCGTGCCGCACTCGCCATCGAGGCGCCCGACCATTGGCTGGCTCGCCCCGCAGACATCGTGTCGATACGTTCAGAGCCATTGCCCGGGGACGGAACGCCCCGGCCCAGGCCACCGTCACGCGGGAAACTCCGCTAAGATGCACGAGCCAAATGCGATGAACGAGTCGCTGCCTTCCGGGTATCGGCCTTTCGACTACGACGACCCGTTCGAGGGTCACGTCGGCCCGCTCGGCTACAGGGTCGTCGACGGTGAGATCTCGTTCGCGTTTCTGGCGGACGAACGCCACGCGAACACGGGCGGCACGTTGCACGGTGGCATGTTGCTGACCTTCGCCGACTTCGCGCTCTGTCTCGCGGCCACCTGGGACCAACCGGGCGAGAAATGCGTCACGGTCTCACTGAGCAGCGAGTTCGTCGCGGCCAGCGAGCCGGGCGAAGTGATCGAGGCGACGGGCGAGGTCGTGCGGCGGACGCGCTCCCTCACCTTTGTGCGCGGACAACTCTTCGTCGGCGACCGCGTCCTGGTCAACTACAGCGCGATCGTCAAGCGGTTCCCGGGCCAGCGGAACACCGCCGCAAGTGGTCCCGCACCGGACGCGAGATGAGCGGACGCCACGTTGACGTGAGACACCGTGGCCTGTCGCGCGAAGCCGGGCGTTATTGGTTGTGTTCAGGAGGAGCGGAGATGAGGCAAGTCAGACGCCGCGGTGATGCGGCCTTTCCGTCGTACGCCGTCCTTGTTTTCGCCATGGTGTTGTCGTCGACTGCGTTCGCACAGGACGGCGCGGCACACGGGGAGTGGCGCGTCTACGACGCCGACAACGGAGCGACGAAGTATTCGGCGCTCGACCAAATATCGAAGGATAACGTCGGCAACCTCCGGGTCGCCTGGACTCGTCCGACCGTCGACCAGTCGATTCTCGATATCGTGCCAGACCTCGCCTATGGCAACTCCAATCGGTCGACACCGCTGATGGTCGACGGCCTGCTATATGCCCCGAACGCCGTCGGGTTGGTGGAAGCGTTTCACCCCGGCACCGGCGAGACGGTCTGGGTGCAACGACCGGTGGAAAATGGGCCGGCGGCGTACCGCGGCACGGGTTCCCGCGGCGTTGCCTACTGGGCCGACGGCATGGACCAGCGCATCCTCGCCCACCGCGGCGAGTGGCTCTATGCGCTGGACGCCAAGACCGGCGAGCCAGTGGAGGGGTTCGGTGATGGCGGCCGCGTCGATCTGACGCTGGGGCTAGCCGACGGCGCGCGCTACCGGTGGGGTAGCGCGCCGACCGTCGTGCGCGACGTCATCGTCATGGGCCAGTCGATGACCGACACTTTCGTGACCAAGGAAGATATCAGGGGCGATGTGCGGGCGTTTGATGTGCGCACAGGCGAGCTACGCTGGGTGTTTCACACCATTCCACAAGAAGGCGAGTTCGGAACTGACACGTGGGAAGACGGCGCCTGGGAATTCACGGGACACGCGCCGGTCTGGTCGCGCTTTAGTGCCGACGAGGAGCTCGGCTACGTGTATCTGCCGGTGACGTCGTCGACGAACGACATGTACGGCGGACACCGTCCGGGCGACAACTTGTTCAGCCAGGCGCTCGTCTGCGTGAACGCCGAGACCGGGGAGCGGGTGTGGCACTATCAGCTCGTGCATCATGGTCTATGGGATTACGACCTGCCGACCGCGCCGATCCTGATGGACTTGACCGTGGAGGGACGCGACATCCCGGCCGTGGTTCAACTGACGAAACAAGCCTTCGCCTTCGCGTTCGACCGCGCGACCGGCGAGCCGGTCTGGCCGCCCGAGG
>CAZYFH010000022.1:0-59074 GCA_964646815.1 uncultured Vicinamibacteraceae bacterium | reverse complement strand
GTGCGCAGGCCAGCATTGCGATCGTTAACTCCGGAATCATCTGCATGTAGATGCAGACTCGGTCGCCTTTGACGATGCCAAGGTTCTTAAGCGCGTTTCCGGCTTTTTGAACTTCGGCCTGAAGCTCAGCGTAGGTATAGGTTTTGCTCTCGGTCGGGTCATTGCCTTCCCAGAGCAGCGCGATGTTGCCGCCGCGGCCGGCTTCAACGTGCCGGTCGACGCAGTTGTAGCAGGCGTTGAGCTTGCCGCCGAGATACCAGGAGATTTCGGCCTTGTGGTAGTCGTACTGCCGAACGGTGTGCCATTTTTCGAACCAAGTGATCCGTTGCTCGGCCTGCTCGGCCCAGAACCCTTCGGGATCGCTGACTGAGCGGTCATAAATCGTGCGGTATTCGTCGAGTGATTTGACATGGGCATTGGCGGAAAACTCCGCCGGCGGGTTGTAGACCCGGTCTTCGGTCGGTTGCGGGTTGAATCCAGCGTTCGTTGTTTCGTCAGCCACGATCTCCTCCGATGGTCACAGTCGCTTTGTCGCCACCAGCAAGTTATGCGTCTTTCCGTCCGCCGTCATCACGTAGTCCCACAGCACACTGCCCCGCATTGAAAGCCGAGGCTTCTGAAGACCGCCTATGTCGAGGTCTAATCGAGCGTCATCCGAGCTGTCAGCATCCGGAGTCCCAGCGCTCCGGAGATGGCCTCGATCTCGGCGGCGAAGACGCGCGCCAGTCCCTGGCGCCGAACCGCCGGCGTGACCTGCATCCGGATCTCGCCGAGCTGGCAAGTCCAGTTCGGCGTGTAGCAAGCTCGCTTCTCCCACGACTGTGTCCCCGTCCAGCGCTAGCACCGTGATGTGCGGTCTGCGTCGATGTAGTCGACCCTCGGCTCCGTGATGTTGACCCGGAGGTAGAACAGGTCGTCCGGGTCGAGCACGCGGGTAAACGCCAGGACCGCGTCGACGTCGCCCGGAGTCATGAGCCGCAGGTAGACGGCGCGGTCGTTCTCCAGGCGCACGTCCATCGGATACCGGTCCGCGATCTGGGCGGCGGCGTCTGTCATCAATCCAGACGCTGATAGGCGCCAAGCGTCAGGAACGCATCCAGTGTGTCTCCCATGACCAGGCTGTCGAGTAGGTCGACCGCTTCGCCCAGCCGCCCGTTCGATCGCCCGCCCAGCTTCTCGACCTCCTCGTCTCGCACCCGCTCGTAGAGCGCGAGGTCGACGGCTTGGCCGTCGTCGAGTCTCGCATCGTTGTGGACCCACTGCCAGAGCTGCGATCGGCTGATTTCAGCCGTAGCTGCGTCCTCCATCAGGTTGTTGATGCCAACGGCGCCGTTCCCGTCGAGCCACGCGCTGAGATACTGGAGAGCCACGCTGATGTTGTTTCGCACGCCGCCCAGCGTGATCTGGCCACCCGGCACGTGCAGGTCGGTCAGGTCGCGGCTCGCCACCGTGGCCTCCGGCGCGTGATCCTTCTGATGGTCCTCGCCCCCGAGCGCTTGCTTGAACACTGGGTGCGCGACCGGCACTAGGTCGGGATGCGCGATCCAGGTGCCGTCGAATCCGTCGCCGGACTCGCGCACCTTGTCCTCCGTCACCTTGGCGAGCGCGACCTTGTTGACCTCGGGATCCTTCCGGCTCGGGATGAACGCCGCCATCCCCCCGATGGCGTGCGCTCCGCGACGGTGGCAGGTCTGCACGAGCAGGTGGGTGTAGGCGCGCATGAACGGCACGGTCATCGACACCTGGACGCGGTCCGGCAGCACGAGGGCCTTACGGGTCCGGAACTTTTTGATCAAACTGAAGATGTAATCCCACCGCCCGGCGTTCAAACCAGCCGAGTGCTCGCGAAGCTCGTAGAGGATCTCCTCCATCTCGAACGCGGCGAGGATGGTCTCGATCAGTACGGTCGCTCGGATGCTTCCGCGAGGGATGCCGAGCTTGTCCTGTGCATGGATGAAGACGTCGTTCCAGAGCCGTGCCTCGAGGTGGCTTTCCAGCTTTGGCAGGTAGAAATACGGGCCGCTCCCACGCGCCAGCGTCTCCGTCGCGTTGTGGAAGACGAACAGCCCGAAATCGAACAGACTGCCCGAGATCGGCTGGCCGTCGACGAGGACGTTCTTCTCGATGAGATGCCAGCCTCGGGGGCGGACGAGCAGCGTCGCGATCGTGTCCTTGAGCCGGTACTGCTTCGTCTCGGTTTCGAGGCTCAACGTTCGACGCACCGCCTCGATCAGGTTCTGCTGTCCTTCGACGACGTTCTCCCACGTGGGGGACAGCGCGTCCTCGAAATCTGCCATGAAGACGTCCGCTCCGCAGTTGAACGCGTTGATCATCATCTTGCGCGTGACGGGGCCGGTGATCTCCACCCACCGTCGCTGCAGGTCGTCTGGCGTGGCGGCAACCTGCCAGTCGGCCGCGCGGATGTCGGCGGTGTCGGTGAGAAAGTCGGGTTGGGTGCCACCGTCGAGTGCGGCCTGTCTGGTGAGTCTGGCGTCGAGCAGCGTTTCACGTCGCGGGTTGAAGGTCGCGTGGAGATCGGCGACGAACGCCAGCGCGTCCGGGGTCAGAATGGCGTCGGACGACGGCGTCGGTTTCCCGGTGACCGTACAGGAGCCTTGCGTCTGCGGCATCCGCGGATCATAGTCTCAGCCTGTCGGCGCTTTCAACAGACGGGCGGGTGGAGGCCTCTGCGGGCGAGTATGCTCTTCGAGGCGAGCGCCGGTCCGCGGCTCTCTCGGGCACTCTCACATGTTCCCCGATCTCCGTACGTTCATCGATCAGCTAACGCGTGATGGCGACCTTGCCGTCATCGACGCCCAGGTCGACGCGCACCTCGAGGCAGCCGAGATCCACCGCCGGGTGATTGCCGCCGGCGGTCCGGCGCTCCTGTTCACCAACGTTGCCGGCGCCGCCTTTCCGCTGGTCACCAACCTCTTCGGGACGGCGCGTCGTGCAGAACTCGCGTTCGGCACGCGGCCGCACCAGCTCATCAAGCGCGTCGCCGATCTAGCGGAGACGTTGATGCCGCCAACGCCGGCGAAGCTGTGGGCCGCGCGAGACGTCGCCGGCGCGTTGGGGGGCATCGGCACGAGGCGCCGCCGACGGGGACCGGTCACCGAGGTGGTGACCGACGACGTCCGGCTCGACCGATTGCCGGCTCTGACGAGTTGGCCAGAAGATGGCGGCGCGTTCGTCACGCTGCCGCTCGTCTATACGGAGCATCCGGACCGGCCTGGTCACAACCTCGGCATCTATCGACTGCAGCGCTACGACGCCCGCACGACGGGCATGCATTGGCAGATCGGCCGCGGCGGCGGCTTTCACTACGCTGCGGCGGAGTCCCGCGATGCACCGCTGCCGGCGACAGTCTTCCTGGGTGGCCCGCCGGCACTCATCCTCGCCGCGATCGCCCCGCTGCCGGAGAACGTGCCCGAGTTGATGCTGGCCTCCCTGATTGCCGGCCGTCGACTGCCGGTCGTCGATGGCCTTGGACCGCATCGTCTCATCGGCGACGCGGAGTTCGCGCTCATCGGGTCCGTCGCGCCGCACGCACGGCGGCCGGAAGGGCCATTCGGTGACCACTACGGCTACTACTCATTGAGGCACGACTACCCGGTCTTCTCGATTCATCGCATGGCCCACCGGCGCGACGCGATTTACCCCGCCACCGTCGTCGGCAAGCCGCGGCAAGAGGACTTCTTCATCGGCGATCTCCTCCAGGAGTTGCTCTCGCCGTTGTTTCCGCTCGTGATGCCCGGTGTGGTCGAGCTCTGGTCGTATGGCGAGACCGGCTACCACGGGCTTGCCGCCGCGGTGGTGCGACAACGGTACGACCGCGAAGCGATCGCGAGCGCGTTCAGGATTCTGGGTGAGGGGCAGTTGTCGCTGACAAAGTTCCTGCTCGTGACCGATCACGCAGTCAATCTGAAGGACTTCAGGCAGACGCTCGTCCACTTGCTCGAGCGGACCAACCCGGAGACCGATCTGTACGTCTTCTCCAACGTCTCGATGGACACGCTCGACTACACGGGTCCGGAGGTGAACCAGGGCTCGAAGGGCATGTGGCTCGGTCTCGGGCCGCCGGTTCGGACGCTTCCGGCAGAGCCGCACGTAGCCGACGTCCCGCGAGGTGTGACCGCGATGATGCCGTTCTGTCCGGGCTGTCTCGTCGTCGGGGGACCCGACTACGTGACGGAGCCGCGCGCGGCCGAACGCCTGGCGCAGGACCCGGCCTTTCAGGAGTGGCCCCTCGTGGTGCTGTCGGACGAGCCGGCGCGAGCGGTGGCGTCAGAGATGAACTTCCTCTGGACCACCTTCACGCGGTTCGAGCCGGCAGCCGACATCCACGCGGCCGAGACGCGGGTGGCGCGCCACCATCTGTCGTATACCTCGCCAATTGTGATCGACGCGCGGCTCAAACCGTCGTATCCGAAGGAGCTGTCGTGCCGCCCCGATATCGCCGCGCGCGTGACGAGGCGGTGGCAGGAGTACTTTCCGGACCGCGGTGTCGAGATGGGAGACGCCGAGAAGGCGTCGCTGAGTTGAGGAGGTCGTGCGCGACCGTGAGCCCCTCGCCGCGACGCTGCGCAGAGCACCCGAGGCCGAGGACTCCGCGCGTTCAACATGGAGTCAAGCTTCCCGCCTACCGCGCCTTGCCGCGCGTGTCCAAGAGGTACCATCGTGTGTGCTCGTCAGGGGACTAGCGGTATGAGTCGTCGGGTGCACGCGCTCGGGACCATCGTGGTCTTGACGATGTTGGGCTGCCGCAGTGTCGGGGGGGCTGTTCCCGAGGCGCGCACCCTGACGGTCGCGTTGCCGGTCACCGCGACGGCGGAGGACCGTCGAAGTGTGGCGTCGTTCGAGTCGATCGTCGAGGTGCTCTCTGCCGGGGCACTCGCCGTGGAGGTAGCTCCACTTGGCGAGGCGTGCGGCGACGCAACGGCATGCCTGGCCGCGCTCCGGGCCGGCGAAATCACGCTCGCGCCGGTGACGACGGTCGATCTGGTGGGGCTGTTCCCGCAGCTCGAGGTACTTGACCTGCCCTATCTCTTCGAGAACGCGGCGGTGGTCGAGCGGGTGTTCGACGGGCCTTTCTCCGCGCGGTTGCGGGACGCCCTCGTCCACCACGCGGGACTGCGACCGATGGCCTTCGGCGCCGCCGGCGGGTGGCGCACCCTGGCCAACGCGAAGCGGGCGGTGAAGACGCCGGCAGACCTCCGTGGCCTGCGACTTTGGACGGCGGGCTCGTCGGTCGAAGCGAACCTTGTCGCGGCGCTCGGCGGAGAGCCCCGATCGTTGCCTCGCGCGGAGTTCGCCGCCGCTCTCGCGACCGGCGCGATCGATGGCGGCACGACGTCCATCGCTGATCTCGTGGCGCTCGATCTTCAGGAACGCATTCGGCACGTGACGCTCGACAGGCACAGCTACGTGTCGGTAATCTGGCTCATCAACGATATGGCGTATCAGGCGCTGCCGGAGAACCAGCGCCTGATCGTGCAGGCGGGGTTCGACGAGCTCGAGCGGCTGGGACTCGGGGTGCCGGCGGCGCGCGAGGCCGAGGCGGTGAGAGCGTTTGAGGCGGCAGGGGGGGCCGTCTATACACCGACGGCCGATGAGCGGAGGCAGTTCCTGATGGCCGCCGGCCGCGTCGCCACCGAATACGTCGAGGAGCGCGGCTACGACTGGCTCGTTTGGCTTGAGGGGGCCATCGCCGAGGCGGAACGACAGATCGAGCTGGTGAAAGAGGGCCCAGATTGAGTGACTGGCGGCTAGCGCTGCTCAGGGACCAAGGCTGGGTCTTCAGATCCGCCGCTGGCATCGAAATCGTTGTAGTGCAGGATCGTGTTGAACAGCATGCCGAACTCACCGTGGTTCTGCCAGCGGTAGCAGGGGTTCGTCGCAAAGAGCACGACGCGGCCCAACCCGCGCGGCACGTCGACGATCGCCGGCCGCCCGGCGGTCTGCTCGGTGTCCCGCATGTGACCGCTTATCACCGTTCCTGGGAAGGACATCAACACCCATTCGTCACGGTGGCGCAGCGGCACGCGTAACAGCGGCCCGTTCGCGTATCGGACGGGCACCTCGGTGCTCTCGTAGCCATAAAAGATCGGATGGTCGGGTGCACGGATCTTGGCCTCGACAACCGGTCCAGGGGCGTAGAAGCCGGACCCCGGACGGCGCGCGTCTATTTCGCGGGTCAGACCGAACTCGGGAGGGACATAGCTGGCAGCGCCCAGCGTCACGAGCACACCGCCAGCGTCGACGAACTGCCGGAGCTCGAGCACGCCGGCGAGGCCCATCCCGCCTGTGATGTCTTCCGACGATCCGTAGTCGCCCAGGAACCGGTAGCGGTCGGTCTTCGTGTACGCACGCGGTCCGCTCCGCGGCTCGACGTCGAACACCAGGTCCTTCGCGGTTTGCCCCTGGTTCGGAATCACGATGACGTCGTAGGCCTGCCGGAGGTCGCCTGCTCGCACCTGCGCTTTGAAGATCAGATCGAACGGGATCTCGAACTGGTCGAACGCGTGACGCACCCAGCCGACATCCTGTGTGTCGCCCCACGTACTGAAGACCGCGAGTCGGGGGAGATCGACGGCGTGTGTCACGACCTCCGGGCGAGTCTGTAGGGGCGTCGCCGACAACCCAAGTGATTCGACCGCCGCGCGGACTCGGCCGGCCGTGGCCGGTGTGACCTCGATGATGAAGGAGCCGGCGGGGCAGTCGCGGCCACCGGCGTCGAACGCCGTCTCCGCCGACTCGATCGGGAGATCAGCAAGTCGGTACCGCAAGGTGGTCAGATGGTTCGACCCGAAGTGATCGACGGCGTATCCGAACGACGGGGTGCCGTCGTCGACACGGCCGACGAGCCGCACCTCCTCGATCGGGTCGACCGGCAGCGCGAGCACGGCGTCATCGTCGATGGCGACGACCTCGGCACGGTGCATCAGGCCCATCGTCCACCCGGTGTCGTCGTAGGTGCGCAGCTCCTCGTCGGGGAACTCCTGTGTGCCGAGGAGGATCTTCGCGAGTCGGAAGTACGGCTGGTCACCCTTGATGACGAACGACCCCGTCGGGTAGTTCGCGCCACCGAGCACGATCTCGGCGTCGGCACGCCCGATCTCCACCCCCTGGATCCGGAGATGGTTCACGAGTGTCGCCACCCGGGTCATGTCGCGCTGGCCGGCGGGGATGACGAAGCCGTGCGGCGCGTTCCGCGTCCCGTCGTCGACTGCGTTCCGCGACTTTCGGTAGAAGTTCTCGAGAATCACACGCGGGTTGCTCGCGACCAACTGCAGTGCGCTCAATGCCGCCGTCTCGCTGTAGTTCGTGTTGTTGCGCATCGACCATTCCACCTCCTCGTATGGAGGGAGCGGTCGGTACCACTCTCGGCTGGTCCGCGCCTGCTCGGGCGTGTTGTCCTCGGTCTTCAGGTGCCGTGTCATGGTGGTGGCGCCGCCGTTGCCGAAGGTCTCGTAGAAGCGGATGAGCCCGTTGTGATTCGAGGCCATAAAGCCCAGATAGCCAGGTGACCACATGTCGACGAAGCCATGGGTCCAGACCCCCGGCATGCCGAGGCCGGTGAGTCGCGTCATCTCGAAGTTAGCCAGCCACGGGAGCTCGCCGTAGACGATGGGGTCGAGCGTGGGGTTCTGTGGCGCCTGGCCGCTAAAGGTGTAGAGAAACGGCACCGACTCGTGAAGGTCGTGCACGATCGGCGGGAGAAAGTCGAGATACCAGGTGAGCAGGTTCCGCATGCTCACCTGCGAGTAGTTGATGTCTCGATTGTTGTCATGGAAGACGTATTTTCCCCAGTACGGCGGACCGCCAATGCGATCTCGATCGTCGGTGATGTCAATCAAGTGACGATAGTACCAGTCGACGTATCGATCACGGCCATCGGGTTCGGCCGCCGGAGTAAGGGTGACGATGACGTTGCCGCGAATTTGATCGAAGAGCGGCCCGTCTTCGACCGCCAGCCGGTAGGCGAGTTCCATGAGCATCTCAGGCGGTCCGGTCTCTGCGCTGTGCAGTCCCGCCATGAAGTGGTAGATCGGTCTCGCCTGGTTGATGATCGCCTGCGCGGCAACTTCGGAGAGCCCGCGTGGGTCGGCTAATTGACGTAAATAGCCCCGGTAGCGGTCGAGCTCCCCGATCGCCTCCTCATCGGCGATCACCACGACCACCATCTCCCGGTCCTCGTCTGTCCGCCCAATGGGCACGACGGTAACCCGGGGGGACGCCGCGGCCAGGGTGCGGTAGTACGTGAGCAGCTCGGCGTAGTACGTGAGTTCACGCGGAGCCCCGACATGGTGCCCGACAATGGTTCGCGGTGAGGGGACGCCGTCCTCCACTGGCAGATGGTCGACAAGGGGGTTCAGGAATTCCTCCCGGGTGGTCCACTCCCGGACCCGCGCGGCGAAGTCTTCGTCCATCGCCTGACTGGTCTGGGCGAGGACGGCTCGGTATGGCGCCGGAACAGCGAGGCCGGCGCCGAGGAGGAGGGCGCCCACGAACACCACTCGCAGCACCCGCGCGCGCGGAGCATCCCTCATCCTTCCAACTCCTTGGCAATGAAGCAGATTCGACGGTCGAGGTCTTATTGAGGCGAACAAACGACGATAGTGTTCACTAAAAACTCATTGAGATCTTACACGATAAGCCGTTATTATTCGCGTCTTTAGGAGGAATCGAGGGCCCTCACTGCCATGATCAACGTTGCCGCTATTCGGATGCAGCAGTTCGGGGTCCGCTTCTACCAAGCCTCCCTGACCGCGAGCGACATCGACAAGCTGGTGCGCTTCGAAGTGCTCAGCTACGGGGAGCAGCGCGAGCCTCCGTTCCGTGGTGGCAAGCGGCGCGCGAGAGCGGCCAAGGTCAACTGGGACCTGCTCGAGCGCCGAATCGCGGCGAGCGAGCGCGCATATCAGCGGCACATTATCCGACGCAAGATCGACGAGCTGGTGCAGTACTACGAGCAGTGCCGCCAGGCCCATGACCTGCCGTCGATTCCTGGCGCGGTCATCATCTCGTGCGACGAGCTGTTGCACTTCGAGGCGGTCAAGGACGGCTCCGACCTGGGGCATCTGAGGGTCCCGGAGCGGGAAGGCATCCTGCGTGCCATCGACGGTCAGCATCGCCTGCTTGCGCTGCACGCGGACATCGAACGGTTCGCGGGGCAGACGTTTGCCGTGCCGGCCGTCGTGTTCGATCGTTTGCCCGACGATCACCTGGTGCAGATGTTCGTCACCATCAACGCCAAGCACACGCGTTTGAACCCGTCACATCTGGTGTCGCTCTCGGGCCGGCAGCTCTACCGCGACGACAACTTGGCGGCGGCGCATGACGTGGTCCGCGCGCTGAACGACAGAAAGGACTCCCCGCTCTACGACCAGATCAAGCTGCTCGGTGTGGGAAGCGGCAGGGTCGCGCAGGCCCCCTTGGCCCAGGAGCTGAAGCGGCAGTTCGCGAGCGGCGCGTTCGGCAGCGACCGGCGTGTGCGCGAGCTGCGCGAGGACGCCGCCCGTTTCTTCGTCAATTACTTCAAGCAGACGGCCCAGGTCTTCGGCGCGGCATGGAACGGTCGGAAGTACTCGATCAAAACCGCCGCGGCTCTCCGCTCGTTCATCCGTGTCTCGCCAGACGTCGTGCGGCGTCTCGACCAGGAGCATGCGGACCGGGCGGACTTTCGTGCCATCGGCCGTGTCATTTCCCCATGGGGGCGACGCATCGGCGACCTGCGGTTCGAGACGGAGGGTGCCTGGAAGCGGCGCGAGACCACGGTGGAGTCACTGGCCAAGGAGCTCCGGCTGGCGCTGCAGTATCCGGAAGGTGTCGGCCTCTAGCAGCCCCTGGTGACAGTCCCGCGTCGCACCGAGACCGGTGATGCGCCAGGCTGACAAGGCGCGCGGAGGGAGAATACTCTCAGTATTTGATCAACGTGCACCGCCGTCAGGCGGAATCCAGCGCCGTTTGAATGCGGCGCGACTTTCACCACGGGGTGCTCACCCCGGAGTTCAGGCGTGGCATCCGTAGCGCTGGCGTTCAGGCCTTCGAGGCGAGTCTGAAGCCTCGCCCGACAAGGGCAACGCACGTGAGCGTAGGGATTATCGGCCGTCGCCGGGGGTTCTCCGCGAGTGTTGTATTCGTGAGTCGAGTTTCAGTCCTGTCGACGCGCCGACACTGCCGGTCATGATGACGCCTATTCAACCGGGGCCGCGCGTCCGGCACACTACTTGCTTGGTCATCTGCAGACGGTGGCCTAAAAAACGGCGTGGAGCCGAAAAGTGCTGGGGAGCCTGGCCAAGGTTTCGAGGGGCGCCACGAAGGAGCGGCGTCCCCTTTTTCTTGCGGGCGCGCGGTCCCGTGCCCCTGTACGCTGAAGCGGCGTGCGCGTCGACCTGAACTGCGACCTCGGCGAGTCGTTCGGTCCCTACGTCATCGGTGACGACCGGCAGGTGATGGCGCACGTCACCTCGGCCAACATCGCGTGCGGGGCGCACGCGGGTGATCCTGGCATTATGCGCGCCACCGTTCGCCTGGCCCGGCAGGCCAACGTCGCGATCGGCGCTCATCCCGGCTTTGCCGACCGCGGCGGATTCGGACGTCGCGAGATTCGGATGGATCATCGCGACGTCGAGGATTTGGTGCTGGTCCAGATTGGCGCGCTCGCCGCCATCGCGCGGGCCGAGGGGATTCCCCTGCGTCACGTCAAGCCGCATGGCGCGCTGTACAACATGGCCGCGCGAGACCGTGGGATCGCGGATGCCATTGCACGCGCGGTGGCCAGTGCCGACCCCGCGCTGATTCTGATCGGGCTCTCGGGGTCCACGCTGCTCGAGGCGGGGCGGGCCGCTGGCCTGCGCGTCGCTTCGGAAGCGTTTGCGGATCGCGCGTATGATGCCTCCGGCTCACTGGTGCCAAGGACCGAACCGGGCGCCGTGATTCACAACGTGGCGGAGGTGGTCGCTCGCGCGATCGCCATGGTGCGGAACAAGACGGTGACCGCTCTTGGTGGGCACGTCGTCCCGCTGGTCGCGGACACGATCTGTGTGCATGGCGACACGCTGGGGGCTGCCGAGTTGGCAGCGCGACTCCGCACTGCGCTCGAGGCGGCCAGGATAGACGTGAAGCCGTTCTAGTCCCAGAACCCAAGCGAGCTCCGGGGCTAGTGGCCTGTTTCCGGTGATTCATTAGCGTTCACCGGGCGGGGCATGGCCGCCGCTGGACCATGCGTCAGCGTGGTCACAGACGGTGTGTCTGCTCCCTCGTCGCGCTTTGTCGGCCGCGCGCCGGTGACCACTACCGATTCACCCGAGACAGGCCACTAGTGGACAGTGTAGGGGGCCGAAAGTCCGAACGGTGCGATCGCCGCGTCGAACCGCTCCCCGCCAGCTGTCACCATCTGGTAGCTGCCGTGCATCGAACCGAACGGGGTTCTCAGCCGACAGAGCGACGTGTACTCGTACGCCTCACCTGGTTCCAGCACCGGCTGGCGACCGACCACGCCGAGTCCCTTAACCTCTTCAACCGTGTTAGACGCATCGGTGATGATCCAATGACGGCTGATGAGTTGCACGGTGTCAGGGCTTTCGTTGGCGATGGTGACCGTGTAGGGAAACTCCCACCGGTCGCGCACCGGCTCGGAGCCATCGGCCGAGTATCTTGCCGACACCTGGACGCGGATGCCTCTGGTAACGGCCTGCGACGTGAAATTTTGAGGGGTCGTCTGGTCTCCGGGCACGCTCCACATATATCTCATTTCGAATGATCCCTACCAGCACGCTCCTCGGTGCGTACCAGACAGGCTTCTTCCCGATGGCCGTCGGTGGTCGCATCAGGTGGTTCTCTCCCGACCGCCGAGGCATCGTGCCGCTCGACCAGTTCCACGCGCCGCGGCGTCTGCGGCGGATCGTGCGTCAGGGGCGCTTCGAGGTGAGTGCAGACCGGGCATTTCGAGATGTCATCGTCGCCTGTGGGTCGCGTACTGATCCCGCCGGAAATTGGATCGACGAGGAGATCGTCGAGAGCTATGCTGCGCTGCACGCGGCGGGCTTTGCGCACTCGATCGAGACTTGGCGTGATGGGTCGCTCGTCGGCGGTCTGTATGGCGTGAGCCTTCGCGGAGCGTTCTTCGGCGAATCGATGTTCCACCTCGTCACGGACGCCTCCAAGGTCGCGCTCTGCGCGCTGGTCGAACGGCTGCGCGCGCGTGGATACGTCCTGCTGGACATTCAGTGGCTGACCCCGCACCTGGAACGGCTGGGGGCGCTCGAAGTGCCGAGGCGCAGATATCTGGAGCTGCTCGCCGACGCGATGCTGGAGGATTGCCGGTTTGCGTGAGGGCACGCGGGGCTGTGGTCTACCCACTTACGGCAAGCTGTCGCACGTCACGCGTAGGACCAGACCCAAGACCCACAACACCTAAAACCTAAGACCTGGGCTTCGGAGAATCTTCTCGCTCTCATCGGCGATCTGCTCCACGAGCGTGTCGACCTGCACCTGGCGAGTCCGAAAGCTGAGGATGCAGACTCTCGCCAGGAACCTGCCAGCGACCGTGCACCCGGTCAGCATCACCTTGCCGCGGTCGCGAATCCGATCGACCAGCTCACGTGTGGCCCGGTTCTCAGCGGCGATTCCACCGTCGGCCGGTGCGAGGTGGAACGCGAAGAGCGACAGCTCCGGTGGCGCCACCACCTGGATGCCAGGAATGTGTCCGACCCGAGTGGCGGCCTCGACCGCCAGCCGCCGCTTTTCCGCGATTGCCGCTCTGAGACGGGCCGCGCCGAGCAGTTTGACCGACAACCAGACCCGCAGGCCGGGAAACCCTCGCGAGAGGTCTGGTCCATGTTGGCTCGGGTCGTAGAATTCCGCAGCGTCCGGTCGCGCGGGGAGGTAGCTCGCCTCGACTGCGTGCACGGCGCGCAGCGCCGATCCGTCGCGCACCAGTAGGGCACCGGTCCCGTACGGTAGGAACAGCCCCTTGTGCGGATCGAGGGTCAGAGAATCGGCCCGATCCAATCCTGACAGGAGGGGGCGGAGCGGGGGACACGCATGAAAAAAGGCGCCATAGGCGCCGTCGAGATGGAACCAGACGTGCTCGCGAACGGCGACGTCGGCGACGTCGTCGATCGGATCGATGGCGCCGGTGTTGATGGTGCCCGCCGACGCCACGATCAGGAAAGGACAGAGGCCGTTCGCGCGGTCACCCGCGATCGCCTCTCGCAGCGGGGCGATGCGCATCCGGAAGTGGTCGTCGACCGGGATGCGCCGAATGCGGTCCGGCATGATGCCGGCGAGCTTCGCGGCCTTGAAGACACAGTGATGCGCCTCGGTGGAGACGTACGCGACGCCGGACCGGAGGTCAGGTCCCAGATGCCGCTCGCGCGCGCAGACAATCGCGTTGAAGGTCGCCATGGAGCCGCCAACGGTCAGCAGACCCGCCGTCGAGACGGGGAACTGCATCCACACCCGAAACCAGTCGAGCACGTTGGCTTCGAGCTGGACAAGGGCGGGTGCGGCCTGCCAGACGCCAGTGAAGCGATTTGTTGCATCGGCGATGAGATCGGCGAGCGCTGCCGGGAAGAGACCACCCCCTGGGACGAACGCCATATAGCCTGGCCCCGACGGCGTAAACGAACGGGGAATCCATTCGTCGAACAGCCGTGCGAGGAGGGGTTCGAGATCGGTGCCGGATTCGGGCGGCGGTTCCCGCATCGAGCGGCAGAGCATCTCCGCACGGACGTCTCCACAGATGGGCTGGTCATGCAGAGTGGCGATATGTGCGACGACTCGGTCGAGCGTGGCCCGACCCATGACGGTCATCTCGTCGGGCGTGAACTTGAGATTAGCGGGGTCGGTGGATTCCATCACTGTGCGCTCTGGGAATTGAGGGCTCTTGGGGTTCAGGGTTCCAGGTTCAGCGTCTAAGGACGACGAACCAGGAGCGATGGGGTAAGGAACCAGGCCGCTAGTTTAAGCCGGGCCGTCCGTCAGCGTTTGCGAGGTTCCAGCCCAGCTCGTGGACCCACTGAACAACGCGCGCCATCTTCTCGTAGTCCAGCGTCTCGGGACGATCGCGCTCGGTGTGGTAATCCGGGTGAAGCCCTGTATGCACGAAGAGCGCGGGAACCCCGGACGCCAGAAACGGCCAGTGATCGCTCCGGCGCAGCAAGTTCGATGTGCTGCGGTCGTAGCGGAAGTGGAGGGTCAGGCCCTCGGCGTAGGCCGCTGCCGCGGCCCGTCGGAGGTCGTCGCTGAAGCTGTAGCCGAGGACGTTGACGGCGTTGCGGTTTGATGCCGCCGTCTGCGCCGGGAGGCCGCGAAAGCGCGGTCCGCCCCGCGCCGGCACTTCTTCGTTGCGGCCGATCATGTCCATGTTGAGGACCGCGACCGTGTCGGAGAGCGGCGTCAGCGGGTGCTCAGTGTACGCCCACGCCCCCAGCAGACCGCGCTCCTCGGCGTTCCAGGCGGCAAACAATATCGATCGGCGCGGCCGAATCCCGGTGCGGGCCGCGAGCGTGTAGGCCTCGGCGATGTCGAGCAGACCGGCAATACCCGACGCGTCGTCGTCTGCGCCATTGAAGATACGGTCGCCGTTCGCACCCTCGTGGTCGAAATGCGCGCACATGATCACCCATTCATCGCGCAGCTCAGGGTCGCCTCCGTCGAGCAGACCGACCACGTTGTGCTGTGTGACCCGGCGACGGGTGATCTCAGTGGCGACCTCGATCTCGGTCTCGATGGCGATCGCCGTGAACCCGTCCGTGTCGGCGCGCTGTGCGAGCGCTTCAAACCCGGTGGGCGTCTCGTTGAGCGCCCGCGCGGCGACATCTGGTGAGATCCGGACGACCGGAATACTGATCGCATCGATCCACGCGCCCAGTTCGTATGTCGGCACGCGTCCCGGTTGGGCGGGCCACGTGGCGTCCATCAGTGCGCCAAGCGTTGGGCCGTTCTCGTGGTTGTGGACATCCGCCACGACGAGCACGGCGACAGCGCCGCGTCGCTGCGCCTCCAGCACCTTCCGGACCGTTCGCCCGTGCTCAGACGCCACGCGACCATCGAACGGGCTCCCCGCATCGAACTCGCCCGGTTCGTGGTTCAAGAGGACGACGATTCGGCCGGTCACATCGATGCTCGCGTAGTCGTTGTGGTCCAACCCGGGGGCCGAGACGCCGAAACCGACGTAGACGAGCGTGCCTCGAGCGCGCGTCGACCCGCTCATTCGTTCGGGATAATAATCGCGCCCGAGCGTCATCTGCGTCGCGGCCTCACCCGTCACGCGTATATTGAGTGCGTGCGTGTCGTCCCTGTCCATCGCGGGAACGATCAGTTCGAACGGCATTAAGTAGTTGTCGTCTGCGACCGGCGACAGGCCCAGCCGCTCGAAGCGTGCCCGGATGAACGCCGCGGCCAGCCGGTTCTCCCGGCTTCCCGTGAGACGGCCGCGCATGTCGTCCGACGCGAGGAACGCGACGTCGCTTCGGAGGTCACTGGCGCTGATCGATGCGCGCTGGGGCGCGCCCGTCTGGGCCGTCGAGGGACCAGTGGTGCCTAGCAGGGCGACGACAAGGAGACGCGACGCGGCAGTACGTCCGTTCATCGACAGGGTGCGGGCAGGTCAGCGATCATCTGGCGGCGGCGCGCAAGCCGAACGCCAGCCAGTGAATTATGTGACGAATCGGCGTTCCGGAACACTATCATTTCCGCTCGGGTGGAACTTCGGGTTGGCGAGGGGGGTCTATGATCGGGGCGCGTCTCACGCTCGTGGTGTTCGGATGTGCGGCGGTCGCCTGCGCCGGGGGCGAGCCGGGCGGGTCGGTGCGCGGCTTCGATGTGATGGAGACGTCGATCCGCGAGCTCGGGGTCGCGCTCGACGACGGAACGGTGACCTCCGTCGATCTGGTGGACCTCCATCTCGCACGGATCGACGCCTACGATCGGCGGGGACCGGCGCTCAACGCCGTGATCACCGTCAATCCGAACGCGAGAGCTCGGGCGGCCACGCTCGACGCCGAGCGGGCCGCCGGGACGGTGCGCGGACCGTTGCACGGCATCCCTATCGTGGTCAAGGACAACTACGACACAGCGGACATGCCGACGACGGCGGGTACGCTGGGGCTTGCGACCTCGGTGCCACCGGACGATGCATTTCAGGTGCGGCGGCTGCGCGACGCGGGTGCCATTGTGTTGGCGAAGACGAACATGCATGAGCTCGCCCGCGGGATCACCACGGTCGCGTCTCTCGGCGGTCAGACTCGCAACCCCTACGATCCAGAACGAAATCCCGGAGGCTCCAGTGGGGGCACGGGGGCCGCGGTGGCGGCGAGCTTCGCGACCGTCGGCATGGGCAGCGACACGTGCGGCTCGATTCGCATCCCATCCGCACATCATGCCCTGGTCGGGCTGCGGGGGACGCGTGGTTTGGCCAGCGGCGACGGCATCATTCCGCTGTCGACGACTCAGGATATTGGTGGGCCGCTCGCGCGGTCGGTCGAGGACCTCGCGATTACCCTCGATGCGACCGTCGGATTCGATCCCGCGGATGAAACGACTCGACTGAGCGACGGTCGGATCCCCGCGACCTATACGACTGCGCTCGTGAGTGACGGACTGGCGGGCGCGCGGCTCGGGGTTGTGATGGCGCTCGTGGGGGAGGGCAACGCCGACCGGCCGGTCCGCGAGGTCATCGAGGCGGTGGTCGAACAGATGCGGGACGTCGGTGCGGAGGTCATCGAGATCGACGAGCAAGAGGTCACGCTGCTGCTCGCGGAGGCGTCCGTCATCGGGCAGGAGTTCAAGTTCGATCTCGACGCCTATCTCCGGGAGACGCCGAGTGCCTATGTCAGGTCGCTCGACGACTTTCTCAAGACGGGGCTCTATCACGCCAGCCTCGAGCGCGGGCTACGGGCGTCGCAGGACGTCGAGTCACTGAAAACCGACGACTATCTGGCACGCATCGCTAAGCGGGACGACATCCGTGCGGCGACGGTCGATCTCCTGGACGCGTACGAGCTCGATGCGCTCGTCTATCCGACCATTCGGCGGACGGCCAGACCGATAGGCGAGCCTCAGCCCGGGAGTAATTGCGCCCTGAGTGCGCTCTCCGGACTTCCAGCCATCACGGTGCCGGGTGGGTTCGCAGAGGATGCGATGCCGGTCGGGGTCGAGATGCTCGGGCGGCCGTGGACCGAGCCGCGGCTCCTCGGGCTCGCGTATGCCTTCGAGCAGGCTACGCACCACCGGCGCCCGCCTGACTTCACGCCGAGCCTCACGTCCCCGTCCGCGCCGCTCGAGGTGGAAACCGTTGTGACGGCCGAAGCGGGGGTCTCGGTTCTGGCCAGCCTTACCGTCGATCCGAGCACGCACGTGTTACGGCACGCGGTGTCGGTCTTTGGTCTGCTCGACGACGACGTCCTGTCGATCGATCTTCACCGCCGCGCCGACGACGCCGATCGCGGGCCGATGATCAGGCCGATCGCGGGGCGTGGCTCGGCGCGGACGGCGGGACAACTACGGTTGTCAGGGCTCGAGTGGCACGGGCTCCGTGAGGGCCGTCTCTATCTCGACGTGCACACGGCGGAAAATCTGGACGGCGCCGTCCGTATCGATCTCGGATTGCCCGACTAGCCCACTAGTGGCCTGGATCGGGTGAATCGAATGCGCCAGAGGACCTCCGTCCCCTCCATCTCGGGCAGAGAGGTGTCGAGCAGGACCAGGTTCCGGCGGACCTGCTACGAAGCCAGCCAGTGCGGCCGGTCCCATCTCATACTCGGCGATCTCGTAGTCGTCACCAAGAATGGCCCGCAAGAGCAGCCGGTTATTGGGGTTGTCCTCGACGACCGCGATGCGCTTCATCTCATGCCTCCAGGCGTAGGACCATGAGTCTGGTCCGGACGCGAGCGAACTCCACGCTGAGCTGCACGACACGTGCGGCCACCTCCGTCGACCGTCGCCGTCCATCTGCTCGAAAGGAGTCCGTGTGATGCCGTTGGTACCTCTCGCTTACTCCAGATACAGCCCCGCGCCAGGGCCGACGGGCAGGCCGAGAAGCATCCAGAAGACCAGCATCACCGACCAGCAGAGCATGAACACGACGGTATAGGGCAGCATCGTCGCGACGACCGTGCCGATCCCGGACGTCTTATCGTAGCGTTCGAAGAAGGCGACGATCAGCGCAAAGTAGGACATCATCGGCGCGATGATGTTCGAGGAGCTGTCGCCGATCCGGTAGGCGGTCTGGGTCAGCTCGGGCGTATAGCCGAGCAGCATGAACATCGGAACGAACACCGGCGCCATCACCGCCCACTTGGCCGATGCGCTCCCCATGAATAGGTTGATGACCGACGAGAGGATCACGAAGCTAAGCATCAGCGGAATCCCACCCAGACCTGAGGCGCGCAAGCCTTCGGCCCCCTTGACCGCCATGATCAGTCCGAGGTTGGTCCAGTTGAAGTAGGCGACGAACTGTGCGGCGAAAAAGACTAGGACCAAGTAGGTGCCGAGCGTGCTGATCGTCTTGCCCATGCCGTTCATCACGTCGGCGTCGCTCGAGAACTTCTCGGCGCCCACGCCGTACGCCACGCCGACCCAGGTGCCCCCGAGAAAGATGAACGCCACGATCCCCGAGAGAAACGGAGAGCGCAGCAAGCTGCCGGTGTCGGGGTTTCGCAGAAAACCGTCGCCTGGTACCGTCCCCCAGAGCAGGACCGCCCCGAACAGCGCCAACGCGACGGCGGCAAACCTCAGGCCCCTCCACTCTGAGAGAGAGAGCTCGTCGATGGCCTCTCGCTGTTCGGCGCCACGATAGACACCGAGCCGAGGAATGACGATGCGCTCCGTCACCCACGTACCAGCCGTCGCGACGACGAAGGTCGACGCCACCATGAAGAAGTAGTTGGCAGCCGGATTGACGCGATACCCCTCCTGGACGATCCCCGCCGCCTCTTCAGACAGGCCCGCAAGCAGCGGGTCGATGGTTCCGAGCAACAAGTTGGCGCTATAGCCGCCGGAGACGCCGGCAAACGCGGCGGCCAGCCCGGCGATCGGATGGCGTCCCGCACCGAGAAAGATGATGCCACCGAGCGGTACCAGCAGCACGTAGCCGACCTCGCTGGCCGTGTTCGACAGGACTCCGGAAAAGACGATGACGAAGGTCAGGAGCCGCTTCGGCGCCGACAGTACCAATAGACGCAGGGCCGCCGCGATGAGCCCGCTCGCCTCCATGACACCGATCCCGAGCATAGCCACCAGTACAGTTCCGAGCGGCGCGAAGCTCGTGAAGTTCGTGACCATCTCGACGAGGATGCGGTGCAGACCGTCGACGGTCAGGAGGCTGACGGGACGAATCGTCTCTCCAGTCCCGGGATGGACGACCTCGAGCCCCGTGCTGGCCGCGATCCCAGAGAGAACGACGATCACGCCGGCCAGGACGGCAAAGATCGTGGCGGGATGGGGCAGGGCGTTGCCGCCCCGTTCGACGGTCGCGAGAAATATCGAGGTCCAGTTATTGAGAAACGCCAGGCGTTTCGCCATTTCGTTCCTGTTGGCCGTACGCCGCTGTCGCGCGTGACGGTGCTGAGGGCCTCGCGTACGCCATGCTATCCTACGTGCCCGAACGCGGGATGATCCACTCTCGAATCCCCGCATCATGAGCGAGACCGCGTTCCCCACAGGCACCGCGCAGAGCCAGCGACGGGTGGCGAATTCGGTCGGTATCGACGTGGCCGGCCGCCACATCTTTCTCTGCTGCGACCAGACCACGCCGAAGTGCTGCGAGATGGAACGGGGCCTCGCGTCGTGGGGCTATCTGAAGCGCCGTCTCAAGGAGCTGGGGCTCTCCGAGCGCGGCGGCGTGCTGCGGTCCAAAGCGAACTGTCTGCGCGTGTGCGAAGGGGGGCCTATTGCGGTCGTCTATCCGGAGGGTGCTTGGTACCACCACTGCGGTCCAGAGGTGCTTGAGCGTATCATCCAGGAGCACGTCGTTCGGGGACGTGTGGTCACCGAGAACCTGATTTGCCAGCGGCCGTTGGACGCTCGGCTCGGGACAGGCGACGCGGCGGCGTCGCCAGACGCCACTTGATGAGAGTGTTGCAATCCTTCGTCGTCGGCCTCGCCTCCGCGGTCATCGCCATCGGTTTCCCCGTCCCTTCCGACGCCCAGCAGTCGGCGGACATCGTCGCGGCTGGGCGCGAGCTCACGCCAGCCGGATACCCGCTTGCCCGCGCGCGGCGCGTTGGAGCGGCGCCAGTCGTCGACGGCGACGTCCTCGGCGATCCGGCCTGGGCCAACGCGACACCTGCGACGGGCTTCAGCCAGAACACGCCGGACGAGGGCCAGTCGGCGTCCGAGCGTACCGAGGTCTACATCGTCTACACCGACGACGCGCTCTATTTCGGGGTCGTCTGCTACGTACGCGACCGGAGCACGATCATCGTGGCGGACAGCCGCCGGGATTCGTCCCTGCGGGAAACCGATAGCTTTCAGATCATTCTGGACACGTTTCAAGACAGGCAGAACGGCTTCGTGTTCGGCACGAACCCCGCCGGCGTCGAGTACGACGGACAGGTGACCAACGAGGGACAGGGCAGCGGGCGGTCGGGTGGGTTCGTCCGCCGATCCGGGAGCCGGCAGCAGCGTGGCTCCGGTGGTGGGTTCAACTTGAATTGGGACGGAGTCTGGCAGGTGGACGCGCGGATCTCCGAGATCGGTTGGACCGCTGAAATTGCGATCCCGTTTCGCACGCTCCGGTTCCCCTCTCGCGACGTGCAGACATGGGGGATAAACTTCCAGCGCAACATCCGCAGCCGGAACGAACAGTCGTACTGGGCCTCGCTGCCGCGGCAGTTCGACCTAAACCGGCTGTCGCTGGCGGGCGAGCTCCGGGGCATCGAAGTGCCACGCCAACAGAATCTCAAGATCACCCCCTACCTGCTCGGGGAGGCGGCGCGGCGCGAGGTGCGGAGGTCCACGACCGCCGTCGGCGATTTCGGGGCCGACTTGAAATACAGCGTGACGCCTAGCATGACGCTTGACCTGACCTACAACACCGACTTCGCGCAGGTGGAGGTCGATGACCAGCAGATCAACCTTGACCGGTTCAACCTCTTCTTCCCGGAGAAGCGACCCTTCTTTCTCGAGAACGCCGGTCTGTTCTCGGTCGGGCAACCCGGCCAGCTTGAGGTGTTCTTCAGCCGGCGAATCGGGATCGACGCCGGCGGTGCGCAGATCCCGATTGCGGGCGGCGGGCGCCTGTCGGGTAAAGTCGGCACGAACACCAATATCGGCTTCCTGAACATGCAAACTGAAGCCGGCGCGAGTGGGACTGCAGCCAACAACTTCACGGTAGCGCGTGTCCGGCAGGACTTCGCGAATCGCTCTAACGTCGGCGCGATCGTCGTGAACCGGTCAGCGACCGGGAGCCTGGCAGCAGACAGCGATGATAATCGGAGCTATGCGGTTGACGGACGGCTGGGACTGGGACAGCAGGTCACGTTCTCCGGCTTCGCGGCCGAGACCCAGACGCCGGGGATCGAGAACAACGCGCATGCGTACGCCGGCGTCGCTGACTACAACTCGGAGCGGTATCGGTTCGGCGGTGGGGTGTCGGAGGTCGGTCCGAACTTCAACCCCGAGGTCGGCTTCTATGCCCGCCGCGGGTACCGGCGCGTCGACGGTCGTTTTCGGACGGCGTTCCGGCCGGACAATTCCTGGGGAATCCACGAGCTGACCCCGCACGCGAGTCACTACACAATCTTCAACTTCCACACCGGCCAGCAGGAAACGCAGTACACCCACCTCGACAGCACGATCGAATGGCGCAACGGGGCCAGATTAGCCACTGCGTTCAACATGACCAAAGAGGGGGTGCTGGATCCGTTCGAGATCTTCCCCGGGGTCGACGTGCCGGTCGACACCTATTCGCACAACGAGGCGCAGCTGCGGTTCAACACCAATCGCGGCGCACCGCTAAGCTTCGAGATCCGAGCGGTCGCCGGCGGGTTTTTCGGTGGCGAGCGGGTGCAAGTGGGTCCGCAGGTGAACATGCGCGTTGGCGAGACGTTGAACGCGGAGCTTGGATGGGATCGGAACGACATCACCTTGCCAAGCGGCGCCTTTGTGACCAACCTGGCGCGCGCGCGAGTGAACTACTCGTTCACCACCCGGATCTTCGTGCAAGCACTGGTGCAGTACAACGACCGCGACAATCTCTGGTCGTCCAACGTCCGCTTCGGTCTGCTCTCGGATGCGAACACCGGCCTGTTCATCGTCTACAACGACATCCAGTATTTCGAGAACATTCTTGATCCCCGCCGGGTTACGCCGACCGGAACGGGCCGCACCCTCACCGTCAAGTTCAGCCAGGTCTTCGACGTGTTGAACTAGCCCTATCGCTCGTGTTTCTGCGCCCCATTCCTCCCGGTTCGCACCTGGAATCCGGAACTCTGGAACCTGGAACTGGACTCGCTCCGGTGACACGCATTTCCGTCCCAAGCGGACCGCGAACAGAATTTCGTTGCGTGTCCCATGTCGGAACGGTCTATCTGAGTTGATGTCGTATCAACAGGTTACGCCTTGATGTCAACGAGAAACCAGTGGTTCGCGGCCGTCCTCGATCGAGGGGGCGTCTCAACGCAGTGCATGATGCCTGAATCGGCTCAACTCAGAGAATAGAGACTGATGCCTCGTCTGACGTTGCCGTTTCGCTTGGCGCACAATTTGCCATTTACAGTGGCAACACGGAGCTGAACGATGAACGGTTACGACGAACGGCACGGGGAATGGCTACGGGACGCGCTGGATGAGTGAATTGACAGCGACGACGACCGACGATCGGTGCCGGTGCCGACCCGCGCCCTCGGTGACCGGACCGCCGCGCGCCGAGCGGATCGTGCCCGCGACATCGGCGCTCGAGATCGGCCAGCTGCGGGTGTCGTTCAACTCCCCGTTGTTCGTTTGGGACACCAGCGGGTTGATCGACCGAACGCCCTCGTTCCCCGGTAACGCCAACATGTACTCGATGACGACGTCGGCCATCCGTGGCACGCTGAGCGTCGAGGTCAGCAGGATGGGGGTCTCGATTTCACCGAGCTCCTGCACCTGAGTCGAGCCGGCCAGCTTACCGAAGGCGTTGCCGACGTACAGGGCACCCGGAGACCTTCCGCTGGAACAGGTTGCCGGTGTGCGGCATTACCGCGGTCATCCCCCGTGCGGACGTCGTCGCCGCGGATGAGCATGGTCGCCACCCCGTCGACGTCGGTGGTCGCGTTCAGCGGCCCCGTGGGTAACGCGTCAACGATGACGCGGACGTCGCGGGCGCGTACGGCGCTCACATCTAATCCCGACGCTCACTTGTGTTGCCGCAATGCGACCCGTGGTAGCAAGGGCCTTTAGGCACGTCGGGTCTGGGCGCTGTTGGCGACACAAGTGCGTTGCCGGGTTAGCGGGGCGCTCGGACACGTTCCGCACGGGCGATTGAGAGACTCGGTCGCTTGCCGAACCACGCGCGCACGGCTGTCTCGAACGGGTCGTCTTCCCAGAACAGCACATCGTCGTGACCCACGTAAGGATAGAAGAGCGGGTTGTTATCGAAGACCGACCCGTCCGGTTGTGGCAGTTTGGCTTGCCGTCGGTTCACGTTGTACAGAATGGCGCCGTCTCTGGCGGTCCGATACATCCCGTGGATGTACATGTCACGCGTCGCGCGGTCCATCTCCATGAAGGAGTTGAAGTTCAGCATCACGTGGAACTGGTCCGGGGCCAGATCCTCGATGCGAGAGGTGCGAACGAGAAAGACGTGGCGCCCGGTGTCGGGTCGCGCCACTCCAGGGGTCTCGTCGAAGCGAATAGTGGCTTGCGGCCAGTATTGATGGATGTTCTGAGCCGCGTTGAGCAGCATCTCCGGGAGATCGACGATGACGTAGCTCCGCGCCAGACCGCGGGCGAGCAGAAAGACCGCGAGGTTGCCCGCGCCGGCCCCAACCTCGAGCACGTCGAGATTGTCCCGCCCGATGTGCTCCGCGCACAGACGTTCGATGACCCGAGTTCGATAGTAATGCCGGGCGACCGTCATGCTGGACTTGACGCCGAACGGGCGGAGGAACGCGACGTAGTCGTCGAACAGCTGCTCCTGCTGGAGCCACGCGATCGACGAGAGATGCTCCCATTCGTCGAGTGAGAGCCCGGGCAACTTCGACCCTGACCGTTGTAGCAACGGCTTGAACTGTCGCCATCGCTTGAGGACCTGTTGCAGCGCCGGGTCCTCGTCGAGCTGCCGACCCGGGGCCACCGGTTTGAAGCTGTAGCCGAGCTGAGCGACGACGTCGGCGACGCGGAGGTCGTCCTGCAGCCTCTCATTCACCGCTTTCTGCCTTGCGGTTGCGATCTGCTTCTTCCAGAACTCGCTGATCGTCGCGTCATCTGCGAGCCAAGACAGGTCCGTGGACGCCAGCAAGGACTCTATCCCGCTCGGTGTGGTCGATCCTCCCGCTTCTGTTCGTTCGCTGTCGCCGATCGTCGGAGCCGAGATGGCAGGTTGCGCGCCTGCCACCGGCAGCCCATCCTCCTCGACGCGCACCGGATGCACCGGACCGATCTCGGCCGTCGTCGCGCGCAAGGGTCGGAGCCAGGCACGGAGGCCACGCGGCGAGGGCCTGCCGAGACCTTCGATGGTCTCAACCATCATCGTCGTGGCGTTGCCAACATGTCCGCCTGCCCAGACCAGGCGTTCGACACCGGTCCGATCCGGCTGTCTCGATGCCGAGATTGCCTCGGCGAGCGTTGCCACGTGCGCCTGGAGCGTGTCGGTGACCTCGACGAAACCGCCGTTGGCGTGCAGGAGGTGATGAAAGTGGACAGTGCTCTGCTGCCCCTCCGCGAACTCCGGTGCGAGGACGGTATGGGCGGGGATGCCCAGCACACCGGCTTCGAGCAAGGCTCCCGTATTCAGGCCGACGGCGGCGTCGGCATGGGTGAGGCCGTCGAAGAGCGCCTGCGCGTCGTCGGACACGTCCAACGCGACGCCAGCGCCGGCAACGAACGGCGTTGCCAGGTAGTCCTTCCGGTGGTTCGGATGCGGTCGTATGACGATGTTGCACCGTTGCACCGCCTCGTCGCCCGCGCCGCGCACCGCGGCCACCCAGCGATCCACGAATGCCCGCTCGGTCGGCGCCACAAACTCCGAAGAACCCAGGTAGAGCAGCGTCTTGCGCTCTGGGACAAGGTCGAGCGCCGTACAGAACTGTGTGCGGTCCATCGACGGCTCACGTGTCAAGAGGGCATCGAATCGCGGGGCGCCGGTGACGACGACGCGGCTGTCGGGCACGCCGTGGAGCGCCATTGCCTCGCGTCGTTGCACCTCGCTCCACACCAGGAGCCGGTCCGGGATGACGTGGAGGCAGCCCGCGACGCTCAGATCGTCCCAGCTCACCACGGGTGCCGCCACCGGAAGGCTCAGGGCCTGCGCTGCCTTGACGTAGTCAGCTAGGTGGGATCCGAGACGCGCCAGAGGGGCGGTCAGCACGACGTGAGGTTGCTCGGTTTCCAGGAAGCGGCAAAGCGACGGGTCGGCGGGAATGCGTGACTCGGTGAGCTCGAGCAGCTGCCCGACGTGGCCTCGTTCTGTGCCACCGAGCGCGCAGAGTATCGACCCCCAGTGGTCGCCGCTTAGCTTGCCGCCGCACATGGGGCACTCGCCGGTGGCGGGCGTCGTTCGGCCCTCGGTCGCCACCCGCGCTAGCATCCGCTGGGCCCGTTGACGCAACCCCGAGGCCGCCTCGTAGCGAGGCTCGAGAAACCGGTAGTAGCTCCTGATGCTGCGAAGTAGGTGGGCGGGTCCGGCCCAGGCGTCTTTCCGTCGCGCCCGGCAGTCGACTTCCATGATCGAAGGGTTGGTCGTTACCTGTGCGGAGAGAGCGGGCGCGTTCTTCCGAGGAGGGACCGCCACGCGGATATGGTGACCCCGTGTCGCGAGTGCCAGGAGCACCGATTCGAAGGGCGCGATGAAATCCCGATGAGAGGTGACGAAGAGTATCTTCACGGGTCGCATCCGATCCGCGAACGTCCGGCGGCGAGAGGGCTCAAATTATAGCGAATGGGTAGTTTCCGGGTGGGGCATCCCGTCTAGCGGCGTTGCGCGTCGGTCACAGATGCCCAATCTGTTCCCTCGGCGCGCCTGGCCAGGCTGGCACCGGACCCGGAATCTGCGGTCCATATGACGCGTGCGCAGCACTAGGTCCACCAGAGCCCGACTATGCCGTTAACAGCCGGCCTGGTCGGGTTCCTCCTCCTCCTGGTTGGGCGACGCCTCACCTCCGCGCGTTGACAACCTGCTCCGGCCCGGCTACAACAGCCGCATGGATCTGTCTGGCGTCTTTTCCCCGATACCCACGACGTTTCTCGACGACGCCGTCGACATCCCGGCAATGGGACGCAATGTCGACCGATGGATGGTGACCCGGCTGCGTGGGCTCGTCGTTCTCGGGTCCAATGGCGAGGCCCCGCTCCTCGACGAGGCGGAATCGGATCGCGTGATCGGCGGCGCGCGCGAACGGGTGCCGTCAGACCGCCTACTCATTGCCGGCACCGGCCGCGAGTCGACATCGGCGGCCGTCGCGGCTGCCCGTCGTGCCGCGGCATTGGGAGCCGATGCCGTGTTGGTCCGCACGCCATCTTTCTTCAAGGCCCAGCTGACGGCCGAAGTGTTCGTCCGTCACTACACTGCGGTCGCGGAGGCATCCCCGGTACCGGTGCTGCTCTACAACTTCACCAAGCTGACCGGCGTCACGCTGCCGATTGAGGCGGTGTCCCGCCTCGCTGAGCATTCGAACATCGTTGGGATAAAGGAGTCGAGCAGCGACCTGCAGTACGTCGCCGCGCTCGTGGACCACACACCGGTGGGGTTCGCTGTGCTTGCGGGGTCGGCGCCGGCGTTCTACGTGAGTCTCCTCACCGGTGCGGTCGGCGGCGTCCTGGCGGTGGCGTGCGTGGTGCCCGATCTCTGCGTCGCGCTTTACGATGCGGTTCGCGCCAACCAGCTCGCTCAGGCCCGCGACATGCAGCGGTGTCTGACGCCGCTTGCCGAGCTCGTGACGAGTACGCACGGCGTGCCGGGTCTGAAGGCTGCGCTCGCCGATCTGGGGTTCGACGTTGGGCATCCGCGTCGGCCGTTCCGACCGGCGCCGGACGAGGCGGTGGCCGATATCCGGGCGGCACTCGCCAAGCTCAAGGCAAGCGTCGTGTCGTGATTCAGACGGGGCTTTGCCCCAAGCCCCCGCGACCGCTGGGTGAGGACCCCGAGTGCTCCACTCGACGGTCGCGAGGCGCGCTGTGCGCGCCTCGCCATTTTTTGCGAAACTTGACTCATGTGCACAAGTTCCGGGCGTCAAGACAGCTATGTTAGAACGCGGATCTTGGTACGCCGGTTGCACTATTTCATCGGGATGAGTCTTCGCCTTCAGGTGCCGGCGCTTCGTCTCGGCTGGACGTCCTCTGCGGTGGACACCATGAGCCGTCGCCACCCGATCGCTCGCCTTTTCCTGCTCGGCGGTCTCGCCATCACGGCCGCATGCGCGACGAACCCGGTCACCGGCAACCGCGAGTTCGTCACGATCAGCGAGGCTCAGGAGATCGCGATCGGTCGCGAGGCGGATGCCCAGATCAAGGGTGAGATGGGCGTCTACGAGGACCAGCAACTCCAGCAGTACGTCGAGGAGATCGGCATCGCGGTGGCGGCGTCCTCGCACAGGCCGGATCTCGACTGGCAGTTCGCGATCGTCGACTCGCCGGTGATTAACGCGTTCGCGTTGCCTGGAGGGTACATCTACCTGACGCGCGGGATGATGGCGTACCTGAGTGACGAGGCAGAACTCGCCGGCGTCCTCGGCCACGAGATCGGCCATGTCACCGCGCGTCACTCCGTGCAAGCCTATAGTCGCTCTACCGGCGCCACGTGGGGTCTGCTGGCCGCACAGATTTTCGTCCCCGCGATGCGCACGCCATATGGTGCGCCGATGGGGTTGGGTGACGCCGCGGGCGCTGGTCTCGGCATGCTCTTTCTGAAGTTCGGACGCGACGACGAGACCCAGGCGGACCGCCTCGGTGCGGAGTACGCCACGTTATCCGGGTGGGACCCGCGCGGTGTCGGCGACATGCTGTCGACGCTGGCACGCATCGCCGACACCACCGATCGCCGTGGCACGCCGAACTGGCTGTCGACGCATCCGGCGCCCGTCAATCGGGTCACCGACGTGTCGGGAACCGTCGCGCAGCTGCTGACCGCGACCGATAGCGGGACGCTGCGCGTCGATCGCGCGGGATACCTCGATCGCATCGAAGGGCTCATCTACGGCGACAACCCTGCCGATGGCATAGTGCGTGGTAGCGAGTTTCTCCATCCCGCGCTACGGTTCGCGCTCGCCTTTCCGGGCGGATGGGAGGTGCGGAACAGCGAGACGCTCGTCGTGGCCAAACAGCCCGGTCGAGAGAACTACATGATTCTGAGGCTGGCGGAGAGCTCGCAGGAGGATCTGCAACGGATTGCCGAGCGCGACATGATCGAGGCCGGCTATCAGCCGGAGCAGGGGACGACGTCGTCCATCAACGGCCTTGAGGCGTATCTCGGTATCTACACGCGCGAGGTCGATGAGTTGGGCCCGCTCATGGCTCGGGTGGCGTACATTCGCGCGGGTCGGTCGGTGTACGTCTTAGGCGGGTTCGCGCCGGTGACCGAGTTCAGCTACGTCGAGCGCGACGTCGACGCGAGCATCGGGTCGTTCAGGCAGCTCAGTCGGGACGAAGCCGAGCAGATTCGACCCAACCGAGTCACCGTCTCCGTCGTGCAGGATGGTGACACCTGGCAGCGCATCGCACAGCGTAGCGGTGAGGAGATCGTACTGGCGTCGACCCTCGCCATCATGAATGGCTATCCAGTTAACGAGCAGCCCGCGCCGGGCGACCAGATCAAGATTGTTGTCCCCGGCTAGCTGATCCCTGGCCGGGGCCCGTGGTGCGCGGGTCCTTGCCCCATCGCTCCTGGCTCTGCGCCCCATTCCTCCTGGTTCGCACCTGAACCCTGAATCCAGAACCCCGGATCACGAAACCTACTCCATCACCCGCTTCGCTCCGATCCACCGTCGTGACCAGTAGCGCGCGCTGAGCCGCTCGACGCGGACTTCGCCGCGCTGGCTTGGTGCGTGCACGAACTCATCGCCCCCCAGCGCCAGACCGACATGCGAGGGGCCCGACGCGGTCGTGGCGAAGAACACGAGGTCGCCCGGCTCGAGCTCGGTCCGGGTGACCTCGGTGCCGACGTCGAACTGGTCGGTGGCCAGGCGGGGGAGGGCAACGCCATGCTGCCCGTAGACGTAGTGCGTAAAGCCGCTGCAATCGAACCCGGACGGGCTAGCTCCGCCGTCGCGATACGGAACGCCTCTTAGCGAGAGCGCCGTCACCGTGATTGCGTGGGTTTCGGCCGGCAGCGGGATCGTCCGCGCGGCCGCCATGGGCCTCGCGTTCGGTGAGCCCGGTCGCGGAAACGGTTGCGGCGTGATAACGCCGCTGGTCGCGCACGCAGCGGCGCCGGTTACGCACAGGATGACCAGGCCCGGCAGACGACGTGGAACTCGACCGCTCACGCCTGCTGTATCGGATCGATCGAGCGCGATCGCCACGAGCGGCGCGACGCGTTCGAGGTTGCGGACGATGCAACCCTCTCGTTCAAAAGGTGTTACGGCTTCGCGACGTTGACAGCGTCTCGGACGTCAGTGAAAATGACCACACGGGCATGGATCAAACGCTGCTCCTCAACGCGACATACGAGCCGCTGAAGGTCGTCGACTGGCGGAAGGCGATCACCATGCTCTGCCAGGGTAAGGTCGAGGTGGTCTCGGAGTACGAGCGGGAGATCCGCTCGGTCTCGGTGACCTTCCGACTCCCGTCCGTCATCCGATTGCTCCGATACATCACGATCAAGCGGCGCGTCGATTACATACCGTTCTCACGCGTGAACATTTATGCGCGCGATGACGATACCTGCCAGTATTGCGGCAGCAGGTTTTCTGTGGGTGAGTTGACGTTCGACCACGTCGTGCCGGTCTCGCAGGGTGGTCGAAAGGATTGGGAGAACATCGTCACGTCGTGCATCCGCTGTAATCGGAGGAAGGGCGGCCGGACGCCGGTCGAAGCGGGGATGCGCGTTATCAGGCCGCCAGCGCGCCCGACGCGGTCGCCGGTCATGCGGCTGACTCTTGGCCTGCGAGACGCGCCGGACAGCTGGCGAGACTACTTGTACTGGAACGTCGAACTGGATGACTCGTAGGGTTCTCCGACACGTCCGCCCGTTGCATCGCTCCGGATCTGGGTTGTTGGCCTCGACGCTCACAGCCCATGCCTTTCGGCTCACGGCGTGGAAGACCATGCTCTTTCAGCCCACGCACTAAGCCCCTAGCCCCCGTGACCGCCCAACCCAGGATCGCGTCCATTCATCCACCGTCGGCGATCGAGGGCGGCCGGGTGACAATTGAGGGCTCGGACCTGATCGCCGACGAGCAGCTACCCCTGGTCCACGTAGGCGCGACGCCTGCCCAAGTCCTGCATGCGTCCAGCGCCTCCGTGTCGGTGATGGTCCCGGCGGGAACCGACGGCGGGCGTATGCCCATCCGTCTGGGCCCCGCGACCGGCGAGACCGCCTTCCTCGAGATCGGCCGGCCTGTCGCGACCGGCCTCCACCAGGTGGACAACCCCGTTGTCGACGCTGAGGGGTCGTTGTATGTGACGTACAGCGGCGCGCGTGGTGAGCGATCACCCGTGTCGGTGTTTCGCGTACGCCGCGATGGATTCCGAGAGCCGTTCGTCACAGGTATCACCAACGCCACGTCGCTGGCGTTTGCCCCGGACGGCCGGCTGTATGTATCGAGCCGGTTCGAAGGAGCGATCTATTGTGTGACCGAGGACGGGGCGTTCGACACGGTGGCCAGCGATCTGGGCGTCGCGTGCGGACTTGCGTTCAGTCCAGATGGCACGCTATATGTCGGCGATCGGTCCGGCACGGTGTTCCGTGTGGCGTCGACAGGCAAGGCATCGGCGTTTGCGACGCTGCCAGCCAGTGTGGCGGCGTACCATCTGGCGTGGGGGCCAGATGACGCGCTCTATGTCACCGGTCCGACGCTGGCATCCTATGACAGTGTGTACCGGATCGGCCTGACCGGAAAGATCGATCTGGTTAACTCCACTTTCGGGCGTCCGCAGGGGCTCGCGTTCGACGCGCACGGATCACTGTACGTCGTCGAGGCGCTGGCTGGCCTGACCGGCCTCTACCGGGTCGACGAGAGCGGTCGCGTGACTCGGGTCCTGGCCGCGCGAAGCCTTGTGGGCATTGCCTTCGATCCGTTCGGGGGCGTGATTGTCGCGTCCAACGACACCGCATATCGCCTCGACTCCGTGCTAGGATGACGAGTTTGGGCCGCGCGTTTGGGCCCTGACTGTACTGATGCCGCACGACTGCATCGATGTGCGCGGGGCGCGTGCGCACAACCTCAAGAACATCGACGTTCAAATCCCGCGCGACCACCTGGTCGTCGTGACCGGGCTGTCCGGGTCCGGCAAGTCGTCACTGGCGTTCGACACCATCTACGCGGAGGGCCAGCGACGCTACGTCGAATCGTTGTCGGCGTATGCACGCCAGTTCCTTGAGCAGGTCGAAAAGCCCGATGTTGATCAGATCGACGGTCTGTCGCCCGCCATCTCCATCGAGCAGCGCACGACCGGGTCGAACCCTCGATCGACGGTGGGCACCGTCACGGAGATCTACGACTACCTACGTTTGCTGTTCGCCAACGTCGGCGTGCCTCATTGCCCATCGTGCGGGAACGAGATCGCCTCTCAATCGGTTGAGCGCATGGTCGATGGGATCGTGGCCGATCCGATCGAGGAACGGGTCAACGTGCTGGCGCCGATCGTGCGCGGGCGCAAGGGCGAGTTCAAGAAGGAGTTCGACGGCCTCCGGGCGCGAGGGATGACTAAGGTCCGGGTCGACGGCACCGTTCGGGCGCTCGAAGAGGACATCAAGCTCGACCGACGGAAGAACCATTGGGTCGATGTCGTCGTTGACCGCCTCATCGTGCGGTCGGGGTCTCAGCGTCGCCTCACGGAAGCGATCGAGCTGGCGCTGACCTTGGCCGATGACGTCGTGATCATCAACACCCTCAAGGGCGGCGATCGTTTGCTGTCGCGGCGTTTGGCCTGCATCGACTGCGGCATCAACATGCCTGAGATGACGCCGCGGATCTTCTCGTTCAACTCTCCGCATGGGGCCTGTCGTGACTGCCAAGGGCTTGGCGCGGTCGAAGATTTTGACCCGGGACGCATTGTGCCTGACGAGTCGAAGTCGCTTGCGGAAGGGGCCATCCAATCCTGGTCTCGTGGCGACCGCAAGCTGGTGCGCGACGCGTTGCAGAGATTGTCGCGGCACTTCGGCATCGATATCGGTGTCCCCTTCGGCAAGCTGTCGCGGAAGCAGCGGGAGGTGTTGCTCTACGGGCGCAACGGGGGTGGCCGTCGCATTTCCCGCCCGGGCGGCACTCGACGGCGTGGCGGGGCGACCGCGAAGCCCGATCCGTTTGGCGAGGGGTTCGAAGGTGTCATTCCCAACCTTCGCCGTCGCTACGAGGGCGGCACGTGGGCGCAGCAGGAGGTGCTGGAGCCGTATCGGGCGCTGCGTCCCTGCGTCGCCTGCAGCGGGGAGCGCCTGCGACCGGAGAGTCGCGCGGTGCGGGTTAAGGGTCGTACGCTGACTGACTATGTGACCCTGCCGATCGCCGAAGCCCTCGCCGTGTTCGAGTCGCTGACGCTGACCGACCGCGAGGTGCTCGTCGCCGACCGCGTGCTTCGAGAGATCCGGGAGCGGCTCCGATTTCTTCGTGACGTCGGGGTCGGATACCTTACGTTGGCGCGCGGCGCGACGACCCTTTCGGGTGGAGAGTCGCAGCGTATCCGTCTCGCCACCCAGATCGGGGCCAACCTCACGGGGGTGCTCTATGTACTCGATGAGCCGTCGATTGGCCTCCATCAGCGAGACAATCAATTGCTGCTGTCCACACTCGGCCGACTACGCGACCTCGGGAACACCGTCGTGGTCGTGGAGCATGATGAGGAGACGATTCGGACCGCCGACTACGTCATTGACCTCGGACGTGGGGCAGGTGAGCATGGTGGTCGCGTCGTGTTCCAGGGGCCGCCGGTCGACCTGCTGGCTGATGGGACCGAGTCGCTGACCGGCATGTATCTTCGCGGTGACCGCACGATTCCGATGCCGACGGCGCGCCGCCCCCCCCTGAAGGGGCAGTTGACGATCCGCGGCGCACAGGCCAACAACCTCAAGAACATCGATGTCACCATCCCACTCGGGATGTTTACGGCGGTGACAGGCGTGAGCGGGTCCGGCAAGTCGACTCTGGTGAACGACATTCTCTACCGTTCGCTGGCGCGCGCGCTGTATCGGGCGAGCGACGATCCCGGCGCGCACGGTGGGATCGATGGGATCGAGCTCATCGACAAGGTGATCCAGATCGACCAGTCGCCGATCGGCCGCACACCCCGCTCCAATTCGGCCACGTACACCGGGCTGTTCACCTATGTGCGCGAACTGTTCTCGATGCTGCCGGAATCGCGAGCCCGTGGCTACCGCCCGGGACGCTTCTCCTTCAACGTCAAGGGCGGGCGCTGCGAGGCGTGCCAGGGCGATGGGTTGATTGCTATCGAGATGCACTTCCTGCCGGATGTCTACGTGACCTGCGAGCAGTGCAAGGGGAGGCGCTACAATCACGAAACGCTGGAGATCAAATACCGGGGCGTGTCTATCGCCGAGATGCTTGAGCTGACCGTCGATCAGTCGTTGCCACTCCTCGAGAACTTTCCGTCGATCGCCGCTAAGCTTCGGACGCTTCAGGATGTGGGGCTCGGATACGTCGCGCTGGGTCAGCCTGCGACCACCTTGAGCGGCGGGGAGGCGCAGCGCGTCAAGCTGTCCAAGGAGTTGTCGCGCCGTGGCACCGGGCGGACACTGTACATCCTGGACGAGCCGACGACCGGCCTGCACCTGGAAGATACGCGCCGGCTGCTCGATGTGCTGAACAAACTCGTTGACCAGGGTAACGCCGTGGTCGTGATCGAGCACCATCTTGATGTCATCAAGGCAGCGGACCACGTCATTGATCTCGGGCCCGGTGGCGGCGACGCGGGTGGAACAATCGTCGCCGAGGGCACGCCGGAGGAAGTGGCTCGGGAGCCCGGCTCGGATACCGGGGTCTTTTTGCGTCGCCTCTTCACCAGGGACAAAGCCCACCTGGTGTCAATGGGGGGAGATGAGGGGAAGAGGGCATCCGGCAACGTGTGACTGTGGTAAGACAGCCTCACTATTGCAGCTTATGTGTGTGGCTATTTGACTACACTCGCACGATAACGGTGCCTCCATACGTGCAATGAAGAATCGTAAATATATGTAAAAATTGGTCTTGTGTGAAAGCCTCTCAGGCGCTCATAAAAGGTATAGATCTTGCTTCTTCAAGTAGGCATCGCGGGCGCCACACGCTCTATTATGTCGACGCAGCGAACGCTCAGGCGGTCGGTTTCTTGCTCGGGGATCGGATTACACTCGGGTCGAAAGGTCACCCTTCGGCTCCGACCGGCCCCTGCTAACCACGGCATTCGCTTCAGACGGCTCGACCTCGACGGGATAGAGGTGCCAGCGGCGGCAGAGCGGGTCGTCGGTATGAACTATGCGACCGGTCTCGCACAGGACGCCGCCTCGGTGGAAACCGTCGAGCATTTGTTGGCGGCGCTGGTCGGTCTCGGGATCGACAATCTCAACATCGAGATGAACCAGGCCGAAGTGCCGATCATGGACGGCAGCGCGGCGTCCTTCGTCTACCTGGTGCACGAGGCCGGGGTCAAGACGCTCAAAGCGCCTCGCCGTTTCCTGAAGGTGGCTCGGCCTATTTCGCTCTCGCGCGGCGATAAGCGCATTGCGCTGTATCCGTCGGATCATTTCAAGGTCACTTACAGCATCAGCTTCGACCATCCGTTGCTGCGGCATCAATCCCGCACCGAGCGTGTGACCGAGGAGTCGTTCATCGAGGACATCGCTCCGGCACGCACGTTCGGATTCCTCAAGGACGTGGAGCAGCTGCGTCAACAGGGACTCGCGCTCGGGGCGTCGCTGGACAACGCGATCGTGCTCGGTGAAACGGGCGTGTTGAACAACTCGCTCAGGTTCGAAGACGAGTTCGTGCGCCACAAGATCCTTGACGTGATTGGCGACCTGGCGCTGGTCGGCTATCCCCTGATCGGGCACCTGGTGGCGCATCGCGGCGGTCACGCGCTGCACGCCAGCTTCGCGCGCAAGCTGCTCGTCGAGACCGACGCCTGGCATCTGGTCGAGTCCCCGCTCGAACCGGCGGTGGCGCCCGTGGCCGATTCGGTCACGGGTACGGTTCCCGCCAGCTGAACCCGTTCTGTCGGCGTTGCCGGGACCCTTACCCCGATGCTGTGGCCGCGGTTATCGCTCCGTCAGCCGGGGTCGGCCCGGCGGTAAACAGCGCCTCTGCTTGCCTCTCATCGCGGATGCGGCGACCAACGGGCTGTCCGGTACAGCGGGTGTCACGTGTGTCCAGCGTCATGGGTTGTTAGGGGTGTGCAGATCACGCGGATCGTGATCGCCTGGAGGTCTCTGCGGCGCGGTTTTCGGCTACGTTGTATGCGGCGTGCTTCCACGGCCGTCGGATCGATAACCGCGGCCACAGCATCGACCCACATGCTGCCGGCGGTACGAACGATAAGGCCTTCAGCCCATCGTCGATCAGGCGACGACCCAGAGCGGTGTGGTGGTGGTCTCCGGTCCACACGCCTCTACCCAGTCGACGCCCTCGCTGACGAGGTCGAACTTCAAGGCGTAGCGACCCGTGGCGACGGGCATAGGCACGTCGAATTGCGCGTCGAGCGATGCACCGGGGCCGAGTGAGCGCGGAAGTGGCGAGCGCGCGTGATCGCGATCGGTCACCTCGACGTCGCTCTCGTAGAATTGCGCTCCGAGGCGCACCAGCCGACGGCCGAAGGATGCCTCTGCGGGAAAGGGACTGGTCGACAGGGTGGAGACCCGGGCAGTGACCGGCAGGCGTTGGCCGGGGCGGCTGATCAGTGGCTGCCCGCGCTGTAGGCGCGGGAGGACGATCTGCGCGCGCAGGGTGGCGCCGGGGATGGCGATGGCGTTTCCGAGGTTGTTGTCATTCGAGATCTCGTGCCGGATCTGCTCGACCTCACGGCCGCCGGGTTAAAGTCGGCGCGAGAAGGAGTCTTCTGGATAGTCCGTGAGCTCCCACGTCAGCCGGTCGGCACCCAGCTCCGAGGCGAGTCGCCGCGCCAGGTCCATTTTCGCGTCGCTGTCGTTCCACTTGAACAGGATGTACCGCCAACTGATAAACGGCACGTCGCGGGCGGCCCGGCGCTCTTCGTCCGCCATTGCCCCTAATGACGTAGTGCGGCGTCGAGGTCGCCTCGTTGCCGGTGCTTGGCGTAGTGCTCCGGAATCGCGCTGTCGAGCGAGAAGGTCACCTAGTCAATCCCCGTGTGGACCAGGCGATGTGCGCGCTCTTCGGTGAACGCGAGCCCATTAGTACTCGTGTAGAGATACACGTGGGGGAACCGCGTCTTGACGTACTCGCACATCTCCACGACACGTTTGTGCAGGAACGCTTCTCCGTAGTTGAAGAAGTCGATGAGGACGAGCGAAGGGATCGTCTCGTCGACGACCCTACGGAACAGATCGAAGTCGAGCATCCCTGCCTCGCGAGATCAGGTGATGCTGGTTTCTGGCGGGCAGCAGGCTTGAAAACATGAGATGTTGCATGCGGCGGTGTACTCGATGTACAGCCGAGACTGCAGCGGACCGACGTCGAGCGCACGCACGAGCGGCGTGTCGTCCCGCGTGAGTGGCAATTTCAAGGGATAGCCACCGCAGAAACCCGCGCTGCCGTCGTTGAGCTCGCGTCGTAACCCCTTGCTCGTCGGGCCCGTCCAGACCTGGCCGAGCAGCGTCGTCCGTGCGTCATCCAAGATGCGCGCCGCGTCGGGATCGGCACAGTCACAGACGACACGACCATCGATGGCATGACGAGGGTCGACCACGGCCAGGAGCAGGTCAAGCGGTGTGCGAGGTGGTTCAGGGACACCGGCGCGCTCACTTGCCGGTAATCTTGCGCATGTAGGCGCCGAGTTTCTCATTCTCGTAGGTGACGGAGTTGAGGAACAGGCTCTCGACGAGGTAGGTCTTAAGGTCCACCGCCGCCATCTGGTCCACGAGATGGAGGATCTCCGCCAGCGTGTCCTCGAAGCTGTAGTCGAGGCCGTGGTGCTCGTTCAGCGTACGGTAGAGCGCCTCGAGCACGGCCAGCAGGTCGCCATCCAGTGGCACCTCCGTCCCGGCGCGGGTCTTGATCGTGCGCATGCTCATTCCCCAAAGCTCTTCACCGCACTCGCTTTGTCTGGGTGCAGCTCAATGAAGTTGTGCGCGCCGGTCATCGTCAGCATCGTCTCGACGCGTTTCTGAACGCCGGATAGCTTGACTGCCCCGCCGAGCTTCTCCGCCTGACGATACAGATCCATCAGGCAACCGATGGATGCGCTGTCTACGTAGACGACCTGGGACAGGTCGATCACAAGACGATGGTCGCCGCCGGTCAGCAGGCCCGAAACCGTGTCGGCAAACGCGGACAGCAACGGATACATCAGCTTCGCCTCTCCTACGTGGACAACAACCACCTCGCCGGTCCGAGCGGTCGATAGTTTCATTCGCGTACTCCACTCGACGGTGTGTCTGCGGTCAGGTTCGCGCGCTCCGTTACGATCGCGTCGCGCTCCCGTTCGAGCTTGACGATATGGCGGGCAAGCTCGTGACGGCCGCGATTGATTCGGGATTTCACCGTGCCCTCCGGGAGCGCGAGGCGGGTGGCGATTTCCTGATAGGAGAGCTCTCGCAGGTCACGCAGCACGACCGCGGATCGCAGCGTCGACGGCAAGGCCGTGAACGCCTGCCGAAGCAATGCGCGGCGGTCCAGATGCTCGAGTCGCTTGAGCGCGTCCGGTCCTTTGGCGAGCGGAGAGAGATCGGCCGCGTCGACGTGGCGTTCGACCGCTTCCCATTCCTTGCGCACGCTGCGATAGTGATCGATGCACCGGTTACGACTGATGCTGATTAGCCAGGTCTGGAAGTTCGCGCGCCGGTCGAACGTGTGGAGGGCCTTGAAGATGTTGACAAAGATGTCCTGGGTGAGATCCTCCGCTTCGTCGTGCCGGCCGACGAACTTGTAGGCGACGTTGAACACCCTGCGCCGGTATTTGCTGACGATTGCGTCCCAGGCCTGCTGGTCGCCCCGGAGGCAGGCCTCGATGAGCTGGTCCGTGGACGCTGGCTGGGTGAGCGGCGAGTCGACGGACATGCGTAACCTCCCATCTTTGCATGCCTGAGAGCGAATGGGAACTTGTCGTACAATGCCGCGTCCATCTCGCGACCGTGTGCGATGGTTAGGCCGTGGTGCGGCACGAAGCGAGAATCTCGTACTCGTCGACCGTCGACCGTCGACCGTCGACCGTCGACCAGCGGCTAAGGCGCGCACAGCGCGGGGGCTTGGGGCGAAACCCGTCTAGCTCAATACGATGTGCTCGAGCTTTGCGTTCACGGCGGCGGCGGCGACGTGCGATGGGGTCGATCTGTCCGCGGTGGCGCGCGCCGAAGGCACGCCGCTCTACGTGTATAGTCGAGGCTGCGTCGAGCGGCGCTACGCCGCCCTGGACCGGGCGCTGGGGAGCCATCCCCATCGGCTACACTACGCGCTGAAGGCCAATTCGACCTTGGGATTGGTTCGGATCATCCGTGCGCTGGGCGGCGGGGTCGACGCCAACTCCGGCGGTGAGATCGCCGTCGCACTACGCGCGGGTATTACCCCGGGCGACATCGTATTCACCGGTGTTGGCAAGACCGTTGCCGAGCTCGATGAAGCTCTCGCCGTCGGTGTCGGCTCCATCAACGCTGAATCTCTTGGGGAGCTCAGTCGCATCGATCGTCTTGCCCGCGCGCGCGGCGTCATGGCTCGAATTGCGCTGCGAGTCAACCCGGATGTCGACGCGGACAGCCACCCTGGCATTTCGACAGGCCGCCGCTCGCACAAATTCGGCGTGCCACTCGACCACGCGCGCGCGGTGTGCCGCGAGGCCGGCTCCCGCGACGGCCTGCGACTGGTCGGGCTACACGCCCACGTTGGATCGCAGATCACGAGTGCCGCGCCGGTGCGACGAACGGCTGCGACCGTCGTGGCGCTCGCGCGGGAACTGCAGGACGACGGGATCGCTCTCGAGCACCTCGATCTGGGCGGTGGTCTGGGGATTTCCTACGACGGCACGCCCGCGCTCCCGGTCGGGGAGTACGCCTCGGCCCTCCTCGACGAGGTCGCCCCGACAGGACTGACGCTGCTCGTCGAGCCAGGCCGGTGGATCGTCGGGCCCGCCGCCGTACTTCTCGCGACGGTCGTGGATGTGAAGCAGCAGGCTGACGACCGGTACTTCGTCGTCCTGGACGCTGGCATGAGCGAGCTGATACGCCCGGCGCTGTACGACGCCTATCACCAGGTCGAGCCGCTCAGCCGCCGCCCGGGACCAGAGGTGATCTGCGACATTGTGGGACCGCTCTGCGAGACGACGGACGTGATTGCGGCGGGACGGTCGATGCCGCTTCCCTACGTCGGGGATCTGCTGGCGGTGAGGGACGCCGGGGCCTACGGCTCGGCGATGGCCTCGAACTACAATCGCCATTCGTTGCCGGCCGAAGTGCTCGTCGCCGAGGACGGCTGGCGCCTCATCCGGCGACGGCAGACGGTGGACGATCTGTTGGCGCTTGAGCTGTAGTGGACGGATGAAGTCTCAGGGCGGCTCAGGTTCATGGCTCAGGGCGTCGCTGGAGCATCGCGGCTGTAGAGGACCGGGAACCATGGAACCACGAACGTGGAACCGTGATCCCCGGGGCATGATTCCCCCATGTTAATCGCGATCGAAGGCCTGGATCAGAGCGGCAAGGAAACCCAGGCGCAGCTGCTTCGTGACAGGCTGCGCTCCGGTGGCGCCCGCTCGCGCGTCGTGTCGTTTCCCGATTACGGGACCTCGATCGGAGAGGAAATCGCGCGCGCGCTACAGGGTGAACGCGACTACGACCCGGAAGTGATGCAGTTGTTGTACGTCGCCAACCGGTATGAGCGAAAGTCCGACATCGAGCGGTGGCGGGACGCCGGTCTGGTGTTGATCTTCGATCGCTATGCGGCGTCAACCGTGGCGTATGGGGAGGCCCAGGGACTCGATGCGTCGTGGTTGACGGCGCTTCAGCAGTTCCTGCCGCAACCGGAGTTGACGATACTGCTTGACATTGCGCCGGAGACGGCCGTCGAGCGAAAAGCGACGGGTCGCGACCGCTACGAGCAGGACCTCGCGCTCCTTGGTCGCGTCAGGGACAGCTATCTCGGGCAGGCGAATCACGCGGGATGGGTGCGTGTTGACGGCGAGCAGCCAAAGGCCGTCGTGGCCGAGGAGGTCGCGCGGGCGGTCGAGGCTCGGCTTGCGCCGCCGTGAGCGCCCAGACGACGCGCGCACCGGCGCCACGCAGCACAGCTGCACGCGCCTCGAGCGTCGCGCCGGTCGTCATGACATCGTCGACGACGACTATCCAACTGCCGTTGATACGCGCCGACCGACCCCTCGGCGACGCCCAGTCCCACGACGAGAGCGCGAAGGCGCCGCGCAGCGCTCGACAGCCAGACCTGGGGGGGTGTCGCCGCACGCGATACATGCTCGCGCACCGATCAACGCGACGCCCCGCCAGCACACGACGCTGCGCGTCGGTGCGCCGAGCGATGTCTAACACGACAAGTATGCCGGCGCGCAGGCGACGGTGAGCACGGCATCCGCGACGCGTCGCACGGTCAGGTCCATCACGCTCGGCTCCATCCGCCGGCGCTAGTGGACTGTAATAGCCGTTTGTAGATCGATTTCCATCCAGGACGCACCGCCTGCCAGCGGTGTTCCTCGGTCACATATATGGAACATGCTCCCTCGTCACGCCTCGCCAGCCGGGCGTCGCGGCTCGGACCGCACTCCCAAAATGGTTGTTACAGCTCACTAGAAACGTCCCTGTGCGCACCACCGCTACTGATCGGTGCGGAGCGGCGGAGCCGCCTCGCTCGGGCGCGGGGGCTCGCACACGATACGCCGCGCGGCGCCCCATAAACGCTCGAGGTCGTAGAAACGTCGCGTCTCATGGGTAAAGACGTGGATGATGATCTCGAAGCAGTCGATGAGCACCCAGTCGGCCCGGTCGTAGCCTTCCACGTGCGAAGGCCGGGCGTGACTGGCGCGGAGGTGCTTCATGATCCCATCGACGATCGCGCGAGCCTGGCGCGTGCTCTGCGCTGAGCAGAATACGAAGTAGTCGGTAAACGCGCTGCTCTCGCGTAGATCGAGCACAACGACGTCGAACGCCTTCTTGTCGTGTGCCCACCCTACCAGGCGACGCACCGATTCAGGTAGATCGATGGACATGCAAGTCATCAGTCACCCTGGCCGAGGTACAGCTCGTGACGTGTGATGTAGGTCTCGACCGCCGGCGGGACGAGTCCGTCGATCGGTCGTCCCGCGTTGAGCCGCTCGCGCACGTCGGAGGACGAGATAGGCCGCGTCGGCGCATCGACCAGCCAGATGGCGGTGGTCCCGGCATCGGCCATTGGGGCGATCGATTCTTTGGCGCGATGCATCCGTTCGGCGAGGTCGGGAAGACGGCGACGCAGGTCGGGTGCGGCACAGCCCGCTCGCGAGACGACCACGAAGTGGCTGCGGCCAAGCACGGCCGGGTAGTCGTGCCAGGATGCGATGTCCGCGAACGCATCGGCGCCGGTGATGAAGAACAACTGCGCGGGACTATGCCCGGCGGTTGCCAGTCGTTGCAAGGTGAGGGACGTATACGACGGATCGGCCGAGTCGAGCTCGATGTCGCTGATGCGCAGCTCTGGATGTCCGGTTGCCGCGAGCGCGACCATGGCAATGCGGTGATAGGTGGACACGAGCGGTGTCGCCGCCTTGTGAGGGGGAGTGCGCGCGGGCACCAGGTGGATGTCGTCGAGTCCCAACGCGCGCCGCGCCGCGGCTGCAGCATCGAGGTGACCGAAATGTATCGGATCGAAGGTGCCGCCGAGTACGCCAATGCGCTGCACGTCCCTCACTAGCAGTCTGTGGTGAAAGTCCAGCGTCGCACCGAGACCCCGCTGGATCCGACGCACGTCCGGCTATGACAAGACCCGAGGAGGGAGAATCCTCCCAGTATTTGGACGACGAGTGTGGTCGCCAAGCAGGATGCAGCGCCGGTCGAACGCAGCGGGACTTTCGCCACGGGCGGTTAGGGCACGGATGGGCGTGATGCGTCCGTGCCCGTCTGCACGGCGGCCCACATCGCGTGTTGCAGCGAGCGCATACCCTCGCCGGTGACGGCCGAAATGGGGTAGAGAGGAATTGAGACCGCCTCCAGATGCCGGCGTAGCCGGGACAACCTGTCCGGGTCATCGAGCGCGTCGATCTTGTTGGCGGCCGCCAGTTGTCGCTTGCAAGTAAGGGTCTCACCCGGCGGCGGATCGGTCATCCCCGCCGCCGATGGGAAGTTCGCAAGTTCCACGCATATTGCGTCGAAGTCGTCGACTGGGTCCCGGCCGCTCGCCGACGACATGTCGATGACGTGAACCAACACGTGCGTGCGCTCGAGATGACTGAGAAAGCGGTGCCCGAGGCCGTGGCCTTCGTGCGCGCCCTCCACGAGTCCCGGCACGTCGGCTAGGACGAAGCTGCGCGTGTCGTCCATCTGCACCACGCCGAGATGCGGGGTCAAGGTCGTAAACGGATAGTCGGCGATTTTCGGCCGGGCGGCCGACAGGCGCGCGATCAACGTCGACTTGCCGACGTTGGGGAATCCGACCAATCCGACATCGGCCAGCAACTTGAGCTGAAGCCGCAGGGCGCGCGCCTCGCCCGGACGACCCGGTTCCACGCGGCGCGGGGCGCGATTCGTCGACGTCGTGAACCGCTGATTGCCGCGGCCGCCCCGTCCGCCGGCGGCCACGCGGACCTCCTCACCGTCTGTCGCGAGGTCGGCCAGCCTCAGCAGCTGATTATCAGCAGCAGCCAGTGAGTACACCACCGTTCCGAGTGGCACCTCGAGCACGAGGTCGGCCGCAGTCCTCCCGGTTCGACTTGAGCCTTCGCCGTGGGTGCCGCGTTTCGCCCGGAACTGAGGATGGAACTTGAAGGTGACGAGGGTGTTGAGGTGTTTGCTAGCCCGGAGCACCACCGACCCGCCATTCCCGCCGTCACCGCCGTCCGGACCTCCGCGTGGGACGCCCTTCTCGCGACGGAAGCTCACACATCCGTTGCCGCCGTCACCGGCTGCGACCTGGATGTCGACTTCGTCGACGAACATGCAGAGCGATAGAGGGTTACGGTTCGAGGGGGAGGACGCTGATGACGCGCCCGCGCGAGCCGTGGTCTTCGAATCGGACGCGACCGTTCATTTTCGCGAAGAGCGTGTCGTCCTTCCCGAGGCCGACGTTGAGTCCCGGCCGGAACCGGCGCCCGCGCTGGCGGACGAGAATAGCGCCTCCGGGCACGGTGTTGCCATCGAACCGCTTGACCCCGAGCCGCTGGGCCTGGCTGTCACGGCCGTTCCGGGAGCTGCCTTGACCCTTCTTATGCGCCATGATTCTTGCCCACGTCGATTCGCGTGATGCGTACCTCGGTCAGCGCCGTCCGATGACCGAGGGTTCGCCGCCACGCCTTCCGCCGCTTCTTTCGAAAGACCCGGATCTTTGTGCCGCGGGTGTGCTCGTCGACCGAGCCAATCACGCGGGCTCCATCGACATACGGCGCACCGGTCGTGAAGGCGCCGTTGTCCTGATCGACGAACAGCACTCGATCAAAACTGACTTCGTCGCCGACCCCGGCTTCGAGCCGGTCGACGGTGACGACGCCGCCTTCCTCCACACGAAGCTGCCGCCCACCGGCTTGAATGATCGCGTACACGCTCACCTCTCACGCCCGACGCGATTCCTGTGAGGGAGCCGTGGGACGCGACAAACACAAAAGCCTACTACCCTCGCCATCGGCGTGTAAAGCCCGGTTCGGCGCGGTAACGGCCGATGCCTATTTGAGTAGGATGCGTGAGCCTCGGATGCTCTGATCACTCAGCGCGCTGAGGAACGACGGCAGCAGGCGGTCCATGAGCTCGAAGTAGGAGGAGAGCGCCGGCGTGTTCGAGGTCGCCTCGTACAGCACTTCTTCCCGGTGCCGCTCCGTGTACAGCGTCACGCCGGTACGGCCGTCGATGAAGATGAACGTGGGGCTCAGCACGAAGCCCCGACGGTCACGGAAGGCGCGCACCGGCACGACGCGTCGTCGTCCGAACTCATCGTAGATCTCACGCTCGCGGGTCACCATGCCCGATCGTTGGTGCGGCGTGAAGTAGACCGTCCCAGTCACGATGAGGGGATTCTGATGCTCCTCGCCGAGCTGTCGCCAGTAGCTCACGTTGGCGAAAAGGTGCTCGTAGCCCTCGAGTTCCTCCTCACTCAGCGTCGGCTCCGCCTCGTCGTCTTGGTCGGCCCGCACGACGTCAGCATCGGCAGCTTCGCTCTCCCCGGTCCCGTTGCCATTCCCGTTGGATTCCGCATCGCTCTGATTCTGGGCAACGCTCACGAGATCGAGGACGTCGGCGTCGATCACTTCCATGCGGGACCCCGCTCGGAGCTGGCTGCGGAGCAGACGGGCCGTCTCGAGATTAGCATCGACTTCATCCGTACCGCCGGCCATGAACCCGGCGATCAGGATCCGTTGAAACCGGGCGACGTCGAGCTTCGGCTGTAACGGTGTCTCGATCGGCACCTCGTAATAGCTGACGCATGCCGAGACGGACAGGAGCAGCGCCGCGCTAAGGACGGTCTTCATAAATCCGGTCATGGATTTCCCTGAAGAGATCGTAGTTCTGCTGGATCATGAGGTTGTCCGGTTCGAGATCGAGTGCCTTTTCGTAGGCTTCGAGCGCCGCGTCGAACCGCCCGTCCTGTTCGTAGGCGATGCCGAGGTTGTTCCACGCTGCCGCGTAATCGGGGTCAATCACCGATGCGCGCGCCCATCGGTAGATCGCTTCCTGCCAGAGCCCGCTTTGCGCGACCTCAATGCCGAACTCGACCTGCGCTTTCGCGTCTTCGCGTTCGTCGGCCCCAGCGCTGACCGTCACGGTGGGCAGGAGCGCTGCGGTCAAGGCGAGGACACATCGTATGGTCACCATACCGGCTCGATTCGACTGGAACGCTCTATCGAATATAGCGATGGCGCTCGGCCGCGCGCAAGTGTCGCACCGATCGGCGCGCTGGAGGAAGGAGCAAGAGTTGTACCGCAGGTTGTCTCGTTGGCGTGCACTAACTGCGACCCCTTATGCGCCCCACGACGTGTCCGATGCCGGTCGCCCTCCGCTGAGACGAGACTTCCTCGAACTGGTCCGGCCCTTGCCATGGACCGCGGCGTGGATGCCTCACGACCCTCGTTGTTCGAAGCGGCCGTCCGGCTCCATATCGGCGTGATCAGGTGGGGGGGAGCGGCAGTATCCCTCGCAACTGGCGCCCCGGCGGTGCTCTGGACGCACGGCGCGCAGGGAAGTACTGGGAGCGCCGGCGAGGGCCATCGTGGGATCGCGAACCGGGTTCCCTACGCCTATCCGGTGGCCGAGCAGCTGGGATCCCACCTCGCCCGGCGCAACTTCACGGTGATCAGCGGTTTGGCGCACGGCGTCGACGGGGCCGCCCATCGTGGCGCGTGGGCCGGCGACGGGCTGACGGTCGGGGTACTGGGCTCTGGAGTGGAGGTTGTGTACGCTCGCGAGCACGCGACACTGGCGACGACGGTCGCAGCCCCGGGGGGGCTGGTGAGCGAGTTCGGTCCCGCAGCGCCACCCCTCGCGCATCATTTCCCGCGACGTAATCGAATTCTGAGCGGGCTGTCCTCCGCCGTCGTGGTGGTGGAGGCGGCCGCGCGGAGCGCGTTGCTCATCACGGCCAGGTTTGCCGCGGAGCAGGGGCGGGAGGTCATGGCGGTCCCGGGCAACCTTCTCAGCGGTCGCAGCGGCGGTGTGCACGCCTTGATCCGGGACGGCGCAAAGATCGTGGAGACAGCGGACGATATCTTGGAGGAGATCGGCTTGGGACGTACTGTCGGGGACGACAGGCTTGCTTCCGCCGAGGCACCCGACCCTGTCCTGGAGGGGATGGAGATGGGCGAAAGCGTCAATGTCGACGCTCTGATCGCGAGATCCGGTCTGGCTGCCCCGGAACTGCTGAGGCGTCTCGCCGAGCTCGAGGGTCGCATCGTCAGGACGGGTCGTCCGCTTGCCCTAGCAGGCCGTGGTGGACGTGCCGCGTCGAACTGAGTGTCGAGGCGCCCGCCTCGCAAGGCGCGAGGAGGGAGAAGACGCTGAGTATGTGACACGGCTGACCTCATGCGCAGCGCCGTCGTTGGCGGGATGCAGCGGCAGACGAATGCAGCGGGACGTTCACCAGGGGCTGCTCAAGGTGGTAACGTCATTGGGACGACCGAAAGAGAAGAAATGGCGAAAACGCTAGTCGTCGTCGAATCGCCGGCGAAGGCCAAGACGATAAACCGGTATCTCGGTAGCGATTACACGGTCGTGGCCTCTATGGGTCATATCCGAGATCTACCGAAGAGCAAGCTCGGTGTGGACGTGGACGAGGGGTTCACTCCCGCCTACGAGCACATTCCAGCGCGCAAGAAGGTCATCAAGGAGCTCAAGGCGGCCGCGAAGGGGGCAGGTCAGATCTACGTGGCCACCGACCCGGATCGCGAGGGCGAGGCCATTGGCTGGCACCTGGCCCACGAGCTCGGCAAGAACAAGAAGACCAAGGTCGGCCGGTTGAGGTTCAACGAAATCACCCGGCAAGCGGTCGTGGCGGCACTCGATCACGTCGTCGACATCGACCAGCGCATGGTCGACGCGCAACAGGCCCGCCGTGTGCTGGATCGTCTTGTCGGCTACAAGCTCAGCCCACTGCTCTGGGACAAGGTGAGGCGTGGTCTGAGCGCTGGGCGGGTGCAGTCGGTCGCCCTAAAACTCGTGTGCGATCGCGAGGCCGCGATCGATGTGTTCGAGTCGGAGGAATACTGGCACATCCTTGCGCGGCTGGCGGGCGGCGTGCCGCCGGAGTTCGAGGTCAAGCTCGCGAAGAAGGGCAAGAGCCCCATCAAGATCGGGCGCGAAGCCGAGGCCAAGGCGGTACTGGCCGACCTCGATGGGGCGACGTTTACCGTGACGGCGGTGGTAACGAAGGAGCGGAAGAAGCACGCCGCGCCGCCGTTCATCACGAGCAAGCTACAGCAGGCCTCCCGGTTTCCGGTCAAGCGGACGATGATCGTCGCCCAGCAGCTCTACGAGGGGATCGAGATTCCCGGCGAGGGTTCCGTGGGTCTGATTACGTATATGCGGACCGACTCGACCCGCGTCTCGGAGCAGGCGATTGCCGATGTTCGCCAGCACATCGAGACCGCCTTCGGGCCGGACTTCCTCCCGGCGAAGCCGAATCGCTTTCGCGCCAAGAAGAATGCGCAGGATGCGCACGAAGCCATCCGGCCGACTTCGATGACGTACGACCCGGAGCGCGTACGCACGCACCTGTCCAAGGAGCAGTACTACCTCTATCGACTCATCTGGAGCCGGTTCGTGGCTTCTCAGATGCCGCCGGCGACGTACGACGAGACGACCGTCGACGTCGGCGCCGGGGAGTACACGCTGCGCGCGAAGGGCTCGATCCCGAAGTTCAGCGGCTGGATGTCCGTCTATGAGCGGGACACGGACTCGGAGGCCGCCCCCGGACCCGGGTCCGCGTCACGAGAGCAGGCGGACGCCGATGACGCTGCCGTGACGGGGCTCCTCCCGCCGCTGGTCAACGGGGACCGGCTGGAGCTGAAAACACTGAAACCCGAGCAGAAGTTCACGCAGCCGCCGCCTCGGTTCAGCGAGGCGACGCTTGTCAAGGAGCTCGAGGAGAACGGCATCGGCCGCCCGAGCACCTACGCGTCGATCATCGGGACGCTCCAGGCGCGCGAGTACGTCGAAAAGCTGGAGGGGCGCTTCAAGCCGACGCGGCTCGGCCGGCTCGTCACCGATCTGCTGAGTCGCAGTTTCGATGACATCATCCAGGTCGACTACACCCGCGACATGGAGGACCGACTCGATAAGATCGAGTCTGGCGACGCCGACTATCAGGGTACGCTCGAGAGCTTTTACCGGAAGTTCAGCATCGATCTCGACAAGGCGTCGACGACGATGCCGAACATCAAGGCCGACGGGTTGCCGAGCGACGAGACCTGCGACAAGTGTGGGTCGAAGATGATCGTCAAAGTAGGCCGGTTCGGGATGTTTCTCGCCTGTAGCTCGTACCCGGAATGCCAGAACACGCGTGAGCTCGAGACGGCGGAGTCGACGACAGATGAGCAGGACGAGACGTGTGAGAACTGCGGGCGCCCCATGGTGGTCAAGCGTGGGCGGTTCGGGCAGTTCCTGGCCTGCAGCGGCTACCCGGAGTGCAAGACCACACGCAAGGTGATCACGACCGCGCAGGGACTGGCGGCGGCGAAACCGGACCAGCCGCTTGAGGAGCCATGCCCGAAATGCGGCGTGAACCTCGTCATCAAGCACGGTCGGTTCGGCGAGTTCACGGCCTGCAGCAATTATCCGAAGTGTCGCTACGTGAAGCTGAAGAGCATGGGGGTGCCCTGTCCGCGTGACGGCGGCGATATCGTCGAGCGCAAGTCGCGACGTGGTCGCGTGTTCTATGGCTGTAGCAAGTATCCAGACTGCGATTTCACTGTCTGGAACAAGCCGCTGCCGGAGCCCTGTCCGCAGTGCCAGGCGCCGTTCCTGCTCGAGAAAATCACCAAGCGCTGGGGCCGCCAGGTGCTGTGTCACAACGACGACTGCGACTACGTGCGGAACGACGAAGAGCTGGCCGCTGTCTAGTCCACTTGCACAACCCGTGGTGAAAGACGGCCAACCCCGGAGTTCGCTTAGGTTGCGTGCGTAGCGAAGGTCAGGCCTGCGGGCCAGGTTGATGCCTGGTCCTCTGAAGGGCTACACACACGAGCTCTGGGACTAAGATTTACGGCGTACGTTCGGTGACACGATGATCCGCATCATCGGCGGCGGGTTGGCCGGGAGCGAGGCGGCCTGGCAGGCGGCGCGGCACGGCGTGCCGGTTTCCATCCACGAAATGCGCCCAGTTCGGACGACGCCGGTCCACCGCACGGATCGACTCGCCGAGCTCGTGTGCAGCAACTCGTTTCGCGGAGACAAGCTGGACAATGCCGTTGGCCTGCTGAAGGCGGAAATGCGCCAACTCGATTCCCTGGTGATGCGCGTGGCCGACGCGACCCGTGTTCCGGCCGGCGGGGCGCTGGCGGTCGATCGTGATCGGTTTGCGAACGGCATCACCGAGGCCCTCGCGGCCGAGCCCCTTGTGGCGATTCACCGGGAAGAGGTCGCACGGTTACCGGCGACGACCGACCCTCGGGCGCCAGTCATCATCGCGACCGGCCCACTGACGTCAGCGCGTCTCTCGAGCGACATCAACGCGCTGGTCGGTCGCGAGCAGCTGTACTTTTTCGACGCCATCAGCCCGATCGTGCACGCGGACTCGATCGACCACAGCCGCGTGTTTCGAGCCTCGCGTCGGACCAAGACCAGAGGCGCGCCGGCCGCCTCGTGTCCACCCCCCGTCGGCGACGATGCGGCGGGCGGCGACTACGTGAACTGTCCGATGGACGAGGTGGAGTACGCGCGTTTCTACGATGCGCTGACACACGCCGAGTTGGCGGAGGCACACGACCTGGATCGCACGCCGTTCTTCGAGGGGTGCCTGCCGATCGAGGTGATGGCGCACCGTGGTGTCGACACGCTGCGCTTCGGGCCGATGAAACCGGTCGGGCTCACGGACCCGGTGACGGGCCGCCGGCCCTATGCCGTCGTGCAGCTCAGGCAGGACGATCTGGCGGCCGAACACTTCAGCCTCGTGGGGTTTCAGACGCAGCTCAAGTGGGGCGAGCAGCGCCGCGTGCTGCGACTCATTCCCGGGCTGGCGAACGCGGAGTTCGTGCGGTTCGGGATGATTCACCGCAACACGTATATCAACGCGCCGACCGTGCTCCGCGCCACCTGGCAGACGCGCGAGCGGCCGGCGCTCTTCTTTGCCGGTCAGCTGTCCGGGGTCGAGGGGTATGTCGAATCGGCCGCGTCCGGTCTGATGGCCGGCCTGAACGCGGTGGCGTTGGCCAGGGGAGAGGTACCTGCCGAGTTGCCGCGCACGACGGCGTTGGGCGCGCTGGCCTACTACGTCTCGCATGCCAACCGCGCCAACTACCAGCCAACGAACGTGACCTTCGGGCTCATGCCAGCCTTGCCGCGGCCACCCCGCGGACGGGCCGCGCGCCGCCAGGCGATCGCGAGCCGCGCGCTCGCCGATCTGGAGGCGTGGAGAGCGGCGCGGTGGGGGGCCGATGCACCGACGCCTGCGATCGTTTCTTGATTACTTGCGGCTCAACCGCAACGTGTCGCGTCATACCGTGCGCGCGTACGAAGGCGACCTGACGCAGTTTCTCGCGTTTGCCCACGAACGGCTGGGACGCGCGGCGCGCCCCGATGATCTCGATCACCGTTTGGTACGCGCGTTTCTCGGGGAGCTGTACGCGCGCGGGCGCGCGCGCGCGTCGTCGGCCCGCAAGCTGGCCGCGATTCGGTCATTCTGTCGGTACTTGCGTCGTGAGGGTCACCTGGCCCACGACCCCGGGTCGCTCATGTCGACCCCGAAGCTCGACCGAAAAATACCAGCGCACCTGGACCTCGGCGAGATCGGGGTGCTTCTTGAGGCCCCGGACGCGGGGAGTCCGCTCGGTCGACGCGACCGCGCGATCCTCGAGCTCTTTTATGCGTCGGGGCTCCGGTTGAGCGAACTCGTTGGGCTCGACCTTGAGGACGTGAATTTGAGGAGCCGGCTGGTCCGGGTGCTGGGTAAGGGCGGGAAGGAGCGGATCGTTCCGTTCAATCGGACCACGGCCGGCGCCATTCGACACTATCTCCCCGACCGGCGGATTCTAATGGCGCGTGCGCCGGCGTCAGGGTCGCCGCCCGCCTCGCGACGAGGCACCGGACGGCGAGACCCGCTGTTCGTCAACTACCGCGGCGGCCGCCTTACCGGTCGAAGCGTCGATCGAATCGTCCGCCGCTACGTGGCGCAGTCGAGCGCCAGACTGGGCATCAGCCCCCACGCGCTGCGCCACTCGTTTGCGACGCACCTGCTGGAGCGTGGTGCCGATCTGCGATCAATTCAGGAGCTGCTGGGGCATGCACGCGTCAGCACGACACAACGCTATACCCACGTGAGCATGGCCCAGATCACCCAGCTCTATCGCAAGACTCACCCGAGGGCATAAGAGCCTCTGGTTGGGTCCGAGGACCTAAACGACGAGCTGCCGCGCCCGCGCGGAAGCTCGATCTTGTAGTTCATCACGCGCGGGCTGATCGACAGCAGCTTGGTGGTGTCGTTCTGCACCCAGTTCGACATGCTCAGCGCCTCGATGTCGGCTTGCCGTTCGATTTCCGCGAGCGGGATGTCAGTCGGCGGGATCTTGAACACCACGGGGCCGCGGTGCACCACCGCCGGTCGTCAGCTCGGCGAGATGCAGATCGTCCTGCCCGACCTGAAGCCCTTCGATGAGCAGCACGGCGCGCTCGATGGTGTTCTCGATCTCGCGGATGTTGCCGTGTCAGTTGTGGCGCTTGAGCAGCTTTTCAGCGGCAGCCTGGAGGCCATCGAGGTGCTTGCACAGCTCCCCGGCGAACCGTCGGATGAAGAAGTGCGCAAGCTCCGAGATGTCGTCCTTCCGCTCGCGGAGCGGCGGCATGTCGACCGACACGACGTTCAGCCGATAGTAGAGGTCTTCGCGGAACAATCCCCGGGTGACCATGTTGGGTAGACTCCGGTTCGTGGAGGCAATCACCCGAACGTCGCACCGGAGCGTACGGGTCCCGCCCAGGGGCTCGAATTCGTGCTCCTGCAACACCCGGAGGATCTTGGCTTGCGTGTTGGAACTCATGTCGCCGATCTCGTCGAGGAACAGGCTACCGCCGTCAGTCTGCTCGAACCGTTCAACACGCTGCCGGTCGGCGCCGGTGAACGCGCCCTTCTCGGGCCAGAAGAGCTCCGACTTGAGCAAGTGTTCCCGCAACGCCGCGCAGTTGACGCGAACGAAATTGTGAGGCGCGCGTGGCGAGTCATGGTGGATCGTGGCCGCGATGAGTGCTTTGCCAGTGTCGGTGTTGCCGCGGATCTAACAGGTGGTGCTGCTCGTCCCGGCCTTGCACACCACGTCGAGCACTCGTTGCAGCGCGCCACTCGCGCGACGATTCGGTTGAAGTCGTAGATGTCTTCTTGCGTGTGTCGGAGGTAGTCGATCTCGTGCTTCAGGCGCCGATGGTCGAGAGCCTTGGTGATCTTCAGCTCCATCTCCTCGATCACGTGATCCCGCTGTCGAGATGTCGTCCTCACACGGTTGACGACTGCTCTGCAGCCTCGCGTTCGAGCGCCTCCCATTGGTTCATCAGGTCGCCGACTTCCCACATCAGGTGCTGGTGCCTCGCCGTGACCCGTTGGGCCGACGGCTCATCGGCGTAGAACCCGGGCGTCGCCATCTGCGTCTCGACCTCGCGGATGGCCTCTTCACGTTCCGCGATGCGGCGCTCGAGCTCGGCGATGCGTGCGTGCAACGTATCGAGCTTCCGCTGGCGGCGGCGGGACGCGACCTGTTCCCGCTTGTGGTCGGCCGCCGTGCGCTTCGATGCCGTCGACGCGCGGCGGTTGCCGCGCGTTGGCACCGGCCTCGCCGCGGACGCCACGCGTGGGCGTCCTGCCGTCTTCCGGGTCGCCGTCGCGGCCTGCATCCGGCTCCACCGAAACTCCTCGTACGTGCCGGGATAGAGTGCGGCGTCGCCCCGACCGATATCGAGCACCCTGGTCGCGAGCCGGTCGACGAAATAGCGGTCGTGCGACACAAAGATCAGCGTGCCGCCGTAGTCGGTCAGCGCGTCCAGCAGGACGTCGGTCGAGTCGATGTCGAGGTGGTTCGTTGGCTCGTCGAGCAGCAAGGTGTTGGACGGGCAGAGCAGCATCCGCGCCACGGCCAGCCGGGTCCGTTCTCCGCCCGAAAGTACACGCACGCGCTTGTAGACGTCGTCTTCGGTGAAGAGGAAGCCGCCGAGGATGTTACGAATCGCGGGCACCATGTCGATCGGCGACCCGGCGGCAAGCGTGTCGTAGACGGTGAGCGCGCCGTCGAGACGTGTGGCCTCGTCTTGCGCGAAGTACTGGGTGACGACGTTGTGCCCTTCGGTTCGCGTGCCGGTGTCGGGCGGCTCGACCCCGGAGAGCATTCGCATCAGCGTCGATTTGCCCGAGCCGTTGGGGCCGACCAGGACGACGCGATCGCCACGTTCGATGTGCACGTTGGCGCTGTTGAACACGCGGACGTCGTCATATCGCTTGGCGACATTCGCCAGCTCGATCACGGTCCGGCCGCTCTTTGCGCTGGTCGGAAACGTGAAGTGCACGCGCTTGCGCTCGCGCGGGACCTCGATCGGCGTGACTTTCTCCAGCATCTTCACGCGGCTTTGTACCTGGCGCGCCTTCGTTGCCTTGTAGCGAAACCGGTCGATGAAGGCACGCATGCGCGCGACCTCTTCGTCCTGGCGGCGTTTGGCTTCCAGCATGCGGGCGAGCCGCGCCTCGCGTTCGACCAGGTAGGCGCTGTAGGTCCCGTGGTAGGTGGTCAGCGTCCGCATGCCAACTTCCGCGATGGCGGTCACGACGGTGTCGAGGAAATACCGGTCATGCGAGACGAGCACGACCGCGTGCGGGTACGCGGCGAGGTATTCCTCCAGCCAGTTCCGCGCGTCGAGGTCGAGGTGATTGGTCGGTTCGTCGAGCAGCAAGAGCGCCGGGCGCCGGAGCAGGAGTTTGGCGAGCGCGATGCGCATCTGCCAGCCGCCCGAAAACGTGTCGGTGGTCCGCTCGAGATCAGCGGGCGCGAACCCGAGACCGCGAAGCACGCTGCTGACCTTGGCGTCGATGGCGTAGCCGTCCTGGGCCTGAAAGGCGTCCTGGATCTCACTGTAGCGGGCCAGCATCGCGTCGTGTCTCGCGGGTGGAATCCCGGCGTCGCCGAGACTCGCCTCGAGCGCTGCCATTTCAGACTGGAGCGCGAGCACGGGCTCGAACGCCCGTCTCGCCTCCTCGAACAGCGTGCGCCCGCTGTGCGTCAAGCCGTCCTGCGGGAGGTAGCCGACGGTCAGGTCGTTGGGTCGTGCGATGGTGCCGTCGTCGGGTGCGTCCTCACCCGAGAGCATTCGGAGCAACGTCGTCTTGCCGGCGCCGTTCGGCCCGCACAAGCCGATCCGATCGCCCGACTGGACATGCCAGGTCAACCGATCGAAGAGCACGCGTTCGCCGAAGGCTTTGTGGAGGGCGGTGAGCTGGAGCACCTATTCCCGCGCCTCAGGTGTGCTGAGTGAACGGCTCGGCCTGAGCAAGCCTGAAGGCCCGCGCTCCGACAGCGGCCCCGGCGCGGACACCGGTGAGCGCCGGGATCATTCGCCCAGGGCCTTGGCGGCCACCGCCAGCACCTTGGAAACCTTGAAGGGTTTGGTCAGGTAGCCGGCCACGCCGAGGTTGGCCGCTTCGATCGCGTTGGCTTCGGTGGAGAACCCGGTGATGATGATCACTGCCAGGTCCGAGTCGAGCTGCCGCGCTTTCTGAATGACAGTCAGGCCGTCCATCCCAGGCATCTTCAGTTCGGTGACCAGCAGGTCATAGGCGAACAGCCGCATCCGCTCGAGCGCGGAGTGGCCATCGGGCGCCACGTCGACGTGGTACTCGGCCAGTGCGAGCGTCTTCGAGAGGAGGTCTCGAATGCTCGCCTCGTCATCGACGACCAGTACCCGGGGCCGCGCGACGGGGGGACCGGCCTTGTCGGGGCCTTTTGCCGAGGTCGACGAGGCTGCTCCCGCGGGGCGGGCGCTGTGCGTGCGCTGGCTGTCCAGCCAAGCGTCGATGTCGCTCTTGCGAAACCGCCACTGGCGTCCGACACGGACTGCGGGAATCTTACCTGCCTTGATGAGCCGATAGACGGTCCGCAGATTGACCTGCAGGTACTCAAGGACTTCTTCGGTGGTCAGGAAGGCTTCGTCGATCATGGTGCAACGCGAAACCGCTCACACTGTAGCCAATTTGGATTGAGCTTGTCACGCGGTTGCGGAGCCACGGGAGCCAGACGGTGAGGATGGCACCGGCGCGCCGATCGTTCGCGCCAGCGATCTCGCCGTCGTGATCCCGTACGACGCCGTAGGTGATGGCGAGTCCGAGCCCCGTGCCGTCTCCGACCTCTCGGGTCGTGTAGAACGGCTCGAGCAGGCGCTCCTCGAAGTCGAGCAGGGCTTCCGTTCAGCTGCGCCGGCCTCGCGCGTTCGGGTGGGCGGACCGACGCCCACCTCGGCGCCCCAGCGTCCGCGTCGCAGCGGAGAGACGCACGACGAGCCGCGAGTAGCGAGCGATGACACCGGGGTTGACCCGCAGCGCGCGTATTATCAATCCCTGCGGGTTTCGTTGACCGATGCGATCCTGTCCTGTAGCGGCGCCGTGAGCGCGATGCTCGACGAGGACGAATGGCTCACGGTGGCCGCGCGTGACGTACGCAGCGTCAGCGGTCGCGACGGTCAGATCCGTATCCGCGCTGGTGACGTGAACCCGCTTCGCGAGGGTCGGCTGAGCCCCGCGGAAGTCCGAAACCGCGTCGAGGTCACCGGTTTCTGACCCTCGTGCGATTCACCCGACGGTTCGGCCGTGATGGGCCCCGGAACCGGACAGGCGTGGTGCGGTAGCGTGTGCTGTGGGTAACCCCACGGCACGGATGATCCCGCGTCGTTGCCTCGCGGGATGCCCCGCCGGGCGAGCGCTATTGATTCACCTGATCTGGGCCACTAAAATTCCACGATGCCGCATTGCAACCGCCTCCGGGGAGTAATCGTCGTCGCCGCCTATGTCGCTGTTGGCTGCACGCAGCTAGATGTGCCGCAAGCGCTCGACGTCACCGAGATCACGACCGGCTGGCTCGACGCTGGGTTCGATGACTTCGGTCGCAACAAGCTGGTGCCGACGATCTCTTTCCGGCTTGAGAACATCTCAGATGCTCGGGTGCGCACGCTGCAATTGAACGGCGTCTTCCGGCGCTGCATGGCCACCTACGAGGGGCAGACCGCACCTGTGTCCGAGGTCTCGCCGGCCGACACGACCGCCGGTACATGTGCCGGCGAGATCCAGGAGTGGGGGAGCGCTCTGGTGCGCGCCGTGACTCGGAGCGGCATGGATCCGGGCTCCGGTGTCGGTCCGTTCACGATGGAATCGGCCCTGGGTTACACGGGAGAGCAGTCACGAGGCGACATGTTGCAGCATCGCGACTTCGTCGACGTGAAGGTGGAGTTGTTCGCCAAGCACCGGGCCGATCAGTGGGCGAAACTGGGCGAATACCAGATCGACCGTCGGTTGTTGACGCAGTAGCGGCGCCACTCCGCGAGGTTAGTCACAATACGCGCGCCCTGTCACAGTGCCTGGTTCCACGACCCCCGGCCCCGTTGATGTCTCGCCCTCGCTCGATCGCCGGCTTGGGCCGCTCGACGGCGCCGCCATCATCGTCTCCAACGTCATCGGTAGTGGCATTTTTCTGGTCCCGGCGCTGATTGCGCAGTGGGTGCCGAGTGTCGGTGCCATGCTGGGCGTCTGGCTGACCGGCGGTTTGTTGGCCTTCGCCGGGGCCATGGCGTATGCGGAGCTCGCGGCGCTGCGTCCGCGCGCTGGCGGTGAATACGTGTACCTCCGAGAGGCGTTCGGCAATCTGGCCGGGTTTCTCACCGGTTGGACGTCCTTGGTCGCCGGGTTCTCGGGGGCAATCGCCGCGGGCGCGGTCGGACTTGCCAGCTACCTGGGCCGATTTATACCGGCCGCCAGCGACACGACCCCGATCGTCGAGCTGCCGCTGCTGTTCGTCACACTGACCATGTCGCCGCAGTCGTTGACCGCGCTGACCGCGCTCGCGGTATTGACCGGTGTGCATGTCGCCGGAGTTGGCCCGGGTCGGGTCGTGCAGAACGTGCTGGCTGGGGCGAAGGTGGTCGTACTCGTGGCGCTCGTGGCGCTCGGCTTCACGGTCGGGGACGGCTCGGCGGCCCACTTCACGATGTCGGCAGGGCCGGTGACGCCGTCGCTCTGGCTGCTCGCGCTCATCCCGATCATGTTCAGCTTCTCGGGCTGGAACGCCGCGGCCTATGTCGCCGAGGAGATACGCGATCCGGGTCGGAACGTGCCGGTCGCCATGGCCATCGGCACGACCGCGGTGGTGATCGTCTACTTGCTCCTGAACGTCCTCTACGTATACGCGCTGCCCGTCGGCGAACTCGGGGCGGTCGACGTGCGTGTGGTGGACGTCGCGGCCGACCGGCTGTTCGGGCCGATGGTGGCCGCCCCTCTGGCTGCTGCGTCCGCCGTCATGATCGCGGCGAGCATCAGCGCGATGGTGCTCGCCGGGCCGCGCGTCTATTATGCGATGGCACGCGACGGCCTGTTTTTTGAGGCTGCGGCGCGTGTCCACCCGAGGTGGCGCACACCCGTCACGGCAATCCTTGCGCAGAGCGTATGGAGCGGTGTGCTCGTGCTGGCTGGCACGTTCGACCAGCTGCTTCTGTATACCGGCTTTGCCGTCGTCCTATTTTCGGGTGCGGCGGTGACTGCGCTGTTTGTCTTGCGCTGGCGTCTCCCGTCTGCGGAGCGCCCGTTTCGTGCGTGGGGATACCCAGTGGCGCCTCTGTTCTTCGTGGCCGCAAGCCTCGCGATGCTGGTAAACCAGATCTGGCGCGAACCGGCGGCTTCGGGCGCCGGTCTCGTTGTGATCGCGGCTGGGTTGCCGGTCTACGCGGTGTTCCGCACAGGGGCGCGCAGAGGCGGCTGAGTCGCAATCCTTGAAACACGGTCTCGAACCATGAAAGATGAACCTAGTAGCCCCGAGCGAGCGATGAGGCAATCCATCCGTAGCACCACCGTGCTGGCCGTACGGCACGCCGACCGCTCCGTGTTGGCCGGCGACGGCCAGGTGACCCTTGGCACGATCGTAGTCAAGCAGCAGGCTCGCAAGATCCGTCGTCTGTATCACGATCGGATTCTCGCCGGCTTCGCCGGGTCCGCGGCTGACTCGTTCGCGCTCTTCTCGCGTTTCGAGGCCAAGCTCGAGCAGTACCGCGGCAACCTCGAGCGCTCGGCGGTCGAGCTCGCGAAGGACTGGCGGACGGATCGGATCCTGCGGCGACTCGAAGCGATGCTCGTGGTGGTCGACGCCTCGTCGACGTTCCTGCTGTCGGGTACCGGCGACCTGATCGAGCCGGACGACGGAATCGTTGCCATCGGGTCGGGAGGCCCGTATGCGATGGCCGCCGCGAAAGCACTCGCCCGGCACACCGGGCTCGATGCCCGCGGCATTGCCGAGGAGGCAATGGGCATTGCCGCCGACATTTGCATTTACACGAACGCCAGTGTCACGATCGAAGAGTTGTAACGGTGCCGATCTACCTACCCGAAACGACGGCGACCACCGTCGACGCGCTCACGCCGCGTCAGATCGTTGCGGAGCTCGACAAGTTCGTCGTCGGGCAGGCGCGCGCCAAACGCGCGGTGGCCATCGCGCTGCGCAACCGGATGCGTCGGCAGAAGTTGACGCCCGAGCTCGCGGAAGAGGTCGCGCCCAAGAACATCTTGATGATCGGGCCCACCGGTGTCGGCAAGACCGAGATCGCGCGGCG
>CAZYFH010000021.1:0-61507 GCA_964646815.1 uncultured Vicinamibacteraceae bacterium | reverse complement strand
CAGGTACGATCGCGGCGGCCGCGATGGACCAGCGCGGGTCGCTGAAGAAGGCGCTTGCGAAGGCCCGGGGGCGTGGCGCTACCGATGCGATGATGGAGGAATTCAAGGCCGTCGTCACCGAGGTGCTGACGCCGCACGCGTCGGCGATTCTGCTCGACCCGCAGTGGGGGTTGGAGCCGTCCAAGCAGCGTAGTCCCAATGCGGGTCTGCTGCTCGCCTACGAGGCGAGCGGCTACGACAATAAACGGCCGGGACGCCTTCCCGACCTACTGTCCCACTGGTCAGTGCGGCGGCTGAAGGATGCTGGCGCGGATTGCATCAAGGTCCTCATCTACTACACGCCGTACGAACGAAAAGCCATCAACGACGAAAAGCATGCGTTCGTCGAGCGAATTGGCGATGAGTGCCGCACCAACGACATCCCGTTCTTTCTCGAATTCGTCGGTTACGACCACACCGGTGGCGACGAGAAGGGGCCGGAGTTCGCGAAGAGGAAACCGCAGGTCGTGACCAGGAGCATGGCGGAGTTCTCGAAGGAGCGCTATGGCGTCGACGTGATGAAGGTCGAGATTCCGGTCAACATGAAGTTCGTCGAAGGGACCTCCAATTTCGCCGGGACGACGGTGTATACGAAGGACGCCGCGCTGGCGCTGTTCCGCAAAGCTGCGGCGGCCGCCAGGAAGCCGTTCATCTACCTGTCGGCCGGCGTCAGCAATACCGAATTCACCGAGTCGCTCGCGCTGGCGGGAGAGTCGGGCGTCGAGTTTGCTGGGGTGCTGTGCGGACGGGCGACGTGGAAGGACGGGATTCCGGTGTACGCCACCGAGGGCGCCGTCGCATTTCGGGAGTGGCTCAAGACCGAGGGCCTCAAGAACATCGGCAACGTCAACGAGGGGCTCGGCGCCGCGACCTCGTGGTTCGGGGCCTACGGTGTCGATGCCGACATGCTAGCGACTGCCTAGCCCGGCTGCACGCGACGAGATCTCACCGCCCGTGATCGTGGCCCACCACTACCGTCCCGTAGTGCTTGAGGCACTCGCGGCGCACGGTGTCCGTCCCACGTCGACGACGCGCCCCGCACTCGTGCACGAGTTCGTGAGCGACTTGTATCGTTACGAGCTTCGCCGGCTCCGCGACCACCAGGTCCGGGGCGAGATTCCGAAACACGAGTATGCGACCCGCGTGGTCGAGTTGCGCAAGAAATACATGCTCGTCTCGGTGCCGTTGCACCATTGGACGACGCAGGTATCGGTTTAGCACGTCTATCAGGCGCCCGGGGTCGCCACCTGCGAGATCACGTGGTCATCTGGTCTGTTCGGCCATCGGTCGCGGCCATCCTCGTCCGTCGGTGCCTGCCGCCACGGCGCTCGCGGCGGTTACTGCCACGGACTCTTTGTATGCGTAGATGGCGCCGTCCTCCGCGGGCCCTTCGGCCGCAAGCGGTTCGTGAGCCGGCCAGTCGGTAGACACCGGACGAGCGACCACAGCCTTGGGCTGTCGCCAAAGACGTTCCATTCCCGATAGCCCGTGATCCGCTCGAAGAAGTCAGGCACTGTCGACGGCGGCATCGTTCCGTGCGTGGCTGCCGAACGTACAGCTTAGATACCGTCGGCTGGAGAATGGCTGAACATCGACCGAGCGACATGACGTCCGTCGCGTCGCCACCACGCCGCGCTAGCGCGGGGCGTTGAGGCTCTTCATCGTCAGGCCGACGATGCCGTCCAGGCGCACCAGCGGCGGGCGCCACTGGCGTGGTGTCATGGCCGCGATCATCTCGCCGTGCGTCGGGGCCCCGTAGGGGATGGGTCCCAGCTCGAGGTCAAAGGTGGGGTGGATCAGGTCGATCCCGGGCGACCGCGCGAACACCTCCACGTAGGAGGTGAGCCGCAAGAGTGATCCGTCGTTAGCAGCACGTGCGATCTGGTCGATCCGTCGCTGCATGCGCTCAAGCGACACCGGCAGCTCGGACTCCGGCTGCGGGTTGCCTGGATTCGGCTCCTGCCCTGCGGCGCTGAGGCCGGCGGCGCTCGCAAGCGTAAGCGTCATCACGATGGCGATGAGGGCTCTCGGCACGACCAGTTCGTTGGAAACGAGTAGGACTTGAACCCCACCGTACGTGCCGCCGCTGCCGGTGTCAAGACTCGGACGGTACGTGACCGATGGCCCGGACGGGTAGGATCAGCCGATGACTGCGCTCGTCGCCCTGGTGGTTGTGCTGACGATGGCGCTCGCGCTGACGGCCTGGAAGCTGCGATCCGCGCGCGCCCGCGTCGCGGTCGTTCAAGCCCGGCTCGCGGCGATGCTCGAAAGCCTGTCGGCCGGTCTTGCGGTCTGGAGCGCCGACGGCCGTCTCATTGCGTGCAATGGCCGATTCCGTGAGTTTTATCCGGGCATCGCGCTCGAACCCGGCCTGATCTTCGAGGACCTCGTCCGGTTCAACGCGAAGCGGGCCGTCGTGCTCGTACCCGAGGATGGCGTGGAGGCGTGGGTGTCGGCATGGATGGCCCGCCTCGGTGTCGCCTCGTGCGAGACGCTGCGAACTCCCGACGACCGTTGGCTCGAGATGCGGACGGTGCCGACTGACGGCAGCGAGACCGTGTTGCTGTATCTCGACGTCACGGATCGTCAGGCGAGCAGCGCTGCCGACGACTGGACCCGCGCGGAGCGTCAGTCGGCGGGGCTCGCGCTGTTGGAGCAGGCGGTCGCAGTCGGCGCGGGCAGCGCGTCCTTTCACGCGGCCGCGCGGAACATTCTGGAGCTGGTCGCGACCTGGGCTCGCTGGCCGGCGGCCGTCCTCTATCTCGTCGCCGCGGACGAGACGCGTGTGCTGTCCGCGTCCGGGGTGTGGTACGTCGCCGATGGCGAGGGAGCCGCGGCTCTCAGGGCCGGCGTTGATGCGTGCGGCGACGATCCCGACGACGAACTCCTCAAGCGAGCCGTCCGCACAGGTGAGTCCGTGTGGGTGACAAACATCGACGTCGATCCTCGTCTCTCGGATCGACGCCGTCGAGCGCTTGCTGGCGTTCGCGGTCTGTGCGCGGTGCCCGTTACGTCAGGGACTCGCGTCGTGGCGGTGCTCGAGTTCTTCACCTTCGACCAGTTGCCGCCCGACCCGTCGGCGGCGCGCCTCGTCACCTCTGTCAGCGACCAGCTAGGGCGCGTGTTCGAACGAGAGCGGGTATAAGGTCGAGCGGCCTCGATGGCCTCGGTCCAGCCAGAGCACTGGCTCGCCCGGATCGCGCGGCAATCGCAACTGGATGGTTCGGACTCGCTCGAGGTCGATTCGCGAAGACCCATCGGCGACATCTGGCGCGACGTCTGCCGCGCGTGCGACCTCTCGGAGGACGAGCTTGCCCACCACGTTGCGGCGTCGCTCTGTCTCCAGGAAGCGAATCTGGCCACGGCGGACCTGGCGGCGCTCAAGCTCATTCCGAAGAAGCTCGCTCAGCGGTACATGGTGTTCCCGGTGCGCCAGGATGATCGGATGGTCGTGGTTGCCACAAGCCACCCTATCGACCTCGACGCGGAGTGGGCGATTGCGTTTTCTTGCGCGCGCAGCGTGGCGTTCTCGGATGAACCTGCACTGCTGCATAGGGTTATCGACGCTCGTCGCGGAATCAACAGCGAATTGCTGCGCGCGTGATAACCCCGAAGTTTCCGGTTACTGTAGACGGTCGCACGTTCGACTGGTTCTGAGTCTTTCTGACTCGAACGCAGTCCAGCGATCCTCGTGCGGGCATCGTTCGCCTTCATCACGTTAGCGCATCGGTTATCCAGAAAACCGTTGAGAGGGCGGCCAGGGCGGCAAAGATTCATAAGCCCGTGTCGGTACTTACAATGCGCCACTCGTTCGCGACGCATCTATTGCTCAACGGTGTCGACATCAGACAGATCCGGGACTGTCTAGGACACGCGAATATCGAGACGACGATGGTCTACACGCGCGTCGTCAAGGAGTTGCGGAATCCGCCCGCAGTCCACTCGACCTTGTCTCGGAGGGACTTGTCTAGGCAGCCGGCACAGAACGGAGCGATCACCATGACCGCGGCGGCGGGTCGAGTTTTCGCAGATGCGCCAGGATCGTCTCGGCGCTGACCTCCTGCCGCTCCGACCCGTCGACCACGACATCGGCCAGTGCGCGCGTCGGTTCCACGTAACGTGCATACATCGGTCGGACGGTTCTGGTCCACTGGGCGTGCACCGAGGCGTGTGTCCGCCCACGCTCGCGCGTGTCGCGAGCGTGGCGCCGCGAGAGGGCGGTGTCGTCGTCGACGGTTACGAACACCGCGGTGCCGAGCACGGCGCGCACCGATCGCCAGTGTAATGTGAGGCTCCCTTCGACGATGACATAGCGGTCGGGCACGACGAGCTCGGTGACCGGGGTCCGGGCGTGGCGGGCAAAGTCGTATGTGGGTCGATCGACCGTCGCACCCGCGGCGAGATCTTGGACGTGCGCGACGAGTAGCGTGGCATCGATCGCCGCCGGTTCGTCATAGTTTATGGCGGCTCGCGCCTCGGCCTCTATCTCGGCGCGGTCTGTGTAGTACGCGTCGAGCGGGACGACGGGCGCAGGCGGGGTCGTCAGTAGACGAGCGAGGCAACGCGCAATCGTGGTCTTGCCAGAGCCAGACGCGCCCGCGATGCCGATTAGGTGGGGACGGTGCGTCACATCGGGCGCCGCTCCGCGCGAAGCGCGATTGCCACGCGGTCGTATTCGTGCGCGAGCTTCGGCCTGATGGCGGTCGCGCCGTCGACGCTTCCACCCTTGCCCATCCGTTCGAGCTCGGCGCTGAGTGCCGCGAGTTGGACAGCGCCCAAGTTGGCCGCGCTCCCCTTGAGCGCGTGTGCCCCCCTGCGGAGAGTCACGGCATCGCCGCCGGCGATTGGGTCGTGCACGGCCGCGATCCGCACGGGCGCGTCGCCGAGAAAGAGATCGATGAGTTCAGTGAGCAGGTCGCGTTGATCCGGGTACTGGAGCGCGCGCAGCGACGCCACAACCGACGGATCGATCGGCGCATCGCTCGGGGGCGTCATGACATGCGACTCAACGGGAGGGTTCGTCGGACAGTATAGAATCCACGTGATGAGCCAGTATGCACCTGCTGCGGCTGGGTCGCCGGCCGAGGCGCGCCCGGCGCCAGAGACTGGGGCGCCTGATCTCCGCGAGCATGGTGCGCCGGTCCGGGGTGAGCCACAGACACTGGCGCGCCGCCTCTTCGTGCAGCTTCAGGTGTTTACTGGCTGCCTGGACATCGACCCCGTCGTCGCCAGTGTGCAGGCAAGCGGGCTCGACGCGGCGGTCTACGCCGATCTCAACGACCCACGCGGTGTCGGCGTGCTGATGATGAGCGAGGACGCCGCGGTGTTCGCCGACGCCGGCCGGGCGCTCCTCGTGGCGCCGCCGTTCACTGGGCTGACTCCACGTCCGGACTTCACGATGATTGGGCGCACCTACGCATCCGGGCGTGAGACCGATCTGGCGGACTTCCTCCTTCGTAAGGTGCCCCGCAACGTGCTCAACCCCGACTACCCGTGGGCCGTCTGGTATCCGTTGCGTCGGATCGGGGCGTTCAATCAGCTCGCACGGGCGGAGCAGGGCCGCATCCTCATGGAGCACGGCATGCTTGGGCGCCGGTACGGCGAGGCGGGTCATGCTGTCGACGTGCGTCTCGAGTGCCATGGTCTCGACCGTGACGACAATGAGTTCGTGATCGGGCTCATCGGACCCGAGCTGTTCCCCCTCTCCCGTCTCGTCAAGGACATGCGATCGACGCGTCAGACCTCGGAGTTCATTCAAGCCATGGGGCCGTTCTTCGTCGGGAAGACGCAGTTCCAATCATCCCCGCCGTCGACGAGTCCTTAGCGCGGCATCGCACGGCTGCGGTCGGCTCGTCGCGCTCTGATAGGATCGCCGCCATGCCGAACGACCGCGAGCAGCTCGACCGGCTGCCGCTCCCTGATACGAGCCCGCGCGGGCTCTTTCGCAGTTTCGGTCCGGGCCTGATCTTGATGATGACCGGGATCGGGACCTCGCATCTGGTGACCGCGCCGGCCGCCGGGGGTCGATTCGAGTTCGCGCTCCTCTGGTGCATTCCGGTCGCCTACATTTTCAAGTATTACGGTTTCGAGATGGCCTTTCGTTTCACGAACGCGACCGGGCGCAGCATGCTGGACGCCTACGCGACCGCGCCGGGCAAATGGCCGCTGTGGTACGTCCTGATCACGACGCTGATTCAATGCGCGCTCGGTCAGGCGGGGCGTCTCGTCGCCGCGGCCGCGGTGCTCTATTTCGTGTTCAGCGAGTATCTCGAGCTGCCATTCGCGATTTCGGTGTACGGATTCCTGCTCGGGGCGACCGCTGTCACGCTCCTGCTCGTGGGCCGGTACGGTGTCATGGAACGGGTGACGAAGTTCCTGGCCGGTCTGCTGTTCGTGACGATTGTGGGGGTCTATCTCGTCGAACCGGCTCCGCTTGGCGCGCTCGGGCATTTCGTTCGTCTGGAGGTGCCGGGGGGCTCCTGGCTGATCATCGCGGCGTTCCTCGGTTTACTACCGACAGGCATCGATGTCTCGCTGCAGGCGTCCGAGTGGGGCAAGGCCAAGAGGGTCGGGATGGGGCGAATCCGAGACGAGCTCGAACGCATGGGGCTCGCCCCGGCGTTCGACCCGATGCGCTCCACGAAATCCGACCTAGCGGTGGACACCTCGTTGTTGCCGCCACACGCGCTCGAGTATTGCCGTCGGTGGTTCCGCATCGGTCAACTGGATTTCGGACTCGGTCATCTCGTGTCGTTCGTGATCGCGTGCCTCTTTCTCATGCTCGCGGCGGTCTGGCTCTACCCGAGCGAGGTCGAGGGCAACGCCGTCATGGGAGAGATCGCGGGCATCTTCACCGAGAGCGTCGGACCGGCGATGATGCTCGTGTTCGTCGCGGGCGCGTTCGCGGCGACGTTCTCGACGGCCTTCAACTACTTCGACGGGTGGCCGCGCGTGGTCGGCGCCTGCTGCCGCAACCTGTTTCAGGGAACGGCTCGGTTGCGGGGGGTGGCGAAGGAGGATCTGGGTCAGGAGCACCGGCAGCGCTGGTATTCGGAGTTCAATATCTACCGTCTCACGATGTTCTATTCCCTCATCGCCTCGGTGGCGATCATCGCCGGGGTGCCTCGACCGGTGTGGCTCGTGCTCGTCGCCTCGGCGCTGGCGCTGTTCGTCGCGCCGGTCATCTTCTTCCTCAACGTCTACTACTGCTTGACGGTGATTCCGAGGGCCGACCCGGTCTTCTATCCGTCCCTGGCGGCGCGTGGGTTCGCTTGGTTCAGCCTCGCGGTCTTTACCGGTCTGACCATCATCGTGATCTTGGCGCGGGTCTTCGAGGTGACGCTGTTTGGCGTATGAGAGGTTCCGTCCAGCGCTCCGTAACCGATCGATGGCGCTACCGAGAGCGCCGGCGCACGTGTTCCAGCGCACGGTAGGGAACGGATGAAGATCTGTGTCGTGGGCGCCGGCGCCATTGGTGGGTTCATGGCCGTGCGCCTCGCGGGCGCTGGGCATGACGTCTCGGTGATCGCGCGTGGGCCCCATCTGGCGGCGATCCGAGCCCGCGGGATGCGTCTGGTCGAGGCTGACCAGGAGATCGTTGCCAGCGACCTCACGGCGACGGATCGGATTCGTGATCTCCGTCCCCAGGACGTCGTCCTGCTGGCCCTCAAGGCGCATCAGATTTCGGCAGTGGTTCACGACCTGCCGGCGTTGTTCGGACCCGACACTGTCTTGGTGACGTTGCAGAACGGCATCCCGTGGTGGTATTTCCAGAAGCTCGATGGGGAGTTCGCGGACCGCGTCGTCGAGACCGTCGATCAAGGTGGTGTTCTTTTCAACAGCGTCGATCCGGACCGTGTCATCGGCTGCATCGCCTATCCGGCCGCAACGGTCGCCGAACCGGGTGTCATCCGTCATATCGAGGGCAACCGGTTTCCGGTCGGCGAGCTCGACGGATCGTCATCGGAGCGTGTCACGCGCGTCTCGGAAACCTTGATCGGCGCGGGCTTCAAGTCGCGCATCTTGGACGACATACGTTCGGAGATCTGGTTGAAGCTATGGGGGAATTTGACGTTCAACCCGATCAGCGCCCTCACCCATGCCACGCTGGTGGATATCTGCCAATTCCCGCTGACCCGTGCGCTGGCCGCGGCGCGGATGACCGAGGCGCAGGCGATCGGGGAGCGTCTCGGTGCGGGCTTCCGGGTGCCGATGGAGCGGCGCATTACCGGCGCGGAGAGCGTCGGCAAGCACAAGACATCGATGTTGCAGGATGTGGAAGCTGGGAAGCCGCTCGAGATCGACGGCATGCTGGGCGTGGTCGTCGAGTTGGCTGAGATGACCGGCGTCGAGGTGCCGACGCTGCGGGCGCTCTACGCGTGTGCGAGCTTGCTCAACAAGACGATTCAGGACGAGGACATCCGGATCGCCGGCGTCGCTCGATAGCGAAACGTCGCAAGTCAGACAACGGAGAGACCCATGAAAGCCTTGGAGGGAGTACGCATTCTGGATATGACCCACGTCCAGTCGGGCCCGACCTGCACGCAGTTACTGGCGTGGTTCGGCGCGGACGTCATCAAGGTCGAGCGCCCGGGCGCGGGTGACCCGACCCGTGGTCAGCTACGTGACCTGCCCGACGTCGACAGCCTCTACTTCACGATGCTGAATCACAACAAACGCAGCATCACGCTCAATACCAAGGTCGAGACCGGCAAGACGATCTTCACGAAGCTGATCGAGGCCTGCGACGTGCTGGCCGAGAACTTCGCGCCGGGGGCGCTCGAACGGATGGGTTTCCCTTGGGAGCGCATTCAGGAAATCAACCCGCGCATCATCTACGCGTCCGTGAAGGGGTTCGGTCCAGGTCCGTACGCCGACTGCAAGGTGTACGAGAACGTCGCGCAATGCGCCGGCGGCGGCGCCAGCACGACCGGGTTCGACGATGGTCCGCCGATGGTCGCCGGGGCGCAGATCGGCGACTCCGGCACGGGGCTCCACCTCGCGCTCGGGATCGTGACGGCGCTCTTCCAGCGGGAGAAGACCGGACGTGGACAGCGCGTCGACTGCGCCATGCAGGACGGGGTGCTCAACCTGTGCCGCGTGAAGCTCCGTGACCAGCAGCGCCTCGCTCATGGTCCGCTGGAGGAGTACCCCCAGTGCCCGAACGGCACGTTCGGCGAGGCGACACCGCGTGCGGGCAACGCCTCGGGCGGCGGTCAACCGGGTTGGATCGTCAAGTGCAAAGGGTGGGAGACGGATCCCAACGCCTATATCTACATCATCACGCAGGCAGCCGCGTTCGATGCGTTGGCCCGGGCCATTGGCCGCGAAGACTGGCTCGACGACACGGCGTGGAACACGCCCGCGGTGCGGCTTCCCAAGCTCGAGACGATGTTCGGCGAGATCGAGAAGTGGACGAGAACAAAGACGAAGTTCGAGGTCATGGAGACGCTCAATCCGTTGAACGTCCCCTGTGGTCCGGTGCTCTCGATGAAGGAACTGGCGGAAGAGCCGTCGCTGCGCGCCACGGGGACCGTCGTCGAGGTCGATCACCCGACACGCGGTCCATATCTCACGGTAGGAAACCCCATCAAGCTGTCGGAGTCGCCGGCCGACGTCGTACGGTCGCCATTGCTGGGCGAGCATACGGACGAAGTGCTGCGAGAGGTCTTGGGAATGGACACGCTGCAGGTCGATGCGGCAAGGCGAGACCGGGCCGTCTGATCGGGTCGCGCACGTGGACGACGACCCGGCGGCAGCGGGATCGTGGAGACCCCATCGCCGTTTGCGTCCGTTGCCACGCCGGGATCCCGCGGAACGGGCGGCCGTCGACTGGTGGGTGCGCATCGTGCCGGGCGTACTCGTGCTGCACGTCGGATTGCTGCTGACGCTGCAAGCGCGCCCTGGACACGTCGGCCTTTGGATCTGGTACGCTGGCCCGATCGTCCTCGCCGTGGTGACGGCGATACTGCTCGTCGGGTCGCTGCGGTCGGCCCGCCGATGGAAGCACGGCGTCAACCGCTGGCAACTGCTTGGCTACGTCGGGTTGATCGCGGTCATCTTCACGCTGCCCATTTACGAGGCGTATCCGTCGTCGTATGACGACCGACCCAGCCAGGTACGGTTCCAGCTGCCCTTTGACGTGCCCGTGACCGTCGCCTGGGGTGGCCCGACGGCCGCGGTGAACTACCACGTGTTTCTTCCCGATCAGCGGTGGGCGTACGATCTGCTCGTGACTCGTGACGGCAGGAGCCATCGGGCGGACGGTTCGGCGCTCGAGGATTACTACGGCTACGGCCTTCCGGTGTACGCACCCGCGTCGGGCCGAGTCTTTGCCTCGCACGACGGCGCACCCGACGTAGGGATCGGAACGCCGCGGTGGGGTTTGGCGGGGCTTGGCAATCACGTTGGCGTGGAAGTGGCCCCGGACGAGTATCTCTTCATCGGTCATCTGCAGCCCGGGTCTGTCACGGCTAGCGTCGGAGATCGGATCGTCGCGGGACAACTGCTCGGGCGCATCGGCAACTCGGGTAATAGCAGTGAGCCGCACGTCCACCTGCATCTGCAGGACTCGACACGCGTATACTTCGGCGAGGGCATTCCGTTCTACTTCCATCAGTACGCGCACGCCGGCCGTGTCATCGAGCGCGGCATGCCTGAGGGCGGTCAAACTCGCGGGCGGTACGTGGGGCAGCTCGTCCGGCCGGCGACGGCAGCGGCAGCCAGCCCGTAGCGATTGCCAGGAGCGGATGAGATGATCAGAAGCCGACTCGCACTCCGATGGCGGCGCTGGTGGCGCGACCGGTCAGCGCGCGTCGCCGCGGTTCTCATCGCTGCCGCCGCCAGCCTCGCGGCCGCACAGGGACCGACCGTCGAGATCAGCCACCGCGCCCGCGCCTTGCACCCCGGGGAGGTCGTCGTTCTTGAGGTGCGGGCATCCGAGTCGTTCGCGTCGGTCCGCGCGACCGCCTTCGGATCCACGATCCGGTTCTTCGCGGTTACGGCGGATGGGCTCTGGCTCGGCCTGGTCGGGATCGATCTCACGGCAGATGCCGGCAACCATCCAGTCTTGCTGGTCGCCACAACGGCCGACGGGGCAGCGTTCCGGCGGCACTACACGCTGGTCGTGGCGGCCAAGGAGTTCCCCACGCGACAGCTGACGGTTGCGCCCAACTTCGTCAGCCCGCCCTCGGAGGTGCTCGATCGAATTCAGCGTGAGGCGCAGCGGGTGGCGTCGATCTTCCGTGTCTCAAGCGCCGAACGGCTCTGGAGCGGGGGCTTCCTCGAGCCGGTGCCAGGTAACGCTACGAGCAGCTTCGGGCGGCGGAGCGTCTTCAACGGTCAGCCGCGCAGCCCGCACAGCGGTACCGATTTCCGGGCCGCCGAGGGGACGCCCGTACAGGCTCCCAGCGGTGGGCGGGTCGTGCTGACTGGCGACCAGTATTTCTCGGGGCAGGTCGTCATCCTCGACCACGGATGGGGGCTCTATTCGTACTTCGCCCACCTCTCGTCCATCGACGTCGCCGAGGGCGACGTCGTCGGTCCCGGCGCCGTCCTCGGAAAGGTTGGTGCCACAGGCCGCGTCACCGGTCCCCATCTGCACTGGACCGTGAGGCTCAACGAGGCCCGCGTCGACCCACTGTCGCTGATGGAGATGTTCCCAGAGCCCTAGCCCTGGAGCGCACTTGCGTGGCATCGTAGCGTAGGCCTTTAGACCTGCGACGCGAAGCTGAAGCCTCGCCCTACATGGGCAGCACACGTGCGTTCTGGGATTGGAGGTCAGGGCACGCGACGGTCAGCGCCCATCAGGCATGAGCGGCCTGATCATATCGGGGAGATCTTGCCGCGCAAGCTGGTCTCCCGCCAGCGGTCGGTACATCGGGTGACCGAAGGCCAGCACGAGCACGACGATGACCTCCAGGATGATGAGCGACGTCGCGAGCGCCCGTAGCCGTGACGACTTACCCCAGAACGCCGCCCGGAGCCAAGCGGCTACCGGGAGACACGCGGCATGGAACACAATCACGACATGCCATCCCTGTAGCGGCACCGGAGACATCGCGGCCGCCGCACACAGCGCAACGAGACAGCACCAGGCATAGGAACGAAACCAGCGTGTCGCTGGCTCCTGCTCCGCCTCGATCGCGACATCGAGCGATGGATGTCGCCGGAAGTAGCGCCAAGACGTCAGGAGCGCGACGAGCACCGAGGCCGTGCTCACGATGATGATGAGCGCGGTCAGGCCGGACGCGAGCGGCGTCCATCCGGTCGCGTCGGCGACACTCGGGTCGATATACGCCGTCTGCCGCATACGCCGTCCGATGTCCGACGAGCCGAGACGCAGCCAGTACACGACGCTCTTCAGCACGTTGAGCGCCCCGCCCACCACCGGTGACCACGCCTCGATGTCTCCAGGCACGATCCGTGGGAGCGTACCGGCGCGCAACGCCAGTGCGGTGGGCACCAGGGTGAGGCCGCCACCCAGCGCCCCAAGGATTGCACCTGTCCAATCGATGCGGATAAGACGTCTCGCCGCGAGGACACCGGTCGCGATGGCCAGCACGGCAAACGACGCGTGGAGCTGCAGCGTCACCACGAGCGTGGCCGCGAGCAGCGCGCTCCAGCCTAGATGGCGCCGGTCGCGCAGCCGGTAAGTGCTCGCCAGGTGCAGAGCAGCCGGGAGAAACACGTATGCCGGTTCCCACAGAAACCCGGCATGGTACAGGCGCCAGGGCGAGAGGCAGTACACGCCGAGGTAGGCGGCAAGAAACCGTGTGCCCAGCGCCCGTCCAATACTGGCCGCCAGCACCGCCACGGCCGCGACGTGCAAGAGGCCGATCAGCAGAGCGGGCGCCCGGTAGTCGAACCAAGAGGACAACGGCAGACCGATCAACAGTGGAAGCAGCGCGCCCGGGATTCGCCCACCCGCGCTCATGGTCTTGGCGTAGGGCGGAAGGCGGTGGGTCTCGAGGAGCTCGATGGCCGGCGCCAGGAGCTCGTACTGGTCGCCGTACACCCACTGGCGCGACCAGAGCAGCGCGTGCAGCGCGGCCCCTGCGACCAGGATGACAGCAATGTTGCGGAGCGGTCGAGTCAAAGTCTAGATGGTGCTTTGCCCCGAGTGCCGCGAAACTGCTGCGTGGGGGCCCAGAGTGCCCCACTCCGCGGCCGCGAGGCGCGCGCCTCGCTGTCTCCCGCGCCACTGGTCACGTTCGCACCAGGACCTAGGGGTCAAGATAGCTTCTAGATTGGGCTTCGCCCCACCTCCCCGCGACCGCTGCGTCGGGACCCCGCGTTAGAAGGCGACCCTCACGCCGAGACCCAGGTGAGTTCCACCCAGTTCGAACGACGGCTGGAAATCGCCGCCTAGCTCGACATTCGAGGTGCCCCGGCTATACCGTAGAGTGAACGCCATGGCGATGTGATCGAGCACGCTGGAGCGTCCAAGGAATCCGAGGCCGTAGTACGACACGTCGAAGCCGATATTGAAGCCGAGAGCCGATTTGGTCAGCTTCTGGGTCTCGAACGCGACGAGCGTCACTTCCTCGAACGGAAACCCGACCTCCGCCGTGTCAATCCCGGACACCAGGTCGTGGTTGACCTCGAAATAGGTCGGACCGAAGAACCCCTGCACGAGCACAGCGTCCCCAAGCATTTGCCAATACTCGACTTGCATGTGCAACGCCAGTTCCCGCCGTGTCACGCTGTCAGTCACCCCGGTGCTCCTGCGCGGAAAGCCATAGAAGAACGGGTGAGGCACCTCAGCCTCGACCGCGGCGGACGTCGGCTTGTAGAAGTGGGACACCTCGACGCCGACCCCGAGTCGTTCCCGCAGCCGGACGGACACGCCAGCGTCCACCGCCTTGTCGGTCGTGATGTTGTAGCTGGCCGAGAACTCGCCGGCCTCCTGAAACACTTCGTAGTTGATCTTGTTCTGGAACGCGTCCTTGATGAATTGCACGCCGAGGCTCGCGCCGATGATCACCCGTCGCTCGTCCGGCGAAGGTGTCTGCGCCGAGGCGCCGGTGGCGCCCAGCACGAGCCCGTAGCCGAGCATAAGCGCACGGCCCCATGTTCCACATCCACGCCCGCGATCCCTTGGCATGTCGTCCATTCGTCCCACATGGGCGCTCAGAGTACGCCGACGGCCGTCCACGCATCGGTGACGGCGCGTTCCGCCGCGCTGCCTGCGCCAAACAAGTCGCGCGCCGACTGAATCGTGGCCGCGCGTGCGGAGGCAAACGTCGCGTCGGCCGTGAGCATCATGGTAAACGCTCGATAGAACACTTGCTCGATCTGGTCGCGTCGGGCCACGCCGACGCCGCTCACCCCCAGACCGGACGTTCGATTGACGCCACCCTCGACTGCCAGATAGAAGGCATGGCCGGCAATCATCGAGTTCGTGTGCACGCCGCCGTTGTCGAAGGTGCCGGTGAAGCGCCGCGAGTAGTGATCCGGGTCGCCGTGCGAGCCCGGATCGGCGAGCGACCGGATACCACCCGGCTTGAAGATGTCCTCGCCTAGGAGGTAGTCGGCCCGTTCCGCCGCATGGCGGCCGCTCTCGGCCATGAAGAACTCTACGCCGGTGCCGATGATGTCGGAGAATGCCTCGTTCAGCGCGCCCGCCTCGTCCTGGTAGATGAGCTTCGACGTGAACTCGGTGATGCCGTGCGCGAGCTCGTGCGCGACCACGTCGAGCCCGGCCGCGAAGAAATCGACCATCTGACCCGTGCTTCTTAGGACGAACTCCGGGGGGATCCCCTCGCCAAAGACCACGAGGCCGTTCGGACCGCAGTCGTGGCAATAAAACGCGTTGAGGTGAAACAAACCCACGATTTCCGGTCGCACCACAAAGAGGTCGGCGCGTCGGACCGGGTGCACGATGATATCCATCGGGCTGTCATTGCCGTTGAGCCCTCGTCGCCCGAAGCGATCGAACAGGTAGTCGTACGTCCACCCCGCGCCAACATGCCCATCGACGTTGGCGCCGTCGCTCCAGTCATTGTCCACATCCGAGGCGAGGTCGCTGTCGAACAGCGGCGAGCCGAAGAACACAACGTCAACGGTACGTTGCCAGTCGCCTCGCATATCGTACGTCCTGAGGGGAGGGGGGCGGAGCCTGTCGTCCGCACGGAACGCGCCTCCCGCCGGGCGGACGCTGATTTTTTTCAGGTCACCCTTGACACCCCGGCCTTGACCCACGGCGCAATCGGCGCACGGCAGCTGCGCGTTCTGAGTCTTCAGGTCGTTGTATTCCCACACGATCGCGCCCGTGTGCGCGTCGACAAAGCACACCATGAATGCGGACGACGAGAACCCTCGCGCTCGGTGTACCAACCGGTGTACGCCCGACCCATCGAGAAAGACCATCAGCTCGGGGTCGGCGATCGACCGGAGGTCTGCACCGAGGTGGGTGGCGACAATCGCACGCGTTTCGGAGGCTGACACCGCCGGCGTGGCATCAGTCCTGATTCCGCCGTGGATGTGCCCGAAGACCGAGATGGTCAGCCCGCGGTCGGTCTGCCGGGTCACGCCGGCGCCGAAGACTGGCACACCATCGTGATACTGGGCCAGGCGTTCATGAACACGGCCGGAGACCAGTGTGTCGTTCTCGATGCGCGTGACCCGGAGCTCACCGGTCCGGATCATGCCGTCGACGAGCTGATCGGCCGGTCGAAGCTCGGATGCGTCGGTGGCGGCGATCGACCGCACCCCGTCCGTCTCCTGGAGCGCGGGGCGCATGGGAGTCAGGAGCAACAGCAGCGCCGTGATGCCGATGCCTCTCATGAGCCATGTCGTACTCAGCATGATGCCTCTCGGGATGCGACACACCCGCACGCGGGTTCCCTCCGTCGACGCGCGCACAATCTAGGGGAGCTCCGGAGGTCGCGGCCCGCGGTGCATGCAGGGAGCCGCACTACAGCCACTCCTAATCGTAAACGATTGGAGCGTCGCGGCGCATCTATGAACGTACGCCGGCCGGATACAATTGGGGATGTGGGGGCCAAGACGCTACGTCGCATCGGGCCGTCGAGCGTCCTGCGTCTCGGTGTTGAGGCGTGCGCCCTGTTCGCCGTTGCGGCGGTGGCGGTCGCGCAGCAGGTTGGGCCGCCGCGCGGATCGCTCGTCGCGGTCGGCGGGAGCATGCAGGATCCCGCCATCGTCAATCGGTTCCTGGAACTGGCGGGGGGCGCCGACGCGCCGATCATCGTCATCCCGACGGCCGGCGGTGCAGAGCACTACGACCCATCGTGGCCGGGATTGCGGACGTTCGAGGCTGCTGGCGCGACCCAGCTCACGGTGCTCCATACGACCGATCGGGCGGAGGCGGACTCCGCCGCATTCGTCCGACCCCTTCGCGCGGCGCGCGGCGTCTGGTTTGGCGGCGGTCGGCAGTGGCGACTCGCGGATGCCTACCTGCATACCGAGACCCACCGGGCTATTCGAGCGGTGCTCGAACGCGGCGGGGTCGTCGGGGGCTCCTCGGCGGGCGCCACCATCCTGGGATCCTTTCTCGTCCGTGGGGACACCGGTGGGAACACGATCATGATGGGGGATCACCAGGAGGGGATGGCCTTTCTTCGCGGCGTCGGTATCGACCAGCACCTGCTTCGCAGGAACCGCCAGTTCGACCTGATCGAGGTCATCCGGGCACGCCCCGATCTTCTGGGGATCGGCCTCGATGAGGACACCGCCATCGTCGTGCAAGGGGATGAGCTGGAGGTGATCGGTCAGAGCTACGCTGTGATTTACGACCACGCGCGGCAGATCGACACCGGGGGGGTCTTCTATTTCCTGGCGCCGGGCGATACCTACAATCTCTCGACCCGAGAAGCGTTCAGGCCGGCGCGCGCCACGCAGCCGATCGAACGCGTCGTCGAGCGCGAGTGGCCGCGCGATTAGTCCACTAGTTTAGACGGGGCTTCACCCCGAACCCCCGCGGCCGCTTCGTGGGGGGCCCCACCAACCCATGGCTACTTGGACTGGACGTCGCGGATGACGGCGACCAGGGCCGCCAGGTCGTCCGGCTCGTTGTAGAGGTGCGGCGCGACCCTGACCGCGCTGCCTCTCACGGAGACACTGACCTGACGCCGGGCAAGCTCGTCGGCCAGGCTCGTGACGTCCAGCCCGGCGGGCATCCGCACGCCAAGGAGATGCGCGGCGCGCCACCCATCGTCTTCGACCCGGCAGCCCAGCTCGCGGAGCTGTGGCACGATGCCGCTGAGCAGTTCGCGCGTGTACGTGGAGATGGTCTCCTGGCCCCACTCGATGACCTGCGTCAGCGCGGCGTACAACATCGGCAGCAGCACGAAGTTCGACCGTTCGCCCACGTCGTAGCGAATGGCGCCCGGCTGATAGTCATCACGGTACCGCACGAGACCCGCAAAGTCCTCGCTGCCGCCGCGCGTGATCCAGTTCTCCTCGAGCGGCACGCCATCGTCGTACGCCGACCCGAAGAAGGCGAGGCCGACGGCATATGGCCCGGTCAGCCACTTGTAGCCGGCGCACGCGACAGCGTCCGGGCGGAGACGCTCGCAATCGAGCGGCACCGCTCCCACGGACTGTGTGCCATCGATGACGAACTGGGCGCCACACGCGCGCGCTCGCACGCCGATCGCGTCGAGGTCGAACTTCGTGCCGTCGGTCCAGTGCAGCTGCGGGATCGTGACCAGCGCGGTGCGGTCGTCGATCGCCTCCACGACCGCGTTGTTCCACGCCGCGGCGCGTCCACCCTCCGTGCGCGGGGCCGCAACGGTACGAAGCTCGGCCCCCTTGTCGGCGCACGTCCGCCGCCAGGAGTACACGTTGCTGGGAAACTGCTCCTCGATCACCACGATGTTCTGGTCGGCTTCAAGCCTCAGGTTCTTGGCGATGGTGGCCATCGCGTAGGACACCGAAGGGATGATGGCGATGCGGCGGTGGTCTGCGACGTTGATGAGTCGTGCGAACAGGCGGCGCACCGCGTCGCTGTGCTCGAAGAAGTCGGGTGTCTGGATGCGGCTTGGGGCTTCCAGCCGCTCGATGGCGGTCCGCCCGGCATCGGCAACGCGTTTGGAAAGCGGCGCCATGTACGCACAGTTGAGGTAGTGCAGCCCTTCGGGTAGAGAAAACAGGCGCTTGTACGGGGACGCCATTGAGGTGACCGGTCAGTTTCCTGTAGGAGATGGGACACCAGCCAGCCGGAGCAGCTCGCCCTCATTGTCCGGAAGGACGCCGAGGTCATTGCGTACCTTGGCTAGGAGGAGCAGCCCCTGTAGACAGGCGACCATCGCCTCCGCTGTCCGGTTGGGGTCCGAGACCGTGACCTCGCCACGGTCGACGGCGGCGACGAGCAGATTCCGAAACGCCCGCGTCTCCCGCGCGAACTGGACCTCGAGCCTGGCGGCCACACCGGCGTCTCGCGTGCTCAGCTCCAGCGCGAGATTGCCGATCAGCGAGCCGCGGACGCGGCCACCATTCTCGATGTTTGCGTAGTGATACGCGAACAGATCCTGAAGGTATTGCCGCAATTCGGCAAGCGGCCGACCGGGAGGCGTCGCCTCCCAGTCGGCGAGAAGTCCAGTTTCGTCCCATGTTTTCGCCACGATCTCGAGCATCAGCTCTCGCTTCGAGGCAAAGAAGTGATAGAAGCTTCCCTTGTTGACGTCGGCCGCGGAGCAAAGCTCTGCCACGCCGACCGCCTCGTACCCGTTGCTATGAAACAGCGTGTGGGCTGCGCGCAGTAATCGGTGGCGTGCGTCACTCTTCCGACCCATGGTCCCTAGCCTAGACCACATAAGTAGACCGGTCAAATATTATGGTTTCACGGTTCCACATTCGGTGCTCCAGTTCCATATTTCCTGGTTCAGAGGTCCAGTAATCCAACACCGATGACCGACGATTACGCGCTGCACAGGGAAACCGCGAGACCGTCAGGGGAACCAGGAGCGGTAGGGCGAGGAATCACGGCAGATGGATCACGGAGCCGGGCCGCTCGCCCATTGAACCACGAGCACTCGAGCAAGGTAACATTCGCCTCACTCGAAGGAGCGGCATGCAGAAGAGACAGCTGATTGGCCTCTGGGTGGGGACGGTGATCGCGGGGTGCGGTGATCCGCTGACGCTCGAGGAACGGGCGGAGGTGGATCTCCTCGAGCTGGCCCGGGGCATTCACGAGCGCGTCCTGACAATTGATACGCACGATGACATCCCGCTCAACTTTGCGACGCGCGACGTCGATCCCGGGGTGAACGGGGACATGCAGGTCGATCTGCCGAAGATGCGCGCCGGTGGGCTCGACGCCGCGTTCTTCGTCGTCTACGTCGGCCAGACCGAGCGCACGACGGAGAACTACGCGCAGGCGAAAGCCGACGCGATGACCAAGTTCGAGGCGATCCACCGAATGGCGGAGGAGATGTATTCCGACGAGATCGAGATTGCGTACTCGGCGGACGACATCGAGCGTATCGCGGCGAACGGCAAGCTCGTCGCGGTAATCGGCATCGAGAACGGCTATGTCATCGGTCGCGACCTGTCCTTGCTGGAGACCTATCACGCACTTGGCGCGCGCTACATCACGCTTGCGCACGGCGGGCACAACGATATCTCGGACTCGGCGACGCCGCGGGAGGGTCTCGGAGACGGTGACACGGAGCACGGCGGTGTGAGCCCGTTCGGCGCCGAGGTGATCGCTGAGATGAACCGCCTCGGCATCATGGTCGATGTCTCCCACGTCTCGAAGCAGGCCATGCTCGTCGCCACCGCGTTATCCGCCGCGCCGGTGATCGCGTCGCATTCCAGCGTCGCGGCCATACGCGACCACCCGCGCAATCTGGACGACGAGCAGCTGGAGGCGCTCCGGGACAACGGGGGGGTGCTGCAGGCGGTCGCGCTCGGCGCGTTCCTCACCGAGCACGCCGGCCGCCGGCGCGTGGCCTATGCTCGACTCCGCGCCGACTTCGGAATGATTCCCGGCCAGCAGCCCGAAGAGCTGGGCACCGAACCGCACCTCGACTTCCTGGGCCGTCTCGAGGCGCTCGATCGCCGGTTCCCCGATGCGACCGTGGCCGACTTCGTCGATCACATCGACTACGCCGTTGGCCTCATCGGTCTGGACCACGTGGGGATCAGCTCCGACTTCGACGGTGGTGGCGGGGTCTTGGGATGGAGCGACGCCAGCGAGACGCTCAACGTCACGCTCGAGCTGGCACGACGAGGCTACACGGAGGCCGAGATCGCGCAGCTCTGGGGCGGGAACCTGCTGCGCGTCATGCGCGAGGTCGAGCGCGTGGCCACCGAGCGCCAGGCTCGCTGATTCACGTCCTCCCGCCGCCATCCACCGAGGGAGGACGTCGCCCTCGTCGTGTAAGACGTTGTGGAGCGGCGTGGCTCGTGCACATGCCTCGCGCTTTCGGCGGGTACCGCCGGGCGTGAACCTACGCCAGATCTCCCGTCACCTTCAGGAATTCCGGGTGCGAGTCGCCAAACGAGGGCCCGACGCAGTAGGTTGCCGCATCACGGGCAAGTTCGAGCATCGACCAGGCCGCGGCCGCCGGGGCTCGATGTAGGGCGTCCACGCGGGTCAGGACGACGTGGACGTGCTGGCTGGGGCGAAGAATGGTCGACGAGACCACCTGCGCGCCTATCGTCGAGAGGTCGATCAGCGCGGCCGGGACGCCATCGACCAGAAACTCAGCGCCATCGGGCGTCTTGACCCAACGCGAGCGACGAATCGGTCCCGGCGTGTGGTGCATCGGCTGCGCCAGGTTGGCGAGCATGACGCCGCTCGCGGATCCGGTCCGACCCAGCGAGGATGAGCGGTCGGTCGAGAGCATCCGGATTTCCACATCGGACAGCGCGGGGTTGGACTGCAGGTGACGCACGAGTGGCTCGTCGCGGGTGGTGCTCGCGAACAACTGCTCGAACACAACCACCTGTGGACGGCGTTGCCGGATCACGTCGAGGGCGTGCTGGGCGTCGGCGTCCGAGAATGCAAGTAGGTCCGGGGGTGCCGCCACGTCCTCGGACGCGATGAACACGGTCGAGCTGTCGTTGGGTCGCGCCGGCGACGGTGTCTAGAAGGCGTAGCTTATGGTCGTCCTCCGTCGCCATCGTGTAGCAAGGTCGACGCCAGGCGGCCACCCGAACGCGGGCACCCGTGCGAGCATGGCCCTCGCGGTCAGACAATCTCGTTGCGCCAATCACCGTTTCGTCGATCGCCGCCGGCTGGGGTTAGACTGCCCGCATGGTCACCCGCGCGGCGCTGACCCTGCCGTTCGCACTCGCTCCGGATGAGATGGACCGGTGGCTTGCGCCGGCGCGCGCTGGCACGCTGGCAGTCTTCCTCGACTACGATGGCACGCTGACGCCGATCGTCGGCCGGCCCGAACAGGCCACGCTGACCGAGCCGATGCGGACGGTGCTGGCGGAGTTGGCCGCTCGCTGCCCGGTGACGATCGTCACCGGGCGAGACGTTGCCGTGGTCAGGGCGTTCGTGCGGCTCGACGGGCTCGGCTACGTCGGCAACCACGGGCTCGACATCGTGGGTCCGCCGGGCAGCGGGTTGCGCCGGGAGCTCGCCTCGTCGTTCGTGCCCACGATCGACGACGCGGAAGACCGGCTGCGGAGCAGCCTGCGGGGCATCGACGGCGTGATTGTCGAACGTAAGCGGTTCAGCGTCTCGGCGCACGTGCGTCTGGCCGCCGCCGCCGCCGTGCCAGGCGTGGAGGCGGCGGTCGCGGAGGTGGCTGCTGCCCACCCGACGCTGCGCCGCGAGGCCGGAAAGAAAGTCTTTGAGCTTCGGCCCGACATCGACTGGGACAAGGGTGCCGCGGTCGCATGGCTCCTGGACGAGATGGGGATGGATGCCGCTGCGGCGCTCTACATCGGCGACGATCTCACCGACGAGCACGCGTTTGCGGTCCTGGTCGGCACAGGCACGACCATCATCGTGGCCGACGACGATCGGCCGACGCGCGCGCGACTCCGGCTGGCCGGCCCGGACGGCGTGCAGCTACTTCTCAAACGCCTCGTCGCAACGCTGCCAATAACCGGAGCCAACCTCAGCCTGTGACCGGATCGGTCTGTGGCTGCCACCCCGACTGCAGAAACGCGCGCAGCGCCCGAAACGCTTCACCGCGGTGACTCACAGCGGCTTTCTTCTCGGGCGAGATCTCTGCCAGCGTGCGGTCGAACGGCGGGTAGAAGAAAATCGGATCGTAACCAAAGCCCCCGTGGCCGCGCGGTGCGCCGGCGATCCGTCCGTTGACGACACCGGTCGTCTCGAACACGACCCGGCCCCGGTCCGCCACGGCCACGGCGCAGACGAAGCGCGCCGTGCTGGTCGTCGCGTCCCGGGCCCGCAGCTGCGCGTAGATCGCGCGGAACTTCTCGGTGTACGTCTCGCCGTTGAACCGTGCGGAGTGTACGCCCGGCGCGCCATCCAGTGCGTCGATCTCGAGCCCTGAGTCCTCGGCGACGGTTAAGTGCGGCACGGTCCGCGAGTAGTAGCAGACCTTGTCCCGGGCGTTGTCGGCGAACGTACGGCCGGTCTCCGCCGGTGCCGCGACGCGCGCGTGCCGGCTCAGCGGTTCCACAGCGAGCGGCAGCCCCGCCAGCATGCGCTCGATCTCGGCAAGCTTGTGCGGGTTGGACGTGGCGACGACGAGTCTCATGCCGGCGCAAGAAATTCGCCGACGATGTCGCGCTGCTTCGCGACGAGCCGGTCGATGGCCGCGCCGGCGAACCCTAGCAGATCTTCGAGCTGAGCGTGGTCGAACGGAGCGCCTTCGGCCGTCCCCTGCACCTCGATGTAGTGGCCTGCGCCGGTCTTGACGACGTTCATGTCGACCTCGGCCCTGGAGTCCTCTTCGTAGGCGAGGTCGGCGAGGGTGTGGCCGTCGACCACACCCACGCTGATGGCTGCAACGTAATCGTCGATGGGGAGTCGCGCCAGCACGCCGTTCTCACGAAGCTTGTGGAGCGCCAGCACCAGCGCAACGAAGCCGCCGGTAATCGATGCCGTCCGGGTGCCGCCGTCCGCCTGGATGACATCGCAGTCAATCCAGATGGTCCGTTCGCCAAGGTCTGCGAGCCGGGTCACCGCGCGTAGCGATCGACCGATGAGGCGCTGGATTTCCTGCGTCCGTCCGCCAACGCGTCCCTTCGACGATTCCCGCGCGGACCGCGTCGACGTCGAGCGGGGCAGCATGCCGTACTCGGCCGTTACCCACCCTTTGCCGCTGCCCCGAAGGAAAGGCGGCACGCGATCCTCAGCACTTGCCGTGCAAATCACGCGGGTGTGACCGGCCTCGACCAGCACCGACCCTTCCGCGTGCATCACGTAGTGAGGCGTCAGTGTCGTCGGGCGCAGATCGTCGGCGGCGCGTTCATCGACTCGTACGGTATCGGCCATTGCTCGTCTCGTATCACTCCGCTGCGGTGGTTGGGTTCCGAACTAGCCGGCCTCAGATGGGGGTTCGTCTTCGTCGTCATCCGGCTCCATGACCCACTTGATGTTCGACTCGAGGGGTTGACGGAGGTCCACGTGACCGGCGAGCGTATCCACTTCCTGACCCTCGACCATGATCTGGACAGCGGTGATCTCGGGGACGTTGGTCGTCAGTGCGTTCACGAGCGCGTATACGGTGAACAGCTCGTCGAGTGATCCGCCGGAGTGCGCGATGGTAACTTCCCGGCTAAGATCGACGAACGCGTTTCCGTCTCCCGCAAGATAGATCGACCGCAGCCGCGTGCCTTCTGGGAATGGCGACATGAGCGGATGCGGCGCTCGGGCGAGCTGCTGCTCGGCGATCGCACGCGCCGTGGCGACTATGTCGGCCCCTCGAGGGACTCCCCGCTCATACCCGACCAGCCCCATCCCGTTCTCGGCTATGTAGTACAGCGTCACGCTAGCTGGTGCGGTCGGCGCCCCATGGCCGGCTGCGGCGCCGGTGTCCGGCGCGCTGCGTGAGCCCTCCCAGGATCGCAACTGGAAGAAGGCGACGAGCCCAATCACCACCGTGACTACTGCCACGGTTACGCCCACCATCAGATACGGACGGCGGATGACGGCCGACGGGGGAAGTGGAGTCATGGATCTGTCAAAGCGCCGGCGGCCGACGCTCGGTGTCGAGGGCACCGCGGTCGCCGTCGCCCACCGCTTCGGGGCCGGTTGGCGACGCTCGCCGCGAGCGCTCGAGAAAGTCGCGAAAGCGCAGCACGCTCGCCACCACCGCGTCGACGACGTCGTTCTGGAACGTCACCCCCGAGAGTTTCGGCTCTTGATCCGGGTTCGAGATGAACCCCATCTCGATCAGGACGGCGGGCATGTTGGCCCCTACCAGGACACGGAACGGTGCCTGTTGAATGGCGCGGGGGCTCATTGGTACGCGCTGTCGGAGTTCGTCTTCCACGAACTCGGCGAACCGAGCCGACTGTTCAAGATACCTGGCTTGCGCCATCTCCCAGAGGATCATGTCGATCTCACGGGTGCCGCCACCGACAACCGAGAGCAGCTGGCCTTTGCGCTCGGCCAGCTCGCGAGCCTCCTCGCCGTACTCGTCGATACTCAGATAGAAGACCTCGGCGCCAGACTGGAGCGCGCTGACCGACGAGTTGGCGTGAAGGCTGATAAAGAGGTCAGCCTTGTTGGTATTTGCAATGGCCGCACGTTCATCCAGTTCGACGAGGCCGTCGCGGCTCCGCGTGAGGATGACTCGGGTGCCGAGCCGGCCTTCGAGCGCAGACTGCAGGTGCATAGCGACGCTGAGCGTGATGTCTTTTTCGAGTGTGCCGGCCGGACCGGCGGCGCCCTCGTCGGACCCGCCATGACCGGCGTCGACGACGATGGTCCGGATGGCCGGGGCCGCCGCGAAGTCGGGCAAGCGTGCCGAGTCCGACAGGGGCGGCGGTCGAGGTCGTGCGCGCCTCGTTGCCGCGGTGGGCGGGACCGTCGGCACGGCGTCCGTCGCGGCCGGCGCGGCGGCGCGCAGGTCGATCACGAGCTTCGTCGCGTCGTCTGGAGCTGGCAGGCTCGACACGCTATATGAGTCGTAGGTCGGCCCGAGCTCGATTGACAACCCCGGCAGGTCGGCGTCAATCTGAATGTTCCGGACGACGTCCCCACGCGCGCGAGCGAGGCGCACGATGTCCACGGCATCCGCCTCGAAGCGGATCTGCAGACGGCCCGGCCGCTCCAGCACGGTGTGCTTTGTGCTCGGGGTGATCTCCAGGCTCAGGCGTCCCGCGCGGGTCCGAGGCCGGTACCGCGCCGAGACGCGTGGCACCGACACGTCACCAATCAGCACCAGCCCAGAGCGTGCCCGTACTTCCAGCCGCTGGGACGCGATCGGGGTCAGGGCCCGGTTGATGAAGTCGACCGGCACCAGCCACCGGCCATCGACGCGCCGTGGCGGCGAGCTGAGGGAGACGAGACGACCGGCGACCGAGACGAGCTGCTGGTTGGCGGTCACGATGACGCTCTGATCCCCGGAGCCGATCGTCAGAGTGCCGCCGCCGTCCTCACGAACGTCCAGTCGGAACAGGGCCGCAAGCGCATCGAGCGGGACGAGCTGGCGCCCGCTGGCCTCGAGAGTGTCGAGCGTCCGACGTCCGTCGGGGGAGATGATGGTCAACGGCGCCGAGGGCGATTGGCCTGACAGCGGGGCGTGGAACGCGAGGACCGTGGCCGACAGCACGAGAATCGTATGAGTGCGCATCATGCCGGTCGTCTGGCGATCGACTGCACGGTACACGAGTGAACGATCCACCCAGTACCGATCATAGCATCGGGGGGCACTGCGTCTGGCGCCGAGGGTCGGACCAACGCTCCCGATCTGGATCGCCGGACGGTGAGGGTCGACGGGGAGTACCGGCGCTCCGTCCCCCAAGCGGTCCGGCCGTCAACCGCGCGCCCGCTTGCGACGTGCCGTCGGCCGTGCCGGCATCCGCTCCACATTGGCCGATTTCTTCCTGGCCTCACTCACCGAGTCGAGGCTCTTCCGCAGCGCGTTCATCAGGTTGACGACTTTCGGAGGAGTCTCTTCCGCCGGCGGCACTACCTCGCGCCCGGCGATCTTCGCGTCGATCACGTCCCGCAGCTCTTCCTGGTACTGGTCGCGAAACTTCGTCAGATCGAGGGCGCCCTTGAAGGTGGAGATGACCAGCCACGCCAGCTGGACCTCATCCGGACTGACCGTCGCCGGCAGCTGGTCCAACTCGTCGATGGCATTCATGCGCCACAGTTACGCGCATGACGGAACGTGTACATGACGAGGCCGCGTTCCCGTGACTGGACCGCGACGAGATACTCCCGGCAGTGCAACGCCAGTTTGCCGATGTCGGCGTTACCAGTCATCGCCTCGCGCATGACGGCAAACGCGTCGGCCGCCACCTTGCCATCTGGGGCAAGGTAGTAGGGCCGCTCGAGGTGCGCTGGATCGATGCGGGCGGTGTCCGTGAAGCGGATCAAGTTAATGACCCGGGTCGACTCGGGCCGCACCTTGGAGATATCGTCGTCCAGCAGGACGAAATATCGTCCCTTCTCGAACTCGTAACTCTTGACCAGGTCGCTCTTGACGACCTTGGTTTCATACGAAGGGCACCATGTTTTTTGCTGGACGCGGCTCCGGCATTCAGCGTGGGGCTGGTTGAAGCTCACCGTGCTCGCCGAATCGGTGGCGGGAAACACCCGGACCGGGATGTTGACGAGGCTGACTTTGAGATGTCCCTTCCACGTGGGACGTGCGGCCACGGCGAGCTCCTCGGACGACGGCGACGTGACGATACGCTGCCAGAGTCACCCCGGACGGGCAATAGCCGCACGCGGCCGCCGGGGCATGGGCCGCGCCGGTCGGCCGACTGGTCCTGCGTGTGCAGACTGGAGCCCGTGACGCCAACGTCGTCGCGCCTTCCCGTCTCGGATGCGTCGTACGCCCGCTTGGTACAGCCGCTGTGGGACTACCTGACCATTGCCCAGAAGCCGGCTCCCGCGGACGTCATCTTCGTGTTCGGGAGCCAGGATCTCGCGGTGCCCGCACGTGCCGCCGCACTCCATCGCGCGCGGCACGCGCCGCGCGTGCTTGTGACCGGTTACTTTGGCCGGATGACCCGCGACGTGTTTGACGAACCGGAAGCACTCGTTTTTCGCGACCACATGGTCAGAGCCGGCGTGCCCGAGGCGGCCATCGTCACGGAGTCCGCCGCCGCCAACACGCTTGAGAACGTGCGGTTCGGGCTCGCGGCGCTTCATCGTCGTGGCGACGACGTGAAGAGTGCGCTGCTCGTCGCAAAGGGCTTCGTCATGCGTCGTTGTGTCGCGACGTTTGGCGCCCAGGCGTCGGCGGTACGTGTCCTCGCCTGCCCGCCGAGCGCGCGCTTGCGCGACGGGATCGATCGGAGCCCACTTGCGTTCGCCGCCCGGCTCGTCGCCGAGCTCGACCGCCTCGAACGCTACGGCGTTCGGGGCGACATCGTGCGGCAGAACATTCCTCCAGCGATCCGCGCGACCGCCGAGCGGGTTCGTCGTCTAGCAGCCGGTGGTGAGAATCCAGCGTCGCACCGAGATCCAGCTAGATAAAAGCCGCGTCCGGCCGTCGTCAGGCGCGAGAAGAGAGAATATGCCCAGCCGCATGAGCATTGAGGCTCACGGCTCGGCTTCCGGCGCCAACTCCATCCCGGGCGGGGTAAACCGTCCGTCGGCAGCCGTCCAGCCACCGTCGACAACGAGCAGCGAGCCGGTCACGTAACTCGACGCGTCGGAGGCGAGGAAGATCGACGGACCAATCATCTCGTCCGCGCGCGCCCAGCGCCGGAGCACGCTCTTGTCCGCATATGCGTCGTACCAGGAGGCCTTCGCCTTGATCGGCTCAGTGAGCGGCGTCTCCACGACGCCGGGTGCAATCGCGTTCACCCGCACACCAAACGACCCGAGTTCGGCGGCGGCCGTGCGGACCAGTTGCACGATGCCGGCCTTCGTGGCGGCGTAGACCGATTGACCCGGTTCCACGACCTGCGCCCGGATGGACGAGAAGAGGACGATGTTGCCACTGCGTTGCGCGCTCATCACACGCCCCGCCGCTCGAACGACGTTGAAGCTCCCCTTGAGGTTGAGGTCGACCACTTGGTCGAATTCGTCGTCCTCATACGCGACGATCAACTTGCGCACATTGATGCTCGGCGTACAGATCACCACGTCCAGACGGCCCCGCCGTTTGGCGATACCGTTCAACGCTGCACCGACGGAGGCGCCGTCACGGATGTCAAGCGTATCCGCTTCTGCCTGCGACCCCGTCTCAACGAGGCGTGCGGCGGTCGCTCTGGCACCGTCCCCATCGATATCGAGACAGTGCACCACGGCCCCCTGACGCGCGAGTCCGCGGGCAACCGCCTCGCCGATCCCGGACGCCGAGCCGATTACGGAGGCGACGCGTCCCCCGAGGCCGAACAGTCGTGGGTCGTCCATCGCGCTCATGGAAGGCTTTTGAGGTGACGCGTCGCGCGCACGCTGGCGACGGCGCCGCAGCCGATGCCCGCAGCGGCCAGTCCTATCATCGCCGGTGTGAATCCAGCGACCGCTGCGCCACCTCTGGTCAGTTGCAGCGCGACGACCACCGACACCCCCGCGGCGATTGAGCCGAGCGTCTCCGGGAGGCCGACCCGGCGCAGGTACAGGCCGGCCAGCACCGGGATGAAGAGAGTCACCGTGAGAAGGCTGTAGAAGAGCGACAAGGCGCCAATGATGGTCTCGAACACGAGTGCCAGCGCCACCCCGAAGGCGCCCCCGGCAATTGCGGCGCCGCGCGCGACGCGGAGTACCCGGGCATCCGATGCGCCCGGGTTGAGCACGCGACGATAGAGATCCTGCGACAGCGATGTCGACAACATGAAGAGGATCGCGTCAGCCGAACTCACCTCTGCCGAAAACAACGCCGCCAGGCCGACGCCACCCAGGACTGGCGGCAGGGCGTCGCGTAGCAGCACGGGCAGCGCGAGATCCTGAGCGGGTAGGTCCGGAAAGGCCGTTCTGGCCATCATGCCCAACAACACCGGCGCTATGGCGAAGATGAGCAACGCGCCGGCGTTCATGCCGACGCCGATCCGCACGGTGCGGTCGTCGCGGGCCCCGTAGATCTTCTGGAGCAGACCAGGCGAGACGACGAACGCGGGTCCCAGCATCACCAGGTAGATCCACCCTGAGTCGCCGCCCCGCCAGAAGCTCCAGTAGTCGGGAATGGCACCTGTCGTGTCGACCAGATGGCTCCAGCCGCCGACTGCGGACAGCGCAAACGGCAGCGCGATGACGAAACCGCTGAGCAGGACGACCAACTGCACGACGTTGACCCACGCCGCCGTCAGAAGGCCACCGGCCGAAAAGTACACCGTGACGACGATACCGCCGATGACACAACCGACCCACCGATCGAGTCCAGTGACGGCGCCCAGCACACGCGACATGCCGACGAACTGGCCGGCGAGGATAGCCAGCGTCGCGACCCAGAACAGTACCGCAATAGCCACGCGCACCGGCTGACCGTAGCGGTGCTCAAGGAAGTCGCCCACGGTGCGGAAGTCGTACTGGGCCGCGAGGCGGCGCATCGCAGGTCCGACCCAGAAAGCTAACACGACGGACCCGATACCGGCTGACCCGACCCACCACCAGACGCTCAGGCCGTCTCGGTACGCCTGCCCCGCGGCGCCGACCGTCGATCCGCTTCCGATGTTGGCCGCGAGCAGCGTGGAGAAGAGCAGCACCGGGCCGAGCCGGCGCCCGGCCACGAAGAAGTCGGTCGCCTCCCGTACCCGCCGGCCAATCCACAACCCGACGCCCATGAGTACGCCGGCGTAGCTCAAGAGGATGACGAGGTGGAGATTCATCTAGTGTCCCGTCTCAGCTGTACGTTGACTAGAACTTGGCCACCAGGCCAACGCCGCGCCCGGCCTTCGCAAGGCGTGACAAGGGAGTGTCTTCCGGATAGGTGACCCCCGCCGAGGGTTGGTCGACGTACGTCTGACACGGGACACTAGAGGTATGATGGCGACCCCGCTGCGATGATACCCGAGCGTGGGTGTCCGTCGCGCGGCCGCCGACCGCACGAAGGAGTCCCGGCAGATGATGGCGCGCGATCTCGATACGGTCTTCGCACGCGTCGACGCGATCGCCGACGAGCTGGTCGCGTTTACCGCCGAGCTCCTCGCGATCCCGAGTGTCAATCCACCTGGCGCTGCGTATGAGGAATGCGCGCGCCGCGTAGGCGAGGCGCTCCGCGGCTTCGGCTTCGATATCGGCTACCACCCGGCCGACGGGTGTCCGGAGCACGTGCCGCAGCATCCGCGTGTCAACGTGCTCGGCGTGCGTCGCGGTGCGCGGGCGCGACCCTGCGTTCATCTGAACGGCCATCTCGACGTCGTTCCCGCCGGTCCAGGTTGGACCGTCGATCCGTTTCGCGCGACCGTACGGGATGGGCGGCTTTACGGGCGAGGGAGCTCGGACATGAAGGGCGGTCTGGCGGCGGCGATGTTTGCGGCTGAGGCGATCCGCCGCGCTGGTATCGGTCTCGCGGGCACTATCGAGATCAGCGGCACGGTTGACGAGGAAAGCGGTGGGTTCGCCGGCGTCGCGTGGCTCGCGACGCACGGCCTACTCTCGTCCGATCGGGCCGACTACGTCATCATTCCCGAACCGTTCGGCGTTGACCGCATCTGCGTCGGCCACCGAGGCGTCTATTGGTTTGAGGTGACGACCCACGGACAGGCCGCGCATGGCAGCATGCCGTTTCTCGGCGTCAACGCCGTCGACCGGATGACGGACGTCCTGACGCGGCTACGGGACGATCTGACGCCGGTGTTCGCGCGGCGGCGGACAGCGATGCCGGTCGTGCCGCCCGACGCCCGTGCGGCGACGCTCAACGTGAACAGCATCCGGGGAGGTCAGGCTGGGGAGCCCACCGAGACGCCGTGCGTACCCGACCGGTGCTCCGCGGTGGTCGACCGGCGATTCCTGAGTGAAGAGCGGTTCGACGACGTCAAGGCGGAGGTCGCCGACGTCGTCGCGCGGGCGACGCACGGTGCGTCGGATCTCCCGTGTCACATCCGAGACCTGATGGTCGTTGAACCCGTGGCGACCCCGCTGGACTCACCACTCGTGACCGCACTGGCCGGCGCCGTGCGCGAGCATCTTGGGCGCGATGCCACGCTGGTCGCCAGCCCCGGGACCTACGACCACAAGCACGTAGCGCGCATTGCCGGCATCGAGCACTGCGTGGCGTACGGGCCGGGTCGTCTGGAACTGGCGCATCAGGTCGATGAATGGGTCGGCATCGATGACCTCGTCACGGCCACCAAGGTGCTCGCGGCCACGATCCTGCGGCTGGTCGGCAACCCGTCGGAACATTGCTCGGTGGGGGCCGTCACCTGAGGATAGCGCCCAGAAAACGTTCCACCGCGAACGTGCTGACCTGCCCACAGGGGCCACGGAACAGGTAGTCGCAACCGTGCGTTGCCCATGGGAGGCGGACGAGCATGTGCGGTACGCCTTCCTCGAGCAGACGCGCGCTGACGAACTCGGCGTGAAACGGGGACACATGTTCGTCGCGCAATCCCTGGATGAAGAGCGTGGGCGGCGTCGACACCGACACGAAGCGTGCGGGCTCCGCGGCATCGTACTGGGGGCCGTGAGTGTGTGGTGACCCTCCGAGATAGACGTCGAGGACGCCGCTCGAGTTGACGACACCCGGCTTGGCCGGATTCGCGTATCCCCAGCGCAGGGCGGCCGGCCCGTAGAATGAAACAACACCCTTCACGGCGGGGTCGTCCGCGGTGTAAGCCGCGAGTAGCGCGATCTGGCCACCGGCGGAGCGTCCGACAAACGCGATGCGCTGCGGATCGACACCGTGCGTCTCGTCGAGTGTCTTCAGATACCGAACCGCGGCTGCGACGTCCGCCTGCGCCGCCGGGAAGGGCGCGCCGGGAGCGAGCCGATAGCTGATGGCCGCGACGACGTAGCCCCGTGCCGCCAAGTAGTCGTTGAGCGAAACGAGGTCGCGCTTGTCGCCCGACATCCACGCCCCGCCATGGATCATCACGACCATTGGCAGAGCTCCCTCTGCAAACTCCGGGCGATAGAGATCGAGCGTGAGCTCCGTGCCCTCGACCACGTTGTAGACGTGCTCGTCGACGACCACGTCGTTGGAGGAGACCCCTAGAATCAGGCTCGGGATCGAGAGCGGCGCTGGCCGGGGACTATCGGCGAACGCTGACGGTGGGCCGGTCGCACCGAACCGCTCGGTCATCACGTCGGGAAGCGATCGGCCAATCGACAGTGCCTGAGCGATCGGGCTAACGAGCAGGACGATGCCGGTCAGTGTGACGCCGGCGGCCAGCGCGTGGCCGGGGGAGCGCCGCCATCCGTAGAGCAGCGGCGCCGCCACAGCGGCAAGCCAGTAGCCGCCCTCGCTCAGCAGCACGCTTGCCTGCCAGATCGCGGCCGTCGGTTGCGGCAGCACGGCAATCAGTCCCGAACCCGCCACCGAGACTCCGGCCACGAGCCTGAGCGCCAGCCCTGTCCAACCTCTAGTTTTTCGCGCCATACCGCCAGTCCTATCATGACGCAACGCGTCGGCGATCCCGTCTCAGGTGCCGCCAGACGCTGCTGCCGGTCGGGCCACCTAAAGGGTCAGGATCTCACCGGCATGTCAGACCGGTGTCCTTGGTATGTTCAGGAATTGACCAGTGTGTGAGCGGCAGTCGGGCCAGCGGCTCCGTTCAACGATGCTGACGACAAAGTTTAGACGACTCGGAAAGACAGTGGAGACACGCTGGACGCGGAGGTGGCACGCATGGGTGCGGGCATCAAGGTGCTCTATATGTCGGGGCACTTTGAAGCCCGCCAGGCAGTGCGTCAAGGCCTTCGCGAAGCCGGGCGCTTCTTCATTCGGAAGCCGTTCTCACGCGACGACTTTCTGCGCACCGTCACCAACTCGCTCGAGACGCCAGTGCGGGTAGCCTCGGATGCGTTCGCCCTCATTCTCGGGCACCCAGGGATCGAGGCCCTGGCCATCAATGACATGCGTCCGCAGGACAGTCCCGAGCGGCGCCTCCGGTACCGCGTGCGTCTGCCGATCCGCTACCGGTTCATCGGTGCCGCCACGCGAGACATCAGCAGATCGGGAGTGTTCTTCGACGTGTCGTCACCCATCGACGTCGATTCCCCCATGGACGCCAGACCGGCCGTCGAGGTGCTGGCCCCGCAAAGCGCGACGAGGGAGAAAACCCTATAGGCTCGATCTTACGGGAGGTCACATGGAGTGGGTCATGAACCCCGAGATCTGGATCGCGCTCGCCACGCTGACGACGCTTGAGATCGTGCTAGGAATCGACAACGTCATCTTTATCTCGATCTTGTCGACCAAGCTGCCGTTGGATCAGCAGGAGTCGGCGCGCCGTCTTGGGCTCGCGGTGGCAATGATCACGCGCATCGGGCTGTTGCTGTCCCTCGCCTCAATCATCCGGTTGACGGCGCCGCTCTTTACCGTGTTCGAGCACGCGGTCTCAGGCCGCGACCTCACGCTGATGCTGGGCGGTTTGTTCCTGCTGGCCAAGGCGACATACGAGATTCACGATAAGCTCGAGGGGGAGGAAGGCCATGCCTCGGCCAAGGTGCGGGCCTCGTTCGTTTCCGTCATTGCTCAGATCATGATCCTCGACCTGGTCTTTTCGCTCGACTCGGTGATCACCGCGGTCGGCATGGTCGAGGAGCTCGGTGTGATGATCGCGGCGATCGTCATTGCGGTTGCGGTCATGCTGGTCTCGGCTGAGGTCATCAGCCGGTTCGTGAACGATCGCCCCGCGGTCAAGATTCTGGCGCTGAGCTTCCTCTTGCTGGTTGGATTCGCGCTCCTGGCCGAAGGCTTCCATCAGGAGGTCCCGAAAGGGCATCTCTACTTTGCGATGGGGTTCGCCATGTTCGTCGAGGCGCTGAACCAGCGATCCGGCGCGCGGCGCCTCCCCGTGGCGTTGCGCGCTGCCTATGTCGCAGAGAAGGGAGGGTAGGTCGGCCGTCATGGTCCACGTCCTCGCCTTGATCCCAGCCGAGAGAAAGGGAATCGAAGGAGTGCGAGCCGACGAGGCCACCGTCATGCCGGTCCTGAAAGATCACGGCGCGGTGCTGCTGCCCCGTTCGCGCCGCGCGGCCAGGAAGACCCCGAGTGTCCCGATGAGATCCATCTGATTCGGTTCCCGTCGGAGGCATCGTTTGAAGAGTATCGTGCTATTCCGCGCGTTACGGCGCTCTCGGAGTATCGGTGCATCGTGCTCTCGCGCACCGTGGCCTACGTATCTCGCGACATCATGCGCTGCGTACAGCAACGCGGCTAGTGACGCCGCTGGTCCGGAATGTCGTCAGCGCTCGTTCCGGCACGCGAAGCTCGAGGCGTCATCCGGGTTGCCCGTACCGTCCCAGCCCGCCGTCTGCGGGTACGCGCACAGCGGTCGCGTGCGCACCACCTCACCGTCCTCGATGCGAGAGCCGAGAATCGTGTCCGGCGGGATCCCGTCTTCGACCCAGCTCTCAAGTGCCGGGAGCGCATCCAGGCTGTTGTAACCCGGCCCGCCGGAACAGTGACCCATCCCCGGCACCATGAAGAGGCGGAAGAAATCTCGTGTCTCCGTCAGCGCCACACCCCGGCCCCGGTCGCCGCCGATCACGGACAGCACGTCCTCGTAGTAGTCGATCGAGGCGAGCGGCGAGATGTCGGGGTCGCTCCAGCCGTGATACACGATCAGCTTCGCGCCGCCAACTCTCAGCTCGCGTAGATCGGGGTCGGCGGCGTCGAGTGAGGGTCCCACCTTGCCCAGCGCGAACTCGAGGTCGGTGTCGTAGTCGAACGTGCGGAAGTTCCAGTCGGGTTCCTCGAACACCATATACTTGAAGAATCCGTCGGCCGCCAGCCAGTGGAGGCTGGTGAACGGCTCTGTGCCCGTTACCCATGAGCCCCACCCGCCGCCGGGGCCGTTCTCGCCGCCTGGCACGAGACCCGGGTAGATCACGTCGCCGGCCGCGTTGCGGGAGCCTGCCCAGATGGTCCGCACGGCCTGCACCTGCTTCGGTGTGAAGCACGAGCTTGGGTCCTGGCGCTCGCGACACGTAAGGGCCGCCGGATCGAAATCGCAGTCGCGCGGATCGTCGAGGACCCCGTCCTCGAGCCCGTCGAGCGCGTCGCAGCGATCGTTGACCGCCGCGGCCAACAGCGGCAGTTTGGCGCGAGGGATGTAGCTCTCGGGATCTCGAAGCGTGGCGAGCGCGTACCACAGATGTGCGCCGGCGTAGAACCGTGTCCAGTCGTGGGCGGGGTTGCCGGCGATGATGCCGTCGAAGTCGTCGGGGTAGCGCTGGGCCGCCATGAGTCCCTGCTGACCGCCCTTCGAGCATCCCGTGTAGTACGAGTGGTCGGGCGGGCGCTCGTAGTACCCGCGCGTGATGGCCTTGCCGGCCTCGGTGGTGACATGGAGCGCGCGATGACCGAAGTCGGTCACCAGATCGGGGCGTCCGAGGGCCCACGATGCGTCAAAACCGCCGGTCCCAGGGCGCACGTGTCCGGTGTCGGTGCTGGCCGCGGCGTACCCGCGATTGAGCGCGTTCGCCAGGCCCCCATAACTGATGACCCCTGCCATTCCGCCGTTGCCCGACACGTGAAACTTCCCGTTCCAACCGTCCATCGGAAGCCACACCTCGAACCTGACCGCCGGTTTGACGACACCCGTGACGCGACAGAAGGCAGGCACGTCGACGGGCGCGGTCGCGCCGGGCGGGGTGTAGGCGCCGCTCGCCACCGTCGCGGCGCTCTTGATCGTAGTGTCGGGAAGCACGAGCAGCGCTACGCTCTCGCAGGTCGCCGCGTCGGCCGGCGCGGCGGCGACCAGGGCCGTCAGGGCGATAGCTGCGGCGACTGTGCCTCGATAGCCGTGCGTTGGACGGGACGTCGGCATGTCGGACCCTCCAATACTGGGTTGGCCGTCGCGAGCGATGCGGCGCCGTCGGCGCGCGCGTCGAGATCGAGCACGGAAACGGTATAGCTTGACCTGGATCGGGTGACCGTTCAAGCGTCGCCCGGGTCAGGACCTCGTCGCAACAGGTGACGTGGCCGACGAACTCATCGGCGCGCCTCGGGTCAGTTGGGACCGCCCGATCGTCCATATTGCCGGTGGCACAGTCGTGCGGCGCATCGGGTCTGCGACACGGCTACCATCCCGAGTCCCCGACGCCGCTTGATATGATCGTTCGGTTTTGTCTCGGGCGCTCGAGTCAAGGCGCTTGTCGACGTACGTCGGTGTGGTTACGTCCCGACGACTGGCGGCGCGGCTCCGGGGGTTCGGTATCCGAGTGCCGATGAACGCGGTCGTGGGAGGCAGGTGCGGCGACTGAAAGATTTCGCGACCTTCGCGCTCGCGCTGTCACTGCTGGTATCGTCTGCGGACGCGCAGACGGAGGCTCCGTCGGCCCAGCGTCCGTCAGACGGGACGCCGGACGAGCCAGTCGAAGCCGGCCAGACCTCAGACGACCAAGGCGCCCGAACGCCGTCAGCGGCCGGTCTCAGCATTGGTGCCGCCACGTCTGTTAAACAGGCGTCAGCCGTCGCAGTTGAGCACCTCCCGGTGATGGATGGCGAGGTGCTCGGCGACCCGGCCTGGATGGTGGCCTCGCCGGCGACTGGTTTTCGACAGACGGCGCCAGACGAGGGCCAGCCCGCGTCGGAGCGGACCGAGGTGCGGATCGTGTACTCCGGTGACACGGTCTACGTCGGCGTGGTGTGCTACGACGCCGACCCGTCGTCGATCATCATGTCCGACAGCCGGCGCGATTCGTCGCTCCGCGACAGCGACAGCTTCCAGCTCATCCTTGACACGTTCGCCGACCAGCAGAACGGGTTCGTGTTCGGGACCACGCCGGCCGGGCAGGAGTACGACGGCCAGGTCATCAATGAAGGTGGCGGCCGCGGAGGCTTCGGCAGCAGCGGCGGTGGGGGATTTTCCCGTGGGAGCGGCGGTGGCTTCAACCTCAACTGGGATAGCGCGTGGCAGGTTCGCACTGCGATCTCGGATGTCGGCTGGAGTGCGGAGTTCGCCATTCCGTTTCGGACCATCCGGTATCCGGCGCGAGCGCTCCAGGCGTGGGGCGTGAACTTCCAGCGGAACATCCGGCGTCGCAACGAGACGTCATACTGGTCACCGCTGCCTCGGCAATACAACCTCTATCGCGTCTCGATGGCGGGACAGCTCACCGGGCTGTCGGCCCCGGTCGGTCTCACGCGCAACCTCCAGGTGACGCCCTACATGGTCGGCGAGGTGGTCACCCGTGATGCGGTGCCGGACCGGGATCCGCTCGCCGTCGGTGATTTCGGCGCCGACATCAAATACAGCGTGACATCGGGACTCACGCTCGATGGGACGTACAACACCGACTTCGCGCAAGTCGAGGTCGACGATGAACGGATTAACCTCGACCGGTTCAACCTGTTTTTTCCGGAGAAGCGGCCCTTCTTCCTCGAGAACGCCGGGGCGTTTGCGGTGAGCAACGGGGGGCCGGCTAGCGGGATGAACCTGGGACAGACGGATCTCTTCTTCAGCCGGCGTATCGGGATCGGCGACGATGGCATGCAGATCCCGATCCTGGCCGGGGCGCGGCTCTCAGGAAAGGTGTCCGATGCCTTGACCGTCGGCTTCCTCAACATGCAGACCGAGGATGTCGGCAGCGTCGCGCCAGCGAAGAACTTCACGGTCGCGCGCGTGCGCCGAGACCTGCCCAACCGTTCGAGCGTCGGGGGGCTGTTCGTGAACCGTCAGGCGACCGGACGCCTGGCGTCCACGGACGACTACAACCGTACGTACGCCGTCGATGGGCGGTGGGGCATCGGGCAGAATGGCATCGTGCAGGGGTTTGTGGGCCGTACCGAGACCCCGGGCCGGACCGGTCGCGACCACGCATTGAGCGTCTCCGGGACCTATGACTCCGAGGCCTGGCGGGTCATCAGTGGCTACCAGGAGAACGGCGAAGATTTCAATCCAGAAGTCGGCTTCCTCCGGCGGACCGGGTTCCGGAAATTCGATTTTGGTCTCAACAATACCTCCAGGCCAGAGGGGTTTCTCAAGTTCCAGGAGCTGACCCCACATATGAGCTTCACGCGCTTCTGGAACTTCAATGGCGTCATGGAGACGTCGTTTCTTCATATGCACTTGCAGGGCGAGTTCGAGGACAGCTCGTCGGCCGGCGTCTACTACGACATGCGAAGCGAGCAGGTGTTCAGCGCGTTCACGATCTCCGGTATTCCGATCCCGGCGGGCCGCTACGACTTCGACGAGACGAACGTTTCCTTTAACTACAACCGGTCTGCTCCAGTGAGCTTCGGCGTGCGCACATCGACGGGAGGGTTCTTTGGCGGCAACATCATGACCATCAGACCATCGATTCGCGCCCGATATGGCGAGATCTTCAACATGTCGTTGAGCTACAGCAGGAACGACATCGATCTGCCGATGGGGAGCACCATCACCAACCTCACGAGCGTGCGGCTTGCCTACAACTTCTCGCCGCGGCTCTTTGTCCAGACGCTACTCCAGCATAACGACAGCGCCGACCTCTGGTCTGTGAACTTCCGCGTCGGCTGGTTGCAGGACGCCAACACCGGCCTGTTTCTCGTCTACAACGAGACGGAAGGCCTCGGCGAGAGTATTCCGACCGGCGCCGGCCGGAGTCTTATCGCCAAGTTCAGCTATCTCTTCGACGTCCTCGATTGACCCTCGCGCGCGCCCCACCCGTGGCGACGCTCATGAGCCCGGGGGATCGGGCCTACTCGTCCCGCATCGAGGCTCGCTACTCGCCGTTTCGGTGCGGCGCGGCAGGGGAGCCTACTCGCGGTCGACCACTATGCCATCTGCCTCACCCGGCTCCCGGTATCGATTCGTGACGGAGAATCGGTCGCCTTGTTCGACGCGCAGCGGTTCCGGAAGCAATCACACTGGCGCGAACCAGTGATTGTCCTCGTCAGCGTGCCTGGGATTGGTCGAGAGCCGACCGACCGTGCCCGGCTCGAGCTCGAAATGGAGGCGGGTGCCGTTCAAGACGCCAGACGACTCGGCACGTGCCGTGATGCGTCGGTTCACCATGGTCGTCGATGACGACGCTGAAATCTATGTCTGCGAGCCCGATCGGGTCGGCGATGGTGTGCCAGGTGGCCGCTGATTGCGGCCGAACATAGAGCTTCTCGCCACGACCTCTTGTGACATCGCACAACGGACCGAAGTCCATTCCATACCAGTCCTTCCACCTTCGGATGCTGGCGTACGTGACCGTCTCCCGTAACAGCACGTCGTGGGATAGTTGCACCGGCAATCCGAAGAGACCGAGGCGGTTCGGCACGATGCGACCTGTCGGCTTGAGCAGCCTCTTTCGAGTGTCGACTATGGTCTAAAGAACCCGCTCCCCCAACGGCTCATTGCCAATGAGCTCCGCAACGAGGACGTCCGCCGGCTCGGGCAGTGTGATCTCGGTCGACCGGCTTCCGACGGGCGTGACGCGGTCGAGCACGCCGTTCGCCTCGAACACGGCGTGTGTGCCGTCGGCAATGGTGTCCGCCTCCACCGCATAGACTCTTCGCGCCCCCGCGCGGGCGGCTGCGACCACGAGGACGCCGCTCCCGGTTCCGAGATCAACAACGACGTCGCCGGGCGCGACCGCCAGGCGCACCTCTGCGAGAAACCCGTCAGTGCGCGTTTGGTCGTTCAATATCCAGGCGTGGACGGCCGGCGTGAATGGCGCGGCTGGAACGCGGTCACCCGTCCCGGCGCCGGTCCGTTGCAGCACGCCCGCACGGAGAAAGCACGACGATCGTGCTGGTCGGGTCGATCCAGGCTTGTACGCTAGCGGCTGACCCCTGTAGCGCGTCAATCATCTGGGCGACCGGTCGCGGGTGCGAGAACGCCTCGAGGATGCGTAGCGCGTGCCGCGCAGCGTTGATGCGGTTTCCGGCCGCAGCGATCGTGATGGGAGTCCCGAACTCTATGTGCACCACCAGATCCGGCGCACATTGCATGACGGTGTGCACGTCCAGTGTCGGTCGGTCAGCCACGCGGAGACTTTTGCAACCGGAGCGAACACACAACGACGAGGCCTTAACCGATCTGACGCCAGATGTGCACGCTCGCGGCGACCAGCGGCGCCATGGAGCGTCGGTCGTGCAGTGTGATGGCGGGCACGGCGGTCGTCAGGCGAGTCCTCGGCGGTGGGTGCGCGTCCCGGCCGGGGAGCACTCAACGATGACTGCTATAACCCGCTAATCCGGCAGAGCGAAGACCCAGATCACGCCGCCCTGCGGGATGTGGGTTCGCTCACCGCGAAACCGGTCGAGCCCGGTCTGCATCCGCTGCGCGTCGACGCCCCACCCCGATTGCACGGCAACGTACTGCCGGCCGTTCACGGCGTAGGACGACGGCACGCCGATCACGCCGGAGTTCGTGCGGATCTCCCAGAGCTGGTCACCGGTCGATGCGTCAAAGGCGCGGAAGTAGCGGTCGTTCGTGCCGCCCATGAAGACCAGGCCGCCGCCGGTCGTCAGCACCGGCCCCCAGTTCTGCGACGCGAATTCCCGGCTCCAGACCTGCTCACCGGTATCGAGATTCCACGCCTGCAGCTCGCCGATGTGGTCCGCCCCATCTCGCACGGCGAGCTCGGCCCGCGCGCCGGTGAACGAGCGACCCGGCGTGTACTCGACCTCGCGCCCCTCCATGGCGGTGCAGAGGTTTTCGTTGGCCGGGATGTACAGCAGCCGGGTGTTCGGGTTGAAGGCCGCGGGCGGCCAGTTCTTGCCGCCCGAAAGCGACGGGCAGAAGAGGGCGCGTCTCCCGGTGCCCGGGGTGTGCTCCAGGTCGTAGGACGGTCGCCCGGTCTGGCGGTCGATGGCGGTAAACGCGTTCTGATAGACATACCGATGCGCGTCGACGAAAGAGATTCCGTCGGCCTCTCGCTCAAGCAGCCACAAGTAGCCGTTCCGGCCGGGATGCACGAGCGCGGGTATCGTGCGCCCATCGCGCTCGATGTCGATCAACAGCGGGGAATCAATCTCGTCCCAGTCCCACGAGCCGTTGTGATGGTACTGGTGATAGCCCTCGATCTCGCCGGTTCCCGCGTCGAGCGCCAGGACCGAGTTCGTGTACAGGTTGTCGCCCGGGCGCATGTCTCCGATCCACGGACCGGGGTTGCCGGTACCCCAATACGTCTGGTTCAGGTCGGGGTCGTACGTTGCCGTGACCCAGACCGACGCGCCGCCCGTGCGCCACGACTCGCCTGGCCAGGTGTCGTTGCCCGGCTCGTCTGGCGCCGGCACGGTGTGTGTCTTCCAGACCTCTCGGCCGGTGTCGGCGTCGAGCGCCACAACGAATGCGCGAATGCCGAGCTCTCCGCCCGATGTGCCAACCATCACCTTCCCGTCGGCGACGAGCGGCGCCATGGTGATGTAGTAGCCGGTGGCATGGTCCTCGACCGCTTGCTCCCATACGACGTCGCCGGTCTCGGCGTCGAGCGCGACGACGTGCGTATCGACCGTGCCGATATAGACCCGGTCGCCGTGGAGGGCCACCCCACGATTCGTCGGATGCAGTTGCTGCAGATCCTCCGGAAGCTCGCGCGCGTACCGCCACAGCAGGTCGCCGGTGGCGGCATCGAGCGCGAGGACTTGATTCTGCGGCGTGGAGACGAACATGCGGCCGTCGTTGACGATCGGTGGAGATTCATGGCCTTCGCGTACTCCTGTCGAGAACGACCAGATCGGGCGGAGATCGCCGACGTTCCGGACGGTGATCTGATCGAGTGGGCTATAGCCCCAACCGTCGTATGTGCGTCGATACATCAGCCAGTTGCGCGGTTCGGGATTGAGCAGACGGGCATCGGTCACCGCAGCATATCCGCCGGGCTGTCGCGCAGCGATAAGCGCGGACGCGAGCCCGATGGCGATGAGCGTCCAGGTGGTTGCCGGGCCAAGTCGTGAGCGTGTCAACGTCGCCTCCCAGTCATCTTGCACCCATCCCGAGATGCGGTTTTGGTCTAGCCTGCGTAAACGACCGCCTCCGGTCCACGCCGGCGGCCCGTCACTGCTCGGCCGCACCGACACGGCCGACGAAAGAGCCGGCGGCCACCAACACACCGTCAACGATGTCGAGCGGCAGCGCCGCGAGGCGTCGCCGAGCGGGCCCGATATCGACACGCGCGGCGTCAGCCGGATCGAATTCCGAGTCGTGGCACGGGCACAGGAGCATACGAGATCCGTGGAGCCACTCGGTCACGTCGCAGCCCGTGTGCGAGCAGACGCCGGAGTACGCCACGATGCCGTCGGCGGCGCGCGCCCTGGTCTCGTCGGTCAACGCCGACGGAGCGAGCCGGATCAGCATGACCTGATTGAGCCGCGAGCCGTCCCGGACGACCGCCGTCGCCGGATCCATCGGGTAGACGAACAGCTGTGGCTCGCCAAGAACGACATCCCCCGGCGCGATCACGTCGCCCGCGCGCGCCCCGAGCGCGAAAACGAAGCGGTCATGCAGCTGCGGCCGCGTCTGTCTGGGGTCGGGTTCCTGCGCCACGGCGCGGAGTGGCAGTGCCAACGAGAGGCTCGCCGCGCCGCGCAGGACCGCGCGCCGACCGATGGGGCGAGCGCGGGGACTGTGCACGGGCCACTAGGCCGGGACCGGCTCGGCCGGGACGAGCGGGTCGAGCCAGCAGGCCTCGTCGTCGCGCCGGCAGATGAGGAACCGGCCGAGGTCGTCGAGGTTCTTCGCCTGGTGATAGCGGAGATAAATCCGCTCCTCGTCGACAAACAAGATCTCGACCTTTCCGGTCTCGTGCGACATGCAGAAGCGAGCGCGCCTCGCCAAGCCAGATCCCTGCCGGAGCGCCTTCTGGAAGATCTCCCAGCCGCGAACGATCGGCACTTCGTACGGCTCGTTCCCGGCGGTCGGGCGTCCCTGGAACAGATAATAGGGCGGACAGCCGATGTGGGACAGTGTCGCGTACATCTCTGCGAGCACATAGGGGTCGTCGTTGATGCCCTGGATCAGCGGGCATTGGTTGACGCACACGACGCCGTTCCTGATGCACGCATCGATGCCCTCGATCGCCACGTCAGTCAGCTCCCGCGGATGATCGAAGTGGGCCATCAAGTAGATCCGGTGCTCAGGTGTGGAGTACTTCCGGAACGCGGCCTGCAGCTCATCATCGCAGAGCACGCGCCACGGGTTGAAGGCCGGCATCTTGGAGCCGAGTCGGATGATTCTGACATGCGGAATGGCTCGCAGCGCCTCGAAGATGTCGACGAGACGCCGCGTGCTCATCAGCAGGGGATCGCCGCCAGTCAGCAAGACGTTGGTGACCTCCGGATGGTCGGCAATGTAGCGAAGGCCGTCGCTGATATCGTTCGTCACCTCGTCGTTGTCGTCCATGAACAGCCGCTTCCGGAAGCAGTACCGGCAGTATGCCCCGCAGACCTCGTTGCACAGAAGGAGCACAGTGTCGGTGTACTTGTGCTGGACGCCGCGTGCCACGGTGACGCTCGCCTCGTTGCTGGCGTCGAGCCGCCCCCAGTCATTGAGTTCCTCGTCGCGCGGAATGATCAGCTGGCGAATCGGATCCTCGCGATCGGTCCAATCGATCAGCCCGAGGTAATAGTCGTTCGCCCTAAATGCGTACTGATCCGAGACCGGTTTCAGCCGTTCCCGCTCGTCTGGCGTCAGTTGCTCGATCTGGTCGAGCCGCCGGACGTAGTTCACCCGCTTCCGGGTGGTGGGGCTGGTCGCGGTGTTGGTCGGTGCTTCGGACATAGACGCTCGTGTCAAACTCTCGCTTTCCCGTCGATGGTTCCGACTGACAGTGGCTTCGCCGGAGGCGTCCGGTCGCGAATCGCCCCTTCGACGACCGGATGGAGAACTGCGGGCTGAAAAGTATCGGGTACTACTCGCCTGGATGCAAGCCCCGATGTGACGTTGGGCGATCCGGACAGGACGCTACTGGCTAAAGTCCTTGTCTACAACAAAATACGGCGCTTCATCTCTAGAGTCTCGTCCGCTTCTAGCGCAAGTCACTGCATCGAGGGCAGATGGGGTGTCTCTCGAAGCACCACAGGCGCACGACGTCGGCCGTTATCGGCGTTCGTACTCACCGCGTAGCTCCGGCGACAGCGGGTAGACGTCCCGAAAGCGGTGTTGTCCGGAGCGCAGGAGCCGTCGCTCGTAGTCCTCGACCGTCGCGCGCTCGGTCGCCGATTCCAGCACGGCCGGGACCAGCTCGGGCGGGAAGAAGAGAACCCCAGTCTCGTCGGCGACGACAACATCGCCGGGGAGCACTGTGACCGACCCGATCCGGACCGGGGCATTCCACTCCGCTCCGAGCCAGCTCGTCGTGCGGACGTCGAAGAACCGCGCGAAGACCGGGAAGTCAAGAAACGTGGCGGAGGAAAGTTCTGCGAGGTCTCGGCTGCCGCCGTCGATGACGACGCCAGCGGCGCCGCGCAGCTTGATCCCGAGTGCGCCCATGCCTCCGAACAGGATGTGTCCGCTCGCTCCTCCGAGCTCTGCGACGACGACGTCGCCCGGCTGCGCCTCTTCCGCAGCACGCGCGTAGTAGCGGTGATCCCAGTCCCCTTCCGCGGCCAGCGTGTCGATGGCGCGCACGACGTCGGGCCGCGGCGGAAGGAAGCGCATCGTCAGGGCACGCCCCGCGATGCGTGTCCCGGGCTGGGTCGTCTGAAAGCCACGCACGTAGTTGGCGCGGTAGTCGCCGAGGGCGCTCCAGATATCCTCGAGCTGCATCTCGCGTAGTCGCACGAGCTGCGCGTCGCTGACCGTCGCATCGGAGCCACCGGCGCGCAGCACATCGATAAGGGCGCTATACGACGTCCGGTTGGCGCGGAGCTCTTCGGGCGGTACGACGTCCGCGCCGGCAGGCGCATCGTGCTGCTGCGCCAGCAGCGCACCATCCGTCACGAGCGTTAGAACCGGGACGGCGATGAGGATGAGTGTGTATCGCATAGGTCACTCCGCACACCCACTCCAGCGGAGACACGGAACGGACGTCCGGTCACGTCGTCAGAGCGCCGTGTGGGTGGCGCTGTGATCGTAACGCCGATCCGCGGGACCGATGTGGGCCGATTGCGGTCGGATTAGCCTGCCGTCGCGAAGTTCCCGCAGGCAGTGCGCCGCCCAGCCGAGCACCCGTGCGACGCCACGCGTCGGCGTAAACAGGTCGGATGACAATCACAGTCCATGCAGCGGTGAGCCGGCGTGGACGTGGCCCCGACGCCGTCGAGGCCGTCTTCCATGCCTTCGACATTTGGTGTGGACCCTGTTTGCTGTAGGCCCGACAATGGGTCGGATCGCGCACGCGATCGAAGAATATGCGTCCGAGATGCTGATTCGCCAGCGCGCCCGGCACACCGGGCCGGCACCCAAATAATGTGGATTGCCGTGATCCGTCCACCCGACAGTGACTAGTACTGCGTCACGACGAAATCATCGAACCGGACCTCGATCTCGTTCCAGACGACGAATCCGACGCGAGGCCCGATCGGAATATCGAAGGGGATCTCGCCCTGCTCGACGCCGTTGAGAGAGAACGTGAGCCGACCACCGCGACGCGAGAGTTTGAGCGTGTTCGTCACCTGGCCGGTGGCGATGTCGGCCGACGCGATCGTCGACATTAGCTCCTCTGACGTATTCGACGAATTGCGGTCGATTCGGAGACGGCCGTCCATCCAGATCAAATATTCGAGGAAGTTCGCCCCGTTTTCGTGCCCCCAGAGGAGCCCAACCGGCCACTCGGCGTTGCCGCCGATTATTTCGACCCTGCATTCGATGTCGAAATCGGCTGTCGGATCGAGGCCGACGTCCTGGACAACGTACTGTTGGCGCTGGATGATGGACTGCATCCGAAACGCGCCGTCGCTCACCTCGGTCTGGATCACTGGGCTGTTCTGCTCCCGCCAGCCGCGGCCGTTGTCGTCGAACGTCTCGTTGAGGAGAACCGTCGGTGCCTGCGCGGTGGTAACGAGGGCTCCGGCGAGCGCGAACGCTGGAACGGTGAACGCATATCGCATAGCCGACCTCCAGGGAACGAGTGGGCCCATTCTATCGTCGGGGCGCCCGATTGAGTCTTATCTGGATTGAGTGCTATAAGAAAGCGATGACGAATAGGGTCTCGCGACGCGACATGTTGAAACGGGCAGCAGTGGCCGGGGTTGCCGCGGCCGTTCCGCTCGGATCTGCAGCGCGCGCCCAGTCCGCGTCGACCCAGAGGGCGTTCGAGACCCTCACGGCTTCAGAGGGGGAGACGATCGAGGCGATCGTCGCGCGTCTGATCCCGTCAGACGACAACGGCCCCGGCGCGACCGAAGCCCGCGCCGCGCGCTACATTGACCGCGGTCTCGGCGGCGCGCTGGCGTCGTCACGCGAGGCGTACCGCGACGGGTTGGTCGCCGTCGACCGATACGCCGAGGCGTCAAAGGGCCGGCCGTTCTCACGGCTGACGGCCGACGACCAGGATGAGGTCCTTCGCGACATGGAAGACGACCGCGCGACGGGGTTCGCCCGGACCGCTGCCGCGTTCTTCGGGATGCTCCGTACGCACACCATCCAGGGCACGTTTTCGGACCCGGCGTACGGCGGTAACAACAACTTCGTCGGCTGGGAGCTGATCGGCTATCCGGGGGTCCGGACGGCCGTGACGCCGGATCTGCAGCGGATGGACGTGGCGCCGACGGCGCGGCAGGTCTCGGCGTATGACTTCCCGGCCTTTGCCGACTCGAAAGCTGGGAGGACTCGTGGCGGTTGATCTGCCGAAGACCGACGTCGTCATCATCGGCCTCGGGGCGGTCGGCGGGGTGGCCGCGCTGCCGCTTGCCGAGGCCGGCCTCGAGGTGGTCGGGCTCGAGGCCGGCACTTGGCACTCCCCGCGGGACTTTGCACCGGACGAGCTGTTCAACAACTACCGCGGGTGGCCCCACGCCGTACAGAAGGCCAACCGCGAGGTGCCGGTCCATCGTCGCGACCGCTCGGCTCCCGATTCACCGCGCGGGTCGATTCATCCGATGATGAACGCGGTCGGCGGCACGACGCTGCATTACTGGGCGCAGAGTTGGCGGCTCAACCCGTGGGACTTCAAGGTGGTGACCGAGACGACGCGCCGGTATGGGGCGTCACGTGTTCCGACCAGCTCCACCGTCGAGGACTGGCCGTTCGGACTCGAGGAACTGGAGCCGTATTACGACCGCGTGGAATACGAGATCGGGGTGTCCGGCCAGGCGGGCAACATCGCCGGGACGATCGATGAACGCGGCAACATCTTCGAGGGTCCGCGCCGGCGTCCTTATCCGATGCCGCCGCTCCGCGGTACCGGGTTCACGGAGATGATGACCGACGCGGCGCACGGTCTCGACTGGCACCCGTTTGCCGGACCGGCGGCCATTAACTCCGAGCGGTACCAGGATCGTGCCGGCTGCGCGTATCACGGGTTCTGCAACCGCGGCGGCTGTCATCTCGACGCGAAGAATTCGACGGCGGTGTCGACGATTCCGCGGGCGCAGGCGGCCGGGCACCTCGACGTCGTGACCGAAGCGCACGTGCGGGCAGTCCAGGTCGACGGCGACGGGCGCGTCACCGGCGTCGAGTACGTCAAGGACGGCGAGACCCACGTGCAGCCCGCCGCGGTAGTCTTGCTGGCCAGTTATACCTACGAGAACGTCCGGCTACTGTTGTTGTCTACCTCGGACGCGTATCCGAACGGGCTAGGTAACAACAAGGGCCAGGTCGGCCGCCATTACTTGAGCCATGCGCAGGGTGGCGGCGTGACAGCCCTATTCCCGCACGACCTCAACCGCTGGTACGGTCTCCCCGCCCAGGGCGTCGCTATCGACGATTGGGCCGACGACAACTTCGACCACGCGGAGCTCGACTTCATCGGGGGCAGCAACCTGTGGGTCTACTCTGACCGGCGGCCGATCGAGGCGGCCAGCATGAGCACGTTCGGGCGCGCGCCGCGCTGGGGGTCGGCCTGGAAGGCGTTCGTCAAGGAGAACGCCGACCGCTCGGTCGGGTCATATCTTCAGAAGACGACGCTGCCCTACGAGGACAACTACCTCGACCTCCATCCGACGGTCACGGATCCGATGGGCGATCCCGTGTGCCGCATCACCGCCGACTACCGCGATAACGAGCGGCGGATCTCGACCTTCGTCCAGGACAAGATGGAGCGGTGGTTCAGAGCGGCGGGGGCGGTCGAGGTCATTCGCGGAGGTCTGGGCACGATGGGTCCATCAACGCACGCATACGGCGGCACGCGGATGGGCGACAATGCCGAGACCAACGTCGTCGATCGCTGGGGATTTTCCCATGAGGCACCCAACCTCGGCGTGCTCGGTGCGTCGGTGATGGGGACGAGCGGGGCCCACAACCCGACGCTGACCGCGCAGGCGCTGGCCTGGCGGACCGCCGACTACCTGGTGAAGAACTGGCGTTCGATCGCGGAGTGACCGCTCCTTCCACTAGTGGTGATGGTGGTGGATCATCTCGTGCTCGGCCACTTCCTTGTCGCGCCGGGTCTTTGCGGCCTGCTTCCGCGCCGACTTCAGGTGCATGTCGCGCGTACCGTCCGAGCTGACGGCGAACATCGATAGCAGACGCTCGAGATCCTCGCTCCGGCACTTCGGGCAGGCCGGCACCGAACCCTGGGGTAGCACCACCGTCTCGAACTCGTGGGTGCAGCCGCGGCACTTGTACTCGTAAATCGGCATCGTCTGTTCCTCGCCACATTGTATCGGTGTGGGGCCCTGTTCGATACCCCAATTGCTCGGTGAGCACGCCACCGCTGGCCGCCAGCGGGGCCCCGGCCGTCTCAAGGCAACGGCGTGTGTTAGCGGGTTACCGCTCGACCAGCGACCGCAGCAACTCGGCCGGATGCAGCGCACGCACGCCGGTGAAGTCGTAGACCTGATGCCGGCACGAGGTGCCCGCGGCGACTAGGACCCCTCCGGGCTCGAGCGAGCGCGCGGCGGGTAGCAGCCGCCGCTCGGCGATCTGACGCGACACGTCGAAGTGCTCTCGCGCATAGCCGAACGACCCGGCCATTCCGCAGCAGCCGGCGTCGAGATCAGCGACCCTCGCGCCCGGGATCCGTGCGAGCAACTTCTGGGCGGGGGCGACGAGGCCGAGCGATCTCTGATGACAGTGGCCGTGGAGCACCACTTGCGTAGGACCGTCCCTCAGCGTCAGGTCGCCACGACCGGACGCGAGCGCGTCCTCGAGGAACGCCTCGAACGACACGCAGGCGTCGGCGACCTGTCGCGCGTCCGCCTGCAGACGCCCGCGCAGGAGTGCTGGGACGTCATCCCGTAACGCCGAGAGGCAGCTCGGCTCGAGCACTAGGATGGGTGTCCCGGCGACCGCCTCTCGATGCAACCGGCGGGTCACGTCGGCGGCGCGCTCGCGCGCGACCGTCAACAGACCCTGTGAGATGAGCGGCCGGCCGCAGCAGGTAGACGGACCGAGTGTGACCCGGTGGCCGGTCTCCTCGAGCAGGTCGGTCGCCGCGATCCCGACCTCGGGGTGGTAGTAGTTCGTGAACGTATCGTTGAAGAGCACCACCGGGGTAGTGCCCGCGGCGGCCGGCCGTGCGCGCCACCGGGAGGTGAGCGTGCGTGAGGTCCACCGCGGCAGCGGCCGCCGCCGGTCAATCCCGAGCAGCCGCTCGTTGAGCCGTCGGACCCAGCCGAGTCGGAGGCTGCGGTTGGCCAGCGGCGCGAAGGGGCTTGCCCATGCCGACAGTCTACGGATGTTGCCGAGGACCCATGCACGCGCCGACGTGCCGTGTCGTGTCCAATAGCCTGCGAGGAACTCGCTCTTGAACCGGGCCATGTCGACGCCCACCGGGCACTCCGTCTTGCACGCGCGGCACTCGAGGCACAAGTCGAGGACGTCGTAGACGCCGCGGTCGCCCAGCTCGTCGTCGTCGAGGATCCCGGCCATGGCGAGCCGCAGTGCGTTCGCCCGGCCACGAGTCGTGTGCGCCTCGTCGCGGGTCGCCATGTAGGAGGGGCACATCGTTCCGGCCAACGTCTTCCGGCAGGCGCCGACGCCGCTACACATCTCGACGGCGCGTCCGAGCCCGCCATGCGCCGTGTAATCGAAGAACGTCTCGGGGTCTGGCGTCCGATACCCAGCACCGTAACGGAGGTTGGCGGTGAGCAGCGGTGTATCGACGATCTTGCCAGGGTTGAAGAGCCCGTCCGGATCGAATGTTCGCTTAATCCTCCGGAACGCGTCATAGATTACCGACCCGAACATCTTCTCGACGAATGGGCCGCGGACGAGCCCATCACCGTGCTCGCCGGACAGCGCACCGCCGTACTCTAGAACGAGGTCGGCGATCTCGTTGGCGATTGCCTCGAACTGCCGCACGCCATGCTCGGTTTTCAGATTGACGACCGGACGGACATGCAGGCAGCCAACTGACGCATGCGCGTAGACGCCGGCCGTGGTCCCGTGGCCTTCGACGATGTCGAGGAAGCGCTCGATGTATTCTCGGAGCTTCCCGGGGGCAACGGCGGTGTCCTCGACGAACGAGATACTCTTCGCATCGCCCTTCATCGCCATCGACAATCCGAGCGACGATTGGCGCAGTTGCCAGATGCGCGCCTGATCAGTGGACGAGATCGCGCGGGTGGTGTGTTGAACGCCGCCTTGGGCCGCCACGGTGGCTTCGAGACGCTCGAGCCGGGACGCGAGCGCGCCCGCGTCGTCGTCATACAGCTCTACGCAGAGGAGCGCGCCGGGATTGCCGTGAAGGACGGCCCGTCGCATCGTGTCGAGCACCGGGTTCTCGCGCGCGTGGTTGAGGATGGCGCTGTCCATCACCTCGACCGCCGACGGGCGGTGTTCGAGGATACTGGGGGTCGCGCCGAGCGCGTCGAGCAAGTGGTCGAACTCGATCGTCAGCACCGCCGTGGCCTGTGGGAGCGGCACGAGATTGAGGCGTGCCTCGACGACAATACCCAGGGTGCCCTCGGACCCGACGATCAGCTTGGCGAGGTTGAACGGCCGCGTCCTTTCGACGAACGCGTCGAGGTTGTAGCCGCCGACCCGCCTGAGGATCTTTGGGTAGCGGCGGTCGATCTCGTCCGCCAGCGCGGCCGCCTGGTCGCGCACGGTTCGGTAACATCGCGCTTTGAGCGTGTCACCGTCGCACGCCAGGTCTAGGTCGGCTCCGGTCAACGGTCGCAGATGGGCGATACCACCGTCGGCCAGCGCGACGTGCAAGTCGAGCACATGGTCGATCGTCTTTCCGTAGATCACCGACCGCGCGCCGCTGGAGTTGTTGCTGATCATCCCTCCGATGGTGGCGCGGTTCGCCGTCGAGATGTCGGGCGCGAATCGCAGTCCGTCCGTGGCGAGTTGGGCGTTCAGTTCGTCGAGCACGATACCGGGTTCTACCCGCGCCCAGCGCTCATTGACGTTCACTTCGAGCAAGCGGTTGAAGTACTTGGAGGTGTCGAGCTGCAGGCCGGAGCCGATGGCTTGGCCCGCCTGCGAGGTTCCGCCGCCTCGTGCGGTGATCGAGGTCCCATGCCGGCGGGCGCACTCGATGGCAGCGACAACGTCGTCGCGCGACCGGACGATCGCGACGCCGAGCGGCTCGATCCGATAGACGCTGGCATCGGTCGAGTAGAGCGCGCGTGAGACCTGGTCGAAGCGCACCTCGCCGTCGAGGCTCGCTTCGAGATCGTCACGCAAAGCGTGGTTCATGCGGCGCAGTATAAATCGGCCGCGTGGGGACCAGCGGCCGGGTGCCGGCGCAGTTATGCGATAGGCTCTACACGTTGACCCTGCCGGGTGCTCACGGAGGTGCAAGTGCTACACAAAAGACGTTGGCGTCGGCCGCTCGTTATGGCGACGGGCGGCCTGTTGCTGCTCGGGCTCCAGCCGATTGCACAGGCGACACGGGGCGAGGCGCCACCCGAGCTCCGGGCGTTGCTCGAGGGCACGTGGGAGCTCGAGGAGTGGCATCACGAAGGACAGATCCTCCGGCCACCACAGGTCGGCGGACGATGGCTGAACCACGATGGTGTTGTCACGGCGAACTTCCACCGCCAGTCGGGCGGGTCGTTCGAGTCGTTCGCCGGATACGGGACCTACGAGATCACGGCGACGACGTGGGCGTATACCTATCGTCGCACCCAGATGGCCAGCGGAAGCTCTCCCGAGGACGCGGCGGTGACGGTGCGCACCGGTGCGCCGGCACGCTCGTTCACGCTGACGAGGCAGGGCGCCACGGTCATGCTCGAGGCGCCGAACGACCACCGCGAGTACGACGCCGAGACGTTCATCTACGCGCCGAACGGGCAGGTGCTCCGGAAGTACCGGAAGGTCCATTAGCCGCCGTGGTGAAAATCTCGCTGCAGTTGACCGGCGTTACATCCCGCAATGGCCGGCGCCGGACCATGCATCAGCGGTGTCACATACTGGGGGTATTCTCCCTTCTTGCGCCGTGCGACAGCCAGACCCGGCTTTCATCTCGCGGGGTCTCGCTGCGACGTGGGAAGTTCATCACGGGCTGCTAGGAGCCGGGCGGATGCCACATCGCGGCGGACGGCATTTTCTCCAGATCCCGGGCCCCACGAACGTGCCCGATCGGGTCCTCCGTGCGATGACCCGGCCGACCATTGATCACCGAGGCCCGGAGTTCCGCGCGCTGGCACGCTCGGTGCTCGACGACCTGCGCGGCGTCTTCCGCACCGCTGGGCCAGTGGTGATCTACCCGGCCTCGGGCACGGGGGCGTGGGAGGCCGCGCTGGTCAACACGCTGTCAGCGGGCGACCGCGTGCTGATGGCGGAGACGGGGCACTTCGCGACGTTGTGGAAGGGCATTGCCGACACGCTGGGGCTGGACGTCGAGTTCATTCCTGGTGATTGGCGGCACGGCGTCGACCCAGCCCAGGTCGAAGCACGGCTCGCGGCTGATACCGCGCACGTCATCAAGGCGGTCTGCGTCGTGCACAACGAGACGTCGACCGGCGTCACGAGCCGGATCCCGATCGTGCGCCTGGCGATCGACGCCGCGCGTCACCCGGCGCTGTTCATGGTCGACACCATCTCGTCTCTGGCGTCGATCGACTACCGGCACGACGACTGGCAAGTCGATGTGACGGTGGGCGCGTCGCAGAAGGGGTTGATGTTGCCGCCCGGCCTCAGCTTCAACGCGGTCAGCGACAAGGCGCTCGCCGCGCAAGCGTCGGCGACACTCCCACGCAGCTTCTGGAGCTGGCACGACATCCTCGCCGCGAACCGAAAGGGGGTGTTCCCGTACACCCCCGCGACCAACCTGCTCTACGGCCTGCGGGAAGCGCTCGACCTGCTGAACGACGAGGGTCTTGCGAGTGTCTTCGCGCGCCACGACCAACATGCCGAAGCGACGCGTCGTGCCGTCACCGCGTGGGGTCTCGAGATCCTGTGCGCGAATCCCGACGAATACAGCTCGTCGATCACCGCCGTCATGATGCCGGCGGGTCACGATTCGGGGAGGCTTCTCGACCTGGTGCTGGACCGCTTCGATCTGTCACTCGGCGTGGGGTTGTCGAAGCTCGCAGGCCAGGTCTTCCGGATCGGCCACCTCGGCGACTTCAACGACCTTAGCTTGCTGGGTACACTCGCTGGCGTCGAGATGGGCCTTCGGCTGGCGAACGTGCCGTATCGTCCCGGTGGTGTTCCGGCGGCGATGGACTATCTCGCTGACCACGCGCGCGTGGCAGCCGACGCGCTAGTCCCGTAAGGCGAACACGAACATCCCGTTACCGGAGGCGACAGCAACGTATTGCCGGCCGTCGACTGCGTAGCTGATTGGCCCGTTGGCAATCATCCCGCCGAGCGTCGTCTTCCACAGTAGCTCGCCTTCCCTTGCGTCGAGCGCATGGAAGTAGCCCTCTCGGCCACCGGTGAAGAGGATGTCGCTGGCCGTGGTCAGGATGCCGCTGCTCGTGACGTCGGTCATCTCGAACTTCCACCGCTCATCGCCGCTGGTCGGATCGATTGCGATCACCGAGCCGCTGCCTGTCGACTCCGTCCACGTGTTGATCGGGCCGCGCGTGAGACCGGGAATGACACTCAAGGGATTCGGCGCCGCCGGCCGCCCGCCCAGGAAGAGGCGCCCTTCTTGGTATTCGGCCTCCTGCGCCTCGAACACCGAGCCGTAGCCTTCCCAGGCCGAGAGGTAGAACAGCCTGGTGGACGGGCTATACGACGGCGAGTACCAGTTCGTCCCGCCCTGAACGCCGGGGAACGTCGTCGCGCCCGGCGGCTGCGGCGTCATGATGGGGCGGCCCGTGTCGGTCAGCCCCTCTGCCCAGTTGATGTCGATGAACTCCTGCCCGTTGATGAACCGTCCGTTCGCGCGATCGAGCACGTAGAAGAAGCCGTTGCGGTTACCCCAGAGCATCAGCTTCAACGTTCCGCCGTCCTGGGCGGGGTAGTCGACCAGCACGGGAACCTGGACGGCGTCGTAGTCATACGGATCGTTCGGGGTGAACTGGAAGTGCCACTCCAATTCCCCGGTGTCCGGGTTGAGCGCCACGACCGAGTCAGAGTAGAGGTTGTCACCGGGTCGTTGCGCGGGGTTCCAGTCCGGGCCGGGGTTGCCGATCCCCCAGTAGATCAGGTCCACGTCGGGATCGTAGGACCCGGTGAGCCATGCTGAGGCGCCGCCGTACTTCCAGTCGTCGCCTTGCCACGTCTCGTGACCCGGCTCGCCGGGCCCTGGAATCGTGTAGAACTTCCACGCTTCTTCCCCGGTCGCCACGTCGTACGCAGAGATGAAGCCGCGGATGCCGTACTCCCCACCGGCGATGCCGACGACAACCTTGTCCTTCACCACGAGCGGTGACAGCGTGAGCGCATAGCCTGCGCCCGGTTCGGCAACGCTAGTCTGCCAGAGTGGCCGGCCGCTGATCGCGTCGATCGCGATCAGCTGCGCGTCGATCGTGCCCATGAAGAGCGTGTTGCCAAGAATGGCCACACCTCGGTTGACCCGTCCGCAACACGGGCGCGACTCTTGCGCCGGCGTGTATTCGTATCGCCAAAAGACGCGGCCGAGCTTCGCGTCGAGCGCCACGACGGTGTTCGGCGCCTCGGTCAGATACATGATGCCGTCGACGACCAGCGGTGTTGTCTGGAACGCCTGCAGCGACTGGGCCTGGAACACCCATGCCAGCTCAAGGTCAGCGACGTTGTCCGGCGTGATCTGGTCCAGCAGGGTGTGGCGCTGGCTGTCGTAGCCGCCCGAATACGTCAGCCAGTTCTGCGGCTCATCGGCAGCGTTGAGCAGGCGCTCGAAAGTGACTTGCGCCGAGACCGTCAGGGGGAGCAACGAGATCATCAGCATCGAAAGCGCGACGCGTACGAGGGTTGCTAACGCCATGTCAGTTCATCCCCTTCAAGGTCAGAAGATATGCGAGGACGTCGGCACGTTCCTGCTCGTTCATCGTGTCCTCGTACGACGGCATCGACGACGTGGTCAATACGGCGTATTCCTGGAGGTCGTCCTTGACGAGCGACACGAGCCGCTGGTTCTGGTCGATGAGCTGCACGGTGTAGGTATCCTCGTTGAGACGCCGGCCGGTATGCAGGGTGCCGTCCCGCGTCACAGCGCGCACCGGCCGATTGATCGGCAACATCGCCTCGGTCGGGTCGACGAGCGACGCTGCTAGTGAGCCCGCGGTCCGGACGGCGCCGATGTCACTGAGATTCGGTGCCACGCGCGATCCCTCGCCACTGATGCGGTGACAGCGGGCACAGTCTCCCTTGCCGGCGTAGAGTCCGCGGCCGCGGTCCGCATCGCCCACGGTGACGTCGCTCAAGTCGAAATCGCCCATCGTCCGCAGATAGGCGACCAGGCCGGTTAGCTCGGCTTGGTTGTAGTCACCTGGAGGCATCGCGGTGTCTGGGATGCCCGATCGGATGAGGAACATCAGCTCTTGGTCGGATGAGGCCGACCGGAATTGGCCGCTCCGGAGGTTAACTCCGGGAACAGCGTCGCCGTCACCGTGGCAGCCGATGCAGGTCTCGCCATACAACCGCATCCCGTAATTGATGTCGGCCTGGGAATACTGGCCCACATGGTCCTGGTCTTGCGCAACGAATCGGCCGCCGGCCACGATGCACAGGGCCACGGACAGGCCAGCCATCAGTAGGAACGGGTACGTTCGAAGCACGAGAGCCTCCTCGAAGTATTGCAGCCCGTCGTGGAAACACGGGCGGCTTGGGCAATTAGGTCAGTGACGCTATTCTAACCCCACGTGGGTTAACTGGCGACTCACGTGAGCTCTACGGTTAACGCTGTCAATGGCCAATCGCCCTGGTACCGGGTCACGGATGGTCACCGTCCTAGTGGTGGTGTTGCTGGGTGGCATCCCGGGCCCCGGGCTCGCGCAGGAGGCGACACACTACGTGTCGTCGACGCCGGCCAACGTCGTGTGGGGGTGGTTTCCGGTGGATCGCGCGCCGGTGCTGACGATCGCGTCTGGTGACACGGTCCGTATCGACACTCTCACGCACGCCGGTAGCATTCAGGCCGAGGATCCGGAGCGCTATCTGGGCACGTTCGGCGTGGCACCGCACGAGGTGCTGCAGGACGTGCTCGACTTCTGGGAATCGAGGTCCGATCGACCCCGTGAGGGGCGGAGCGCGCACGTGATCACCGGTCCCATCTCCATCGCCGGTGCCGAGCCTGGCGACATGCTCGAGGTGCAGATACTCGACCTGGAAACGCGCGTTCCCTACGGCATCAATACCACCGGCTCCACCAGCGGCGTATTTGGCCCCAGCTACCCGGGCACGGCTGCCGACGACGTACCGATGGACATCCCGCGGATGCAACACTTCATCCGGACCGCGGTGGTTGATGGGCGGGAGGTTGCGCTCCTTTCGGATCGTATCCAGGTGCCACTGGCGCCGTTCATGGGCGTGATGGCGGTCGCGCCCGCTGACCCGACCGTGGGGCAGCCGGGCGTGACGGTCGCCGGTGTGCAGGGCTCGCGCCCGCCAGGCGCGTTCGGTGGCAATCTCGACGTCAAGGACCTGACCGCCGGGACAAGACTGTATCTTCCGGTCTTTCACCCTGGCGCGCGCTTCTACGTCGGCGATCCCCACTCGGTGCAAGGCGACGGCGAAGTGAGCGGCACGGCGCTCGAGCAGTCGTTGACCGGGACGTTTCGCTTCGTGGTCCACAAGGGCCGGACGATCGATGGGCCGCGCGCCGAGACCGACACCCATCACCTCTTGATGGGGATCGACCTCGACCTGGATCGCGCGCTGCGCAAGGCCGTCGTGGAGGTCGTTGACTTCCTCGTCACGGAGCAGGGGCTCACGCGGTCGCAGGCATTCTCGCTGGCCAGCATCGCCGTCGACTTCCGTGTGTCCGAAGCCGTCGATCTGACGCAGGTCGTCACCGGGTTCGTGCCGAAGAGCCTGTTCGCGGACCCTTGACCGGAGCTCACGTCGACCGTTCGTGGGACAACGCTCGCGCCTGCATCGCGGGCCCCGAGGAGCTCGGGCTACTCGGTACGCTCCGGCAGGGCGAATGAGAAGATCGCATTGCCGGCGGCGATAGCGACGTATTGTTTGCCGCCGACGGCGTAGCTCATCGGACCAGCATGCACGTGCCCGCCGACGTTCTTGTGCCAGAGTTCTTCGCCGCTGAGCGCGTCGAGCGCGAAGAAGAAGCCGTCGGCAGTGCCGCCAAACACGAGATCGCCGGCGGTCGAGAGCAACCCTGACGTCGACCGAGAATCCACTGGAAACTCCCAGCGCCGCTCCCCGGTCTGTGGCGAGATGGCGCGCACGGCGCGCACGTAGTTCTCAACAGGTTCAGGGGATTCGCCACCACCGGCCCGATAGCTGCGGCCCTGCTCATACGCGGTCGGCCGGATGAAGTACTTCGTTTCGGCGTCGTAGGCCGTCACGTAGAGCAGTCCGGTCCGCGGGCTGTAGGTGGGCGACCACCAGTTGGATCCACCGATGATGGGCGGCGACACGATCGTGCCCTCCTCGGTCGGCTCCTTACCGGGGAGGAGGATGGGGCGTCCGGTCTCGTCGAGCCCCTCTGCCCAGGTCTGCTTGGCGTACGGCTTGCCGAGTAGGAACTCGCCGGTCTCGCGGTCAAGAACGTAAAAGAACGCGTTGCGGTTTGGGAAGAGCATCAGCTTGCGCGCCTCGCCGTCGAAGGTCGCGTCGGCCAGAATTGGGATCTGCGTCGAGTCCCAGTCGTGAATGTCGTGCGGCGTGAACTGGAAGTACCATTTCATCTCGCCGGTGTCGGCGTCGAGCGCGACCACCGAATCCGAGTACAGGTTGTCGCCCTCGCGCACGGTGCCGTCGTAGTCGGGGCCTGGGTTGCCTGTGCCCCAATAGACGAGGTTGAGCTCGGGGTCGTACGACCCGGTCATCCAGGTCGCCGAGCCCCCAGTGCGCCACGAGTCGCCCGACCAGGAGCGGTTGTCCGGATGGTCAGGTCCCGGCGTCGTGTAGAAGCGCCACTCCCGGGTGCCGGTGTCGATGTCGTAGGCGTCGATGAACCCGCGGATGCCGTATTCCCCGCCGGCCACACCGGTGAGCAACTTGTCGCCGACGATTAGCGGCGCGGCCGTCTTACTGTAGCCGTTCAGGGTTTCTTCGGCGGCGCTCTCCCAGACGACGTTGCCGGTGCGGGCGTCCAGTGCCACCGTGTGGGCATCCAGCGTGCTCATGAAGACGCGATCGCCGAGCACCGCCACGCCGCGATTGTTCCGGCCGCAGCAGAACACCACTTCGTCTGGCAGCTGGTGCTCGTAGCGCCAGTACGGCCGCCCTGTTCCGGCGTCGACGGCGATCACCGTACTCGGTGACTCGGTGATGTACATCACACCGTCGACCACGAGCGGTGTCGTCTCAGCCCGGTCAAGGGTGCCGAGTTGGTAGACCCACTGGATCTCAAGTCCGGCGACGTTGCGACCGTGCACCTGGTCGAGCGCGGTGTAGCGCCGGCTCTTGTAGTCTCCTGAGTACATCAGCCAGTTTTGCGGTTCGTCGACGGCGTTGACGAGCCGCTCGGCTGTGACGGGGCTGAACGCGGGCGCCGGTTGCTGGTCGCCGGACTGCTGGGCGGTCAGGGCGGCACCGGCGAGCACGAGGATCACCGCGGGTGCGATACGTGTCGGGGTCATGAGTTCTCGCTTTCGGCTTCGGAAATCGATGTGATTATATGCGGCAGGAGGGTTCCCCGATGCATCTACAACCTAGAGCGGCGGCCGGCCGGTGGATGGTGGTGACGACGGCGGCCGTTGTGGGCGCGCTCGTGGTCACGTCCGCGTCGGTGGCGCAGGAGACGGCGTCGCATGTCAGCTCAGTGATCGGCAAGCTGTCGAGTGGAGGCCGAGTCTTCGGTGTCAGTACGTACGACCTCTCGCTTGAGAACGCCCGCTCGCTGGCCCGCGCCGATATCGACTACGTCTACGTCGACATGGAGCACGGTCCGATGGACTTCGCTGCGCTTCAAGCGTTTCTCCTCGGCATGATCGATGCGGCAGCGATCGCTGAGGATGGTCGCGTGCGGCATCGGGTCACACCGCTCGCGCGTCTGGCACCATATGGCCGCGAGTCGTCGCACTGGGCTGTCAAGCAGGCGCTTGACATCGGGTTGATGGGCATCATCTTTCCGTCCATCGAGACGGCCGAGCAGGCGCGCAACGCCGTGAGCGCGATGCGCTACCCCCAGCGTCGCGGATCACCGTACGCGGAGCCGCGTGGCCTGCGAGGGTCGGGGCCGGCCGCGGCGGCCTGGTTCTGGGGTCTGTCGACCCCGGAGTACGTGCGTCACGCCGACACCTGGCCGCTCAACCCGGAGGGCGATCTGATGGCCATCATGATGATCGAGTCGGCTGAGGGCCTGCGCAACGTCGAGGCGATCGCGGCGGTGCCGGGCGTGGCGGGGTTCTACCTCGGTCCGAGCGATCTCTCCAACTCGCTCGGGCTGCCGCGCAGCGATGCGGAGGTGGAGCGGGCGATCCAGACGGTCGTCGACGCCTGCCGCGAGCGGGGGATTGCGTGCGGCATCACCGCCAGTGCACGCGACATGGCGCGACGAATCGAGCAGGGCTTCACGATCCTGGGCGGCGGGCGCGCCGGTGGGGGATTACCGGCCTCGGTCGACGCCGCGGTCCGCGCCGGCCGTGTCGTACGCGACTGACCATCACCTCGCGAGCGGGCGAGTCAGCATGCTCGCTCCGGAGACGGCTAGCCCCACCCGACCGAGGATCAGGACCGCCGAGAGGGCGAGCCGAAGCGTGATCGGCTCTGAGACGAACGTGACGCCACCGGCGCTCCGGTCAGCGGAGCGCCAGTGACCTCGCGGCTCTGAAGTCGATCCAGGCAATCATCGACGCGCAACAGGCGGTGGTGACGGCGTCTGCAATCGCAGCCAGCAACGCGGTCGCGTCCGGTTGACGTGATCCGGGCTACGGTAGCGCGAGGGCGATGTACTCACTTTGCATGTCGTCCCAGCCGACTGTCACCATGATGTACTGCCTTCCGTCGATCATGTAGCTGATCGGCGCGGCCGTCGCGCCCCCGGGCAGCTCGACCTCGCCAACCACCGCGCCCGTCGCCTTGTCAAAGGCGCGGAGGATCTTGCCGCCACTTCCTGCCGGCAGAAACGCGGCGCCGACATTCGACCCTTCGCCGAGGAACACTAGGCTCTTGGTCACCAGGGGAGCGGCACGCCCACCCTGCCCGAGCGGCGGTAGGTCCAGGTGTGCGATCGCCGGATGATCGCGCGGGCCGTTGCCGTTCGCGACCGTCCAGAGAATCTCCCCCTGATTGAGATCGATCGCCACGAGACGGCCGTAGGGCGGCTTGAAGAGCGGCAGCCCCTGCGGTCCCGGGATGTGGTGCGCCTGCTTCATGACCCAGTCGACGTCGGACCGCGGATGCTCCGACCGGGCCAATCCGACGACGGTTCCGCTGTGGACCGAGGGGATATACATAATCCCGGTCTCGGGGTCGACGCCCGCGCCATTCCAGTCGGTGCCGCCGACCAGACCCGGCACCACCATCGTTCCGAGCGTACCGCCGGGAGACTCGTCGATCAGCGATGGCGGGGTGAAGAACGGGCCCCAGACGTAATCGTCGAGCATGGCGATCGCTTCCTGGCGAAGCTCCGGCGTGAAGTCGATGAGGTCATCGATTGTTACGCCCTGCTGGTCGTACGCCGGCGGCTTCGTCGGAAACGGCTGCGTCGCGGCGTACCACTCACCGGGAACGTCTCCCTGCGGGACGGGCCGCTCCTCGATTGGCCAGACCGGCTCGCCGGTGACACGGTCGAAGACATACGTATTGGCCTGCTTGCTGGTGATGGCCACCGCCTTGATGTCCCGTCCGTTCACGGTGA
>CAZYFH010000020.1:0-66963 GCA_964646815.1 uncultured Vicinamibacteraceae bacterium | reverse complement strand
ATCCGCGGTGAACTCAGTCTTCTTGATTCTGCGTGACGACGAGGAAACCGACATGGCTGATACAGCACACTTGCTCGCGTTGTTCCGACGCCAGGTGGCTCCATGCGCGGTATTAATGTGGGAACAGAAGTGGTAATACTAGTAAATGCAAACAGTATTTCTGTTTATTTGCAGTAACTTACGATAATTAAACGGCGGTCACCCTCTCCGCCATTCACTCTTTTATTGAAGATCGCGAGCGGGGTGAGATCACGGAGCGATGGCATCGACCGTCTGCCTATGGAGCGGCCCCATTATGCCGCCGGGCGGCCGTTCCGACGCCTGCTGAAGTTCGCCGGCCTCGACCATGCGCGGCGTTAGTGAAAGACTCGACGCTGAGGCGAAGCAACCCAACCTGGGCGCATCTCAGCGACCGATGCTGTAGGGCACCCGCCGACCAAGTTTGGGCATCCGATTCAAGACGTTGCACAAGGACCAACAGTGGAGAATGGCGGAGAGAGTGGGATTCGAACCCACGGTAGAGTTTCCCCTACACACGCTTTCCAAGCGTGCTCCTTCAACCACTCGGACATCTCTCCGTGGGACCCGTTTCCGGTCAGTTTACCATTCACGCGTCTGCGAACTCCGGTCACGTGGCCGATCGGTCCCGCCCATGAACGCCTATTGATTCACTCGATACGGGCCACTAGACTGGACGTTCGCCGAGCGCGGTGCCGGGTCGCGCCGCGGCCCGGACCCTGTGCAATCTCAGCCTACGAACCGCGTCAGGGCCGGAAGGCAGCAGCGCTAAGTAGTCACTGACATGTGCCGCAGGCTCTTCCGGGCCGCGGTGGGGTCCGGCACCGGCCGCACGGACGTGGCCCACCACCGAGCGGTGGCGTCTATCACGCAGGATCGGCATCGTGCGCTGACGTACGGCATTCGACATGACCTATCAGGTCCTGGCCCGGAAGTATCGCCCGCAGACATTCGGCGACGTCGTCGGCCAGCACGGCGTGACGCAGACGTTGCGCAACGCCCTGACGCACGACCGACTCGCGCAGGCCTTCGTGTTTGCCGGCCCGCGCGGCGTGGGAAAGACGACCACCGCGCGCATCCTGGCCCGGGCGCTGAACTGCGTGAACGGGCCAACGCCCGATCCATGCGGCACCTGCGACGCCTGTGCGGAGATCGCCGCAGGCCGAGATATCGATGTCCTCGAGATCGACGCCGCCACTCATACGCAGGTCGAGAACGTCCGCGAAGTGATCATCGCCGGCCTAGCCACGTCTCCGGTTCGGAACCGCTTTAAGGTCTTCATCATCGACGAAGTCCATCAGCTGTCGAACCACTCCTTTAACGCGCTGCTGAAATCGGTGGAAGAGCCGCCGCCGCATGTCACGTTCATGATGGCAACCACTGAGCTCGGGAAGATCCCGGAGACGATTCTGTCTCGATCGCAGGTGTACGAATTTCGCACCATCGGCCGGCAGCTCATCGCGGAGCAGCTCACGAAGATCGCCGCCGCCGAGTTGATCACGATCGACGAATCAGCCATCGGTCTCATCGCGCGCGCGGCCGACGGGAGCATGCGCGACGCGCAGAGCGCGTTCGATCAGGTCATCGCGTTCGCCGGGAAGGCGATTGGCGTCGAGGACGTCTCGACCGTGCTCGGTCTCATTGGCCGCGATCCGGTGCTGGACGTCGTCGAGGCGGTGGCCAACGAGGACCCCGGCGTGGTGTTCGAGCTGGCGGGACAGTTCATCGAGGCCGGATACGACCTGCGGTTGGTATGCCGCGAACTGTCACGCGCGGTGCGCGACCTGTTGGCCATCGGCATCGATTCGGCTCGCGCCCGCGACCCGGAGATCGCCGCCGAGGGAGAGCGGGATCGACTTGTGGCGCTTGCCGCGCGGTTCTCGCGCGAGGATCTACTCAGGGCGTTCGACGTGATCGCGCGCGCGGAGTTCGAGATTCGGAGCGCCGCGATGCCCCGGTATCACCTCGAGATGGCGCTGCTCCGCTGGATGCACCTCCGCAAGCTGGTACCGTTGACCGACCTTCTGCAGGGAGCGGCCGGCGCCCCGCCGACGGGGCAGACCGGCGAGGGTAGTCGCGAAGCGTCGGCTGACCGTCCGACCCCGCCCGCCCGCCGTCCGCCGGCCAAACGCGGCACGAGCGCACCGACGCCGTCCGAACCCGCGCCGGGTGTCGGCGAGTCGAGCGGTGATGCGAAGGCCGCGGTCTTGGCCGAGATCAAGCGGACCAAGAAGTTCTTCTACGGGACCGTGGTGGCGCAAGCGCAGCAGATCGAGGTACGCGGCGACCGGATGGTCTTTACCTTCACAAGCGCCCAACGCACGCTCGCCGGCCAGCTGGAGCAGCACCAGCCGTGGCTGGAAGCGATCATCGCCAGCGTCGTGGGTCGCAAGCTCGCGGTGGTCTCTGAGCAGACTGACACGGCATCGCCGCCCGCGGAGGCCGACCCAGCGCCGGTGGCGGAGGCCGCGCCGCCGGCAAGCCCGTCGGTCGACGGGTCCGAGGAGCTGCGCGCGCGTGCGATGACCGAACCGGTGGTCAAGTCGATGCTCGAGGTGTTTCCCGCGGAGATCGACAAAGTAGAAGAGATATGACTCGCGTTTCCAGGGTTCTAGAGCTCCTGGGTGCCAGAATCTCGATCCGCCCCGCGGGCGTGCGATTCAGGAACGACGAACACAGATCAAATCCTTGGAAAACCCGAATCGTTGGAACTCTGGAACTTGGAACCCCAAAGCCGAACCTGGAACCCGCGCAGATAGGGTCCTCATGAACATCCAGCAGATGATGAAACAGGCGCAGCAGATGCAGGAGCAGCTGCAGCGCGAGCTCGCCGGCACCGAGATCGAGGCGACCGCGGGCGGTGGCATGGTGACGGTCGTGATGAACGGCGTAAAGCAGATTCGGCGGATCACGATCGATCCCGACGTCGTCTCGAAGGACGACATCGAGATGCTGCAGGACCTGATTGTCGCAGCCATCAACGACGCGCAGCGAAAGGTCGACGACGCCGTCGCCGGCAAGATGGGGGGTATGATGGGCGGGCTCAAGATCCCCGGGCTGGCGGGATGACGCGGCTCGGGCCGCTGGCCGTGCTGATCGAACAGCTGCAGCGGCTCCCGGGTATCGGAACTAAGGGTGCCCAGCGACTCGCCTTCCATCTCCTCCGCCAGCCGCGCGACGAGGTAGACGCCCTCCTGGACGCTGTCCGCGTCGTCAAGGAGCAGATCACCTACTGTTCCGTCTGCCACAACATCACCGACGCTGACCCGTGCTACTACTGCACCCACGACGGCCGCGACCGTCGCGTTATCTGCGTCGTCGAAGACCCGCACAACGTGACGGCCATCGAGAAGACGAATGATTTCAACGGCGTCTACCACGTGCTGATGGGCGCGCTGTCCCCGCTGCAGGGCGTCGGTCCGGACGACCTGAAGATCAAGAGCTTGCTCCAGCGCGTTAACGGCGCGGAGATCGACGAAGTCATCCTAGCGACGAACCCCAACGTGGAGGGCGAGGCGACGGCCATCTATTTGGCCAAGCTGCTCAAGCCGTTCGGCACGCGCGTGACGCGCATCGCCATGGGGCTACCCGTCGGAAGCGATCTGGAGTACGCCGACGAGGTGACCATGAACAAGGCGATGGAAGGCCGCCGGGAAGTGTGATCGCTCGACGCTGGCGTCAAGGCTTCACCACGCTCACGGTTGCAAGGGCTGACCTTTGAAGATCTCGCCGATCACCGCCGCCGTCGCGGGGGCGGCTGTCTCGCGCCCGGGCTCGGCGAGATCGCGCCGCAGCATCGCGAGCCCGGCTTCATCATCGACGTCGTACCAGAATGGCACCAGAGCGACCCGAAGCCCCGCACGACCCACCGCGGCCACCGTGTCGTCGAAGGCGGATCCGGTGCCCCAGCGGATTCCGTCGAAGAGATCGGGGACCTCCCCGTGGCTGGGTGCCGTTAGTCCGAGCAGATAGTACCCACCGTCGCGGGCTGGTCCGAGGACGACTGTCTGAGACTCGAGGAGGTCGACCGCGCGAGTTAGGTGACTCACTGGCAGGTTGGGCAGGTCGGAACCGATCATCACGGCCCTGGAGAACCCGGCCGCAAAGAGGTCGATGAACACGCCACGCTCTCGCGCGCCGAGGTCGTTACCACGCTGAGACATCAGCTCGCCGTCGGTGATCCCCAGCGTCTCGAAACCGTTGCGTCCGCCATCGGGCGTGTAGGCGACACGGAGCGAAACGCCGTCGAGCGATCGTGCCGTTGCGATCGTATCGCGAAGAAACGCCGCATAGAGGCGCCGACGGTCGTCGTCGCCGGCGACGGCCGGCGCGAGACGCGACTTCGGCGGACGCGCTCCCTCTGGTGCCCGTGCCATCACCACGATCACCACCTTGCGCGCCGACGTACTCAGTACCTCGGCGACCGACAGACCGCGGCGCACGAACGCGGCGGCACCAGCAGCCGTCCAGAACAGCATCCGGCTCTTCCGGACGATCGCCATCGTCACCCCAACTGTCGTGCCGAACGCCAGCAGGTCGGCGACCATCGCGGTGCCGGCCTCGTCCACGCCGAGGCGCATCGGCACGAACTTGAAGACGACGTTGACGAAGCGATTCGCTGCCTCTAACACGAAGGCGTCCATCAGCGTCACCGGCCGGTCGCTGATGAGTCCGAGCACGAGCGCGATCTCGACGAGCGCCAGCACGTGAAACGACACCTCGAGCGCCGCAACAATTAGCAGGCGCCTCCACTCCCGCGGGTAGTCTCGCTGGAGCCGCGTCTCGGCGTCGCGTACCCGCGCCGCCGCGCGCGCAACGACCCGCGCCGCGAGACCGCGTCTCGCTAGCCACGACAGACCGGCGCTCATGATCGGCGTGTCGGACCAGAGGATCCAGTGAGCGGCCGCCACGAGCAGCGCGAGCGTCGCGATGGGGATGCCTGTCGCCAGCCATCCGGCGCCGGGCGCCTGGACGAGCAGAAAGAGCGCGACGCCCCCGGCCGCGATGACGATCACCGTCGACAGCGTGTAGAAGAGGTTCTCGACGATCAGGGCCGGCAACGTGCGACCGAGCGGCGCGCGATGGCGGAGATAGAAGGCCTTCGCCGGCTCTCCCACCAGGACATTCAGCAGGTTGCCGATCGCGTCGCCTGCCAAGGCGGCCGGAACCACGTGCCGCACGGTGAGGTCGTGCCCGGCGGGCATGCAGCCGATCCAGGCTGCCGCTCGTACGACGAAACGTAGGCCCGACAGTCCGATGATGAGCACAAACGCCCACCCGATTCGCCCGATCCCGTCCACGACGTCGTCGAGACCGGCCCGTTCGACGAAGTAGACGAACAGCGCGAGACCGCTGAGGGCAAAGAGGACGCCACCGAGACGGGGGCGACGCGCGGCCGGCAAAGGCGGGTTCATCGGGCAGGATCACGGCACGTCGGAGGGGACGCTGGCATAATCAGCCAGCCATGCCGTCGGTTTCCCTCCACGTTCCCGTGGCCATTATTCTACTCGGCGGGGGGTTGCTGGCCTGCTTCCTCGGGTATCGGCTGCTGCGCGCGTTCCTCGCCGTCTACGGCTTCGTCGGCGGCGTCTTCCTTGCCACGCTCTTCGTCGATCAACTCGAGACGTGGCAAGCCGTGCTCGTGACGGTCGGGTCCGGGCTCGTCGGTGCGGTGCTCGCCATTGCCCTCTACCTGGCCGGGGTGGCGCTCTTTGGTGCCGGGCTCGCCGCGTTCGCGCTCAATCTGAGCCTGGACGCCGACCCGCACCTCGGAATGCTGTTGGCGACCTCAGTCTTTGGCGCGCTCGTCGCGCTCCTGGTTCGCCGCTACGTCCTCATCGTCGGCACCTCGTTCGTCGGAGCGTGGACCGCTGTGGTCGGTGGCATGGCGCTGGTCGGGAACGGCTCGGCCGTGGCGGCCGCCACGGGCGACATGTCACTCGTCTTTCCGATGGCGCCCATCACCGGTCAGGTGGCGTTCGCCGTCGGTTGGATCGCCCTCGGCCTGGTGGCGGCGCTCGTGCAGCTCGGGGCCACTGCGCGCGCGCGGAAGGCCGGGCGGACCACGAAGGCGGAGCAGAAGTGATAGGATCAGATACGGTTCGCTGGTCAGTTCATAAGCTGACCAGTGGGTTGCCCGCACGCTCCTGAGTGTTCCTCAGTAGCTCAATTGGCAGAGCATCCGGCTGTTAACCGGAGGGTTGCTGGTTCGAGTCCAGCCTGAGGAGCCAATCTTTTTAAGACCTTTGCGAACCGGCATTTTCGGTGGGCGGAAATTTGTGCCCAGTTTTGTGGCCACCCGTATCTAATTTACTGCCTGATGTGCCTAGTACGGCGACTGTTACACGCTGTGCGGTGGCTCCGATGTGACCATACCGCTTGGCCATGACCGCCGCGTTGGCGGGTGACCCGCCGAGAATGGTAGCGACTACGGAGAGCCCGTCCCCGCCCTCGAGCATCCGGGTACAGGCGGTGCGGGGCGAATATCGTGAAACTTCACATTCACCGGCGCCACACGTTTCGCCGTCGCCCCGGCCGTCTTCCAGCTCCCGATGGGGCGGTCTGGATCGCGGGCGTAGACGCCACCTTACCCAATTTGCCCCGCCGGGAGGAGGGAGGGAGAGCGGCTGGCACGACAGGCGGCCGTCAGACGCCGTGATCATCCCGAACCTTCAGCGGCCGGACGGCGCGTCGGAGGGCTTCACTCCAGAAGTTGTGATACCGCAGGAGGCACGAAGGGTGCCGACCTCGAGATTGATGGACTTGGGTGATGCACTGTCTGCGATACGGTGACGTTGATAAGAGGCGATGGTGTGTGCGTCGATGTCTAGGAGCAGTCATCCCTGGAGTGCTGCGAGCAGGTGCAGCCGAAAGGCGCTCTCAAGGATGCGAAGACTGCTGGGTGCCAGCGTCGTGCGCTTCAAGGCGATCCAGTCGCGGGCTTCGACCTCAATGGTGCGCGGGGCGAGGCGTTGGGGAACGCGGCTGAAGGCGGCCTCGATCTCTCGGCGGCGGACCCGCTCCACCTCCCGCACCAGAGTCTTCGAGGAGGTCTTCGCCGGTTCCCGGTAGAGCCGGCCCGCGAAGTTGAACTTGAACCACCACTACGGGATTGCCAAGTTGGGGGGGCTCGATCTCCGTCGCACCCAGGTCACCGACGTGAGCCTCGCGCACGTCACGCAGTTGCCTACGGCTGGAGTCTCTTGTTGTCTGGGACACCCAGATCACCGACGCGGGCGTTGCCGAACTGCAACATCTCCAACGGGAAACCAATAGCGCCCCTCCCCCTCCTCAATGAGGGGACACCGCGCCACCGCCTGACTAACCCCCTTCCCCGTTGAACCGCCCGCCATCCACCGGTAGGATCGGGATCGGCGTGCCGGCTCGATGTCGTGCGCGCACTCAGGAGTGTCCAGAGCCGATGCGACAAACGCTTAGCTCTCTGGAAGGGCGGTTGGCTCCGGCCGAAGAGATCTTCTTCACCTGGCTCCTGAGAGTCATGGCCGCGGCAGTCCTCGTCGGCTCCGCATGGATCGACGACGCTCCCCCTCTCGACATCGGGGCAATGATCGTCGCGTTCTACGTGGCCGTCCGGGTGGCCACGCAGTTCGGCAACCTCGTCTCCGCCGCCCCCTTCGAGAACCAAGCCTTGAAGGCGCTCTTCGCCATCGGCGCCCTCATTCTGCTCGGTCTCTCGTTCTTCGTCGTCGTAACCTTCGTCGAGCGGCTGGCCAGGTCGGTGGTCGGCTGACGAACGAGCCGTCGGAACCACCGCACAATCGGCCGAGCGATTATGAGCCGGCAGAGGCTGTTCTTAGGAAAGTGGCAGTTAATTTAATTGAACCATCGGTTAGCTGGTGTATTGACTTGACTAGATTAGGCGTTACCCGTTCGTCGTATTTCCTTGCCGCTCTGGGCTAGCAGGAATGGTGATCTGTAAGCGCATTAGCCATGATTGACTGTCCGTGCTTGTCACGGGGGACCGCGGGGTTTCTTTGGAGTCCCGCCGGACCTCTGGCAGGTATGGACACTTGCCTCCAGGGGTGCTGTTGAGATGAGGACCCAATGCGAAGCACTCGTCAGCACGATAGACGAGGTGGACTTCTACCAGAATGTCGTGGAGTTGGTTAACATCGGCCACGGCGCACTTCCGGCGATACAGGCTGGCATGGGCCATTCCTATTGGCGCATTCGGCGTGGCTGTGCAGCCGTGCTTTTCCACCTCTATGACACTGAGTCGCTTCAGCGGCTAGTGCTCCTAGCGCGCGAACCGAAGAAGAAGGTCCGGAAGATTGCTCTCCTCACACTTGGCTGCGATCGGTGTACAGGAGGCGAGAACCCGATCGATGCCGTTCCGCATTTGGCCTGCAGCGCATCAAACGACCCGGCCGTACGGGTGCGCCGAGTGGCAGTCCTGACGTTTGAGCTACAGGCACCACAGCGTCAGGGCGTCAGACTCCTACGTAAGGTCCTTGCGACCGAACGAGATCCGAGGGCCCTCCGAGTGGCAGGATGGAATCTCACCCGACAGCAGGACCTGTTAGCGAGAGCCTGGTAGTCAGAGAGGTCGTTCGATCGGCAAGTGGGACGGCGCGCACCCGCGTGAGCCGTAACCCCCGTCCCCGTTGAATCGCCCGCCCCCACCGTCGCATAAATTTCCCCGAACCCGCGGCCGACAGCTAACCGAGCGGCCTCGCTTTCCCTCGTGTCCGCTCGTTGCACCCGTCTGCCCATCCGAGACCGTGATTAGCCCGGCGGGTGGCATGATCAGCCCTGTCGACCCCACAGGAGGCGCCATGCGCTGGTCTGGGTCGGCGTGCGGCTCGGCTCGAATAACACCGGCCGTCGAGAGAGAAGAACGAAAATCTCAGGTCTTAGCCAGGAGGGAACCATGTGCCTCGACTGCTAGCGTCCTCATGATGTACGGCACGCGGCAGATCCCACGGCCTCAATCTGACAATGCCCGCTCTAGAGGGCGACGATGGTCGCGGCAAAACCACGACATGGCGTCGCGACCAATGTGGCGGAATGACCCTGTCCCCGACGAGGGACGACCGGTATACTCCGAAATGCGACTAGCGCGGACGCGCCCGTCGCACTGCAGAGGGGGTCAAGACACATGCTGCGTCATATCACCGCCAAATCGGCGGTCGTCAGCGCTGCGGCGTTGGTCGCGGGATCCGTCCTCGCCGGCGTCGTCGCTGCCCAGGATCTCGGGCTTGTCTACGTCTTTGCCATGAATCAGACCGGCCAGCCTATTACGGACCTCACGTCCGAGGAATTCTCCATTGCTGAGGGGGAGACCCAAGTCAAGGTCGTGTCCGCCCAGATCGGGACGGAGCCGATGAAGATCGCTCTTCTGGTCGACAACGGCGCCGGGCTCGACGATCAGATCAATCCCCTCCGCGACGGACTAGTCGCGTTCCTAGAGACGCTGCCGCCCCAGCACCTCGTCGGCCTGTTCACCATCGGTGGACAGATCCAGCGGCGCGTAGATTTCACGACCGACCGGGCGGAGCTCCTCGCAGCGGCGCGTGCTGTCTTTCCCGATCGGGGGAACGCGCGATATCTGGACGGCATCCGAGAGACCTTGGACCGTGGGTTTGACGGCGACGAGGCGTGGCCAGTGTTCGTGGCGATCCTGACGGACAGTCCGGAAGGGAGCGCCAACATGAACGACCCCCGGTACAACAGATTCGTCGGGTCGCTCGTGTCGGCCGGTGTGACGATACACGCCGTCCACATTCCGTCGCGTCAGCGCAGCGCCTCGAACCTGAGCCAAAACTACTCGATTCACCTGACGGGCACCACGGGAGGTCGCTATGCGGCGCTCACGGCCCCAACCGGTCTGCAAGACTATATGACGAAGCTCGCGACCGATATGGGCGCCTTCTATGACGGGGCCTCCCCGCTCTATCGGGTGATCTACGAGCGTCCCGATCCGCCTGAGGACCGTGTGTCGGTCAGCGTCGAACGCCAGGCGGTGGAGGTGTACCTCTTCGGCGACCGCCACATGCCGTAGCCAGGCACTGTTGAGAGGTGCGAGCAGATCCCGTCACCTCGCACCACAAGATGCATCCCCGACACCCAGATACTCTGCTGGTCCGGTTCTGCGCTGGGTTCTGGTGGTTCGATGTAGACGGCCTCGGTCTCGATCAGTGCGTTCTAGAGTTCTGAGAACACGCCAACGGACATTCCCAAATACAGCGCTTGGTCCTGAAGCTCCCGAGACCGTCGGAGGCCATCCGTAGCCTTCTTTATACTTTCGAAGACGCTCGGCGCGCCGACCCAGGGGACGTGGCGTCGGCAGTCAGACTGTTGAGCTCCCCCCGCTTCGTGGGTGGCCTCATCCCTTTACCTTTAGGCCCCCCTCTGCCCCCGGTCGGGCCGCATGGATGCAGCTAGTGGCAGCGACAGACGCCTGTGTTTCGTGGCTCGACGCCGCCCACGGGGTGCCGCATGGAGACCTCTCAATGCGGTCACTCAGTGATGTCCGTGGAGGTGTCCAGGGCGATCTGTGCGATCCAGATTACCGCCCGCGTGGCCCGTAGTGAATAGAGACTAGGTGCGGAGTCCCCGGGATCAGATTTCAGCTGTTTGAAGACTCTGCGCACCGATTCGGCCTGACTTCGCCGAGCACCTGCACGGGCGGGCTAAGGCACGCTACTCCCTTCAGACATCGCTTAGTCAATTGACGCCATATAAAGAAATATCGAACAACTAACTAGGGCGATGCAGGATGTCCTTCTCCTCGATGCGACCCTAGGTCGACCCGACCGTGAAAGTGCAGTGAGTGTGTGGCACGCGCGGGTTCCGGGCGATGACTCAGACGGCGCAGGAGCGGCGATGAGGCGAATTACTCCCTTGGTTGGACCTTAGAGTTCCCTGGGTTCCCGGTCCTTCCTCCATAGGGCCCTGTCCTCTCCCCATAGTCAAATGGCTCCGGGTCGGGAACTGGCAGTCCACGTTCTTTCAGTAACTCACGAAGTTGGGCAGCTACAGTCGGACCGTAGTGTATGGCCGTACCTGGGTCCACCATTACACCGTCGGCGACCCTTAATGGCGTCCAGCCTTTGTTATTTACAACATCTAGGGGAACGTTTGCGGCAATTAACAGGTTCATCGCGCCGGGCGAATCCCAGTAAGCCGCACCGTGCAGTGCAGTGTCTCCGTTGCCGTCAACAGTCGTTGCATCTCCGCCGGCCTCCAAGCACAGTTTTACCGCTTCGGCAGACATCTCGGGCGTTCCCGGATTCTCGCCGGGATTGTATAGGCCGACTCCAGCAGCAGCCAGAAGTGGCGTTGTCCCGTCCTCGTTCGGGAGTCGAGGGTCGGCCCCACTCTCTAGGAGTAGACGCATCAAATCAAGATCGAGCCGATGCGCCGCTAAGAAGAAAGGTGTCGCATCAATAATATTCAAGATGTTGCGACCAGTAATCGAAGTAGGTGCCCCCTGTGTGGCCTGTGCGTCGATGTCGGCGCCATGAGCCAGAAGTTTCTTCGCAAGACTCAGGCTGTCGACCCGACCTTCAGGGGCTGGGAAGACGGTGTTGAACCCTCGGTTCGGTCGGCGCGTCCACACGATCTGATGCAGAGCCGTCCACCCTTGCTCGGCAGCATTCGGGTCGGCGCCGTGGTCAAGCAGAAATGCGGCCATCTCATAATGGGCACTCATGACGGCAAGGACTAAGGCGCTCGTACCATCCGCCAACGCGTCGTTCACACTTGCTCCACCCTCAAGAAGCGCTTGGGCAGCGTCAATCGCCCCAGCCCGCGCTGCGAACGTGAATGCAGTAAACCCCCTGTTGCCCAACTCATTGACACCACGACTTGTCTTGGAGCGAGCCGGGATGTCTGCTCCCCCTGCGATAAGAGCCTGCACGGCGGCGGCGTTGTTTTCAGCCGCGGCCCACATCAGCGCCGTCTGTTCTTTCCACTCTTCCCTCGCGTTCACATCGGCTCCCCGGGCAAGCAACTGCTGCACGACGGTGGCGTTCCCGGTGCGCGCGGCTGTCATGAGGGCGCTTTCTCCACCTTGCTGAGTGCTATTGGCATCCGCGCCGGCTTCCAGTAACTTCTCGACCATTGCCACGTTTCCATTGAGACACGCGAGCGCAAGCGGAGAGACGCCGTACCGATTCGTGACGCGCACGTCGGCACCGGCGCGGATCAAGAGGTCCGCCACATCCAGGTTGTTGCGCCTCACGGCCCAGTGGAGAGCGGTCGTACCGTCAACCTGTTGCGCGTTCACGTCACCGCCCTGCTCTAGCGATGCGCGCACGGCCGCATTGTCGCCGTTCGTGACGGCCTCAATGAGCTTGATGTCCTGCTGCGCAGCCGCACCTACGCCCAAAACCGCGAGTAGTGCCACTACCAGCAAACGCTTAAGGCCCTTCTCCGACATATCAACCGATGGTTGGTTGTTCATCTCCCCGACTCCCGCTATTCGTCGGCTCCCTAGGCACCTGTGCGACTGTCACAGTTCGCTCAGCAAGCAGCCGGCCACGAATGATGAGTCTCCGTTCAGCCCAACGGGTCGCCAAAGTCGAACCGGCCGGTGCTGTCGCCGAGCTTCTCCGTATGAACACCGACCTTGTCGAGCATACTCACCAGAAGATTCGACATCGGCGGGTTTCCGGTCACCGTGATGTGACGACCGCCCTTAAACTCGGACCCGCCGCCCACAACGGCTAATGGAACGTCGATGTGCGTGTGTAGTTGCGGATCGCTTAGGCCGGCGCCATACAGCAGGAGCGTGTGGTCCAGCAATGTGCCGTCGCCCTCCGGCGTGGACTGCAGCCGCTCCAGAAAATGGGTGAACAACTGCACGTGGTAAGCGTTCAGCTTTGCAAGTCGAATCATGTCTTCGGTGCGATTGCCATGATGTGACGCCGTGTGGTGGCCTTCGGGAATGCCGAGTTCCGGGTACGGTCGACCACCCAGCTCCCGGCCATACATGAACGTAAAGACGCGCGTGACGTCAGCTTGGTAAGCGAGCCACTGCAGGTCGAACATCAGTTTGACGTGATCTTCGTACCGTTCAGGTACGCCAACCGGCGGCTGCGCCAAGTCCGCTGGCGGCTGTGTCTGCTCAAAATTCTTCTCAAGCGTCTGGATGCGTCTTTCGACTTCCCGGATGGCCTCAAAGTATTCGTTTGACCGCGCTTGGTCGCCCGCACCAAGCCTTTGCAGAAGCCGTGTCATCTCCTCGGCCACGTCATCGAGGATGCTTTGGTCCGTCTGTATCCCACTCAACCGCTCTTTCGCAGTGCTACCATCGCCAAATAGCCGCTCGAACACGATGCGCGGAATGTTTTCGATCGGCGCAGGGGTCGTCGGAGTGCGCCATGAAATGGTGTTCTGGTAGAGCTGGCTATAACCGTTTTCGCCGATCCCGACGAGGTGCTCTAGGTCGATTCCGAGTTCAAGCGACGGCAGAGCCGTCTCCTTGCCGAGTACTGTGGCGGCCATCTGGTCGGCCGTCGTACCGGCTCGCACATCGGCCCCTTCTGTCTTCTTTGGATGCACACCGTTCAGCCACACTGAGCACGCGCGGGTGTGATCGCCGGAGCCGTCTCCCAAGGATTCGGCCTGCGGTAGATTCATTCCGCTCACCACCGTCAACTGGTCGCGAAACGGTGCCAAAGAAGCCAGAATCGGCGAAAGCTCGAAGTTGCGTCCTGCCGTCTTCGGTTTCCAATAGTTGGCGCCAAGATGGTTCATCGCCACACCGTTGGGAACGTACAGAAACCCCAGCCGACGAACCGAGGGCGTCTGGGCCGAGACCGCCGGGATCATCGCTTCGAGCAGCGGCAACCCGACCGTAACGCCCATGCCACGAAGGAACGTTCGCCGTGGCAGTGCCTTCTTGGAAATAAACATCATGGCCCTGGCCTCCCCCTCATTTGAAACGGCAAACTCTTTGCGACCCCGAGAACAAGCGCGGACAGACGATACTCACTGCCGGCAGCTTCACGTGTGATCATCCGCACTGCAGGCGCGTCGTAATACTCGAGGCCGCGACCCAAGGCGTAGGTGAGCAGTTTTTCCGTCATGGTGGACACAAAGCGATCCGACCGGTCCATCAAGGCCTGCTTCAATTCGGGGACGTTGTTGAACTCTGTGCCATCCGGAAACGCCCCAGAACTATCGATCGGGGCAAAGAGCGCGGCCCGCGCGTCTCCCGCTGCTTCGACTTCTCGCCAGCGCCCAGTTGCATCGAAGTTTTCGAGCCCCAAGCCCAGCGGATCCATCATTGAGTGACAACTCGAACACACCGGATTCTCACGGTGTTCTGCGATGCGCTGCCGCATCGTCAGTGGCACCGAACCACCGCCTTGCTCCTCCGCCAGCGGAGGTACGTCCGCGGGAGGATCTGGTGGAGGGGTGCCGAGGATATTCTCGAGAATCCATTTACCACGAATAACGGGAGACGTACGGTTTGCCAATGAAGTAACCGTGAGGATGCTCGCCTGCCCCAACAACCCGCCACGCACGCTGCCCTCGGGGAGCGTGACGCGTCTGAAGTTGTCCCCATACACGTTCGGAATGCCATAGTGTTTCGCGAGGCTCTCGTTCAAAAACGTGTAGTTTGCGGTTAGAGCGTCGAGAACGCTCCGATCCTCCCGCATGATACTTTCGAAGAAAAGCTCCGTCTCTCGTTTCATGGCTCTCCGCAAGCCATCGTTGAAATCAGGATATGTGTACAGGTCCGGCGTCAGGGCGGGAACGTTGCGCAAGTACAGCCACTGGCCAACGAAGTTGTCGACCAGTGCCTGCGAGCGGTTGTCGGCTAACATCCGCCGAACTTGTGTCTCGAGCACGGCCGGGTTCTTGAGCCTGCCCCGGGTCGCGAGGTCGAGTAGCTCGTCGTCGGGGATGCTGCTCCACAGGAAGAACGACAGACGCGATGCTAGCGCGAGGTCGCTGACTGGGTAGTGAGTCTTTGACCCGACCTGGGGCGAATCAGCCTCCGTGCGGAAGAGAAACTCCGGACTCACGAGCAGGCGTCGAATCGCTAGTTCAATACCCGCCTCGAACCCTCCTGTCGACCGACCCTGGTCGTAAAACCTGAGAGGTCCCTCCAGATCCGTAGCAGTCACAGGCCTCCGATAGGCACGTCGAGTCAATGTCGCGATGATCGTCCGTGCACACGCGAGCTCCTCGGAAGGATCCGCCGGGTGGCAAGTAAAGATGTGTCGACGACTCGGCGTGTCACCTGGCCCCTGGACCTGAAAGGGGCCACTAATGTCGACCCGACTAAGGTACGCGCCCTTGCGTGACCCCGGGTTTGACCCCCCACCGCTAGGGTAGGGGTGCAAGTACGGTTGGATCAGAGTCTCGAGCAACGCGGGCACCCGGTTGATAAACGCCACCGACAGGTCTCGCGGCCCAGCCTCAGCAGTAAAGCGAACTTGCCAATCCGCGTCTACACCGCTTCGATCCTCTCGTCGATATCGTTGAGACCTTTGTTGGGTGAGCCGCTCGTCACGCGTCAGGTCTCGTCGCTGTCGTGGATTACGGACCTGAGCCGCAAGAGCTTCTCGATCCGTCGCAGGCAGAGTAAACACGTCCAGTCGCTCGCCATCCAACGCGATCTCAAGCTGCTGCCCCACATCGTAAAGAGGCACATCAACTCCGCCGGCTCCCACGGCTTCGCGCGCGAGACGCACGCGGATGGTGTACTCGCCGTCGACAGGAAAGTTGTAACGGATAAGCGCGCCACCACGCGTGCCTAGCGGCAGACCGTCGACCTGGTCGTCCTGGGGTAAGTCGGCTGCTACACGGAAGACATCGAACTTCGGAGCGGACGGAGGAGTGCCGACCGCAGCGCGACTGATGTTCTTTGCCGCGGTGAGATAGCGCTCCATCAATGTAGGAGGGACCTGGAGGACGCCAGCTATATTGTCGAAGCCATAGCTGGAGCCATCAACCGGAAGCAACGATGCAACATCGATGTCAAGGCCGACAAGGTCGCGAACCGCGTTTCGGTACTCAGCCCGGTTGAGACGGTGAAACGTTTCCGTTCGGCCCGGATTGGGATGGGTGGCAGCTGCGCGGTCAAGCTGCGTCTCGAGCCACGTCACAAAGCCGTCGGTCGTCGTTCGGTCAGGGCTGCGCGCTCCCGTCGGAGGCATGAGACCGCCGTGAAGCTTCCGTACAACCTTCTCCCACGTCTCTGCGTCGGCACCGACGTTTTTGAGATCCACAGCGTCAAGGGCGAGGTTGCCCGATCGTGTTCGCTGGTTATGGCAGGTCACGCAGTACCGCGTGATGAAGGCTTGCTGGGCAGCAACTGTAGTTGGCGTTCCTAACAATTGCAGCGGTTGCTGTCCTGCTGCATGGACGCCGGCGACTCCCGTGACTACAGCCAGGTACCAAACGATCGACACAATCACGGATCTCATATTGTGCCTCTGACCCACTTTTCTTGCGATGTCAACGATCCTGTGGCAATGGGTTCCTGGTCGCTTCATCCACACTCCGCACTGTTGTACGGGAGAACGAGCCGACCCGCACGCCGACACAGAACAGCGCATGCCCCTCCTGTGGGGATCGGGAAAGTGAACACTGATTATGCCACCGGCGGGGGCTGATCACGAATTGGACTGGAAGATCGCTGTGCAACGAGCGGACCGGAGGGACGGGGAACCCGCCGGTGGCATAATCAGCCTACATTCGCGGATGTTCCCCCTTGGAGGGGCCATGCGCTAGTCTGCGTCGGCGTGCTCAACGCGAATCCCGTTTTCAACGAGGAAGGGGGACGTATGTCTTCGATGCGGTTAAGGTGGCGACTCCGCGTAGACCCTCGCTTCCAAGCCCTCCCCTCCTCCGCAAGATAAACTTCCCGAAGCAGTAGAGGCGCGGCTATTTCTTGGATCTCTTCGCCGCCCAATACGCCTTCATTCGCTTGCCAACCGCTTTCCGCTGAGCGGCCGACATCTTGCGCCGCTTCTTCTTAGGTGTAGGTTTCGCATTTGCCTTCTTCTTGGCCCAATGTGCCTTCAGTTTCTTGGACAGGGCCTTTCGAGCAGCCGCTGACCTCTTGCCTCGACGTCTGTCCTTCTTGGCAAGTGTCTGCCCGCCCATGATGCTGGCAGCTCGTTGTAGGGCGTCTAGGTCGGCCTGAAGTTGGGTGAGTTGGGCTGTCTTGGCGGCGATGGCATCGGAGATCTTCGGCATGGTAGGCAAGCTCCCAAATGGTCCGTTCTCTTCTTAGTGTCCTGGTTCGTCCGGGAGTCGCCAAGTGTCTACGGCAACTGCAGCAGCGTTGAGAAAGAGCTGCCCAGAGGCAACGATGGTTCGAACACACCGAACCGAGCATTGAGTTGATGTGGACGACTGCGGCGCAGAGGGCGTGAAGGCGATCGCCAAGTCTAGTGGGTCCTTAAAAGAGTTCTTAACAATAACACGCGGGTCAGAATGGTCAAGCTCGAAGAACACGCCGCTTTGACTGATGTTGGCGGTCATCCCCGTGAACCAGTGCTGTTGATCGGGCCACTTGTATCTGACGGGTAACTGTGCCACCTGCCGCGCCGCCCGCGGGTGGTGGCTTGAGGACGTTGGTTGCGCGATCAAAGCACCATGCTTTTTCAAAGACGTGAGCAAGAGTCGAAACACACGATCGCTCGTTGGCGTTGTATTCATTGTGCGGGTTGAGAGACTTTACCACCAGGGGAGGAGGACCCCATGACGAAGGTAAAGTCAGCAGAGAAGGCCATTCGGGACATTCGCTGGAGCGAGTCTCCCTGCTAACGGTTTTCAAGTGCGACGCACTTGATCGCCGAGATCAACGTTTTCGTTAGTAAGTTCCCGCTGTCAACAACTTGGCGCCGCCGCCGAAAATACGAGGAGTGCGCACAGATACAAGGAGTGAAGTCCTGATGGGGACAATCGTCCCTCCACCTTGGGTCGACCGTTGCGGCGACTCCCGTAAGTCTTTGAAATGGCGGAGGGACTGGGATTCGAACCCAGGAGCGAGTTTCCCCGCTAACGGTTTTCAAGACCGCCGCCTTCGACCGCTCGGCCATCCCTCCTGACGAACGTGCTCGGGGTTCCAGGTTCACGGTTCAGGGCACCAGGAAGCTGGTCGCCGTTGAGGACCGCCGCATCGAGTCTAGCGCGGCTCGATCACCGAGAGGCCGCGCATATAGGGACGGAGCACCTCGGGGATGACCACCGACCCGTCGCGCTGCTGGTAGTTCTCGAGGACCGCGATCAGCGCGCGGCCGACCGCCACGCCCGACCCGTTGAGAGTATGCACGAGCGCCGGCTTACCCTTCCCGTCCCGTCGGAATCGGATGCCCGCACGCCGCGCCTGAAACGCTTCCGTGTTACTACACGACGAGATCTCCCGATACGCACCCTGCCCGGGAAGCCACACCTCAAGGTCGTAGGTCTTCGCGGCGGCAAACCCCATGTCCCCGGTGCAGAGCGTAACGGTGCGATAGGGGAGGCCAAGTCGCTGGAGCACCGTTTCGGCGTGGCCGGTGAGCTCCTCGAGCACGTCATACGACCGCTCGGGTGCGGCGTACGCCACGAGCTCGACCTTGTCGAACTGATGCTGACGGATCAACCCTCGGACGTCTTTCCCGTATGAGCCAGCTTCGCTCCGGAAGCACGGCGTGTAGGCCACATACCGCATCGGGAGCGCGCGCCCGTCGAGCACCTCGTCGCGATGGAGGTTGCAGAGCGGGACCTCCGCGGTCGGGATCAGATAGAGGTCCCAGTCGCCTGCCACCTTGAACAACTCTGCTTCGAACTTCGGTAGGTTGCCGGTACCGGTGAGCGCGGCGGCGCTGGCGAGAAACGGCGGCTCAACCTCGGTATAGCCATGCTCGCCGGCGTGCAAATCGAGCATGAAGTCGATCAGCGCCCGGCTGAGCCGCGCGCCAGCGCCGATGAGCGCAGCGAAGCGGGCGCCCGCGATCTTGCCTGCGCGTTCGAAGTCGATAATGCCGAGGGCCGGGCCGAGGTCCCAGTGAGCCTGGGGCTCGAAGTCGAACGCCGGTGGCTCGCCGTGGCGGCGGACCTCGATGTTGTCGCGCTCGGACCTACCGATGGGAACGCTGTCGTGCGGAAGGTTTGGGAGCGCCAGCGATAACGCGTCCCGCTCGCCTTCGATGACCTCGAGCTTCGCCTCCTGCTCCTTGATCACCGCGCCGTGGGTTTGCCCCGCCGCGATGAGATCGTCTGCCGGTTGGCCAAACTTCTTTGCCTTGGCGATCTGCTCGCCGACAACCTTCCGTTCGCGGCGCGTCTGCTCGAGCACCGGCAGAATCGTACGACGTTCCCGGTCGAGACGGGCGAGCGTGTCGAGCTCGCTGGCGAGATCGATGCCACGTGTCTGGAGGCGCGCCTGCACCTCATCGAGCCGTTCGCGGAGCAACGCGGGGTCAAGCATCCGTCAGCATGAATGATACGATCGCAGGCCGCATGCCGACGACCGTTTCGGTGCGAACCGTCGTCATCCCGGCGGCTGGGCTCGGGACGCGCATGCTCCCGGCGACCAAGGCGATTCCCAAGGAGCTCTTGCCGCTCGTTGACCGGCCGATAGTGCAATACGGGGTCGAGGAAGCGGTGCGGTCCGGCGTCCGTCACGTCGTATTCGTCACCAATCCGGGCAACCTGATGACCGCCTCGCACTTCGCGCCGGTCCCGGCGCTTGAAGACGCCCTCGCCGAGCGCGGGAAGACCGAGTTGCTGGCGGCCGTGCGCGCACTGACGGCGATGGCCGACGTGACGACGGTGCACCAGGCGGAGCCGCTCGGGCTGGGGCACGCCGTCCTATGTAGCCGGCCGGCCGTGGGCGATGCCCCGTTCGCAGTGATCCTTCCCGACGACGTCATCGATGCCGACCCGCCGGCGCTGCGTCAGATGCTCGAGATTTTTCACGAGGTCGGCGGCCCGGTCGTGCTGGTCGAACGCGTCCCGCGCGACGCGGTCGACCGCTACGGGATCATCGATGCCGAGCCGGTGCGCGCCGGCGTGCATCGCATCACCGACCTGGTCGAGAAGCCTGCACCCGACGCCGCGCCGTCGGACTTGGCCATCGTCGGCCGCTACATCTTGACGCCGGACGCCTTCGCTGCCCTCGAAGCGACCGGCGCGGGCTCAGGTGGCGAGATCCAGCTCACCGACGCCCTTCGTCGCCTACTCGCCCAGCGTCCTATCCACGCCGTCGAAGTCGACGGTGTTCGCCACGACACCGGGACGAAGATCGGGTTCCTCGAAGCGACGCTCCACTTCGCGCTCAAGCGGCGTGACCTCGGGCCGGCGCTCGAGGCGGGGCTGGAGACGCGCCGGGCCTCGCGGAAGAGCTAAGGTGCGCGTGAGGCGGGGCTACTTGGTCGGCGAGGATGACGAGGTGGATCCCGTCTTCGACTTTGAGGACGTTTGCGACTCGGACCCGGACGACGACGCCGAGCCAGACGATTTGCCGTCCTTCGACTCGGCTGCCTTCTTGGACGAGTCATTGCCGGAGGACGCCTCGCCACCTGACGCTGCCTCCTGACCCCCACTCGGTTTCCGGGCGTAGTCAGTGATGTACCAGCCGGTGCCCTTGAACTGGATCGCTGGCGACGACAGTAGTTTACGGACCGTGCCGCCGCAGGAAGGACATGTCGAGACGAGCGCGTCCGAAAACTTCTGGATGCGCTCGAAGCGATGCTCGCAGTCCCCGCACTCGTATTCGTAAAGCGGCATTGTTGTCGCGGCCTCGCGTCTCGCTCTGTCGAGCAACCGATCGATCGTAGTGGTCGCGCCGGTGACGGTCAATTTGCGCCACGGCCGGTGGGCGCGCGCATCACTCCAGCAAGGTACCGGACCCAACCATCAATTCGCGGTGCATCCAGAACGGTAGCCCCCCATTACCCAGGAGCCGATCGTGGAACCGCTGCAGACCGAACCTGGCCCCCTCCGCGGATTCGCAGTCGCCCCGAAGCTTCAGCAGCATTTGCTTGCCGAGGGCGTAGAGCACGTAGCTCGGGTCGAAGGTCCCGCGCTCCGCTTCCTGACGGGCGCTACTTTCCTCGAGATAGGCCTCGTCGCGGAAGAACCGCATCCCCTGCTCCACCGACAGATCCTCAGTGTGCAGCTTGATGCCGACGACGGTCCGGGCAAGGCGAACGAGCGCCTCCGCGAGCTGGCCCAGCTTAACGTCGGTGTTCCCACGCTCGAAGCCCTGGTCGAGCATCATCTGCTCGCAGTAGTGCGCCCACCCTTCGACGAACGAGGTAGGCGTGAAGAGGACAGATTTCCGAAGCGGCGAGTCGACCTGCCGGAGGTGCTCGAAGTGCAGAAAATGGCCGGGGTAGACCTCGTGCATCGAAATCGACCAGAGGGTGGCGTAGCTGAAATCCCGCAGGTGTTCCTGCCGTCGTGTCTCCGACCACGATGGGTCAACGGTGGTGAGGTAGTAGTACGCGGCCAGCCGTTTTCGCTCAAAGGGTCCGGCCGTCCACAGACTTGCGAACGTCCATCGATAGAAATCTGGCGTCGGCGCCACCACCACGCCGTCGTGGTCCGGGACCGTCACGATCCGCTTGCGCTGGATGAATGACCGCAGATCACGCACCTGTCCCTCCACCGTCGCGATCAGCGCGTCGGCGTCGGGATGACGTGCCTTGACCTGGCGCCAGGCCAACTGCGGATCGGCGTCGATGTCCGCCGCGACTCGCTTGAACTCCGCTTGGGTCGCCCGCAACTCCCGCATGGCCACCTGTAACAGTCGCGCTGCGGGCACGTCGATCCCGTCGTCGAGTCGTAGCTTTTGGCCGAACCGGTCGGCACCGAGCCGAAAGGAGGCGCGGCTCTGCGGACCGACCTTCTCGCGCAGATGGCCGATATAGGCGTGTAGCGCATCGGTGGCCTCGCCGGAGGCGTCGGCTAGATCGCCCAGCAGATGCATGTCCTCGAGATCGCGGAACGCTCGAGGGAGATCCCGTTCGACGAAGGACGCCACGCCCTCGAGCGCCTCGATCCCCGCCTTGACGAAGAGACCGGGCGCCTCGGTTACGTTCTCACGGGCGGCCTCGAGGAGTCGCGGCGTCTGACGTAACTTGGAGCCAATGCGCCGCGCGCGCTCGGTGGGGTCAGCGTACGCAAAGAACACTTGGGCCGCCAGGCTGTTCGCTAGCGTGTCGGCGTAGAACAGCGGACTCCGTTCCCAGTCGCGGGTTTCTTCGAGTGCGAACAGCCGGCTGCGCACGCAGTCGGCGAGCATTCTACGGTCGAGCGCCTCCTCTTTCGTGAGACCGGACGGGTTGATACCGTCCAGGCGGCGAGCCCAGCCGCCCAGATCGCGGGCGTGTGATTCGATCGCGGCGCGACTGACGTCCTCCAGCAGATCATCGTGGAGATGCACGCCGTCGGCGGCCGCCTCGGTCGGATAGGTTTCGTAGAGATAGGCGAGGTACTCGTTGACGAAGTGGGCGAGCGGTTCTGACGTGTGTGTCGAATTCGACCGGCGCATCACTAGAATCCCACCAGCCAAGGAGGGCCAGCCCTTGATGGTACAATACCGTTGCGGTCCGCACACCGCGGTGGCCGCCCCCCCCAGACACCGTGCAGGTCAAGCCAGGCACGCTCTATGTTGTCGCCACCCCTATCGGCAACCTCGAGGATGTCACCTACCGCGCGATTCGGGTGCTCGGTGCCGTCGACCTGATCGCCGCGGAAGACACTCGCCGCGCGGCGAAGCTGCTGACCCACTACGGCGTGTCGACACAACGTACCAGCTTTCACGAGCACAACGAGACGACAAAGACCCCATGGCTGCTCGCCCGACTGGTGGACGGTGGGACTGTCGCGCTCATCAGCGACGCCGGCACCCCACTGGTCTCCGATCCTGGTGCGCGCCTTGTGCGCACGGCACTTGCCGGAGGCGTCCGGGTCGAAGCGATCCCAGGTCCTAGCGCCGTGCTCGCCGCTCTCGTCACATCAGGCGCTGCCGGGGGGCCGTTCCTATTCGCCGGCTTCGCACCAAATCGGTCACAAGCCAGAAAAAAGTGGTTTGCTTCGGTCGTGACGGCAAAGCATCCCGTGATCTTCTTTGAGGCACCCCATCGTCTGCGAGCCTCCCTCACGGATCTGCACGCTACCATAGGAGATCAAACTATCGCCGTGTGCCGTGAGCTGACGAAATTGCACGAAGAGTTGGTCGTTGGACCTATAATTGAAGTCCTTGAACGCCTCCCTACACCTCGCGGCGAGGTGACCGTCGTCATTGAACCGGGTATTGGGACACAATCCAGGCGCAGCCCACCCAGTGGTACCGGTCTCCTCGCTGAATTTGGTCGAATGACAGATCTAGGCGGGGGCAGGAGACGTGCCGTTCGTGCTCTCGCGGCCAAATACGAGACGTCCGGGCGAGAAATTTATCAGGCCATCGAGAAAGCGAAGAGCGATATTGGGTGATTGACCCATCGTGTGGGGCTCTGCTATGGTGGCACGCTTCGGCGCGTAGCACCCCCTATGGCGAAACGCTCAGCGCGAAAGGCCCCGGCGGGCAAAGGGAAGCGGAAATCCCCGCGGCCCCGGGCCGTGAAGAGCGGACCGAAACCCAAAGTGAGTGCCGCGGCGAAAGCGCGCCGCGAGCGGTCAGCGCAGGCACTCCGGCTCTACGAACAGGGGATCGAGGCAATGCAGCGGCGCGATTTCTTGGTTGCGGACTCGGCCCTACGGGAAGTCGTGACCAACTATCCGGAAGAGCGCGAGCTCCAGGAGCGCGCGCACGTCTACCTAAAAATTTGCGAACGGGAATCCGCGGCCCCTGTCCCGCCGCCCCGGTCACTCGAAGAGCGCACGTATGCCGCGACGCTGGCGCTCAATAGTGGGTCGATCGACGAGGCAGTGCGCCTTCTCGATGCGGCTGCCGCCGACGATCCCGACAGCGATCACGTGCAATATATGATGGCCGTCGCTCGCGCGCTCCGGGGCGAGACGCGTCCGGCCATCGCACACTTGCGGCGCGCAATCGAGCTGAACGCGGACAACCGACTGCTCGCGCAGCAGGAACCCGATTTCAAAGTGCTGCACAGGGATGGCGCGTTCCGGAGGGCGATTGCGCCCGCCGCCCTCTCCTCTCGCCGGTCGCGCAAACGTTAGGAGCTTGGGTGCAAGTGCCACTGCATTCGACCGGGAATAGACGCCCTCGTCGCGTCTCGCACCGCCCGGACGTGCCGCCGATGCAGCGCGCCCTCCGTGCCATGCGGACTTACATCGCAGGCTCCTAAGGACCACAGGGCTTCCGAATCAGGATGTCCGTTCGCCACGTGATCGTGCTGGCCGCCGGCAAGGGCACGCGCATGAAGGCGGCTCGGCCCAAAGTGCTCCATCGGCTGGCGGGTCGCACGCTGCTCGACCGGGTCTTGCGGGCGGCGGCATCCCTGGAGCCGGCTTCGACCACCGTCATCGTCGGTCACCAGGCCGAGACGGTCTCGGCGGCGGTCGAGACAACGCACGACCCGCTAGTGCGAGTCGTGCGACAAGAACCCCAGCTCGGGACGGCACACGCGCTGCTGCAAGCGTCGCACTGCTTCGAGGGCGTGGCGGGGACGGTGGTGGTTCTCTCGGGTGACGCGCCGCTCGTCACGCCGGCGACGCTAGCGCGCCTGGCGGATCGGCACGACGCGGCAGGCGCGGCGTCCACCGTCCTAACGGCCTTTCTCGACCAGCCGTACGGCTACGGGCGCGTGGTGCGACACGACGGGAGGTTCACGCGTATCGTCGAAGAAGCCGACGCCACTCCGGAGCAACGGCGCTTGCGGGAGGTCAACGCGGGCATCTACGCTTTCGACCTCGAGCCGCTCTTCGACACCCTCCTCCAGGTCTCCGAGGACGGACCGCAGCGCGAGCGTTACCTGCCGGCTATTCTGCAGATGTATCGGCGGCGGCGGCTGACGGTGGAGACGGTGGTGACGGAGGACTCGCGCGAGATCCGGGGCATCAACAGCCAGGCCGAGCTGGCGGAAACGAGCGGCTTTATGCGACAAGGCAAAAACGACGAGCTCATGGCGGCCGGCGTGACCATCGAGGACCCGGCGACGACCTACGTCGACAGCGACGTCGCGGTCGGTCCCGACACCGTGATTCATCCGGGCGTGACGATCGAGGGGCGCACGGTGATCGGCGCGCGCTGCGAGCTCCATGGTGGCGTGCGCATCGTCGACTCCACGGTCGGCGACGACGTGACGGTCAACAACTTCTGCGTGATCGCCCACTCGGAGATCGCCGTGGGCGCGCGTGTCGGCCCGTTCGCCCACATCCGGCCCAAGTCGGTGATCGGGGAGCAGGCCCGCGTCGGGAACTTCGTCGAGGTCAAGAATTCGTCGCTCGGCACCCGTACGAAAACCAACCACCTGAGCTACGTGGGCGACGCGGAGGTGGGGCCCGGCGTCAACATCGGCGCTGGCACGATCACCTGCAACTACGACGGCCGCACCAAACACCGCACCCTCCTTGAGGCTGACGTCTTCATCGGGAGTGGCACCCAGCTTGTCGCCCCCGTCACCGTGGGTCGTGGTGCGTACATCGCAGCGGGGTCATGCGTCACCGATGATGTGCCCGCCGGCGCACTCGCGATCACACGCGGGCGGCAGACCAACAAGGAGGGGTGGGTGGAGAAGAAAAGGGAGAAGGGGTCCTGAAGTCCTGCGGTACAGTTAGTCGTTGTGCGGCACCGAACGGAACTCCGCATTCGTTGTTGACCTTCGGCAACCGGCCAAGGCGCGGAATGGGGCTCTCAGGGTCCCCGCGGAGCGGCCGCGTGGGATTCGGCGCGAAGCCCCCTCTAGTTAAAGATCACCCATGTGCGGCATCATTGGATACCTCGGTGACAAGCCGGCCGTGCCGGTCCTGATCGAGGGGCTGCGACGGCTTGAGTATCGCGGCTACGATTCGGCAGGCATCGCGCTGGTGCGCGGCGGTGAAGTCGACGTGCGCCGGAGCGCGGGCAAACTCGACCGGCTCGAGCAGGTGATTCGCACTGAGCCGGTGGATGGCGATTACGGCATCGGCCACACCCGCTGGGCCACCCACGGCCGCCCCACCGAAGAGAACGCTCACCCGCACCGCGACTGCAGCGGTCACCTCGTGGTCGTGCACAACGGTATTGTAGAAAACTATCTTGAGCTCAAGCAGCAGCTCCAGAGCGATGGCCACCGCTTCAACACCGAGACCGACACCGAGGTGATCGCGCACCTCGTGGAGAGCGAGATCCGGAGCGACGGGCTCGAGAACGCCGTGCGCCGGGCTTTGGGCCGGCTCCGCGGGCTGTTCGGCATGGTGCTGTTGCACGCCGACGACCCCGACAAGATCGTGGCGGTGCGCAACGGTCCGCCCATCGTCGTGGGAATCGGCGACGGGGAGTTTCTCGTGGCGTCCGATGTGCCCCCCATTCTCGCCCACACGCGTGACGTCGTGTTCCTCGGCGATGAGGAGATGGCGGTCATCACAAACGGCGGCGTCGAGTTCACCGACAGCAGTGGTCGCGCCGTCTCAAAGGCCGCGCAGCGGATCCAGTGGGATCCGGTGATGGCCGAGAAGGCCGGCTATAAGCACTTCATGCTGAAGGAGATCTTCGAGCAGCCGTGGGCGCTCCAGGAAACGGTGCTTGGACGCGTCTCCCAGGAGCATGCCAGCGTCTATCTGGGCGAGCTGGAAATACCTGACGAGACCCTCCGAACAATCGAACAGGTCGTCCTCCTCGCGTGCGGGACGTCGTGGCATGCCGCTCTCGTGGGAAAGTTCTTGATCGAATCGCTGGCACGTGTGCGCGTTGAGGTCGATTACGGCTCGGAGTATCGATATCGCAACCCGATCGCCGGCGAGCGCACGCTCGCGGTTGTGATCACGCAATCGGGGGAGACGGCGGACACCCTGGCGGCATTGCGCAAGGCACGAACTAAGGGCGCCACGAGTCTCGCGATCTGCAACGTCGTCGGCAGCCTGGCGACCCGCGAGGCCGATGGCACGCTGTACACGCACGCGGGTCCGGAAATTGGCGTCGCGTCGACCAAGGCGTTCACGTCGCAGCTCGTGGCACTCAACCTGCTTGCACTCCACCTGGCCCAGACGCGCAACACGCTCGCGCCGGCTGAGGCCCGCCGGCAGATCGAGGCGCTTGAGCACCTGCCGGTGTTGCTCGAGCACACGCTCAAGGCTGACGGGCGCATCTCCAGCATCGCGAAACGGTTCTACCACAGCGCGAACTTCCTCTACTTGGGGCGCGGTATCAACTACCCGATTGCCCTTGAGGGCGCGCTCAAACTGAAAGAGATCTCCTATATCCACGCCGAGGGCTACCCCGGCGGCGAGATGAAGCATGGCCCCATCGCGCTCATCGACGAGAACATGCCGGTTGTCGCGATCTTACCGCGCGACGCGGTCTTCGAGAAGATGCGCACGAATCTGCAGGAGGCGAAGGCGCGTGGCGCGGCCATCCTCGTCCTGACCGACGCAGCCCCGGAAGACCTCGAGGGCCTGCTGGATCACGAGCGCGACGAAATCATTCCGATCCCACCGACGCATCCGCTCCTAACGCCCGTGCTGATGGTCGTGCCGTTGCAGCTCCTGGCGTATCACGTGGCCGTGCTGCGGGGCTGCGATGTGGACCAGCCGCGTAACCTCGCCAAGAGCGTGACCGTGGAGTAGAGGTTGGAGCTAGGAACTGGTGGACCGACCCGCAGCCGGTGCTGGCCTTTAATTTTCAGTGATCCCAACACCGACGGCCCCTAGAAGCCCATGGTGAGAGTCCCGCTGCATTCGACCCGCGCCGCATCCCACGTGACAGCACTGCTCATCGGTCAAGTCTTAGGAGCGTTCTCCCTCTTCGCGCCTTGTCAGCCAGGCGCATCACCGGTCTCGGTGCGACGCGGGACGTTCACCGCGGGCTGCTAACAGATGCACTTCCTCGACGAGCTCAACCCCGAGCAGCGGACCGCGGTGCTGCACCGGGAGGGACCCCTCCTGATCCTGGCCGGTGCCGGATCGGGCAAAACGCGCGTCATCTGTTATCGCCTGGCGTATCTCATCGGCGACGGCCACGCCGACGCCACCCAGGTGCTGGCGGTGACCTTTACGAACAAGGCCGCCGAGGAGATGCGGTCCCGCGTCGAGCGGTTGCTGGCGTCGGACCACCCGAAGCTGTGGATTTCGACGTTTCACGCCTTCTGCGCGCGGGTACTGCGGCGCGAGGCGCCCCGGATCGGCCTGACGCGCGACTTCGTCATCTACGACTCCGTTGACCAGCTGGCCGCCGTGCGCCGCGCGATGCGCGACCTCAATATAGACGACAAGATCACGCCCCCACGGACACTGCTCTCGCGCATCAGCCATGCCAAGAACCGGATGGAAAGCGCCGCCGATGTCCGCCGCGACAGTCTGACGTTCGGTGATGAGCAGCTCGCTCTGGTCTACGACCACTATGCGCGCGCCCTCGCACAGAGCAACGCGCTCGACTTCGATGACCTCCTCCTGAAGACGGTGACGCTCTTCGACACATCCGATGAGGCGCGAGTCCGCTACGCCGAGCGCTTCCGGTTCGTCATGGTAGATGAGTATCAGGACACGAATCGACCACAGTATCTACTGGTGCGGCATCTCGCGGCTGCCCACCGCAACCTATGTGTCGTCGGCGATCCGGACCAATCGATCTACAAATGGCGCGGCGCGGATCTGCGGAACATCCTCGACTTCGAAGCGGACTTCCCCGAGACGACCGTCGTGCGGCTGGAGCGCAACTACCGATCCACACAGGTCATCCTCGACGCCGCCTCCGCGGTCATCAGCCGCAATACAAACCGCAAGCCGAAGCGGCTCTGGACCGAGCGCGTCGGGGGCGATCCGATCGTCTACCACCGTGCCCACGACGAGCTTGAGGAGGCCGACTTCATCGTAGGGAGACTGCGCGCGGCACTGGCCGACGATTCGGACGCGGTGGCAGTGCTGTATCGCACGAACGCGCAGTCGCGGGCCATCGAGGACGCGTTGACCCGCGACGCGATGCCATACCGGGTCGTGGGCGGTGTGCGCTTCTACGAGCGCAAGGAGATCAAGGACGCCCTTGCCTACCTAAAGCTGCTGCTCAACTCTCACGACGACGTCAGCCTCCGGCGCGTGATCAACGTGCCGGCGCGCGGGATTGGCAAGGGGGTCATGGAGGGTCTGGAAGGCATGGATCCGCAGGCGCCTGTGTCACCGCTGCTACGCGAGGGCGGTCTGATGCCTGAGGCCGCGCCCGCATCGCTCTGGGCGCGGGTCGTGCGGGCAACCGACGAGCGACTGTTGCCGACCCGGGCGCTGTCGGCGCTGACCCGATTCCGCGACATGATGACGGCGCTGACGCGAACGGCCGGCACCGAGCCGGCCTCGGTCGCGCTCGCTAGCGCTCTCGATCAGACGCGTTACCTCCAAGCGTTGCGGGACGACGGCAGCGCCGAGGCAGAATCCCGCGTCTCAAACTTGATGGAGCTGGTCTCCGCCGCGCGCGACTACGAGCTGCGTGAGGACGGCGCGACGCTGGCGGGCTTTATCGACCGGCTCTCGCTCATGTCGGACGTCGACGAGGAAGACGGCGCGCGCGACGCTCGTATCTGGCTGATGACACTTCACGCGGCCAAGGGTCTGGAGTTCCCACTCGTGGTGATTGCAGGGATGGAAGACGGCCTCTTTCCGCATGCGCGGGCCGCGGAGGACGAGGAGGAGCTTGAAGAGGAACGGCGGCTGTGCTATGTCGGGATAACGCGCGCGCGGTCGCAGCTGGTGCTGACTAGCGCCGCACGTCGGCGCGTCTTCGGCGAATACCAATCGACCGAGCCGTCGCGCTTCTTTCTGGAGATCCCCTCCGAGCTCGCCGAGGTCGTCGAGCCGACCTTCAGCCCGCCATCCCGCGTGCCGGCCACGGCCGGCGGTCGCCGCGCGTTTCAGCAACGCCGCCAGTGGCAGGAGCCCGCCGCGGCGCCGCCGCCGCATGCACACGACGACGCCGCCGAAGACCAGTCGTACGGCGGCATCTCACCCGGCGCGCGCCTGCGGCATCCGACGTTCGGTGTCGGGACAGTGGTGAGCGTCGAGCCAGCGTCCACCGATCTGAAGGTCACCGTGCGGTTCAGCAGCGTCGGCGTGAAGAAGCTGTTCGCTCGCTACGCGAGGCTGGAACGCGTCTAACACGAGAAGCCGATTCGCAGGGCCTCTCGTATACGTGCCGGTTCTCGAGCACGTGGGCGCACCGCGCGATAGAATCCCCCCTGTGAGGCGCACGGTCGTCTTCGGCGTTCTGTTCGTTTTCTGGCTGGTCTTCTCCGGCCATTTCGATGCGCTTCATCTGAGTCTCGGTCTCGTCTGCGCCGGGCTCGTTGCGGTCTGCTCCTCCGATTTGCTGCTGCCGGAGTCGCTGTCGTCCCGCACGCCGCTGAAAGTCTGGCGATATCTGTGTTATCTCCCGTGGTTGCTGTATCAGGTGATCCTCGCCAACCTTCATGTCGTCTATCTGGTCATCTTTCCTCACAAGATCCGCCCGCAGGTCGTTCGCGTCAAAACCGGGCTGACGAGCGATCTGGCGCTGGCCACACTCGCGAACTCCATTACCGTCACGCCCGGTACGATCACGATGGACGTGGACGACGGCGAGCTGTGTGTGCACGCCCTCAGTGACAAGGTCGCTGCGGGGCTACGGGCCGGCGACATGGAGCGGCGCGTCGCCCACGTGTTTCTCGAATCAGAGCGCGCGGAAGGTCGCTCGACGTCCGCGCCGCGGTGATGCAGACCTTCTTTCTGGCCACCTCGATGGTCATCCTGTTGGCGGTCTCGTTGTGTCTGTATCGCGCGATCCGCGGTCCAGCAATCATCGACCGCATCATCGCCGTCAACGTCATCGGCACCAAGACCATCGCGATCATTGTGCTGACCGGCTATATCTTCGACCGCGTCGAGTTCTTCGTCGACATCGCCGTCGTCTACGGGCTCATCAACTTCATGGGGGCGCTCGCGCTGTCGAAGTACTTCGAGCGGAAGAGCGTGCTCGGCCGCGAGGATCTGTCGTGACCTGGCTCGCAGTGGGGCTCGTCTGCGCCGGCGTCTTCTTCCTGTTCGCGGGCGCGGTCGGCCTGCTCCGGTTCCCAGACTTCTACACGCGGATGCATGCTGCGGGAAAGTGCGACACGCTGGGGGCGCTGCTGGTGCTCGTAGGGCTTGCGTGCTATAGCGGTATCGCCCTCGTCAGCATCAAGATCCTGCTGATTGCCATCTTCGTCTTCCTAACGAGCCCGACCGCCACGCACGCCATCGCGCGGTCGGCGCTCAAGCACCAGGCCGCGCTCTGGATCACGGAGGAGCAGTAGAGACGGTCATGATCTGGCAACTCGACGTGGTGCTGCTCGGGTTCGCGGTGGCCTGCGCCATCGGCGCCATCACACTCCGGGATCTGCTGGCCTCCGTCATCCTGCTCGGCGCGTTCGGGCTCTTCATGTGCCTGGTGTGGATCGAAATGGGCGCGGTAGATGTGGCCTTCACAGAGGCGGCGGTGGGCGCCGGGATCACGACGGTATTCTTCGTGATCGCCGTCTTCAAGACGGAGCGGACGAGCCTGGATTGAGGTATCTGCATCTGGTCGCCACCGGCGTCACCGGGCTCCTGCTGATCCTCGGATCCGCGGACATGCCGGCGACGGGTGATCCGGCATCGCCCGCCAGCGTGCACGTGTCGCCACGCTACATCGAACAGGGCTACGGCGAAACCAACGTGCCGAACATGGTCACCGCGGTCCTGGCGGACTATCGGAGTTTCGACACGTTGGGCGAGGTCACGGTCGTCTTCACCGCCGCGATGGCGGTCCTCCTCATTCTGCGGACCGGGCGGACGGACGAGGACGAGTCGTGATCGCGGACCAGGAAAACATCGTCGTCAAGACCGTCTGTCGGCTGCTCGCGCCCTTCATCCAGCTCTTCGGCCTCTACGTCATCATGCACGGCCACAGCAGTCCGGGCGGTGGCTTCCAGGGCGGGGTGATCCTGGCGTCCAGCTTCGTCCTGTTGGCGATCGGCTACGGCGTCACGGCCGTCAAGCGCCGGTTGTCACTGAGGGCACTCTCAACGTTCACGAGCGCCGGCGTGCTCGTCTATGCCGGGATAGGCGTCGTGTGCGTGCTGTTTGGCGCCAACTACCTCGACTACGGCATCCTGCCGCTGCCCGACGCGCGTAGCCTCGGCATGCTCGGCATCGAGATTGGCGTCGGGATGACGGTGATGGCGGCCATGGTGTCGATCTTCCACGACCTGGTCACGTTCGAGTAGAGGCGATGGTCGACTACCTGATTGGCCACTTCAACGTCGTCATCTACGTCGTGTTGATGATGATCGGGTTCTACGCGATGACCAGCAAGACCAACCTGATGAAGAAGCTCGTGGGGATGAACATCTTCCAGTGGTCAATCATCCTGTTCATCGTCTCGCTGGGCGCGAAGCGCGACGCCACCATTCCCATCGTTGTGCACGAAACCGCCCCGGGGCAGGCCGAGGGCGCGATGCCGGTCCTGGCGATTGACTACGTCAATCCGTTGCCCCACGTGCTCATGCTGACCGCCATCGTAGTCGGGGTCGCGACGACCGGCGTGGCGCTGGCGCTGCTCCTCCGGATCCACCGGCGCTATGGGACGCTGGAAGAGGGCGAACTCCTCGAGCGAATCCGATCCTCGGGATGAACGTCCATCAGTCTTCGGTTCCCATCGTCATCGTCGCGGCGCCACTCCTCGCCTCGTTCGTCCTGCCCCTCCTCGGCTGGTGGAATCGGTCAGCGATCTTTCCGGTGACCCTGACCGCCCTCGGCGTCTCGCTTGGCGGGTCGGTGCTCGCGGCGCATCGGGTGCTCACAAGCGGGCCACTGGAGTACTTCATGGGGGGGTGGGCGCCACCCTGGGGGATCGCGTTCCGGATCGATCATCTCGGCGCGCTGATGCTGCTGCTCCTCGGCATCGTCACCTTGGCCGTAGGAATCTACTCGAAGCGCAGCATCCTGCAGGAACTGCCTGGCAAGGAGGCGCCATTCTACAGCGTCTTTCTCCTGCTCGTGAGCGGCCTGACGGGCATCGTGGCCACAGCCGACATGTTCAACCTGTACGTCTTTCTTGAGATCGCATCCCTCGCGAGCTATGCGCTCGTGTCACTCGGCGGGGGCGCCGCCGTCGTCTCGGCGTTTCGCTACGTCATTCTTGGCACCGTCGGCGCCGCGTTCTACCTGCTTGCCGTCGGCTACCTCTACAGCGTCACCGGCACGCTTAACATGGCCGACCTGGCCGATCGACTCCCCGCGCTCTACGACTCGAACGCCGTCCTGGTCGGCTTCGCGTTCTTCGTCATCGGCATGTCGATCAAGATGGCGCTCTTTCCGATGCACGCGTGGTTGCCCGGCGCGTATGCCAACGCTCCGTCCGCCGTCAGCGCCCTGATCGCCGCGACGACGACGAAGGTCGCGGCCTACGTGCTCGTGCGCGTGACGTTCTTCGTCTTCGAGCCGCGCTTCGCAATCGACCTAATTCCCGTGACGGCGCTCCTCAGCTGGATGGGCGCCATCGCCATGGTCATGGGGTCGGTGATGGCGATCGCGCAGTCGGATCTCAAGCGGATGCTCGCCTACTCGTCCGTGGCCCAGATTGGGTACATCGTGCTCGGCATCGGCCTCGCGAACGCCATGGGGTTGACGGGCGGCCTACTGCACCTCGTCAACCACGCGTTCATGAAGGGATGCCTGTTTCTTGTGGCCGGCGCGATCGTCTATCGCACCGGCCTCCGAGAGATCCGCGAGTTTCGCTACCTGTCGCGACGTATGCCGTGGACCGCGGCCATTTTCACCATAGCGGCGTCCTCGATGATCGGCATCCCGCCGTTCGGCGGCTTCTTCAGCAAGTTGTATCTGATCCTAGGTGCCATCGACGCGCAACAGTGGGTGTTCGTCGGAGTAATCCTGCTCAGTAGCGTGCTGGCGCTCGTCTACTTCGCGAACGTCATTCGCCACCTCTACTTCCCCCCCGACGACGCCGACGCGGAGCCAGCGGCGGCGCGCGAGGCCGAGCCGGCCGCGATGCGATCGGGTGATCCCCCCCTCGCGATGCTCGCGCCGATGCTCACGCTGGCGGTCGGGATTGTCCTGTTGGGGCTGTTCAACGGGGAGATTGTCTCCCGCCTCATCGAGCCGGTCGTGGCGGGGAGCATTCGACCGTGAGCGCCGCCGCCGCGGCGTGGATCTGCATCGTCTCGCCCTTCGTGGGCGCGGCGGTGACGCCGTTGGTCGGGCGACTCCGCCTGCAGCACGCCGACCTGGTCGCGGTGCTGTTCTCCTTCGTGTCGGCGGTGGCCGCCCTCCGACTGCTCTCCGCGCTCGCCCACCCGGACTCGCTGCCCATCGAGAGCACCGGCATGTGGCTCAAGGCGCCGATCGCGATCGGCGTCGGCATCCTGATCGATCCCCTCAGCATCGTATTGGCCAACGTCGTGGCCGTGGTGAGCTTCGTCATCATGGTCTACTGCCGCGGCTACATGAAGGACGATGCGAGCCGCATCCGGTTCTGGATGTGGATGAACGCGTTCATCGGCAGCATGCTACTGCTCGTCCTATCGAACAACCTGCTGTTTCTCTTCGTCGGCTGGAAGCTCGTCGGCGTCTGCAGCTACGGCCTGATCGGCTACTACTACCAGGACCAGCGCACGCACTGGATCGGCGGTCCGCCGCCGACAGCATTCGTCACCCCATCCGAGGCGAGTCTTAAGGCACTCGTCGTTACTGGCGCCGGCGACATGTTGATGCTGGGGGGCATCCTCATCCTGTACTTCTATTCGGGGACGTTGAATTTCCTCGAGCTCTACGAGACCGCGCCGACCTGGCTCGCGGCAATGGCCGCGACGCCCGGAATGGTCGTCCTCGTGAGCGTGCTGTTGATCGCGGGACCGTTGGGCAAGTCGGCGCAGTTCCCACTCCACGAGTGGCTTCCGGAGGCGATGGCAGGGCCGGGACCGGTCTCGGCGCTCATTCACGCCGCCACGATGGTCAAGAGCGGTGTCTACCTGGTGGCACGCCTTGTGCCGCTCTTCTACTACGGCGTCTGGGTGGCCGGCATCGATGAGGCGGCGTGGTTCTTTCACCTCACGGCCTGGGCCGGCGCGTTTACGGCGCTCCTGGCCGCAACGCAAGGCATGGTCGCGGTCGAGCTCAAGAAGGTCCTGGCCTATTCGACGGTCAGCCAGATCGGCTACATGATGCTTGCGCTGGGCGTCACGGGCCTTGCGCCCGGCCTGCTCGTCGAGGGGTATACCTCCGGCGTCTTCCACCTCGTCAGCCACGCGCTGTTCAAGGCGTGCCTATTCCTCGCCGCCGGCACCGTCATTCACGCCGCCCATTCCATCTACGTGCACGACATGGGTGCTCTCCGGTCGTCGCTCCCGCTCACTTGGGCGTGCACGCTGGTAGCCGCGCTCTCGCTCATGGGCGTGCCCCCGTTCCCCGGCTTCTGGAGCAAGGACGCGGTGCTGCTCGCGACACTTCATGCCAGCACACCGCTCTTCGTCGTGGGGCTGGTTACGGCCGGTTTGACGGCGTTCTACACGGTCCGCTTTTTCGGCCTGGTGTTCCATGGCCCGACCAGCGACGCGCTTGCGACCCACGTGCGGGAGGGCGGCCACGTCGACGACGGCACCGCCTCGATGCGGACCGCCACCGCGGTCCTCGCCGTCGCGCTCGTCCTCGCCGGGCTTAGCGGACCGGTCCTCGAGGGAATCCTGCATCGCGGCTTCGACATCAGCCTCGGAGCGATGCTCGGTACCGCATCAGAGACGGTCGCCGCCGCGACGGACGGCGCGTCCGGACACGGGCTGGTCCTCGCCTTATCGCTCCTCTGTATCGCGGCCGGCGCCGTGCCCGCCTATGTGCTCTACCTGTCGCGCGTGGCGTCACCCGCGGCCCTCCTCGACGCGCACGCCGCGCTGCGCTCCCTGTACGGGTTCTTCTGGCGTCGCTGGGCGATCGACGCGTGCTACCACCGCGTCTTCGTGAATGGCACCGTCCGCCTCGCCGCGTTCGTTGCCGGCGGTCTCGAGGCGCGCTGGGATCGGCTCGTGCACCACCGGCTGCCGTGGGTTGTCACGCGCCAGACGGAGCACCTTGCGCGTCGACTGCGGACCGAGACCGAGGAGCTCATCTACAACGTCTCCTACGTGCTCGTGCTCTTCGTCCTCTTGCTGGCCGTCCTGCTCCTGGGCCCCGGGAACGACTAGTGGGTCTGCTCCTCCATATCCTCCTATCGCCGTTCGTGGCCGTAGTGCTGATCGTGCTGACGCGCCGGACGCGCGCCCGCCTCGCGGGCTGGATCACGACAGGTGTGCTGCTCTACACGACGGTGCTCGCAGGTCGTGCCGCAGGGGCAATCGCCGGCGGCGAGGTGCTGGTCGAGTATTACCTAGCCATCGCGCCGGGAATCCGTCTCGGTCTCCGGGCCGATGGGCTGAGCATCCCGACGCTGGCGGTGGTCTTGCTCCTCTGTACCGCGCTCGCGTGCTACTCCATCCGGTATGTGGAACGCCGCGTCACGGTGTTGTATCCGGACGACTCCGAGGAGGTCCAGGCACGCCATTACGCGCGGTTCTTCGCCCTGCTGCCCTTCTTCCCGATCGGTTTCATCGGCACGATCCTCAGCACCAACCTCGTCTCGCTCTACTTCTTCATGGAGGTGCTGACCGTCACCTTGTTCTTTCTGATGGCCTTCTTCGGCTATCGGGAACGGATCCGCGTGGCGTTCATCAGCTTGTCGTGGGGCATCATCGGAGCACTGCTCTTCCTCGCGGCGTCACTCATCGTCTACAGCCAGTTGGGGAGCCTCGAGATCGCCGACCTCTCGCGCATGACGGGGAACCGGCTGGCGGTTGGCACGATCGCCCTCTTCCTGGTCGGCCTCATGATGAAGCTGGCGCTGGTCCCGTTGCACGTCTGGATGCCGTCCGTGCACGCCGAGCACCCGACCTGTATCGCCGGGCTGCTGGCCGTGTACGCCAACCTCGCGCTCTACATCATCGTCCGCGTCCTCGTTCTCCCGCTGGGCGCGGAGTTCGCTAGCTTCGGCGTGCCGCTGATGGCGCTTGCGCTTGTGACCATGATCTACGGCTCACTGCTGACGCTGGCCCAAACGGACATCAAGCGGCTCGCAGCCTGCTCCACCATCAGCCAGATCGCGTACTCGGTCCTCGGGTTGGGGGCGTTGACCGCTGCCAGTGTCGAGGGCGCGATGTTTTTCTTTCTGAGCCACATCATGGGAAAGACGGTGTTCTTTTCGACGGCAGGGATCGTCGTCTACACGACCGGCATCCGGGACATGCGCGAGCTCGGGGGGCTGGCGCGGAAGATGCCGGTGACCGCGGTCCTGTGGATAGTGGGGTGCATGATGCTCTCCGGGTTCCCGCCGTTCAGCAGCTTCACGGCGGAATGGATCATGTTCACGGGGATCTTCGAGCGCGGCCTCCTTGCCGGCCCCACCGCTCTCCTGATGGCCATCGGGGGCGTCGTCGCCATCCTGTTGACGGTGGCGTATACGTTCGGTGCGGCGCAGCGGATTTTTTTCGGGCCCCTGAGCGAGGCGCTTGCAGAACGGGACCTCGCCGATCCGCGGTGGACGATGACGGTGCCGCTCGCCGTCGTGGCCGCGACGTCAGTCGTGTTGGGACTCTATCCGCGCGTGATGATGGATCTTCTGCACACGGTCCTCGGCGGGATTTGATTGACCTCCGCGCGCACGTGGCAATTCGTAGCGCCAGGCTTCAGCCTGGCGCGCAGGCGTGGAGGCCCGCGCTACGTTTGTGCGGGACCACGAAAAACGGCCGGGCCCTCAGGCCCGGCCGTGGTTGGAACAGGTGCGGCGACTAATACAAATGTGCCGCGCTACTCAAGCGCCGTGATGATCCACCGGCCGTCGATGAGGCCGTCCTCGCCACCGTCGAGCTCGACCTTCTGCAGGGTGAGCACCATCGTTCGCTCCTCCTCGACCTCATCCTTGGTCACGGTGACCTCGATGGTGACGTCCTTGGAGATCAATTCGCCCTCGAACTGTGAGACATCGATCGGGTTCGACGGGTCGTAGGTGCTGGCCCCCGCGATGCGGGCCTCCTCGTCCAGGTCGGTCTGCGCCGCCGACACTTTGCGTGCGAAATCACGCTCGTCGTCACGCCACGTTCTCCAGGCGTCCTGGATTTCCTGGTCGTCCGAGTCGACCTCCTTTTCTTCGTCTCGCTCGGCCTCGATTACACGCGCGATCGCCTCGAAGTTCTCGTCCTGATAGGTCTTCTTTTCCCCCTGAAACGTCAGTTCCGAGGATCGGATGTCTTCGAGCGCCGTGCCGAGCTCGTGCAGCCGCAGCGCTCGGCGTCGCTCCTCCGTGACGCTCTCGATGCTGGGGCTCGACGCGATACCGTCTTCCTGCGGGTCGAACGTCACCATCGACATGTTGCCCAGAGTGGTGCGGTCGTTGAAGCGGGAGGCCTGGAAGAAACTGCGTACGATGCCAAGCTCAGGGCCCCCACCCCCGCACGCCGCAAGTAGACCGCCGCCGACTACCAACGCCAACGTAACACGCCCGGCCGTACTGATTAAAGAGCGAGACATGCTGATTGCCTCCTTCGTCGCATCCTCAGCGAACACGGTGAGTCATATCCTACGCATCACCCGTTTCGGTGGCCACACCACCAGGATCCTCGGTCGTCGTGGCGGGGTCATCTCCTCTGGCAACCGTCTCAACGAGCCGCGCCATTGAGACGACCCGATCGTCATCCTCGATCTCGATGAGCCGCACGCCCTGGGTCACCCGACCGATCGATCGTATGCCACTAGTGATCATGCGCAGTAACTTTCCCTGCTGCGTGATCAACATCACCTCGTCATCGTCTTCGACGTAGGCGACGCCGGCGACGCGACCATTTCTGACACTCGCGCGAGAATTTATGATACCGACTCCCCCCCGCGATTGCACGCGATATTCGTCCAGCTCCGTCCGCTTGCCAAACCCGTTCTCGGTCACGGTCAGCAGCGTCCCCGTGGGCCGGACCACCGTCATGGCGACCACTTCGTCGCCCTCCCGCAACGCAATGCCGCGCACGCCCCTGGCGCCCCGGCCGACCGGTCGGACGTCTGCCTCCGCAAACCGGATGGCCATGCCGCTCCGGGTTCCGATGAAGATCTCCGCCCGCCCGTCGGTCAGCTCCGCTCCGACGACCGCGTCGCCCAAGGCAGCGTCGATGCCCATCGCGATGACACCGCCGGCCCAGCGGTGTCGGAACGCACGGAGGTCCGTCTTCTTCACGACGCCGAGGCGTGTCCCCATGACGACGAAGCGCTCGCCCGCCGCTGCAGGGAAGTCCTTGACCGTCTCAAGCGCCGCGATTCGTTCCTCTCCCGCCATCTTGACCAGGTTGGCGATCGATTTGCCGCGGCCAGCTGGCCCAACGTCTGGGATTTCGTGCACCCGGAGCCGGTAGACCCGTCCGCGGTCCGAGAAGATGAGGATGTTGGCGTGCGTCGACGCGACGAAGAGATGCGTGAGGAAGTCCTCTTCTCGTGTCCGCATGCCGATGCGGCCCTTACCGCCTCGGTGCTGGTTCCGGTACTGCGTGATAGCAGTGCGCTTGATGTACCCGGTGTTGCTGACCGTGATCGCCATGTCTTCCTCGACGATGAGGTCCTCGATGCGGAACTCGCCACCCGCGTCGACGATTTCGGTCCGCCGGGCGTCGCCGTATTTCTCCTGAATCGCGCGGAGCTCGGTGATGACGATCTCGAGGAGCAGCCTGTCGCTCTCGAGGATGGCGCGCAGCCGCTCGATGGTCCGGCGCAACTCGGCGAGCTCGTCGACGACTTTCTGGCGCTCGAGGCCCGTGAGGCGCTGGAGCTGCATGTCGAGGATGGCCTGCGCCTGCTTCTGCGTCAGTTCGAATCGATCCATCAGCCCGGTGCGCGCTTCGGCGGGAGTCTTAGCCGCGCGAATCAGCTGGATGACGGCATCGAGATGATCGAGCGCGATCTTGAGCCCTTCGAGGATGTGAGCGCGCGCTTCCGCCTTCCGCAGCTCGTGTTCGGTACGGCGGCGCACGACCTCGCGCCGGAACTCGAGGAAGTGCTCGAGGAGGTCGAGCAGCGTCAGCACCTTCGGCCGGCCGGCGACGATCGCCAGCATGATGATGCCGAACGAATTTTGGAGCGACGTGTGCTTGTAAAGATTATTGAGCACGACCTCCGGGATCTCGCCTCGACGAAGCTCGATCACGACGCGCATGCCGTCGCGGTCCGATTCGTCGCGAAGGTCCGCGATGCCGTCGATCACCTTGTCGCGCACGAGCTCGGCGATCTTTTCCAGCAACTTGGCCTTGTTCAGCTGGTAGGGGATCTCGGTCACGATGATCGCGACACGGTCCGACTTCTTGTGCCCGGGTCCCGACTCTTCAATCGTTGTCCGCGCGCGCATCGTGATGGACCCGCGGCCCGTCCGATATGCCTGGGCGATGCCCGCGCGCCCCACGATGAAGCCCCCGGTCGGAAAGTCTGGGCCGGGAATCATCGTCAATAGCTCTCGAAGCTTGGCCTCGCGCGGTTCAGTCGGATGCTCCGCCACCCAGACGAGTCCACCGATGATCTCCCGGAGGTTGTGGGGTGGGATGTTCGTCGCCATCCCGACCGCGATCCCGGCCGATCCGTTAACGAGAAGGTTTGGGTACGGCGCCGGCAGCACCGTCGGCTCTTCGCTGGTCTCGTCGTAGTTCGGAATGAAATCGACCGTCTCTTTGTCGAGATCGGCCATCAGATCGTCCGCGATCCGCTCGAGCCGCGATTCGGTGTAGCGCATCGCTGCGGGCGGATCGCCGTCGACCGAACCGAAATTTCCCTGGCTGTCGACCAGGGGATACCGCATGTTGAAATCCTGGGCGAGCCGCACGAGCGTGTCGTAGATCGACGAGTCGCCATGGGGATGAAAGTTGCCCATGACCTCGCCGACGATCTTCGCGCACTTGCGATAGGGCCGGTTGGACGCGAGCCCCATCGTCCGCATCCCGTAGATGACCCGGCGGTGCGCGGGCTTCAACCCGTCGCGCACGTCTGGGAGCGCCCGCCCGATGATCACGCTCATGGCGTAATCCATGTACGAGCGACGCATCTCGTCTTCGATGTTGACCGGGACGCTGCGTTGTTGGATGTCTGGCATGTGACCTGGCGGTTCGCTCGACGGTAGGGTGCAAGCGCTACGAGTTGGTTCGTTGGGGCGGCGGTTCCGCGGTCAGACTCGCATCGTGCGGGCCACGTACATCCCTACAGAAACCGAACTCGCCTCGGGAACATCGTGTTGCTGTCAGCGGGCCGGTGCTTCAGATCGGACGGTTTTTTTCGGGATGTTCGCGACCCGCACCGCAACCGCTGACTTCTACACATCCAGATTCTTCACATCGAGCGCGTTCTCCTCGATGAACTTCCGCCGCGGTTCGACCTGGTCGCCCATCAGCGTGGTGAACATGTGATCGGCCTCCGCGTCGTCTTCCGCACGAACCTGGAGCAAGGTCCGGTTCTCGGGGTTCATCGTCGTCGCCCACAGCTGGTCGGGGTTCATCTCCCCGAGCCCCTTGTACCGGTTGACCGCGACGCCGCGCTTTCCGGCGGCGATGAAGTACTCGACCAACTCGTCGAGCGTGCCGATCGGCACCTCGCGGTCCACGCCCGCCGCCGGGGCCTCGTTTTCACCGGTGTCCGGCTCCGCCAGGGGTGGAGCGATGGTTGCCACGAGCATCGGCCCGTCGATCCCGCGAATCTCGGCATACGCCGCCATCAAGGCACGGTATTCGGCCGCTTCGACGAAATCGACGCCGACCGTATGCCGTCTCGGATAGCCACCCGTGCGGTCCTCGATGTGCAGCAGGGACGCGTTGTGCTCCTCGTCGGTGCCGACCGACACGGTGCGGAGCGTCGACGACAACTCCCGGGCGAGCGCGTCGACCGCCGTCCGGTCGGCGAAAAAGCCCCCCCCGCGCGCGCCGCGCGCGAGCAGCGCCGTGACGACGTCGCGGCTTGGCCCTCGGCGCTCGACCACGTGGAGGAGCTTCCCGTAGGCCATGAGTCGGTGGAGCACCGTCTCGAGGCGCTCGCCGGCGAACTCCAGTCCCGCGGCGGGCAGCCGCAAGACCCGCGACTCGCTGGCGCGACGGATGAGATACGCATCCAGCTCTCGGTCGTCCTTGATGTAGTGCTCGGCTCGTCCACGCTTGGCGCGATAGAGCGGCGGTTGTGCAATGTAGATGTGCCCGGGCTCGATGAGCGCGCGCATCTGTCGGTAGAAAAATGTCAACAGGAGCGTGCGAATATGTGACCCGTCGACGTCCGCGTCAGTCATGATAATGACGCGGTGGTAGCGTAGCTTCGAGGGGTCGAAGTCGTCCTTGCCGATGCCACACCCGAGCGCGGCGATCATCGTCTTGATCTCGTCGCTACTCAGCATCTTGTCAAAGCGTGCGCGTTCGACATTCAAGATCTTGCCCTTGATCGGCAACACCGCCTGAAACCGCCGGTCGCGTCCCTGCTTCGCCGAACCGCCGGCCGACTCACCCTCGACGATATAGAGCTCACATTTCGCCGGGTCGCGCTCCTGGCAGTCGGCGAGCTTGCCGGGCAATGAGCTGTTGTCCAACGCGCCCTTCCGGCGTACGAGGTCACGGGCTTTGCGCGCCGCCTCGCGGGCGCGCGCGGCGTCGATCCCCTTGTTGACGATGCGTTTCGCGACGCTCGGATTCTCCTCCAGATACGCGCCCAGCCGGTCGTTGATAATCGCCGCGACGATGCCCATGACTTCCGTGTTCCCAAGCTTCGTCTTCGTCTGCCCCTCGAACTGCGGGCGCGGGATTTTTACGCTGACGACGGCGACGAGGCCCTCGCGAATGTCATCGCCGCTGATACTCTCCTTGAGATCGCGGGCCAAATTGTTCGTGTTCGCGTAGGCATTGATCGTACGGGTAAGCGCCGATCGGAACCCCGACAGGTGGGTGCCGCCTTCCTGTGTATTGATGTTGTTGGCGAACGAATAGACCGTGTCCGCGTACCCGTCATTCCACTGCAACGCGATCTCGGCCTCGATCCCATCCCGGGCGCCCTGCATGTAGATCGGCTGGGCGTTGACGGCGGTCTTGTTCTTGTTGATGAACTCGACGAACGAGCTGATCCCGCCTTCATACTGGAAGCTTCGGCTTTTTCCCGTGCGCTCATCGTCGAGGGTGATGGTGACACCCGCGTTCAGGAACGCCAACTCCCGCAGACGGTGAGCGAGCGTGTCGAAGCTGTAGATGATGGTCTCGAAGATGCGCTCATCGGCCTTGAACGTGACCTTGGTCCCACGTCGCCTGGTGGTGCCGATCCTCTCAAGCCCGTTCGTTGGCCGGCCGCGAGCGTAACTCTGCCGGTAGACGTGTCCATCGCGCCAGATCTCCAGAGCGAGCGATTCAGAGAGCGCGTTAACGACCGACACTCCAACACCGTGCAATCCCCCCGAGACCCGGTAGCTCTTGTTGTCGAACTTCCCGCCCGCGTGGAGCACAGTCATCACGACTTCGGCCGCTGACTTGCCGCTCGCGTGCTCGTCGACCGGGATGCCGCGACCGTTGTCGCCAACAGTGACCGAGTTATCGATGTGCACGGTCACATCGATAAGGTCGCAGAACCCGCCCAGTGCCTCGTCTATCGAGTTGTCGACAACCTCATAGACCAGGTGGTGCAGACCCGTGGGGCCGGTCGACCCGATATACATTGCTGGCCGTTTCCGGACCGCTTCGAGCCCTTCGAGAACCTTGATCTTGTCGGCGCGGTACTCGCCAGATTCTCGTTCTGCGGTCGCCTCGGGAGTGTCTGTTGGCGGTACGGGGAGCGCGCTGCTGTCGGGCGTCACGTTGCCCCCGGGGTCGTCAGGTTCCAGTTGTGTCATTCGGGTCCGTTGGGGAGGTGCGCCGCCACGCTTTTTACTACACCCGCATCGGCATGATGACGTAGGTATAGTCGCAACCATCACCGCCGACCGGCATCATGACGGCCTGACTCATTTCGTCCTTGAACTCAAGGCCTACGTTGTCCGTGTCTGCGACGCTGAGAAAATCGAGGATATACTGCGCGTTGAAGCAGATGTCGACTGCGTCGCCAGCGTAGTCGACCGCTAGCACTTCCTTCGCTTCCCCGACTTCAGGACTGCTCGACGCGACCTCGACGGTGTCGTTACCGATGTGAAATTTCACGGCACGTGACCGTTCGCTGGATAGTAGCGCCACGCGCTTGATTGCGCTCGTGAGACGGTCGCGTTCGAATTCAATCCGTTTATCGTTGCCCTTAGGAATAACTCGCTCATACGCTGGAAACTGCCCGTCGATCATCCGGGAGATCAGTTGACGCCCGTCGATCTTGAAGAAGAGGTGGTTTTCTCCGCATTCATACGCGACGTCACCTTCGCCATCACCGAGGAGCCGCGATAATTCCCAGAGCGTCTTCTTTGGCAGAATCGCCCGCAGTTCACTGTCTGTCTTCTCCTTGGCCTCCCATGGAGCGGACACGAATGCCAGACGATGCCCATCGGTCGCTACGAGATCCATGCGCTTGGATCCCAGAACGAACAGCGCACCGTTCAAAAAGTAGCGCGTGTCCTCACCGGTGATCGCAAACTGCGTCTTCGCCACCATTTCCCGCAGCAGATTTCGCGGTAGCGCTACGGACGCCCCCTCACCAGGCTCGGGAAGTGTTGGAAAATCTTCCCGAGGTAGCGTCTGCATCCGTGAATCAAACCGCTCCGCCGCAACCTTGACTGCCCCTTTCGCCCCCTGCTCGATCCGGATCTCGGTATCTGGAAGTGCACGAACTATTTCATACAGCTTCTTCGCAGGGATGGTGAGAGACCCGCCCTTGGCGATGGCGGCGGGACACTGGCTCCGGAGGCCCACCTCGAGGTCGGTCGCAAGCAACTGCACGCATCCATCGCTGTTCGCTTCGATGAGCACGTTGGCGAGAATCGGGATCGTATTCTTACGCTCGACGATCCCCTGGAAGAGCTGTAACTCGCGCAGCAGGTCGCTCTTTCGGACGCTGAGTTCCATGGGGTTCAGATCCTCGACTGGGGAATAAAACGGCGACGATCATGAATACGTACATGATCGTAAAGACAAGAGAAATTATAACAAGAATAGAAGGCCGGTTGAAACTGTGTGGATCCTTTTTAACCATTTTAATATCAGTGAGTTAAAGACCATCTCTATTGTGGACGAATAACGTTGTTCTTGGCGCTGTCTGTGGACGCGGAGATATCAACAATCGAGTGTCGATCGGCAGTGTAGCCGCTGTGGAAGGTGTTAGATCGGGCGTGCGGGGACCCGTGGACGGTCAGTTGAAGGACTCGAGAAAGCTGTTAATTAGGTCATTAAATTCACGATCGAGCTTCCGCGTATTTTCGATTTTTCGGATTGAGTGAATAACCGTCGAATGGTGCTTACCGCCGAAGTTTCTCCCGATCTGCGGCAGCGACGAGTTGGTCAGTGACTTGCACATGTACATGGCAATCTGTCGTGGGAGTGCCACAGCCTTCGAGCTATTGCGCGACTTGAGGTCAGCGATCTTGAGCTGGTAGTAGTTCGCGACGAAGCGCTGCACCATCTCAACCGTTGTGGTTTGGTCGTCGCGATCAAGGATGTTTCGTAGGACGTCCTGTGCCAGCGAGAGCGTGATCTTCGTCCCGGTCAATGACGCGTATGCGATGAGGCGAATGAGAGACCCCTCGAGTTCTCTGATGTTCGATTTGATACGGCCGGCGATGTAGAGGGCCACATCGTCGGGCAGCGGGACGGCTTCGGCTCCCGCCTTCTTCTTCAGGATGGCCACCTTGGTCTCGAGATCTGGGGGTTGGATGTCGGCAATTAAGCCCCATTCAAAGCGGGAGCGCAGCCGTTCCTCGAGGGTAGGTATTTCGTGTGGTGGTCTATCGCTGCTGATAACGATCTGTTTCTGCGCGTCGTAGAGGGAATTAAAGGTGTGAAAGAATTCCGTCTGCGTGCCTTCCTTGCCGGCCAGAAACTGGACGTCGTCGACGAGCAAGACGTCCATGCTCCGATACCGCTGGCGAAAATCCAGCACGCGGTCGTATCGGACGGCGTTAATCATCTCGTTCATGAAGCGCTCAGACGAGATGTATGTCAGCCTGAGACTCGGCGCCTGGTTGAGGAGATACTGACCTATTGAGTGCATGAGATGCGTCTTGCCGAGCCCGTTGCCACCGTAGAGAAATAGCGGATTGTAGGAGCGTGACGGAGCTTCGGCGACGGCAACAGAGGCCGCATGCACAAACTGGTTGGAGGGACCGACGACGAAGGTCTCAAAGGTGTAACGCGGGTTCAAACCATGAGGCGGAGCCACGAGGGCCGTGCTCGGCGCTGGCGGTCGGGCCTCCGACTGTTGTTCGACCACCCGTCCGGTCTCGCCTTCTATAATGAAGGCTATTTGCATGCCGTCTCGCTCAACTTCGGTCATCGCCTCGCTGATGACCCCGGCGTAATGCTTTGTGAGCCAGTCCCTGAACAGATGGTTGGGTACACGGACGGTGATGGTCTGGCCAGCATCCTGAACGAAGACGGTTGGCTTGAACCAGGTGTGAAAGCTGTGCCGGTTGACCTTCGTCTCGATGCGGGAGAGAACTTGGCTCCAGACGTTACCGGACATCGCCACAGGGGTTACGCTGAACTTTCGTCTCTCGTGAAGCCTACGTAGTGCCTCTTAAGTCGTCACTACGTGCGAGGGGTCCGAATTAGACCACTCGATGGCGCTGTGAGCCCAACGCCCCTGACAGTGCCAAGCCGACGTGTAGTATCGCCCAGCATGGGGTTAACCGCTCTCCGCTTGTGCAAATTTCCTGGATTTCCACAATTTCTTCCACAGTTGTGGAAAACTACTGGGGAGGGCCCTCCTGGGAGCCGCAGGCCGGCGACTGTAGCACACTGGATCTCGGCAGACAATCCGAGAACGGGCCGGTGTGCAGATTTGTGTAAGCACACGCAGGAATCTGCAGTTTTTGTGAATCGAGGCACAAGCATCGTCTCAGGGGCCAAGAAACGGACGAAACAGCGTTGACAGTCCCTTTTGAGCTTCGCTACGATGAGAGGTTCCCATCGTATGTGAACGCGGTGTCGTAAGGCATACCATCGGAGTACGGAGACTCGGGGATCATGAAGCGCACGTATCAACCGAACCGGAGGCGCCGTAAGCGCACCCATGGATTTCGCAAGCGGATGAGCACGAAGACCGGTCGTCGTGTGTTAAAACGGCGGCGCGCCAAGGGGCGTAAGCGCCTTTCTGTGTCGTAAATATTTTATTTATAGCACTTTATAGAAGGTGGGTCGCACTCTTCCCAGCCGCGAGCGGATTCGGCGGCGGCCGGACTTCCTGAGGGTGCAGCGGAATGGCGCCAGGACCCGTGGGCGCTACTTGACGCTATTCACCTTGCCGAACGGTCTCGATTTCGCCCGACTCGGCATCATCGCAACCCGGCGGTTGGGGGGTTCCGTTCGTCGCAATCGCGCCAAGCGTCGCGCGCGCGAGTTGTTTCGGCACCTGAAGGGCCGCCCTGGCGTCGACGTCGTCGCGTTGTTGCGACCGGAGTTCACCGATGCGCCGTTTACCGCGCTTGATGCCGACTACCGCCGGACGCTTCATCGGCGGCAACTGGGGGCGTTCGCTCAGGGCGGCGCCGCCACGAGCCGCGCTCTCGGCGATTAGGGCCTATCAACTGATTTTTTCACAGCTGTTTACAGGATCGTGTCGGTTCGTACCCTCATGCTCGACGTATGCGACCGAGGCGATCGAGCGTCATGGCGCGGCACGTGGGCTCTGGCTCGCTGCCCGTCGTCTGCTCCGGTGCCACCCCCTGTGTGAAGGCGGCCTCGACCAGGTGCCGATGCGACGGGCAAGGTCGCAGGCCGGCGCCCCCCCGCAACTCCCGTAACACGCGATGGAACGCAGGGTTCTGCTCGCCTTCTTCCTGTCGTTCCTGGTGCTCTACGCCTATCAGGCCGTGTTCGTGCCTTCGCCGCCGGAATCGTCACCCGCCGCGGCGCCTGCCCCGGGCTCGACGGCGCTCGCACTTGGTGGGGCGCCGGCGCGTGACGCGCAAACGGCCGACCGTACGGCCGAGCCTGGACCTCCGGGCAGGTCGGAGATCGCCACCGCGCCTGCCATCGCGCCGCCCATCGTTACCGCTGACGCCGCACGAGAGATTGTCGTCGACAGCCCCGCGTTCAGCGCCGTGTTCACGAATCGCGGCGCCGAGCTCGTGAGCTGGAAGCTAAAGAACTACTTCTATGAGGGCACGGACTCGCCCATTGATCTCATCCCGCAGGAGTTGCCCGAGGAAGAACCCTCGCCGTTCGCCCTAGTCTTCGCCGACACCGCAGTGACTGCACACGCTTCTGAGGCGTTGTACCGCGCGACCCGCGACGGACGGCCGCTCGCGGAAGGCACGGGCGAGCTACGGCTCACCGACCGCGCGACCACGTTGATCTTCGACTACGAAGAAGCCGGTGGGCTCCGCGTTTCGAAACGATTCCACTTCGATCCGGCCGACCCGTTTGTGGTGACGGTCACCATCGACGCGACCCTGGGCGGCCAGCCACAGACGCCGGTCATCCGGTGGGGTCCGGCGCTCGGCGGCGTCGAGTCGAGTTCCTCGGGGTTCGCCTATCGAGTCGGTCCACGCGGCGTGTTGTTCGGCGGTGTCCGACAGCCGGACGGTCGAGTCGAGGAGGATGTCGAACGACCGGACGGCGCGGCGAGCTACGGGGGGTTTTTACAGTTCGTCGGGATCGACAACCACTACTTCATCGCTGCCGCCATGCCGGGCGACGGTGTCGAGACGGCCGTGAGCTACCGGGCGGTGCCCCAACCGCCGCTGACGGACGGCGGGGACGTGCGCAGCCTAATGGCGTTCGATCTCGCTTTTCCCGATGACGACATCACCGACGTGCCGTTCTTTCTCGGCCCGAAGGACTTCGAGATCCTCGAGGCGGCACATGCGTCGATGGTGCGTTCCATCGAGTTCGGCTGGTTCGGTTGGCTGGTCATGCCACTGCATCGCTCCCTGACGTGGGTCCATGACTACGTCGGCAACTGGGGTTGGTCCATCATCTTCCTGACCTTCCTCATAAACATCGTCATCTTTCCGCTCAAGCACAAGAGCGTGATGTCGATGCGCAAGATGCAGGAAGTGCAGCCGGAGATGAAGGCGATTCAGGAGCGCTACAAGCACCTGAAGACGACTGATCCCGACAAGCAGAAGATGAACCAGGAGATCATGGCGCTGTATCGCGACCGCGGCGTGAATCCGGCGAGCGGCTGTCTCCCGATGCTGCTCACCATGCCAGTGCTCTTCGCGTTCTACCGTCTGCTGTCGATGTCGATCGAGATCCGGGGCGAGCCGTTCGTCGGGTGGATCACCGACCTGGCGGTACGGGACCCGCTGTTCGTCTTACCGGCCTTCATGGGTGCGTCGATGGTCGTGCAGCAACGGATGACGCCGACGCAGGCCGACCCGATGCAGCAGAAGATCATGATGTTCATGCCGATCATGTTTACCGTCATGATGGGCTTTGCGCCGGCCGGACTCGTTTTGTACTGGATGACGAGCAACGTGATCCAGATCGGACAGCAGTTCGCGACCAACAAGATCATCGGTCCGCCAAAGATACGCACCGTACGGCCGGCAGCCGAGCGCCGCGTCAACAAAACAGGCGGCCCCAAGAAGGCCAGCGCGTGAGACCGACATCCGCGCAGCGAGGACCAGTCCAGTGGCAGATGATCTGAACACGCGGATGACGGACTTCGTTCGCGACGTGGGTACCGCAATGGGGTTGACGCTCGAGGTCGCGGTCGAGTCGGTCGAGGACGGCACGCGGATCACCGTGGCCGGCGACGGCTGCGACCTGTTCCTCCAGCGGAAGGCGGCGGCGCTCGACGCGTTGCAGCACGTCGTCAGCGCCGCGTTCCGTCGCGAGCACCCGGGCCGGCACATCGTGGTCGATTGCCTCGACTACCGGAAGACCAAGGATGCGGAGCTCCGTGAGACCGCGAAGGTGTTAGCCGAGCGCGCGAAGGAAACCGGACAGCCGCAGGAGATCGGACCGCTGAACCCCTACGCCCGCCGGATCGTGCACCTGGCGATTGCCGAGGACCCCACCGCGACGTCAGAGAGTATCGGTGACGCGTTCACGAAGACGGTCGTCATTACGGTGTCGGACTAACGCAGGTATCTCGACGTTCTTTCGCGTAGGGCTCAAGGCTGGGAGCGCCTCTACCAGACACACAGACGTCACCGGGTACGCGCGAAGCTCGGCGTCCTGAGCGCTGAGCTGTCTGCTCGATTGGAGCCCGCCGTGTTCGCGACCGACGACACCATCGTAGCCATCGCCACGCCGCCGGGTGCGGGGGGAATCGGCATCGTGCGCGTGAGCGGGCCGCGGGCAGTACCAATCGCCGGCTCGGTGCTGCGCGGCGACGCACCGCTGGAGCCGCGGCACGCGACCCTCCGAAACGTCATCGATCCCCGGTCGGACGGACGCGCCGTCGACCGCGTGCTAGCGACGTATTTCCCACGACCAGGATCGTACACCGGTGAAGACGTCGTAGAGATTAGCGGACACGGCAGCCCGGTGCTGCTGCGCGAGATTGTCAAGACCGCGCGTGATGCCGGCGCCAGGCTGGCGGAGCCCGGCGCGGTCACCTTCCGCGCCTTTCTGAACGGCCGGATCGATCTTATCCAAGCGGAAGCAGTCGGCGACCTGGTCGAGGCGGTGACGCCACTCCAGGCGCGCGTCGCATTCGATCAACTCGAGGGCACCGTAACGACGCTGGTCGCCGATATCGATCGCGCGCTGTTCGACCTGATTGCTCGGCTCGAAGCGTCGCTCGACTTTCCCGACGAGGGCTATCACTTCGTCGAGCAAAGCACGGTCGCCACCGAGACGCGTGGCCTCGCGAACCGCATCACGCGGCTGCTGGCCACCGCACAACAAGGGCGGCTGGTGCGCGAGGGGTGTCAGGTGGTCATCCTCGGGCGACCGAACGTGGGGAAGTCGACGCTGTTCAACCGGCTGCTCGGCGCGCCGCGGGCGATCGTCACCGACGTTCCGGGCACGACGCGAGATCTATTAACCGACACGGTCGACCTCGACGGTGTCCCGGTGACGGTCGTCGATACGGCCGGGCTGCGAGCCACGAGGGACGTCGTCGAAGCAGAGGGCGTCAGTCGCGCACGCGGGGCGCTCCGGGTGGCCCACGTGGCCGTCGTGGTTCTCGATCGGTCGGGTCCGCTCGGACCCGAAGACCGCCGGTTGCTGGCCGACACGGCCGGCACGCTGCGTCTGGTGGTCGTCAACAAGATCGACCAGCCCGCATGCTGGATGCCTGGCGATGTCGACGCGCTCGGCGACGTACAAGCCGTCGTGAACGTGTCGCTCCTGGACGCAGACGCCGCGTCGCGGATACGTACCGCGCTAGCGCGCGCGTTATGGAATGGCGAGCAGCTGCGTGACCCGCCGTCCATCTCCAACGTGCGGCACATCGAGTTGCTCGGGGCGGCGACCGCGGCCCTGGGGCGTGCGGCCGGCGCGGCCGAAGCGGCCGCTACCGAAGAGTTGCTGGTCGCCGACCTCCAGGACGCGAGGCGGGCTCTGGAGGAAATCTCCGGTCGCCGAACCCCGGATGCAGTTCTTGAGCGGATCTTCGAGCGGTTTTGTATCGGAAAATGACACTCGCGGTTCAAGGTTGGAGGTTCCCAGTGCAAGGTTCGCGGAACGAACCAGAACGCCGCACCAGAGACCCTGAACCCGGAGCGATTGGACAAAGGTGATCCACTACGACGTCATCGTCGTCGGGGCGGGGCATGCCGGCTGTGAAGCGGCCCACGCCGCCGCGCGAATGGGCTGCTCGGTCGGCCTGTGCACACTGTCGGAGGCGACCGTCGCGTTGATGCCATGCAATCCGGCCGTCGGGGGCACAGCGAAAGGGCACCTGGTTCGGGAGATCGACGCGCTCGGCGGACTGATGGCACGCGCGATCGACGCAACGGGTATCCAGTTCAAGCTGCTCAATCGCGGCCGTGGACCGGCGGTCTGGTCACCGCGGGCCCAGGCCGACAAGCACCGCTATGGCGCGTGGATGAAGGACACGCTCTGCCGCCAACCAGGTATCCACTGGGTTCTCGGACGCGTCGGCAAGGTCGTCGTCGAAGGCACCCGTGTGATCGGGGTCGAGCTAGAGTCCGAGGGTGGCGGTAGCGACCGGATGTCATGCGAGGCGCTCGTCGTGACGACCGGGACGTTTCTCAATGGCGTGATTCACGTGGGACAAGACCGATGGCCGGCCGGGCGTGCGGGGGAGCCGCCGTCGCAGGCGCTGGCCAGCTCGCTCAAAGCGCACGGGTTCGCGTGGGGGCGCTTGAAGACCGGTACGCCGCCTCGTCTCGACCGCCGGAGCCTCGACTTCTCGCGTTTCGAGGAAGCGCTAGGAGATCACCCGCCGGTCCCGTTCTCGTTCCTAACCGATGGAATCACTCGTCCCTCCGTCGCTTGCCACCTGCTGCACACAAACGATCGCGTGCGGGAACTGGTGCAGGCCAACATCGATCGGTCGCCGCTGTACAACGGCCAGATCCGCGGTATCGGGCCCCGGTACTGTCCCTCACTGGAAGACAAGATCATGCGCTTCCCCGACCGGGAGCGGCACCACGTCTTCCTTGAGCCCGAAGGCCTCGACGTCGACGAGATCTACGTCAACGGGTACTCGATGAGCCTGCCGTCGGACGTGCAAAGTGCGCTCGTGCATGCGCTGCCCGGGCTCGAGGATGCCGTGTTGCTCAGACCCGGTTACGCGATCGAGTATGACTTCATCCAACCGACGGAGCTCAGGCGATCGTTGGAAACCAGGCGGCTCGACGGCCTGTTCCTCGCGGGTCAGATCAACGGCACATCTGGCTACGAAGAAGCCGCCGCGCAGGGTCTGCTTGCCGGCATCAACGCGGCGCGGCGAGTGCGACACGCAGATCCCTTCGTGTTAACGCGCGACGAAGCCTACATTGGCATTCTCGCCGACGACCTGACGACGACCGGGTGTCTTGAGCCGTACCGTATGTTCACCTCACGCGCCGAGCATCGCTTATTGCTCCGGATCGACAACGCAGACCTGCGGTTGACGCCGCGCGGTCGCGATCTTGGCCTCGTGAGCGAGAGACGATGGGAGCGGTTCGAGGCCCGGCGCGTGCGCTTTGAGCGCAACATTCGACGCGTCAGACGGACCACCATCACGCTTGGCGATGGCACCCGGGCACGCGCGTCACGCGCGCTGCGGCGGCCGGAGACGAGGTTGGCCGAATTCGTATCAGCCGGCGAGATCAGCCTGTGTGTCGCACGGGGTCAGGAACACGTCGATGTGGGGAGCGTGGAGACCGAATTCCGATACGCGGGCTATATCGAGCGGCAGGCGAAAGTGGTGGAACGCGCCCGACGTGACGAGGGGCGTCGAATCCCACACGAGCTGCCTTACGGCACGGTCCCCGGGCTCTCGCGCGAGGTGGTCCAGCGCCTCACGGAGGTCCGACCGGAAACGCTAGGCCAGGCGCAGCGCGTGCCGGGCGTCACGCCGGCAGCGGTCGCCGTGATCGGGGCCTACGTGAGCCGAATGTCGAGAGCGCGGATGCGCACGGACGGGGTCGGACGGGACGGGGCGACAGATGAGCGTGGTCGCTAGAACGGCGCCGCTACGGAGGCGGCGCAACCTGACGCGGAGGCTGCTGCGGCGGGCGGAGCGCGCGCGTGTGCCACTGACCGAGGCGGTCGCGAGGCGGCTCGGCGCATACGTCGAGCTGCTCGGACGATGGAACGCCCGCATGAATCTCACCGGGCTCGACCTAGACGACGCGGGGCTGGACAGGCTCATCATCGAGCCGCTGGCCGCCCGGTCGCAGCTGCCGGCGACCGCCACACTGGTTGACATCGGGTCCGGCGGGGGCTCGCCGGCGATCCCGTTGAAGCTCGCTGTGCCAGACGTGGCGCTCCGTATGGTGGAAGCGAAAACCCGTAAGGCGGCGTTTCTTCGGGAAGCCGTCCGCCAGCTCGAACTCGATCGTACGGAGGTCGAGACCCATCGGTATGAGCGACTGCTGGCGAGGCCGGAGCTTCACGAGGCCCACGATGTGCTGACGCTGCGCGCTGTGCGCCTGGAGGCCCGCGTGCTCCGAGGGCTTCAGGCGTTCGTTGCGCCGGGAGGGGCGATGTTGCTGTTCCGCGGCGGGAGTGGCATCGATGTCCCGAAAGATCTCCAGCCGCCCCTGGTCTGGGAAGCGACGGTGCCACTGGTCGAGTCGCTCCGGAGCCGACTCGTCGTTCTTCGGAAGCTTCGCATATAGACGAAGAAAAGACGAATATATGAGCAGAGCTTACGTGATCATACAACGTAGACGGAAGAAGCTGGAATCAAGCGTACGGCTCGAGAGTCCACACCTCTGTCGCTGCTGTCGACTGTGAGGTGAGGATCGTGACCTGGGCCAAGCTTCCCATGCGAGCACCCGATGGGAACGCGAGCCTATATTACTCGTAGTATTGAGCCGGCCGAGTAGTCGTCCACCGCAGTCCATTTCAGGATGGAGCGGCAGTCGAATATAGCGGGACCGCATCATGCGGCCGCAAGGGTGGGACCAGCGCGACAGGCCAGCGTATCCGCTTGTTAGAGGTGTTGTCCATGACACCAGGGTCATGTCGTTGGCCCTGACGAGTTGCCGTTCTCCCTTCTCGCGCCTTCCAAGGGCCGTGAGCGGCGTTCATTTGGCGTCGTCTCGGTGGAACGCGGGACTTTTACCACGGGCTGCTAGTGCCGACTTCGAAGGTTAGCTACCTTTCTCGTTTGTCGTTAACCCGGAAGTAGCGTTCCGTCAGGTTGATTGCCGCGGCAACGGGCCACGTGGCTGCATTCAGGGGCTTCAGTTGTCGCGCGAACGACGCGCCCTCACCTAAGGCAGGAATTGACGAATTGGAGGCACAGGCTGAGAGGACGTTCCACGTGGAACATGCATCAGACTGCCGGTATCATATCGAATCACGTTGGGTTACTGGGGGCGAGGCCATAACGTCGCTAGCGACTGATTCAGAGACTCGTCCGCGTGAGAGAATGCCACCTCTTGGCCCGATTCTCTTGACCACGAATGGATGCCGGGATACGATATGTGCACAAGATATTTATATGTCTAACAACATATATTATATATGTTGTTAGACCTATAAATGTGGGCGTCACCGGTGGCTCCTGGCGCACTCGCTGAATCGATACTGTGGGCACCAATAAGATCTTCGCGGTCGTAAACCAGAAGGGCGGCGTCGGGAAGACGACGACCGTAATCAACCTCGCTGCCTCGTTGGCCCTGGCGGATCGCACTGTGCTGGTCGTGGATATGGATCCTCAAGCCAACCTGACGAGCGGTATCGGCCTCAAGGGCGGCGTCGCCGCAGCCGGTACGATCTACGAGGCACTCACCGCCGAAGAGGTTCCCGACATCGGCGAATTCATCGTGTCGACCGAGGTCGACGGGATGTCGCTCCTGCCCGCCAATCGCGATCTGACAGGAGCGGAGATTGAGCTCGTCTCCCTGGCGCGGCGCGAGAGCCGACTCCGGCCGTTGCTTGCGCAGGCGTGCGACCGATTCCACTACGTCTTCATCGATACACCGCCCTCGCTGGGCCTGCTCACGCTCAACGCCTTAGTGGCCGCTGACGCGGTGCTCATCCCGCTCACATGTGAGTACTTCGCGCTCGAGGGGCTGGCGGCGCTGACGGCGACGCTGCGGCACGTGCAGGCCCAGTTGAACCCGGGGCTGGAGATCGCCGGCGTCCTCTTGACGATGGCCGACCAGCGCACGAAGCTCGGCCAGCAGGTTGCGGGAGAGGTTCGCGAGTTCTTTCGCGAGAAGGTGTTCGAGACGATGATCCCACGCAACGTCCGTCTGGGCGAAGCACCGAGCCATGGGCTGCCCGCCATCCTGTACGACGTCAAGTGCAAGGGAGCGGTGGCCTACGTAACGCTGGCGCGCGAGTTCATGACCGTGGGCCACGCACCGGTGGCAGTGAGGTAGCGAACGATGCCCGCGAAGCGGCCGGCGCTAGGACGTGGTCTGCGCGCGTTGATTCCCGACGCGCCGTCAGCGGCGCCGGACTCCACCCGGGAGATCGACCTCGACCGGCTGTGCCCGAATCGGGATCAACCGCGACGCGCCATCGAGGACACACATCTGGAAGAGCTGGCGCAATCGATACGCGCGCACGGCATCATTCAGCCTATTCTCGTTGCCCCTCAGGAGGACGGTTCGTTCGAGATCATCGCGGGCGAGCGGCGCTGGCGGGCGGCCCAGCACGCGGGGTTGTTGCGCGTCCCGGTGATCGTGCGGGACGTCGCGCACAGCAAGCGCCTCGAGCTGGCCTTGATCGAGAACATCCAACGAGAGAACTTGAATCCGATCGAGCAGGCAGCGGCATACGCGCGCCTGGCCGAGGAGTTCGGGTTGACCCAGGAGCAGATCGCGCGCTCGGTCGGCCGGGACCGCGCCACCGTGGCGAACTACCAGCGGCTGCTCGGGCTCCCGGCGGAGGTTCGCGCCGAACTCGCCGCCGGCACACTGACAATGGGTCATGCGCGAGCGATCGCGGGACTCGCCGATGCGGGTGCGCAGCGGCACGTCGCGCGGGAAATACGGGTACACGACCTGTCGGTGCGCGAGACCGAGGCGCTGGTCAAGCGCGTTGCGGGCCCGAAACGTCCGGCCGCCACGCCCGACGCGAGCGACGTGCACACCCGCGCCGCTGAGGATCGACTGAAGATCGCCCTAGGCACGCGAGTCCGCATCGTGCGCCGCGGCAAGCGCGGCCGGATCGAGGTCGCTTTCTCCACTGAAGCCGAACTCCAGCGCCTCTACGAACAGATGACCAGATGACGCAGGCGTAGCCCGCGGTACCCTAACCACGAGCTGTTCGAACGCTTGCCGAGCCTTCAGGCCGGATGGTATAAATATCTGTTTAGCTTGGTTCGATCCCACCTGACGTATGCACGCTGGTGGAATCCAGCGTCGCGGCCGAATGCAACGGGCAACTGAATCACGATGACAGATCGGGCGGCAGCAACGCGGTACGCACGTGCGTTGCTCGACGTGAGTCTGGCCGACGGGGATCCCGAGCGTGTCGAGCGGGACCTGAGCGCCTTTGCCACGTTGCTTAACGATCATTCAATGCTCAGAAGCGTGTTGCTCAACCCCGGGGTGTCCGCGGCGCGCAAGCGTGACGTCGCCTCGGAGATTCTTGACGCGTCCGGCGAGGTGTCCGTGGTTGCGCGACGCCTCATCGTGATGCTCGGGGAGCGGGACCGATTCGGTCTCCTGACCGAGTTGCTCGACGTCTTTCGGGAGCGCCTCATGGACCACCGCGGGATCCTGCGCGCGCGAATCACGACGGCCGCGCCAGTCGATGACGCACGGACACAGGCCATCGGGAATGCACTGGCTGCCGCCACCGGCCGCCAGGTGACGATCGAGGCGAGCGTCGATCCGACGCTGGTCGGCGGATTGGTGACGCAGATCGGCGGCACCGTGTACGACGGCAGTGTGGCCCGGCATCTCGAGCAGCTCAGACGCGAGTTCACGATCCGGGCGTAGAGGCAGAGTCGAGGATGAACATCAAAGCAGACGAAATCTCAAAGATCATCAAGAACCAGCTGGGGGACTATTCGCTCGACATCGACGTCGCCGAGGTCGGGACGGTGGTATCGGTCGGTGACGGTATCGCCCGCCTGAATGGCCTCGAGCGCGCGATGGCGACGGAAATGCTCGAGTTCCCGCATGGCATCTTCGGCATCGCGCTCAACCTGGAGGAGGACAGTGTCGGTGCTGTGCTGCTTGGCGACACGACCCAGATCAAGGAAGGCGACACGGTCAAACGGACGGGCCGGATCATCTCGGTGCCGGTGGGTGACGAGATGCTCGGGCGCGTGGTCAACTCGCTGGGCCAGCCGATCGATGGCAAGGGCCCGATCAGCACGACACAGCATTCTCCGATCGAGCGGATCGCGCCGGGTGTCGTCGACCGCCAGCCTGTTAAGGAGCCGCTCCAGACCGGGTTGAAGGCGATCGACGCGATGATCCCGATCGGTCGCGGTCAGCGCGAGTTGGTGATCGGCGACCGCCAGACCGGCAAGACCGCAGTCGCGGTCGACACGATCATTAATCAGAAAGGCCTCGACGTCGTCTGCATCTACAACGCGATCGGGCAGAAGCAGTCTACGGTTGCGCAGGTCGTGAAGACCCTCGAGGACGAAGGCGCCATGGAGTACAGCATCGTTGTGGCTGCCACGGCGTCTGACCCGGCGCCACTGCTATATATCAGCCCGTACTGTGCCTGCACGATCGGCGAGTACTTCCGGGACAACGGGCGCCACGCGCTCTGCGTCTATGACGACCTATCGAAGCACGCTCAGGCCTACCGCGAGATCTCTCTGCTGCTGCGCCGGCCACCCGGCCGCGAGGCGTATCCTGGCGATGTCTTCTACCTGCACTCGCGTCTCCTGGAGCGCGCCGCGAGGATGAAGGACGAGCTGGGCGGCGGGTCATTGACGGCGCTCCCGGTTATCGAGACCCAGGCCGGCGACCTGTCGGCCTATATCCCGACCAACGTCATCTCGATCACGGACGGGCAGATCTTTCTCGAATCCGACCTGTTCAACCAGGGTGTCCGACCGGCGATCAACGTCGGGAACTCGGTGTCTCGCGTCGGTGGCTCGGCGCAGGTGCGCGCCATGCGCCAGGTGGCGGGCACGTTGCGGCTCGATTTGGCGTCGTACAGGGAACTGGCCGCGTTCTCGCAGTTCGGCAGCGATCTCGACAAGGCCACTCAGGCGCAGCTGAGTCTCGGTGAGCGGCTCACCGAGGTGCTGAAGCAGGACCAGTATCAACCGCTCTCCGTCGAACGGCAGGTCCTCGTGCTGTTTGCCGGGACGAACGGGTTCCTCGACGGGATCGCGGTAACCGACGTCGCAGCCTTCGAGCGGGATCTCTACCAGTTCATGGACGCCCGACACGCCGAGCTCGTCGCCCGGCTGGCCCAGCAGAAGAAGATTGACGATCAGCTCAAGGCGGATCTGGCTGCCGCCCTCGCCGAGTTCACCGAGCAGTTCAAGGCCACGCGCAAAGGGCAGGCCGCGTGAGCGCATCGCGCACTGGGCGCCACGCGCCGCGAATCCGGAACATGGAGTCTCGGACCCGGAACCCGGAGCACCGCGCGTAGCCCATGCCGTCACTCCTCGATTTGCGCCGGCGGATCCGCGCGGTTAAGTCGACGCAGCAGATCACGAAGGCGATGAAAACCGTCTCGGCGGCGAAGCTGCGCAAGGCGCAGGATCGCATGATGGGTGCGCGACCCTTCGCGCGACTCATGTTGCGCGTGCTGAACGATCTCGCGACGCGAATCGATCCCTCGGCGCACCCCCTGCTGGCGCCGCCGGCGAGCCCGGAGGCACCGGCGCTGCTGTTCGTGGTGACCGCCGACAAGGGCCTGTGCGGCAGCTTCAACTCCGGTATCCTTCGCCGGACGGCGGGCTTTGTCCGGGACGCCGATCGAGCGGTGGCGATGGGGCTTGTTGGTCGGAAGGGACGTGATTTCTTCGTTCGACGCGGCGTCGACGTCCGGTTCGAGGAAGTCAACCTGTTCAACGACCTTCGCTACACCCACGCGCAAGCGATGGCACGCTTGGCTGTGGACCAGTACGTCACTGGCGCGTCATCCAGTGTTTCGATCCTCTACAACGAGTTCAAGAGCACCATTCAGCAACAGATCGTGGTGGAGCGGCTCCTCCCGATCCCCAAGTTGGAGTTAGCCGACGCCGACGACACGGACGCGCCGCTGGCGGACTATCTGTTCGAGCCAAGTGCAGCTGAGATCTTCGACAGCCTGCTGCCGCGGCACGTCGAGACGCAATGCTTCCGTGCGCTGCTCGAGTCGGCGGCGGCCGAGCACGCCGCACGCATGACCGCCATGGACGCGGCGACGCGCAACGCGGGGGAGATGATCGACGGGTTGACGCTCTACATGAACAAGGTGCGCCAGGCGACGATCACGCGAGAGTTGATCGAGGTGGTGTCGGGGGCAGAGGCGCTGTGAGCCCCCCCTTGTCTTACGTCCCAGGTCTTCTGTCCTCAGGCACGGAAGACGCACGATTCGCTGATGCGCCCATTGAACGTCAGACAGGGTAGCTAGAGGAAGACGATGGCAGACACAGGCGGCGAGAAGAGCGGCAAGATCGTCCAAGTGATCGGACCGGTGGTCGACGTCGAGTTCGAGGGCGGTCGTCTGCCGCCGATTCACAACGCGATCCGGATCACGGGCGGCGAAGGCGCGGAGGCGCTCGACGTCATTGTCGAGGTCGAGCAGCACCTCGGGGAGAGTCGTGTCCGCACGGTCGCGATGAAGCCAACCGACGGGTTGCAACGTGGAATGCCCGCCGTCGACACGGGCGGCCCGATCTCGATGCCCGTTGGGCCGAAGACGCTCGGGCGCGTCATGAACGTGCTCGGGGAGCCGGTGGACTTCCCGGATCGACCGATCGAAACGGAGCAGCGCTGGCCGATACACCGTCCAGCGCCCTCCCTGGAGGACCAGTCGACTGAGCTGCAGATGTTCGAGACCGGCATCAAGGTCATCGACTTGCTCGAGCCATATCTGCGTGGTGGGAAGATCGGACTGTTCGGCGGCGCCGGCGTCGGGAAGACCGTCATCATCCAGGAGCTGATCCACAACATCGCCACGAAGCACGGGGGCGTCTCGGTGTTCGGCGGTGTCGGCGAGCGCACGCGTGAGGGGAACGACCTCTGGATCGAGATGCAGGAAAGCGGCGTCGTCAACCTCGAGGATCAAGCGAAGTCGCGCGGGGCGCTCGTCTACGGCCAGATGACGGAACCGCCCGGCGCGCGACTTCGCGTCGCGCTGAGCGCCCTTACCGTTGCCGAGTACTTTCGCGACGCCGAGGGCAAGGACGTGCTCCTGTTCATCGACAACATCTTCCGGTTCACCCAGGCAGGCTCGGAGGTGTCGGCCCTGCTTGGCCGGATGCCGTCGGCGGTCGGCTATCAGCCGACGTTGCTCACGGAGATGGGCGAGCTACAGGAACGCATCACGTCGACCAAGAAAGGGTCGATCACCTCCGTGCAGGCGATTTACGTGCCGGCCGATGACTACACCGACCCAGCGCCGGCCACCGCGTTCGCGCACCTCGATGCCACGACCACCCTCTCTCGCGCGCTCGTCGAGATTGGGATCTACCCCGCGGTCGACCCCCTGGCGTCCTCGTCGCGGATCCTCGACCCGCGGGTGATCGGTGAGGAGCACTACAACGTCGCGCGCGAGGTCAAGCAGGTCCTGCAGCGATACAAAGACCTCCAGGACATCATCGCGATTCTCGGGATCGACGAGCTCACCGAGGACGACAAGCTGGCGGTGTCGCGCGCGCGCAGGGTCCAGAAGTTTCTCTCGCAACCGTTCTTTGTGGCCGAGCAATTCACCGGCAAGGAAGGACGATACGTGTCGATTGCCGACAGCATCCGAGGATTCAAGGAGATCGTCGACGGCAAGCACGACGATTTGCCCGAGCAGGCGTTCTCTATGGTCGGTACCATCGAGGAAGCTGTCGCCGCCGCTGAGACGGCGGGGGCGACTGCATAGGTGCAGCCCGATCGGAGACGACCATGGCCCTCCCGTCACACCTCGCGCTTGAGATAGTCACTCCTGATCATTCGGTAGTTCATGAGACGGTAGACGAGGTCGAGATCCCTGGGGCGGACGGGTATCTCGGGGTCCTCCCCGGGCACACGCCGCTGCTCGTGGCGCTCCGGGTGGGCGAGCTCTGGTACCGCAACGGAGACGAGAGCACGTTTGTGTCGGTCGCGTTCGGGTTCGCCGAAGTCCTGCCCGACCGCGTCCGCATCCTCGCCCAGATTGCCGAGCGCGCCGAGGAGATCGATGTGGCACGCGCCGAGAAGGCCGTCGAGCGAGCGCGTGAACGAATAGCCACGCCGGCGGTCGCGCTCGATTATGAGCGCGCTCGCATCGCGTTAATGAAATCGATGATACGGCTGCAGGTGGCCTCGAAGGCCCGGGTGCGGGGCTCCGCCGGGCTGTGACACCACGGGCGCTCGGCGTCCACCCGTGGACCCCCGCGTTCGGCTTGGCCACCACCCAACGTTGATCGTGGTGTCATGCACCTCACCTGGGCTGCGCGTTCGGATCCCGGCCGTCGTCGTGCCACGAACGAGGACAGCTACTGCGCCCGAGACGACCTTGGGCTGTTCATCGTGGCCGACGGTATGGGTGGTCATGTGGCGGGCGAGGTCGCGTCACGGCTCGCCGTCGACGAGGTCGAGCGGTTCATCGAAGCGACCGTGGCCGTGGGGCCGCAGGATGCGTGGCCGATACCAATCGACCCTGCCGTGGGACGGGACGGGAACCGACTGAGCGCCGGTCTCACCCTGGCGAACCGCCGGATCGCAGAGCGCGCGGAAGGCTCGGAGGAGCTGCGCGGCATGGCGACGACGGCGGTCGCGGCGTTGGTGAGCGGCGACCGGGCAGCCGTCTCGCACGTAGGCGACAGCCGGGCCTATCTTCAACGAGCTTCCGAGTTCACCCAACTCACGCGTGATCACTCGTGGGTGGAAGAGCAAAAGCTCGCCGGGATGCTCTCCGCGGCGGCCGCACGTGATCATCCCTGGCGGAACATCGTGACGCGCGCGCTGTCGGGGACCGATCCCCTCGACGTCGACGTGACCGCGGTGGAGCTCGCCGCTGGCGATCGGCTCATGCTCTGCTCGGACGGGCTGACGTCGGTGCTGGGGGATGAGGAGATCGACAGCGTGCTTCGGGGCGCCGCCGCGCTTGACGCGCGGTGCGAGGAGCTGGTCCGACGGGTGAACGATGCGGGTGGGCCGGATAACGTCACCGTGGTGGTGATCGGCATCGATGCTGGCTAACCTGGGGCGGCTGCTGCGGTATCGCAGCCTGATCCAGACCCTTGTGGCGCGTGAGCTCAAGGCACGCTACCGCGGCTCGGTGCTCGGGTTCTTCTGGTCGTTCGCTAACCCGTTGCTGTTGCTCCTGGTCTACACGTTCGTCTTCTCGGTCGTGCTCGCGGGATTCCGGCCGGTCGACATTGAGCCATACGCTTTGTTCCTGTTCTGCGGGCTGCTTCCCTGGACCTGGTTCTCGTCCGGGCTCACCGAGGCCGGGAACTCACTGCTGGCTAACGGCAACCTGATCAAGAAAGTGCTGTTCCCGGCCGAAATCCTGCCGGTCGTCGCGGTGATTTCCAACATGATCCACTTCCTGCTCGCGCTGCCGATCCTGGTCGCGGGTCTCGTCTTCTTCGCGCCCAGTGCCCCCGGGGTGCTCGAAGTGATCTGGCTTCCGGCCGTGATGGCCGTGCAGTTTGTGTTGATGTTGGGTCTCGGCTTGATCCTCGCCGCGCTCACGGTGCACTTCCGCGATATCAAGGACCTGCTGGCCAACGTCCTGACGTTTTGGTTCTTCGCGACCCCCATCCTGTACCCGATGTCGCTGGTCGCGGAGCGAGGGCCCGAGATCGGCGGCTTGCCGCCGCTCGGCAAGGTGCTGATGGATCTCAACCCGTTCGCGCACCTCGCGATCTCGTATCAGGAGATCCTGTTCTACGACGGACCTTACGGGCACTGGAGGTTCCTGCTTGCGCTGGCTGTGGGGTCCGTGATGGTGTTCCTGGCCGGCTACGCGTTGTTCGACCGGCTCAGAGACACGTTCGCGGAGGAAGTGTGAGCGACGCTGCCATCGTGGCTCGGGACGTCACCAAGCTCTACCGGCGCTACGCCTATCGGCGTCAGTTCTCGACGCTCAAGAGCGCCTTGCTCAGGGGGAGTCTCGCCAGCGAGCTCAATCCCGAGGAGGTGTTTCACGCGCTCAGCGGCGTCTCACTCGAGGTGCCGGCCGGCACCACGCTTGGTGTCATCGGACCCAATGGATCCGGGAAGAGCACGCTCCTCAAGCTGATCGCCGGGATCACCAAGCCGACGGAGGGCGAGATCGCGGTCAAGGGCCGGATCTCGGCGCTGATCGAGCTCGGGGCCGGGTTCCACCCAGAGATCTCGGGCCGCGAGAACGTGTTCATCAACGGCGTGATGCTCGGACTGACGAAGCGGGAGATCGCGCGCCGGTTCGACGAGATCGTGGCGTTCGCGGAACTCGAGGCGTTCATCGACGCACCGGTCAAGACCTACTCGTCCGGGATGTACATGCGACTCGGCTTCGCGGTTGCGGTCCACGTCGATCCCGACGTCCTCCTGGTTGACGAGGTACTCGCGGTGGGCGACGAGGGATTCAGCCTCAAGTGCCTCGATAAGTTCGCCGAGTTCAAGCGGCGTGGAAAGACGATCCTGCTGGTGACCCACGGTCTCGCCATGGTCCAGCGGTTCTGCGATACCGCCGTCTGGCTCGATGCCGGTCGGATCCGCGCCCAGGGCGATCCGCGCCGGGTGGTGCACGCCTACACCACGGACGTGCAGGACGTGGAGGAGGCGGTGCTCGCTGCCGGCGACCGCAAGGTGCGCGAGGCCACGCGTGCGTCGGGCACCTTCACTGACCAGGCCGTCACGACAGAAGAACCGCCTGGCGACATGTTTCTTGCCGCGACGGGCCGCTGGGGATCAGGCCCGGTACGCATTGACGCGGTCGTGCTCGAAGGAGAGGCGGGACCGGCGCACGTGTATCAGAGCGGCGACGCGCTGGTCATCCGCCTGGCGGTCAGCACGTCCGAGCCGGTAAGCGATTTCGTGTTTGGGGTCAGCATCTTCAACGCGGAGGGCGTCTGCTGCTACGGGACGAACACCGACATCGAAGAGCTCCGGCCGGAGGAGATGTCCGGGTCCGGGGAAGTGGTCTTCCGCGTCGCCAGCCTCGAGCTGGTCGAGGGCACCTACAAGCTCGACGTCGCGGCACACACACGGGACGGCGTCCAGTACGACTACCATCGCCTGCTCTATACCTTTCGCGTGAAGTCCCACACCAAGGACGTGGGGGTTTATCGGCCCCGCCACACGTGGTCGTTCAGCGAGGGCATCCGATTCGAGCGCAGGTCGGGCGACCAAAACTAGATGGAGCTTCGTCCCGTGCGCGCCTGCTGGCTTCAACGAAGCGTGACTCATTCACGTTCCTGGCAGTCAAGACAGCGAGACCACGGGCTCTTCGCGTCAGCCACTGCCCCATGCTAGTATCGACGGTTCCGTAGCGTAAGGCCGCTCGTTCGTGTTGTTTGCGACGACTTCGCTGACTCTCCAGGCGTTGCTGAAATCGGCGGCGAGCCGCGCCGGTTTGGGGTTTGGTGCGTCTGGAGCCGGATCGATCAGCGGCTTGTCACCGGCGGCGCAGGCGCTGGTGGTCGCCACGGTCGCGACCCAGACCCCGGTCGTGGTGGTCGTGCCGCACGACGCCGACGTCGAGCGGATGACCGCCGACGGTCGGTTCTTCGCCGCCGCTCTCGAGGGGCTCGCGCCCGCCGAGGTCCAGCGCCGCATCCTTCCGTTCCCTTCGCCAGAGGTCGATCCCTATCGCGGCATCGCCCCTCACCTAGACGTGGCCTCCGCGCGCGCGCGCGCCTTGGCCGCGATGGCGCGGCGCAGCGCAGCGGTCGTCGTCGCCTCGTCCGCCGCGATCGCGCCGCGGGTCAGCGCGCCCGATCGCCTGGGTCGGGCCACCGTCGAGTTGCGCGCGTCGCACACGATGTCACCGACCGAGCTCGCCGATCGGTTGGCGGACGCCGGCTTCGCGCCCGCGGACCCCGTCGACGCGCACGGGCAATTCTGGAGCCGCGGCGGGATCGTCGACGTGTTCCCGGCCGGCGACTCACATCCCGTTCGGGTGGAGTTTGCCGGCGATACGATTGAATCGCTCCGCCGATTCGACTCAGCGACGCAGCGTTCGATGGCAACGATGGACCAGATGACCATCTTTCCGCTCCGGGAGCGGTTTGAGACGTTCACCGAGGACGACGAGCTCGACCGCAGCGCCACGCTGCTCGACTATGCGGCATGGACATCCGCGACCGTCATCGTCTCCGAACCGGCTGACACGATGGCCCGAAGTGCCCACGTCGACGAGCAGCTCCGTCTCAGCCACCGCGCCGCGGTTGCGCGCGGGGACGTGGCGCCCTCGCCTGAGGCGATGCACGTCGACCTCGATCGGATCCACAGGTGGCTAGCGGGCGCGACGGTCCTCGATACCCTCAGCATTGAAGACGTCCAGGCGGTGACCGATCCCGCGCCTCGCCACATCGCCTGTCAGCCGACTGTCGAATTCCGGGGCCGGCTCAGCGACTGGGTCGCCGAGGTGCGTCGCGGCCGCGAGCGCGGCGACACGCAGCTCTTCGTGGCGGCCACCGATGGGCGAGCCGAGCGGATCATCGAGCTGCTCGCCGAGGACGGGTTGGTCGGCGTGGCGCTCGATGGCGCGACGGACACGCATACGGCGGCCGTGCTCGTGGTGACCGGCGCGCTCTCGCGTGGGTTCCGATTGCCGGACGCCGCGCTTCAGATCTATGCCGAGACGGATCTGTTCGAGGAGGAGCACCGAGTCCGCCGGCAGCGGTCGATCACCCGCTCATTTCTGTCGGATTTCCGAGACCTGAAGGTCGGCGATCAGGTCGTCCACGTCGAACACGGCATCGGCGCGTTCGTGGGATTGCGGCAGCTCGCCGTCAGCCAGGTCCTGACCGAGACCCCGCGCGAGTTCGTGGAGCTGCGGTACGCCGGCGGCGACAAGCTCTTCGTCCCGGTCGAGCAGCTCGACT